>SCRO01000116.1 GCA_004298505.1 Rhodanobacter sp.
TGCGGTCCATATTTCCGCCGCTTTTTGACCCATAGAACCACTATGGGCCTGCAAATCGTCGAAAATCTGTCCTCGCACAGCTGAATTTTCGCCTCAACCGGCAAAGTCCGACAGGCTCCTAGCGCATTTGACGATGGCGTGGACTCCGGTTACATCCGGTCGTCGTATTTCCTTTCGATCGGCCGGAAACACAGGTCTTCGACACGAAGCAGCAGGACAACTATCACGTGGTGTTCGCCGCGTCCGGCGTGGACATGCTGATCAGCGTGGTGTGGTTCTGGTTCGGTCGGCGCCAGCTCGGCGAGGTGGGTCGGTCGGCGCCGGAAATCGCCAACCCGATGCGCGTGGTCTACGTGGCGATCGGCGTGCTGGTGGCCATTCCGCTGGTCTACCTGCTGATGGATCGCGCCGGGGCGTTGATGCTGCAGTGGCTGCTTACTGCGTTGTTCCCCGGGGGGGCGCGATACTGGTGATCGAGGCGATTCGAACCGACCGGGTGCAAATCCAGCAGGTGATCGCGATGCTGATCATATTCGCCTTCAACATGCTGTTCTGGATGCCCTTCGAACAGGCCGGCAGCTCGTTCAACTTCCTGGCCCATCACATCGTCGACCGCAATCTGAGTCGCTGGGAGTTCCCGATCAGCTGGTTCCCGTCGGTCAATCCGCTGGCGATCGTGCTGCAGACCGTCGGTGAGTTGTGTCTGTCGCCGATCAGCCTGTCGATGGTCACCAAGCTGGCGCCGCCGCGACTGGTCGGTGCGGCGATGGGCGGCTGGCTCCTCACGCTGGCCGTGGGCGGCAATCTGTCCGGCTTGCTGGCCAGCTCGATCAGCGGCGCAAGCGGCATGACCGCGAGCTCGGCGCTGTCCGGCTTCACCTTCGGCTGCTGGCTGCTGGCGGGAGCGGGCGTGTTGCTGCTGCTGATCTCACCGCTGATCAACAAGCTGATGCACGGGTACGTTGAGGGCCGCGAATGGCGGGTGGGGAATAGGGAATCGTTGCAAGCAAAAGCCAGCGATATGCTTTTGCGACTCCCCCTTCCCGTCACAACGGCAATCGACTGCCGCATTGCGAAGTCGCTTGACTGCCCGATACCTTTGGCGCTGAAAAAGACGACACAGGATCATCAAACGTGGACGATATTTTCATCGAACCGGCCATGCAACCCATCCTCAACGGGCATGCGGGCCGCGGCTTCGGGGCGCGCGTCAGGACCGCCGGTGACGCCGGAGCAGATGCGCCTTCGGGTCGCCAGTCAGTTCGAGGCGTGGAATCGTCAGCCGCCTCCACTCGAGAGCATGCGCGATCTGGATATTCCCAGGGGCGCCGGCATGCGACGGGCACGTTGGTACGATCCGGATGGGCGCGCGCACGCGCCACTGCTGCTCGACCTTCACGGCGGCGGCTGGGTGGTGGGTGACCTGGAAATCGAGGATCGGGCGCTGCGCATGCTGGCGCTGGAAAGCGGCGCAAAAATCGTCTCGCTCGACTATCGTTTGGCACCCGGACATCCCCGTTCCCCGCCGCCATCGAAGATACGATGGCGGCCCTCGAATGGTTGCGCGAGCACGCGCAGGAACTTGGCGGGTCTGCACGGGCACTGGCGTTGGGCGGGGCATCGGCAGGCGCCAACATTGTGCTGGCCGTGGCACTGCGGCTGCGCGATGAAACCCTGCCATTGCCGGCCCAGCTGGTGCTCTTTTACGGCGTCTATGGAGTCGACCGCAACACCGAATCCGATTGTTTGTTCGGCACCCCCGAGTTCAGTGGTCCGCTTACCAACATGGAGCTTTTCTATACCTCGTATGCGGGTTCGCCGGAGCAAAGGCGCGATCCACTGGTGGCGCCGCTGCTGGCGGACTTGAAAGGTCTGCCGCCGACCTTCCTCAATGCCGCCGGGATAGATCCGCTGCGGGATGACAGCCGGCGACTGCGCGACAGATTGCAGCAATCGGGTGTTCCGGTCAGCTACCTCGAATACCCCGGCGTGCTGCACGGATTTACGCAATTCACGTTGACCAGTGCCACCGCGCGCAAGGCACAGAGCGACGCCGGTGTCGCGATCAGAGAGGCGCTGGCAGACGTGGCCAGACATGGCCAGACGTGCCTAGCGCTGCAGCAGGCCGGACTGGAAACCAATGGCGACGGCATGACAGCGGTTGCGTGCTCCCAGCTTTTCGAACAGGTTGCCGAGGTGGAAGCGAACGGTAGATGCGGAGATCGACATGGCGTCGGCAATCTGGGTGTCGCCATGGCCGCTGGCGAGGCATTCGAGAATGGCAACTTCGCGCTGACTCAGGTTGGGAAACACCGGCTCCGGCAGCAACACACGCATCAGTGCCTGATACAGCATCGGGCGCAAGGCGCGCAGAACCAGTGGTGCGCGTTGACTGCCCTGGTCCAGTGAGGTGACCACCGAGCACAGTGCAATGCGACCATTGAACACCACTCCGCTGGCGAACCCGTAGCTGAGGCGGCGATAGTCTTGCGCCGCCTCGATAAAGCGCTCTAGCGTGAGTCTGTGCGGCCTTGATTTGGCGACCGCGTTGTTCTCGGCTATCGCCCGCGACCGGCTTAGGAACCGTTGGCCGTTGACGATTGCCCGGACTATCGGGTCGACCAGGACAAACTTCTCGCGCAAATACAACTCCATCCATTCCGGGTCGTAGCCGGAACCAATGACGCACGCATCCGGCAACGTCTCGATCGTGCCGGTAGCCACCACAATCTCACTCACGTCGAGCCATGCGCGTAGGCTGCCCAGGCAATTGGCCAGATCGCTGCGACTGGACAACGACAGAAGTTCTTCCCCATGTGCAAACAATTGCATGCGGTCACTGGCACACAGTTCGTTGCTTGCTTCGTTGACCATCAGTGACTGCGTCATGAAGTTTCCGTCCACGGCATGCGATGAAGCGCGGGCCGGCGTGCGGGCGCGTGTCGCCGGCACCTCCACGCTATCACAATGCCATGGCGCGGACAGGCCTCGGGTCACCCGGGTATGTCACTGCCGGATTCCACGAAATCCGCGCGCTTGAGGCGATACGCGTGAAGCAGCCAGGCCATCACCGGCAGCAACAGCAGCATCAGTAGCGCGGGATAGACCGCCAGATCGTAACGGGTCGCTGCCGTCTGGACGGAGGTGCTGCTTTGGTACCCGATGAAGCCCAGCAAGGCGCCGCTTCCGGCGATGCTCAGGCTGCCGCCCAGCTTGTAGGCGAAGATATACAGCCCGGTGTATGTGCCGGTCAGATTGCTGCCGCCAGTGCGTTCGCGCGCGTGTGCGCAATCGGTGACCATGGCGTAAGGCAGCGACCAGAAAGCCCCGTTGCCCAGGCCGGCGAGTATCTGAAACGGCAGCAGGGTGGCGACCAGATGCGCCGAGGGCTCAAGCGGGAACCATTGCCAGACCATGTGGGTCAGCGGTGCGCCGACCAGTCCGATGGCGGCCAGGACAATGGCCGCATACAGCGCGGGTTTCTTGTCAAAGCGCCGGCTCACCCTGATCCATAACGGTTGCGCCACGATCGCCGAGAGCAGCAAGGCCACGGCAAGGATGGCGATTTGCGGGCCAGACAGGCCGTAGGTAAAGGTGTTGATGTGGAACCCCAGTGCCACGGTGAGCTGCACGCCGATCTCGGTTACCAGGATCATCAGCACCAGCGCGCGCAGATTGCGGTCGCGCAGGACGCCGCGGATCGCGTGCCAATCCAATCTGGGAGTGTCACGCTCGGCGCGCATTCGCGGTATGAAACGCCAGGTGCTGGTCACGGTAACCAGGGTTACCCCCAGCACCAGGATGGCGCAGGCCCAGCCCATCGGTGCGTAGACCGCGGGGTTGAGCTGGCCTTGTGGAAACGCAGCCGTGGGCCGAAAGAACCAGGCACTGCTGCCGACCAGTGCCAGCGCCATTCCGAGCACCTGGAAGGTGGCCCGATAGCCTTGCGCGACTGTACGTGCATCGTAAGTGGTGACCAGATCGCCACCCATGGCGGTGTGCGGTACCACGAAGGTACTGATGGCGGTCTTCAGCCCCATCAGCGCCACGGCCAGCCAGGTCGTCTTGACCCACAAGTCGAGCCCTTCCGGGATGGACCACAGCAGCACGCTCAGCGCGGCTATGGCAACCCCGCCAATGATCAGGAATGGATGGCGGCGACCCAGGCGTTGCGAGCGCGTGTGGTCGGACATCCAGCCGAGCGGCAGATCGACCAGCGCATCCCACAGCGTCGACGCCGCCATCACCAGGCCCGCGATATCGGGTGGTACGTGCAGGATGGCGGTCGCGTAGAACAGGAACGAGGCGCTGACCAGATAGTAGGCCGCCAGCACCATGCTGCCGCTGCCGTAACCGGCCAGCTGCCACGGCCGCAGCGCAGGGGCGCTTATCCTGGCATCGTGTCGGATTGCACGAGTGTCCGGGTCCGTAGCTGTCACGTCAGGAAGCGTCCATCATTAATCAGAACCGGTAGCGCAAGTCGACGCCGAACGTGCGCAGCGCGGGTGCATTGACCAAGGCCTGGAACAATTGGAGTCCGGGCCGCTGGCGGGTGGCGAACTGGAATGTCGTTGCCGGGTCACCGGTGAATACCGCACCGGGTGCATCCTTGTTGTTGAATATGTTGTCGACCCACAACGACACGCGCAACTGATTGATGTCGAGGCTGGTGTTGAGGTTGAACAGTGCCGCGGACGGGATGGTCGCCGTACCCGTCTGGATTGCGGCCATGTCCGTTCTGTACTGGCCGTCCAGCCGGGTGGTCCACGTCCAGCCGTTGCTGAGCGTCTGCCTGTTGATCACGCTCATGTTGGCGGTATAGCGCGGTGCGTATTGAAGCCGCACACCCGCCAGGTTGGGGTTGCCGCCGAGGACGGCGACGATCGGAAACATGTACTCGTCGTACTTGGCATCGTTGTAGGTGCCTCCCAGCTTGAACGACCAGTTTTGATTGGCATCGTACTGGAGGTTGGCTTCGACGCCTTTCGAGGTGGTTTGACCGGCGTTGGTGTTCAGCAACGCACCCATCGAGCCGACGGTACGCACAATCTGGTCCCGCCAGTTGATGCGGTACACGTCCATATCGAGCAACATGCGCCCATCGAGCAGACTGAATTTTGCGCCAAGCTCGTAGTTCGTGCTTCGCTCCGAATCGTAGGAGCGCTCGTCCGGCGCAATGGCGCCGTTGGCCGTGAACGTGTTGAATCCACCAACCTTGATGGCCTTGACAGCGCTGGCGTAGAACGTGCTGTTCCGGGAGGGCTTGTAGGTCAGGTACAGGCCCGGTGTGAACGGTGTGAACGTGCGTGATGCGCCGAACAAGGCGATCGACCCGGCGGGATTGGCGGCGCTGGGCAGGCTGGTCGTGGTGGCATCGGCCGACTTGGTTTCCCGGGTATAGCGCATTGCCAGACCCAGATCCCACTTGGGCGTCATGTGCCAGGTCGCCGTGCCGTACACCGCGGCGCTGCGAGTGCGCTCGCGGTTGTCGCTGCTCAGGCCGCCCAGCGGAGCTGCCGGGCCCATGTACTGGCTGTCGTCGACGTGGTCGTCGCTGAGGTGGTAGTAGTACACGCCGAGCAGCCAGTCGAAGTGCTCGTTTGATGGCGAAACCAGGCGAAAGTCCTGGCTGATCGAGGTCTGGGGGCCGTGAGTTCCTGCCGTGGCGATCTGCGCTGCCGAGTAGTCCGAGTCGTAGTCGTAATCGAGCTTGAGATGGTTATAGGAGGTCACCGACGTCAGGGTGGCCCAATCCATATCGTAGTTTACCGTCAGCGATGCCAGGATGCTGTCGCGATCGAAGTGACCGGGCGTGACCGCAAAGCCATTCGTCAGTGACGGCACATCGCCGAAATACTGCTGGTTGTCATTGAAATGGGGTACGAATCCGCCGTTGTTCGACACGAACTGTTGCGCGAAATCACGCCGCCGCATGCCGTCGTAGATCACATTGACTTGCCCGTTCAGACGGTCCGTGGGCGCGCCGTCCAGGGTCAGGAAGGCGCCACGGGCGCTGGTCTTGTCCAGCTTTTTCCCGGTCAGTTCGTTGCGGTAAAAGCCACCGAAGTCGTTGCGCGCCACACCCACGCGGTAATGGTAGGCGGATCCGTCGGAGAATGGGCCGGACGCGACGGCTTTGGCGTCACGGCGATCATAATTGCCGAGGCCGACGCTGATCGAACCTTCTTGCTTGTTGCTTGGCGCTTTGGTGATGAAGTTGACCGCACCGGCAAAACTGTTGCGACCGTACAGGGCATACTGCGGCCCCTTTGCCACTTCGATGCGCGCAATATTGTCAGCCAGCATGAAATCGAGCGCGTTGCGCGAGGGAATGTACACGCCGTCGATGAAGAAACTGACGTTGGGCTCGCCGATAGTGGTCGACAATCCGCGTATGACCACGTTCGATGCCGCCGGACCAGCCACCGGGATCATGGTAATGCCCGGGACCAGCATAGGCAGGTCAGCCGCACTAGTCAGTCCTGCCGACTCGATGTCCTGCGCTGTCACCACGTCGACGGCAATGGGCACATCCTGCATCAGTTCGACGCGCTTGGTAGCGGTGACCGTGATGGCCGCCAGATTCGTCGGCTGCCCGGCCTTGGTCTGCGCAGGCGCAGTCTGATCTTCGGCGAGCTGCCTGTTTCCGGTTTCGGAAGTCGTCGCGTCGGCTTTCCCGTTCTGCTGCGCATAGGCAGGCTGGAGGGCAAGAACCGCAACGATGGCAAAAGTCAGCCTGTTTGGCTTGGTGTTCATGCACCCCTCCGCAAAGTTTCACACCGAGCATAGCCATGTGAATCAGGCGGCATAACTGTCAAAAATGACAGGTACCCGGGAACTGAGCTAGTCGCTAGCATCGAGGCATGCCAGAGAGGTCCGATATGCCCCAGATCCAGCTTCGTCCACAGCCCCGGGTGTCCTACGTCACGTTTCCGAACGCGTCGCAGGAGCATCCCTTGACCATCGCCGCACAGATGCGTGTCCCTACGCGCGCCGGCAACGTTCCTGTCGTGGTGGTGGTGCACGGCACCAGCGGCGTGGACAGTCGTGGCGGCTACCATGCCCAGGCGCTCAACGATGCGGGTATCGCCACGCTAGAACTGGACATGTGGTCGCCACGCGGACTGCACGGGGGCGCGGGACCTGGCGGGCGCCCGGAGAGCGTCCCTGAAACGCTGCCGGACGCCTACGGCGCGCTTCTGTATCTCGCCTCGCGTCCGGGGATTGATCCGCAGCGCATCGGCATCACCGGGTTTTCCTGGGGCGGAGTGGTGTCGATGTTGACGGCAACACGGCCGTATAGCGAGTTGTACATGGGCGCCAATCCGCTGCGCTTCGCGGCACACGCACCGTTCTATCCGGTGTGCTGGGGCTACAACAAGATTCCCGGTTACGAATTTGCCGAGCTCACCGGTGCACCGGTATTCATCCAGAGCGGAGAGTGCGACGCGTATGATGAGCCCGGTACATGCACGGAGCTGGTGAAAGGCCTGCCCGAGCAGGCGCGACGTCGGGTCACGGTCACGATGTATCCCGAGGCGACGCATGGGTTCAATCGACTCGAACCGGCGCAAACCGTGAGCGATCCCTTTGCTCATCTCGGGCGAGGCGGTGAGGTAAGACTCGAAGCCAACCTGGATGCCGCGGCCAGGTCACGGCAGGCCACGGTGGATTTCTTTGAGTGCGCTTTTGCTGCCGTCGGGCAGGCCAACGACTGATTACACCACTACGACGCGCGAAGCCAGGAGCCTATCGAACTTCGGGAATGCTGCAAGCAAATGACGGAGAAAAATTTTTCGCGCCGTGCCGAATGGATCTGGTGTCCACGCCAACTCGATGGGGCCGCGCTCGCGACGGAAGGCTTCCGGGCCGGTGAAGAGGCCAATCGCCACGTCTATTTTCGCCTGACCATCCAGCTCCCTGGCACGGTCGAGTCGGCGAAATGCCTTGCCTCGGCCGACGGGCGCTACCGTCTGCATGTCAACGGAGCGTTTGTCGGCCGCGGCCCCAGTCGTTGCAGCCCGTTGCAGCAGTCGCTGGATGACTACGATCTGACCGGATATCTCAAGCCCGGGGGCAACGTGATCGCCGTGCTGGCGCATGCCTATGGCCGGCACACGGCCTGGTACGAACTGCCGGGGTGGGGGCACGGCCGCGCATTCGGTTGCGGCGGTTTCTTTCTGCAGGGCGAAGCCATCACCGATTCCGGCATCGTGCGTCTGGACACGGGGCCAAACTGGCGCTGCCTGGAGTCAACCGCATGGCGCCGCGACGTACCCTCCAACAGCCTGGGCTGCATGGAGCATTACGATGCACGCCTGGCGCCGTCCGGATGGACGGACGCGGGTTACGACGACCGCGAATGGCCCGCGGCGCAGACACTGCGAATGTCGGGACGCAACTTCTCCGGCGACGTGGTGCCCTTCGCTGCGATGGTGCCGCGGCGGATTCCGCCGATGCGTGAAGCGATGTCCGCGCAGGCGCGGGTTGTCGCCGTTCACGAAGTTGTCGAGGTGCTGGCGGATGACCTCGCCGAGCAGATCTCCAGCGAACGACTGCGTGCGCTGACGCATTATGCGGCCAGCCAGCAGCCCACGACGGTTCGAACCGAAGATGGTTGTGCGGTAGTGATCGTCTACGACTTCGGTGAAATACTCGCCGGCTATATCCACCTTGAACTTGACGGTCCCGCTGGGGCCATCGTCGACTTCGTGCATGGCGAACAGTTGCTAGCCGACGGGCGCGTACGGATCTTCGGTGGCATCGACGGTTTCGACGCGGTCCCCGCGCACCGTTATGTACTGCGCGAAGGGGCACAGTCGTGGGAGCGCTTCGAATGGAGCGGGCTGCGCTATCTGCAGCTGACCATCCGGCATTGCCCGCGACCGCTGCGGGTGGACAAGGTCGCGCTGCGTGAGACCGGCTACCCGGTCGAGGCCATCGGCGCTTTCGAGTGTTCCGATCCATGGCTCGTTCGGATCTGGCAGGCCGGTGTCACCACCTTGCGCCGCTGCATGCACGATGGCTACGTCGACTGTCCTTCGCGTGAGCAGCGCCAGTGGATGGATGGCTACGTCAGCGCACGCATCAACTACGTCGCGTTCGGCGATGCACGGCTGGCGGCACAGATGTTGCGCCAGGTCGAGCAGTCGCAACAACCGGATGGCCTGACCATGATGACCGCCCCAGGCGATTTCGCGCGTTTAGGCTTTACCAACATCCCGGATTTCTGCCTGTACTGGGTCATGATGATCGACGACGTCGTCCTGTACACCGGCGACTTCGGGATCGCGCGCGAACTTTTCCCATCGGTGGTGCGCGCGCTGCGCTGGTTCGAGCGCCACCTCGACAACGATGATCTTCTGGCCGACCTGCCGCATTGGGTGTTCGTCGACTGGGCGGAACTGGACAAGCGCGGTCAGGTGACGGCATTGAACGCCCACTTCGTTGGCGCCTTGCGGGCGGCCGCGCGACTCGCGGATGTCTGTCGGCACCCACATGAATCGACGCATTTCGACGCGCTGGCCGAACGAATCTCCACCGCCGTGAATACCCTGCTGTGGGATCAGCAGCGCCAGCTATATGTCGATGCACGGCAGCATGGCGTGCGCGGACGGCGAACCAGTCAACAGGCCAATGCGGCGGCGATTGCGTACGGCGTAGCGCCGCGCGAGCGCTGGCAGTCGATGCTGGATTCCATGCTCGATGAAGATCGGCTGGTGCTGACCCGCTGCTTGGAACGGGAGCGTGCCACGCCAGTCTTCGACGAGGAACGCAATGTCACGCTGGCGCAACCGTTTTTCATGCACTTCGTGCATCGCGCGCTGCGCATGGCCGGACAGCAGGATCGGGTTGTCGACAATATCCGCAAGCGCTGGGTCGGCCTGTTCGCCGAGGGCGAAACCACGCTGCGCGGACTGGTGGACATCGACTGGCGCCTGGACGACGCCCTGTTCCGGATCGAGCTTCGACTACCCGATGGGTGCGGGGCTGACTGCATCTGCCCATCGCTGTACCACTGGCAAACGATCAACGGAGCGCCGACAGCCGACGCCTTGCTGATGCTGAAACCCGGCAGCCATTGTCTGGCTGCATCATTCAGGTGAAGCCCCATGTATATCGATATCGGCAACCCGATCCAGCGCACCGAGTCGGCTTACGACTTTCCGCTGCTGATCAAGCAGCTGTGGATCACGCCGAGGCCGATGTCATTCTGGTCCATCACGAATTCCTGCCCTTGCTGGCCGGCATTCGTGACCAGCTGAAGAAAGCGGTCCAGGTGATCCTGATCCGCGATGGCGCGCCCGAGCTGGCCGCCGACGATACGGCCTTTGTCGGCGAATACGAAGCGCTGCTGGCCGAGGCCAGCGCAGACTACGAGTTCCCCGATTTCGACGAAAACACCCGCGCCACCACGTTCTTCACCACCGGCACCACCGGCGTGCCCAAGGGCTGCTATTACAGCCACCGGCAACTGGTGCTGCACACCATGGCGATTGCCGGTTGGTTCGGCACGGCGCCGGCGCAGGGCCGCATCCATCGTGAAGACGTCTACATGCCGATCACCCCGATGTTCCACGTGCATGCCTGGGGCGTCCCCTACGCGGCGACCCTGCTGGGGCTCAAGCAGGTCTATCCGGGCCGCTACGACGCGGCGCTCATGTTGAGGTTGATTCGCGCCGAGGGCGTGACCTTCTCGCACTGTGTGCCGACCCTGCTGCAGATGCTGCTATCCCATCCCGAATCGGCGAACACCGACCTGTCGAAGCTGAAGATGGTGATCGGTGGCTCGGCGTTGTCGCAGGGCTTGTGCCGGATGGCGCTGGAGCGTGGCATCGACGTGTTTACCGGCTATGGCATGAGCGAGACGGCGCCAATCCAGGCCGTCATGCACCTCAGCAGCGCCGAAGTGGCTGGAGACATCGACAGCCAAGCCGCATTGCGTGTGCGCACTGGCCAGCCTTTCATGCTGTGCGATGTGCGCATCGTCGACAACGAGATGAATACCCAGCTCCACGACGGGCAAGCCCAGGGCGAGGTCGTTTTTCGCAGCCCATGGCTGACCCAGGGCTATCTGAAGGAACCGGAAAATTCCCGGAGCCTGTGGCGAGGCGGTTACCTGCACTCGGGCGACATCGGCAGCATCGACGCGGCCGGCTGGCTGCAGATCCGCGACCGGCTCAAGGACGTGATCAAGACCGGGGGCGAGTGGGTCAGCTCGCTGGCGCTGGAGGATCTGATCTCGAAGCTGTCCGGCGTCGCTGAGGTCGCCGTGATCGGCGTACCTGATGCCACATGGGGCGAGCGCCCGCTGGCCCTGGTGGTCCCCCGCGCCGGCACGACACTGGAGTCGCAAGCCATCCGCCAGCACCTCATGGATCTGGCCGACGCTCGCGACATCCCGACTTACGCGGTGCCCGACAAGGTTCTTATTGTCGAGGCGCTAGCCAAGACCAGTGTCGGCAAGCTCGACAAAAAAACTCTGCGCAGTACCTACACCGAATGAATACTTCTCACTTTCCCTGCTGGAACGATAACCACGCACCGGCACCTGGGTGGTCATCATGGCGCCGGGCGCCCCGTTGGCCCGACTCGACCGCAAACACGATTTCCTCGTCAATGTCTCGGTACGCGGCGAAGCGGTTCCCACGGGCCGCTCGGCAAGCTCGGGCGCGAAGTCTCGCTCGAACAGGGCTATATTGCCGCCCGACTGGTTGCGCTCTCCATCCTCGGCAGCCTCCACCGTGCGCTTGGCGACCTTGACCGGGTCGCGGCCTGGTCGCGCGTACTCGGCATGGTCAATTCGGCGCCCGGCTTCAACCAGCAGCCGAATGTCATCAACGGATTCTCTGATCTCATCCTGGAACTCTACGGCCCTGACAGGGGTGCCCACAGTCGCAGCGCCGTGGGCCTGGCCGAGCTTCCCTTCAATATTCCGGTGGAGATTGAGGGTGAAGTGGAGCTGATCCGGAATCAGCATCTGCAAGAGGGATGACGATCGGTCAGGCGTGCATCGCCAAGGAGCGTTACCTATCAGCACAGCAAACGCCTTTACTCGCGTTTCACGCTTTCTATACCACTATCGTCGTAGGGCATCGCTGCGGGAGGGTCGCAAGTGCTGATCAAGAGTTCAAAGCAAGTCTCGCGGTGGCGTACCCCCAAGCGGTTTCCGGTGTCGCGCAACTCGGGCGCCTCGCCCGCCTCCCGCATCGAACCGGGCGTGAGCTGGCCTGAACCGGAGGGCGCCACCCGGGTGCAGCGCTTCAAGGTGTATCGGCACGATCCCGAGTCCGGAAAGAACCCACGCATCGACACCTATGCCATCGACCGCGACAAATGCGGACCGATGCTGCTGGATGCGCTGATCAAGATCAAGAACGAAATCGACCCCACGCTGACGTTCCGGCGCTCTTGTCGCGAGGGTGTGTGCGGCTCATGTGCGATGAATATCGATGGCACCAACTGGCTCGCCTGCATCCGCTCGCTGGACGAAATCAGTGAGCCCTCTACCGTGTATCCGCTCAACAATATGGACGTGATCAAGGATCTGGTCGGCGACCAGACCCACGTGCTGGCCCAGTACCAGTCGATCACGCCGTGGTTGCGCAGCAAGACACCCGCGCCAGCCGGGCACGAGCGACTGCAGTCACCGGAGGAGCGCAAGCGGCTGGACGGCGACTACGAGTGCATCCTGTGTTTCTGCTGTACCGCCGGCTGTCCCAGTCACTGGTGGAATGGCGATCGTTTTCTGGGGCCGGCAATCTTGCTGCAGGCGCACCGCTGGCTGGTGGACAGTCGCGACGAGGCGACCGGTGAACGCCTGGACGAGCTGGAGGATCCGTTCAAGTTGTACCGCTGCCACACCATCCTCAATTGCACCCGTACCTGCCCCAAGGGGCTCAACCCCGGCAAGAAGATCGCCGAGATCAAGCTGATGATCCAGCAGCGGAGGAGTTGAGCGATGACCACGGCAAAACTGCGTCCGCGCTCCCCTGACGTCCAGATCTACAAGCCGCAGTTGACTTCGGTGCTGTCGATCGTGCACCGGATGACCGGCGTGTTCCTCAGCCTGGGCAGCGTGCTGCTGGTGGCGTGGCTGGTCGCGGTGGTGGACGGGGGCGACACTTATGCCATGGTCGAGCGCTGGTTGCGTTCGTGGATTGGCCTGCTCTTGCTGCTGGGCTGGACCTTCGCGCTGTTCTACCACCTGTGCAACGGTATCCGGCATCTGGCCTGGGATCTGGATTTCGGTTTCGAACTGCGCAGCATCTATCTTTCCGGCTGGACCGTCGTGGCGGCCAGCATGATCCTGACCGTGCTGACCTGGACGCTCGGCCTCGCCGTGCTGGAGTAGGCGCATGTCTGACTGGAAGCGGCACGACCCCCTCAACCGCAACCCGGCCACGGCCCGGTCCTCGGCGCTGTATCGCGCCATCGGCCTGGGTTCGGCCAAGTCCGGTGCGCACCACTGGTGGGTGCAGCGGGTGACCGCGGTGGCACTGGTGCCGCTGCTGGTATGGCTGGTGGCGTCGCTGCTCGCCCATGCCCGCGGTGATCACCAGGTGCTGGCACTCTGGCTGGGCCAGCCTGCGGTGGCGGTGACCATGGCCGTGCTGCTGATGGCACTGTTCTGGCACATGAAGCTGGGCTTGCGCGTGATCGTGGAAGACTACGTACACGCCGACCGCGTGAAATTTGCGGCACTGATTGCCGTCGATCTAGTCTGCCTGGCGCTGCTGGCCATCGGCGTGTTCGCCAGTCTGTACCTGGCGTTTCGATAACCACCCACGCGTCGCCGTTGCTCGCCAGACAGACGAACGAACCGGCGGCGTGTTCCAAGCTTGACGAGGAGATTTTCATGAGCAGCGACAGCTTTGGCACGCGCGGTCAGTTGACCGTCGATGACACCAGCTACCAGATCTACCGGCTTGACCGGGTCAAGACCGCGCATCGATTGCCCTACAGCCTCAAGGTGTTGCTGGAAAACCTGTTGCGCAACGAGGACGGCCACCTGGTGACCCGCGAGCAGATCCAGTCGCTGGCGGACTGGAAGCCTGCGGGCACCGGGCAGCAGGAAGTGCAGTACACGCCGGCGCGCGTGCTGATGCAGGATTTCACCGGCGTGCCGTGTGTCGTGGACCTGGTGGCGATGCGCGACGCGATCATCGCGCTGGGTGGCGATCCGCAGCAGATCAACCCGCTGGTACCTAGCGAGCTGGTGATCGATCACTCCGTCATCGTCGATGCGTTTGGCGAGAACGACGCCTTCTCCATCAACGCGCAACTTGAGTTCGAGCGCAACGTCGAGCGCTACCAGTTGCTGCGCTGGGCGCAGCAGGCGTTCAACAATTTCAAGGTGGTGCCGCCGGATACCGGCATCTGCCATCAGGTGAACCTGGAGTACCTGTCGCGCGTGGTGTTCACCCGCGAAGGGCCGGACGGCATGCTGGCCTACCCCGATACGCTGGTGGGCACCGACTCGCACACGCCGATGGTCAACGGGCTGGGCGTACTGGGCTGGGGCGTGGGCGGTATCGAGGCCGAGGCGGCCATGCTGGGACAGCCGATGAGCATGCTGATCCCGCAAGTGGTGGGTATCAAGCTGACCGGCGAGTTCCCGCCCGGCACCACCGCCACCGACCTGGTGCTCACGGTCGCCGAGCTGCTGCGCAAGACCGGCGTGGTCGGCAAGTTCGTCGATTTCTACGGTCCGGGCGTGGCACGCATCCCGCTGGCCAACCGCGCGACGCTGGGCAACATGAGCCCGGAATACGGCGCCACCTGCGCGATTTTCCCGATCGACGACGAAACGCTTGCCTATTTGCGTCTGACCGGCCGCCCGGAGCATCAGGTGCGCCTGGTCGAGGCCTATGCCAAGGCGCAGGGCCTGTGGCACGACCCCGCGCATGAAGCCGAATACTCGCAGACGCTCGAACTGGACCTGGGCAGTCTGGAGCCGTCCATTGCCGGACCCAAGCGGCCGCAGGACCGCATCCCGGTCCGGATTGCGCCCGGTGCCGTCGGCGCGCTGCTCGAGGGCCAGCCCTACGAGAAGGCGGTACTGACCGGTCTGGACGAGGGTATCGACGAATCGTTTCCGGCCAGTGATCCCGTGTCGATCGCGAACGGCGGCACCAACGAGGCGCCGCATGTTCCCGGCCACTGTGACATCGACCACGACTGGCCGCACGTGCCGGTGGACGTGGCGCTGGCCAACCGCAGCAGCGCCACCCTGGACAACGGGCACGTGGTCATTGCCGCGATTACCTCGTGCACGAACACCTCCAATCCGCTGGTGATGATCGGTGCCGGCCTGCTGGCCAAGCGCGCGGTCGAGAAAGGCCTGACGCGCAAGCCGTGGGTCAAGACTTCGCTGGCGCCGGGCTCGCGCGTGGTCACCGATTACTACGACCGGGCCGGCCTCACGGCGTATCTGAACCAGCTCGGCTTCAATCTGGTCGGGTACGGTTGCACCACCTGCATCGGCAACTCCGGTCCGCTGATTCCGGAAGTCGCCGCGGCGGTGGCCGAACACGACCTCAACGTGTGCTCGGTGCTCTCGGGTAACCGCAATTTCGAAGGGCGCATCCACCCGCAGACGCAGATGAACTTCCTGGCCTCGCCGCTGCTGGTGGTGGCCTATGCGCTGGTGGGCACGATGCATGTCAACCTGCTCAAGGACCCGCTGGGAACCGGCAGCGACGGCAAGCCGGTGTATCTGCGCGATATCTGGCCGTCGAACCGCGAGATCCAGGATGTCATCGGTGCCTGCGTGAAAGCGGACATGTTCGCCAAGGGCTATGCCGACGTGTTCGCCGGCGACGACAACTGGCGCAATCTGCACGTACCCGAGGGCAATGCATTCAAGTGGGCTGTCGATTCGACCTACGTGCGTCAACCGCCATACTTCAACGGCGTGGGGCGCGAGCCGGCGCCGTTGACCGACATCACCGGTGCGCGCGTGCTGGCCAAGCTGGGCGACTCGGTGACCACCGACCACATCAGTCCGGCTGGTGCAATCAAGGTCGACTCGCCCGCGGGCAAGTACCTCACCGGGCACGGCGTGGAGCGCAAGGATTTCAATTCCTACGGCTCGCGTCGCGGCAACCATGAAGTGATGATCCGCGGCACCTTCGCCAATATCCGCCTGCGCAACCAGCTGGCGCCCGGCACCGAAGGTGGCTTCACCCGCGACTTCACCCAGGACGGCGGTCCGGTCAGCACGATCTTCGATGCGTCGGTCAACTACCTTGCCGCCGGCACGCCGCTGCTGATCCTGGCCGGCAAGGAATACGGCTCCGGCTCTTCACGCGACTGGGCGGCGAAAGGCACCGCGCTGCTGGGTGCGCGCGCCGTGATCGCGCAATCCTATGAGCGTATCCACCGCTCCAACCTGATCGGCATGGGCGTGCTGCCGTTGCAGTACAAGGCTGGCGAGAATGCGGACACGCTGGGCCTGTCCGGCGAGGAAACCTTCGACATCGCCGGCCTGGCCGGCCGCGAAGCACCTGCACACAGCGTGCGGGTGACGGCCACCGATGCGCAGGGCAAGGTGCATGCGTTCGATGCCATCGTACGTATCGATACGCCGGTGGAGGGGGCTTACTACCGCCACGGCGGGATCCTGCCGTACATGCTGCGCCAGTTACTCGATGTCTCACCGGTTTCGGCCACGGCGTGAGCTGCCTCACCCCGGCCGTGCAACTGGCGGCCGGGGTGCCTTGATGCGGGGTGCGCCGTCAGGCGACTGGCCATTGCCGATTATCAGCCGCCCTCGCCCAGCAACTTGTCCAGAATCCGGGTCAGCCATGCACGCTCTTGCGCGTCGAGTTTCGCCAGCAACTCGCGTTCACGCATGCGCGCCATCGGCGCCACCTCATTATGCATGCTCCAGCCAGCGTCGGTCAGGCTGAGTACCGAGCGGCGTCGGTCACCACCGTGTGTGGCGCGGTTCACACGCCCGGCTTCGACCAGCCGCGCCAGCGCCCGGCTTACCGCCACCTTGTCCATCGCTGTGCGCTCGGCCACTTCGCGCGCGGAAAGCCCCTCGAAGCGTGCCAGTACCGCCATCACTCGCCATTCCGTCATCGGGATGTCGTAGCGGCTCTGGTAGTCGCTCGCGATCGCCTGGCTGATCGTGTTGGACAGGATCGACAGTTGATAGGGTAGGAAGTGTTCCAACTGCAACGGCGCGTGCTCGGCCGTAACGGGGGCGGGCTTGTGTTTGGCGGGCATTGCGGCATAGCTCCTTGCAAATGGTTTCACGCGAAACTATAACTCCGGGTTACCACCGATGGTGGCACGCTCGCGAGCAGCCATCGTGCACCGACACTCAGGAGAGCGCCATGAACGCCCAATCCAACCCCGGCATCCAGGTCACCACGTTCGAGAACCCGATGGGTATCGACGGTTTCGAGTTTGTGGAGTTTGCCGCGCCGAAAGGGCCTGCTTTCGAGCTGCACGATCTGTTCAAGCGGATGGGTTTCAGCGCGGTGCTCAAGCACAAATCCCGTGCGATCACGGTATATCGCCAGAACGGGGTGAACTTCCTGGTCAACGAGGATCCGGATTCGTTCGCCGCGGACTTCGCCGCCAAACACGGTCCATGCGCCTGCGGGTTCGCGATCCGCTTCAAGAAGCCGGCCATCGAGGTACTGTCCAGCGTGCTCGGCAACGGCGGTGCGGCGGTCGCGCACAAGGAAGCGAGCAAGGCGGTGTCCGCGCCGGCGGTCCAGGGCATCGGCGATTGCATGCTGTATCTGGTCGACCGTTACGGCGACGCCGGTAGCATCTACGACGGCGACTACGCGCCGATCGAAGGCGCGGATCGGAACCCGGCCGGTTTCGGCCTGACCTTCATCGATCACCTGACCCACAACCTGTACTTCGGCAATATGCAGAAATGGTCGGACTACTACGAGAAGCTGTTCAACTTCCGCGAGATCCGCTACTTCGACATCAAGGGCGCCAAGACCGGCCTGGTGTCGAAGGCGATGACCGCGCCAGATGGCATCGTGCGCATTCCATTGAACGAGTCGAACGACCCGAAGAGCCAGATCAACGAATACCTCGACGCGTACAAGGGCGAAGGCATCCAGCACATTGCCTGTTTCACCAACGACATCTACACGACGGTCGAGAAGATGCGCGTGGCTGGCGTCGATTTCCTCGACACGCCGGACACTTATTTTGAGGTTATCGACGAGCGCATTCCGAATCACGGCGAAGACGTACCGCGGCTGGAAAAAAACAAGATTCTGATCGACGCCGACAGGGAAACCGGGAAACGCCTGTTGCTGCAGATCTTTACCCGGAACGTGATTGGTCCGATCTTCTTCGAGATCATCCAGCGCAAGGGCAACGAAGGCTTCGGCGAAGGCAACTTCCAGGCGCTGTTCGAGTCGATCGAGCGCGACCAGATGAAGCGCGGATTCCTCTGAGGAGAGCGTCATGGAGATCGAGAGCAGGGGTTATCAATCCGGCTTCGGCAATGAGTTCGCCAGCGAGGTCATCGCCGGCACTTTGCCGGGCGGGCAAAACTCGCCGCAGCGCGTGGCGCATGGCCTGTACGCGGAGCAGTTGTCGGGCACCGCGTTCACCGCGCCGCGCCATCTCAACCGGCGCAGCTGGCTGTACCGGATCCGCCCGGCAGCCGTGCACGAACCGTTCCAGCCGCTGGCGCACGCCACCTTCCACAATCGCTTCGACGAGGCGCCAGCCACGCCCAACCAGCTGCGCTGGGACCCGCTGCCGATGCCGCAGGCGCCGACCGACTTCCTCGATGGTCTGGTCACCCTGGCCGGTAACGGCAGCGCGGCCGAGCAGGGCGGTATCGGTATTCATCTGTACACAGCGAACCGCTCCATGCAGGGCCGCTTCTTTTACGACGCCGATGGCGAACTGCTGATCGTGCCGCAGCAGGGTCGGCTGCGCCTGGCCACCGAGCTGGGCGTGCTCGAGATCGAACCGCAGGAGATCGCGGTGGTTCCACGCGGCGTGCGTTTTCGCGTCGACCTGCTCGACGGCGAGGCTGCTGCACATGGAGGTGCGAATGCCACGGGCGCAGGCGACGGCATGGATGCCGGAGGTAGAGCAATGCATGGAGCGATTGCCGGAAGCGCAGGAGTGGCCCGCGGTTACGTGTGCGAAAACTTCGGTGCGCTGCTGCGCCTGCCCGAGCTTGGTCCGATCGGGTCCAACTGCCTGGCGAATGCACGCGACTTTCTCACCCCGATGGCCGCGTACGAGGACGTCGAAGGCCAGTTCGAACTCATCGCCAAGTTCCAGGGTACGTTGTGGACGGCATCGATCGACCACTCGCCGCTGGACGTGGTCGGCTGGCACGGCACCTGTGCGCCGTACAAGTACGACCTGCGCCGTTTCAACACGATCGGCTCGATCAGCGTCGATCATCCCGATCCGTCGATCTTCACCGTGCTCACTTCGGCCAGCGACACGCCTGGCACGGCGAACATGGATTTCGCGATCTTCCCGCCGCGCTGGCTGGTGGCGCAGCACACGTTCCGGCCGCCGTGGTTCCACCGCAACGTGGCCAGCGAATTCATGGGCCTGATCAGTGGCATATACGACGCCAAGGCCGAGGGTTTTGTCCCGGGTGGCGCCTCGTTGCACAACTGCATGAGCGCGCACGGCCCGGATGCGGCCACCTTCGAGAAGGCATCCAACGCGGATCCGTCGAAGCCGGATGTGATCGAGGGCACCATGGCCTTCATGTTCGAAACGCGCAAGGTGATCCGCCCGACCCGGCAGGCGCTTGCGGCGCCACAGCTGCAAGACGACTACCAGCACTGCTGGCAAGGCCTGCACAAACATTTCGAGGCGCCTTGATGAATTGACATCATGATGCGTTCGTATCATGATGCATACGTCTATACTGGCCGGAAGCGGATCATGCGTACCACTTTGGACATTCCCGAACGCGAGCATGTCTTGTTCACCAGCCTGGCGCGCCAGCAGGGCGTCAGCTTCAGCAAGCTGGTGGTGGAGCTGGCGCTGCGCGGGCTGAAGGCGCCAGCCCATGTGGCGGACGCGCCGGGCAACTACGATGTCGACCCCGAAACCGGGCTTGGCGTATTCCGCACGGGCCGGCCAGTCACCATCGACGAGGTCAGGGCGCTGGACGACGAATGGTGACGCGCCTACTGGATGCCAACGTCTTGATCGCGCTGTTCGCAGGCGACCACGTGCACCACGCCATCGCCCGCAACTGGTTCGTAGCCCTGCGCGGGGAATTTGCCACCTGCCCGGTGGTCGAAGGCGCGCTGACGCGCTGGATCGTGCGCATCAGCGAACACGACGGTATGCGCGATGCGCAGCGCGAACTGGGCAAGCTTGCCGCCGACCCGCGGCACTGCTTCTGGCCGGACGATTTGCCATATGCCCAAGTACGCCCGCACGGCGTGCTCGGTCACAAACAGGTGACCGACGCCTACCTGGCCGCGCTGGCGCGCAAGCACAACGGGCGCCTGGTCACGCTCGATCGCGGCCTGGCGGCATTGCACGACGATATCGCCGAACTGATACCCACCTGAGGACTTTGCATGAAACTCGGATCCCTGAAGCAGGGCGGCCGCGATGGCACGCTGATCGTCGTCAGCCGCGACCTTGCCCGTGCGGTGAAGGCCGCTGACATCGCGCCGACGCTGCAGGCAGCGCTGGAGGACTGGTCGAACGCGGCGCCGCGATTGAATGCCTTGTCGGAGCAACTCAACGCGGGCACGGCCGCCGGCGCGTTCGCGCTGGACCTGAGCGCGCTGGCCTCGCCGCTGCCGCGCGCTTACGAATTCGTCGATGGCTCGGCCTATCTGCCGCATGTCGAACGCGTGCGCCGCGCCCGCGGTGCCGAGGTGCCCAAATCGTTCTACACCGATCCGCTGATGTACCAGGCCACCAGCGCCGGGTTCCTCGGCCCGCGCGATCCGGTGCTGGTGCCCAGCGAAGAGTTCGGCATCGATCTGGAAGCCGAGGTGGTGGTGGTCACCGACGACGTGCCGATGGCGGCGACGCCGGCGCAGGCCTCAGACCACATCCAGCTGATCGGCTTGATCAACGATGTCAGCCTGCGCGGCCTGATCCCCGGCGAGCTGGCCAAGGGTTTCGGTTTCCTGCAGTCCAAGCCGCGCTCGGCACTGTCGCCGGTGCTGGTAACGCCAGACGAGCTGGGCGATGCCTGGCACGGCGACAAGCTGCATCTGCCGATGCGCACCTGGCTCAACGACCAGTGGCTCGGCGAGGCCGAATGCGGCGTCGACATGCAGTTCAGCTTTGCCGAGCTGGTCGCGCACGTCGCGAAGACGCGCCCGCTGACGGCCGGCACCATCGTCGGCTCCGGCACCATCGCCAATGAAGATACGTCCAGGGGCGCCTCCTGCCTGGCCGAGCAGCGCACCGTGGAGACCCTGCGCGACGGCAAGCCGTCGACGCCATTCCTGAAGTTCGGTGACCGTCTGAAGATCGACATCACCGACGCCGCCGGTGCTTCGATCTTCGGCTCGATCGAGCAGCAAATCGAGCCATACCGATCCTGACTACAACCGGTAGATACCGTCTCGACTCTTGTTATGCAACTGCGCAACTCGGCGATGCGTGCGGCGGTGCCGTGCGGTGGTCGTGCGCCGACCCCACACTCCGTCGGTAGGAGCCCGCTCGCGGGCGATGCCCTTGCCCTGGGTGTCCGACAACAAGAGCATCGCCTGCAAGTAGGCTCCTACGATAATGGGTGCGTCGGTGGGATAGCGGCTGTAGTTGACGCGGATCAAGGCAAGTGCGCGGCATAGTCGACAGACTCTCTACCATGACTACCATCATCACTCCCCCTGAATTCGACGCGGCCCTGATCGCCCGTTACGACGTGGCCGGGCCGCGCTATACCAGCTATCCCACTGCACCGCACTTCGCTGCCGAGTTCGACGAGACGGCATTGCGTGGCGTCATTCGCACCTCCAACGAAGAGCCGATCCCGCGGCCGCTGTCGGTGTATGTGCACGTACCGTTCTGCACGAGCCCGTGTTTCTACTGCGGCTGCAACCGGATCATCACGCGCGACGCCACCCAGGCCGACCGCTATCTCGAGCGGCTGTACCGCGAGATCGAGCTGATCGCGCCGTTGTTCGATCGCGACCGGTCGCTATACCAGCTGCATTTTGGCGGCGGTACGCCGAACTTCCTCGGTATCACACAAATGGGCGAGCTGCTGGAATCGCTGCGGCAACACTTCAGCTTCAGCCACGTCGCGGATCGCGAATACGGTATCGAGATCGATCCACGCTTTGCCGATGGTGCCTACATACGCGGGCTGGGTGAATTGGGTTTCAACCGGATTTCGGTCGGTGTCCAGGATTTCGACCCAGTGGTGCAGAAGGCGATCAACCGCATCCAGAGCTTTGAGCAGACCCGCGAGGTCCTGGATGCGGCGCGCTTGTCCGGGTTCCGTTCGGCCAGCGTCGACCTGATCTATGGCCTGCCGCGGCAGACCGTCGAGGGCTTCAGCCGCACGCTGGACCAGGTGGTGGCGCTGAATCCCGACCGCGTGGCCGTGTACGGCTATGCGCACCTGCCGGAGATGTTCAAGGCACAGCGGCAAATCGCCGCAGCCGACATGCCGGATCCGGCGACGCGGCTGGCCCTGTTCGGTTGCGCCATGGCCCAGCTGTCGGCGGCCGGTTACGTCTATGTCGGCATGGATCACTTCGCCAAGGCCAGCGATGAACTGGTGCAGGCACAGCGCGCCGGCACCCTGCAGCGCAACTTCCAGGGTTACTCGACACATGGCGATTGCGACATCGTGGGGCTGGGCGTAAGCGCAATCGGTCGGGTCGGCGACAGCTACAGCCAGAACGCGCGGGACCTGATCGGCTACTACGCGGCGCTGGATGCCGGACGCCTGCCGGTGGTGCGTGGCCTGAAGCTGGACGAAGACGACCTGATCCGGCGCGAGCTGATCGGCGAGCTGATGTGCCATGGTGTCGTCGACAAGCAATATTTCGGTGCACGCCATCGGTTGCTGTTCGACGAATATTTCGTGCAGGGACGGCAGCGGCTGGTGCCGCTGATCAAGGATGGCCTGGTGCTGGAAGACGCCCGTGCGATCCGGGTGACCTCGCGGGGAAGGCTGCTGTTGCGTATCATTGCCATGTGCTTCGACGCCTATCTGGACGACGCGGCACAGGCGACGCGCTATTCGCGCGTGATTTGATCCACGCAGCCCGACCAGGCACCCCCCCCGCATCATGCAATCCAAGCACCCGGCAGGTCGCCTGCCCGAGCCGCCCAGCCCGATTGCCGACGACGGCGACGAGACGCATTTTTGCGGCACCTGTGCGTTCTCCAGTGCCTGCATTGCGGCCGGCTACCACAAGCCCGAGCTGGCCGAGCTGCAATGTCTGGTCGAGCATGTGGGGCCATTCCGTGCGGGCGAGCACATCTTCCGCACCGGCGACCCGTTCCGTGCGATCTTCGCGGTGCGTTCGGGTACGGTGAAAACCCGCATGGTCGACAAGGAAGGCCGCGAGCAGGTGCTCGGCTTCTATCTGCCCGGCGAGGTAATTGGCCTCAACGCCATCTACCCCGAGCACTTCCCGTGCGACGCGGTGGCGCTGGATACCACATTCTTCTGCCGTTTCTCGTTCCCGGCGATGAGTGCGCTCGCCTCGCGGGTGCCGGCGGTGCAGAAGCACCTTTTCCGCATGCTGAGTAAGGAGTTGGGCAGTGCCAGCCTGCTGGCCGGCGACCACAGCGCCGACGAGCGCGTGGCGGCCTTCCTGATGGATCTGGCCGGGCGCTATGCCGCGCGCGGATTCTCCGCCACCCGCTTCCACCTCAGCATGTCGCGCGGCGACATCGCCAACTATCTGCGCCTGGCTGCCGAAACGGTGAGTCGCGTGCTCAGCCGCTTCCGCAGCCAGGGCCTGATCCAGATCGAGGGGCGTGAGCTGGAACTGCTTGATCCGCCAGGACTGCGCCAGACCGGACAGGCCTTGCTGCCGCGTTGAAGATGGCAGCGACCGTGCTGCCTCGCGGGTCGCAAACGTCGAAGCTGGACCCCGGCAGGGCGTCGGCTTGCGGGTTCATGAACAGGGCTGTCGCTCCAGGTTACGCCGCGAACCACAACGGGCCGCATGCGCGCCTGTGCCAGATCGTGCATGTCCGCCGAGGACCGCCGCATCGTGCGCCGTCTCGCTCACAAACGCTGCGCTTCGTCGGTCAGGTTCCGATCGTACCTTGTTCTCGGCGCACTGCAGCGTGGCGCTATTCGAGAGCGGTGGAACCTGCCGCCTCGATCACCCGTGGTTGCGCGCGCGAGCGGCGATAACTGGCGGCGACGTCGCCGTAGTGGATGATCCGGCCGATCGTATATGTGGTGATGCGGGTAACGTCGCGCATCGGGCTGAGGTGGCTGGCACGGAACGCGCCGTGGTAGCGCGAGGCGATCGGCACCGAGACGATGCCCAGATGCTTCTCGCGCGAGGCCGCGATCAGGATGGCTGCCTCGAACACGAAGTTCTCCGCCGGCAGGTCGACCAGTTCCAGCGCCGCACGGGGGTACCAGCGCTGGCCGCTCTGGGTATCTGCGACGGGTTGCGCGCAGGCCCAGGAAATGCCCCAGTCGGCCACCGCATTGGCACGGCGGCGCCCCTTGGGCTGCTGCGCCTTGTCCAGCAGGCGCGCACCGATCACGATGTGATCCGGACGGCTTGCGGCCGCTGCCACGATACGTGGTATGTCGCTGGCCAGATGCTGGCCATCGCCATCCATCGTCAGCACGGCGTCGTAGCCCTGGCGCGAGGCCTCGCGAAAACCGTAGCGCAAGGCCTCGCCCTTGCCGCAGCGTCGAGCGTGGCGCAGCAGGGTTACCGGCAACGTCGCGACGATGTCCGCAGTGCGGTCATCCGAGCCGTCGTCGACCACGATGACCGGCGCGCCGAGTGCGAGCACGGAGCCGAGCACGGACTTGATCGCCGCTTCCTCGTTGAGGCATGGAATCAGCACGCACCAGCGCGCTGTCGTGTTGTTCATCCGGCAAGCTCCTTGTCGATACGCAGCATATCAATTTGTATGCCGAGCGTCGCCGCCGCTGCCGCCAGCCGACAGCGACCGGAACCCTGGCTCAGCCGTGCCAGCAGGGCCAGGCTGGTCGCTGCGGGATTTCCGCGGCGCCAACCGGCCAGCGGCTCGGGCAGTGGGGTATCGGCATGGTCGGCGAGCAGCTGCAGATCGAGCGCAGCGATGCTCGATGGGCCGGCCGTTGGCGCCAGCACCAGAGCGCAGCCGAACGCCTGTTCGCAGCCGGTGACTTCGCGCAGCGGCCCGCTGCCCGCGCTGTCGCTGCATACCAGCAGCACGGCGCGCTGTTCGGCCAGCACCTGGCTTACCGCTTCCAGCAGGCCGGCACCGAAGCTGGCGCGCTGCGCGGCTACCGAGGTGGATGGTGCATGGCAATGGCTGGACATCGTCCAGTAGCCGACCGGCGCGTTGTGCACCGAGTTGTGGAAGCGGATCGGCGACAACTCGGCCGGTGCCTTGGCCAGGGTGGCGCACATGTAATCGGTGATCGGCTGGTCCCCGTGCGCGGAGGCGAACACGCAGGCCAGGGTGGCTGCATCGCGAGTACTCATCGTCACTGCCTGGTCCGCCACCTCGACCGCCAGCAATACGCTCTCGGGCGCACGGCGACGCTCGTTCGGCAGCAAGCTGGCAGCCGCAGGACGCGCTGCTGGAGGCGTCGGCATGCGGCCGTCGAGCACGCTGCGCAACGCGGCGAAATTGCCCAACTGCGGCGACCACAGGCCAACGCCTTCCACCCACACCCGCAACGCACTCATGCGGCGAATCCAGCCCGCGCGAACGCGAGGCAGGCGTTGTTGCCGCCGAAGCCGAACGAATTGCTCAACGCCACGTCGATGCGTTGCTGCTCGTTGCGCCACGCGAACGAGGCGCCACAATCGGGATCGGGCGACTCGCCGCCGAGGTTGCCCGGCACCAGGCCATGCTCGATCGCCAGCAGGGCGACCACCGCCCCGACGATGCCGGCGGCACCCAGCGTGTGGCCGGTGTAGCCCTTGGTGGAACTGGCCCGCGTGGTGGCCGGAAAGCTGCGGTTGATCAGTGCCGCCTCGACTTCGTCGTTCTTCTGGCTCGCGGTGCCATGCAGGTTGATGTAGTCGACCTGGGCTGCCTCCAGTCCGGCGCGAGCCAGCGCATCGCGCAGCGCGAGTTCCGCGCCGAGCCCCCGCGGGTGCGGCGTGGACATGTGGTATGCGTCGCTGGCTTCGCCGTAGCCGAGCAGTTGCGGCGCCGCGGGAGCCAGCCCGGCCCGCTCGAGCAGGGCGAAACCGGCCGCCTCGCCGATCGAGATACCGTCGCGTCGCGCATCGAAGGGCCGACACGGCGTGGCGGAGACCAGCTCCAGCGCATTGAAGCCGAACAGGACGCTGTCGCACAGCGTGTCGACCCCGCCGACCACGGTCGCATCGACCAGGCCAAGCCGGATCATCCGCGCGGCACTGGCAAACACCTTGGCGCTCGACGAACACGCGGTGGAAACGGTCAGGCACGGGCCGCTCAGGTCGAGTGCGGCGGCGACGAACGCGCTCAGTGAATGCGGCGTGTGGAGCGCCGGTCGCAGCATGTCGTCGGGCAGGCCGCCATCGGCGTCAAGCTGGCGATAGGCTTCCTCGGTGGCGCCGATACTGGCCGTGGAGGTGCCCAGCAGGAGGGCGATGCGGCTGGTGCCGTAACGTGCGCGGGCGATGGCTACCTTGTCGATGAAGTCGTCCTGTTGCAGGCCAAGCCAGGCCAGCCGGTTGTTGCGGCAATCCCAGTCGGCCCGGGCGGCGGGAAGCGTGGCGGCCTCGACGCCATCGACCCGGCCGATCCAGCATGCCAGCGGTGCGCTGCTGATGTCGTTCGGGCGCAGGCCGCTGCGACCGTTGGCGAGGGCATCAAATTGCGCCGCCAGGCCGTGGCCAAGCGCGGAAGTAGCGGTGTACGCGGTGACCGCGAGTGGTGTTGTCGACATGGGCATCGTGAAAGCCTAGCGGGCGTACCCGGGATTGCCTAGCAGCTTGTCGGGCTTTGGTGGCCGAGGCGAGAATTCGGCTGTGTGAGGATAGATTCCTGACGATTCGTCGGTCCATAGTGGTTCTATGGACCGACGAATCGGCGGGGATATGGACCACCCAGGCGGATTCGCAGGCCGGCCAGCCAAAGTCCGACAGGTTCCCGGTTTCAGGTATCTGGGCATCGTCGCCAGCGCAGCATGAAGATGCCGCGAACGGTACCATCGCCGGTTAAGCTGGGCGCTCCTGCAACAATCCGTCATGCCGTGTCCATGAACCCCGCCATCTCGCCTCGCCATCGGCGCTACCTGCGTGATCCCGACGTGCTGCACGCCGGGCTGGTGAGCTTGCTGGTGCTGTTGCTGAGCGGCGGACTGGTGTGGCTGGCCTATTTGATCCACGTGTGCCGCATCGCGGCGCGTAGTCCCCTGGTGCCGCCGCGGCGGATGGTGACGCTGGTGTTCGGGCGCCGGCTGCAAGGCGGCCGGCCGGAGCACGATTATCGCCAGCGCCTGCAACGGGCGTTGGCCCTGGTGCAGGGCGCGCGGATCGATCATCTGTTGTTGCTCGGCGGGTGTGGCGCCGGACAATGCAGCGAAGCGGCGGTAGGCAAGGCGTGGTTGCTGCAGCACGGCCTGCCGCGACAGATCCGGGTTGAACTGGAACAGGACTCGACCGATTCGCTGGAAAACTTGCGCCACGCACGCTGCCTGTTGCAGGCGGGGACCGAGCACGCCGAACCACCGCCGGTGGCGCTGGTGACCAGCCGCTATCACCTGGCCCGCTGTCTGTTGCTGGCCCGGCGGCTGGGTTTCGACGGTGTACCGGTGGCTGCCGAGGCCACGTTGCCGCTGCGGCCTGGTTATCTGGGTCAGCTGCTGACGGAGGCCAGCTACCTGATGTGGATCGACCTGGGGATGCGCTGGGCGGGCCTGATCGGACATCGACGCATGGCCGCGCGGATAAGTTGACGCCGCAGACAGGCTCCTGGGGCATCGGGCGCAACCCGCAACTGATCTCGGCGAACTGGTCCGGCCGCGCCGGCGGCACCGGGCGAGACCGCTCGGCGCAACCTGATCCAGCGCAGTTCACCGCGGCGCCGCAACGCCGCGATGGGCCCGGTCGATCTTGCTAAGCTCGCCCGATCGAACCCAGGGAATCCACGATGAGTCAGCAAGCCGACCGTGCCGAGAGCTTCCTGCGCGAACTGCAGGAGCGCATCTGCGCCGCCATCGAGCAAGTCGATGGCGGCGCCCGTTTCGAGGAGGATGCATGGACGCGGCCGGCCAGCGGTGGCGGGCGCACCCGCGTGCTGCGCGATGGCGCGGTGTTCGAGCAGGCCGGAGTCAACTTCTCGCGCGTATCCGGCCATCAGTTGCCGCCCAGCGCCACCGCGCACCGGCCGGACCTGGCTGGCGGCAGCTTCATCGCCACCGGCGTGTCGCTGGTGCTGCACCCGAAGAATCCGCACGTGCCCACCACCCACGCCAACGTGCGCTATTTCGAGGCCAGCAAGGAAGGCGTGGAACCGGTCTGGTGGTTCGGTGGAGGCTTCGACCTGACTCCGTTCTATCCGCACGACGAGGATGTGCGGCACTGGCATACGGTGGCGCGCGACCTGTGCGAGCCATATGGCGCCGACGTTTATCCGCGCTACAAGAAGTGGTGCGACGAATACTTCTATCTGCAACATCGCGACGAAACCCGGGGTGTGGGCGGCCTGTTCTACGATGATCTGAACGAAGGCGGCTTCGAGCGCTGCTTTGCGTTCACCCGCGACGTCGGCCGGGGTTTCCTCGACGCCTACCTGCCGATCGTCGAGCGCCGCAAGAACGTGGCCTACGGCGAACGCGAGCGCGAGTTTCAGCTGTACCGGCGCGGCCGCTACGTGGAGTTCAACCTGGTCTACGACCGCGGCACCCTGTTCGGCCTGCAGTCGGGCGGGCGCACCGAATCGATTCTGATGAGCCTGCCGCCGCGGGTGCGCTTCGAGTACGCCTACACACCTGAACCCGGTTCCGAAGAGGCGAAACTGGCGCACTACCTGCAGCCCCACGACTGGCTGCCGTAGGAGCCCGCTCGCGGGCGATGCTGTTGTTTTAATCTGTATCAGGCATCAGAACAAAAGCATCGCCCGCGAGCGGGCTCCTGCGCGGGTGCGGTGGTTATTACCGATCTGCGCACGGTCGCTGACCTTCGGCTCCACCTCGCGCTTGAATTCCCGCGGGCCCTGCACCAGGGCGCGCAAGTCGACGCATGGCTATCTCCTTCAGTGGTGAAGCAGTGATGGACAACGCGCTGGATGCACCAACCGACGGACGGGTTTGGCGTGACCTGTGGCGGTGGCATTTGACGCTGGCGGAGTCGGCCTTCACCATTCGCGGCTGACCTCACTGCGATGAACATCATCATGCACAAGCTCGTACTGATCCGCCACGGCCAGTCCCAGTGGAACCTTGACAACCGTTTCAGTGGCTGGGCCGATGTCGACCTGACCGCACAGGGCATGGTCGAGGCGCGCGAGGCCGGCCAGCTGCTGCAGGCCGAGGGTTTCAGCTTCGACGTGGCGCATACCTCGGTGCTCAAGCGCGCGGTGCGCACCTTGTGGGGCGTGCAGGATGAGATGGACCTGATGTGGTTGCCGGTGCATACCGACTGGCGCCTCAACGAGCGCCACTACGGCGGGTTGACCGGGCTCAACAAGGCCGAGACTGCGGCGAAGTACGGCGAGGATCAGGTCAAGATCTGGCGCCGCAGCTACGATATCCCGCCGCCGCCGCTGGAGCGCAGCGCGAACGAATCCGTGCATGATCCGCGCTATGCCGCACTCGAGCCCAAGGACATCCCCGATACCGAGTGCCTGAAGGACACGGTGGCCCGCGTGCTGCCGTATTGGCATGCAGTGCTGGCGCCAGCGATCAAGGCCGGTCGGCGCGTGCTGGTGGTCGCGCACGGCAATTCGCTGCGCGCGCTGGTGAAATACCTCGATGGCATTTCCGATCAGGACATCGTGGGCGTGAACATCCCCAATGGCGTGCCGCTGGTGTACGAGTTCGACGATGCGTTGAAACCGCTGCGCCACGAATACCTGGGCGACGCCGCGGCAATTGTCGCCAAGATGGCCGCCGTAGCGAACCAGGGCAAGGCAAAATAGGCACGCGATGTGAGTGCCGATCGCCCGCCTGGAGAATCATGCTACCTCGCTCACTCCGGTCGGTGCGGCAGCGCCAGGTATTCCTCACTTTGCATCTCGATCAGGCGCGATTCGGTGCGGCCGAATTCGGCGCGCAGGCGCTCGCCATCGTAGAGCTCGGTGATTGGCGCTGCGGCAGTGAGCACCAGCTTGACCCGCCGGTCGTAGAACTCGTCGACCAATTGCACGAAACGCTTGGCCGCGTCTTCGCCGTAAATGGTGAACTGCGGCACGTTGGCGATGATGATGGCCGGGCCGGCCTTGGCCAGCGCGATGTAGTCGGCCACCGCGCGCGGGCCTTCGCACAGCGCGGCGAATTCGAACCACAGGATATTCTTGGCGCGCTTGTGAAACAGGATGGCGCGGGCGTTGATGTGCAGCACACCGTCCTGCTCGATCGCGCCGTGGGCCTGGCTGGCGAAGATGCGCTCCAGCGCGCGATGCGCCTCGGCCCCCGGCGGGGTCAGGTAGACCGAGGCCTGGGCCAGCGCGCGCAGGCGCCAATCGTGCGACGACGTCAGCTCAAGCACATGGCAGTGTTGTTCGATCAGCGCGATCGCAGGCAGGAAGCGGGCGCGCTGCAGGCCGTCGCGGTACAGGTTGGCTGGCGCGGTATTGGACGTGGTGACCAGGCTGACACCGCGCTCGAACAGGGCCTCGAGCAGGTTGGCCAGGATCATCGCGTCGCCGATGTCGTTGACCAGGAACTCGTCCAGGCACAGCACACGGCAACGCCCGGCGATGCTGGCGGCGACCTCGATCAGCGGGTTCTGCCGCTCGCCGAGTTCACGCAGGTGTGCGTGGACTTCGCCCATGAAACGGTGGAAGTGCCGGCGCAGCGCCACGCCGTGCGGCAGGCTGGCTGCGAACAGGTCCACGAGGAAGGTCTTGCCGCGACCGACCGCGCCGCACAGGTACAACCCGGGTACCGGCGCGGGGTCGTTGCCGAGCAGCGACTTGAGGCGGCCGAACAGGCCGTTCTCGGTGGTGGGCCCGGTGCACAGGGCGGCGTGCATGCGGTCGAACTCGGGCAGCAGCGCCAGCTGGGTCGGATCCGATTCCCAGCGATGTGCGGCAACGCCCTCCTCGTAACGCGCGCTGGGCGCGAGTAATGGGGTTTCACTCATGGATCGGGTCAGGCCTGGCGTAGTGGTGGCAGCCAGCCGCGTACGGCATGCTTGATGGCGCCGCGCAGGTCCATCAGTCGGCGATGGAAGAAGTGGCTGGTCTCGGGCATGCGCACCAGCTCGGGCTTGTGCGCCATGGAGTCGACCCAGTCGAACACCGCCTGCGGCTCGACCACCTCGTCGGCCTCGCCCTGCACGATCAGCCAGGGGCAGGTAGGCAGCGCGATGGTATCGAGTTCATAGTGGCCCGCGGGCGGCGCGATGCTGATCAGCGCATCGGCATGCAACGGCACCGCCTGGCTGATGCTGACGTAGCTGCCGAACGAGAAGCCGGCCAGCCACAGCGCGTCCTGCGGGCGCACGCGGCGTACCCACGCCACCACCGCAGCCAGATCCTCGCGTTCGCCGCGTCCCTTGTCATAGCTGCCCTCGGAATTACCGGCTTCGCGGAAATTGAAACGCACGGTGTCCAGCCCGGATTCGCGCAGGGCGCGCTCGACCATGGTCACCACCTTGTTGTGCATGCTGCCGCCCTCGCTGGTCAACGGGTGGCAGATCACGGCCACGCCGCCGCGTGCACCGGCGGGCGCGGCGAGGTCGGTGGCGGTCTCCAGCTTGCCGACCGGGCCGGCCAGCATGAAACTGGCAGCCACGTCCGGGAAACTGGCAGGGTCGGCGGGAAATTCGGTGGGATTCATGCAAACGATCATAACCGCGACGCCGGTTCGGTGCTCACGCGGATGAATCATCTGGCGCACGCCTGGCTGGCTGGTGACGACGATGCCCTGCGCCTGGGCGGGATGCTCGGCGATTTCGTGCATGGCCAGCCCGATCCGGCGTGGTATCCGCCACGGGTGATCAGCGGCATCCGCCTGCATCGAGCCATCGATTCATATACCGACGCCCATCCCGAGGTGCTGGCGGCCAAGGCCTGCTTGCCGCCACCCTACCGGCGCTACGCCGGGATCCTGCTCGACATGTGGTTCGATCATTGCCTGGCGCGCAGTTTCACACGGTGGAGCCGCCAGCCATTGGCAGAATATTCGGCGGCGCTGCGCGGCCTGCTACGGCGGCGTGATGCCTTGCTGACGCCCGCCTTGCGGCGGTTTCGCGGGTACATGGAGGCAAACGACCTGCCGGCCGGCTACGCCGATCGCGCCGTGCTGGAGCTGGCGCTGGTCGGGATCGGGCAGCGCCTGAGCCGCGCTAATCCGCTGGATTCGGCGTTGCCGGTACTGGTGGCGCATGAGGCGGAGCTGCAGCGGCGATTCGAGGCGTTTTTCCCGCAACTGCAGGGGTTTGTGCAGGCTTGGATGGCGGAGCATTTGGGGTGAGAGTGGGGCTCTGGCCGGCTCTTTTGGCGGCGGCGGGCGGGGCTGGAAACCTTCCCGCAGCTGTCTTTTGATCACCTCTTGCGTTAGTGCAGGAAGAGCCGGCGGGCACGGCCCGCCGGCCGTTGCCTCGATATTCAATCGAGGTCTGAGCAAGAGACAGCACCCGCAGCGGGACTCCGGTTGGTCGCTGCGGGGAGAGCGACCAAAGCCAAATGCCGCCCAGTGGGCGGCATTTGGCTTTGGCTTTATTGAAGTCGAGGCTTACTTGGCCTGGTCGACGATCCAGTGCACCGCGGCCTTGATCTGCTCGTCGGTGAGCGCCGGGTTGCCGCCCTTGGGCGGCATGAAGTTGCCATCCGGCCCGTGGTAGCCCTCGGTGGCATGCTTGACGAGGGTATCGAGACCTTGCTTGATGCGTGGGCCCCACATCGCCTTGTTGCCCAGCTTCGGCGCGCCCGCGATACCGGCGGTGTGGCAGCTGGTGCACAGGTGATCGTAGATTTCCTTGCCGTTGGTGGTGCCACCGTAGGCGACCTGGGAGGCGGCAGCCTTGGCAGCCTTGGCGGCGGAGGCCTGCATGGCGGCGCGACCGGTGTCGCCAGCATAGACGGCACCTGCCGGAGCGATCCGTTCGGCGACCTTGGCCGGCTGGTTGGGGTTGGTTTCCTTGGGCTCACGGTTGTTGATGGCCAAGGCTGACAGCACCAGGATCACGGTGAGTAGCACCAGGCCGCTGATCGTCACGGTAAACTGGCGCAGGAAGCTCTGGTCGGACTTGCTAAGGGAACCGCTCACGCACGTACTCCTGTCAGTGGGCGGGCCGGGCCGCCTGATTGCCTGTACTGTCACGCCGGATTGGCGAAATCGTTGCAGCGGCCAGGGTCGAACGTGTCGACGCACCCCTCAGTCCTTGCCACCGGCTGCTGCATCGCGCCCCCGGCGCGCAGACAACCCGCCCGGCATTATAAACGAAGCATGCGTCAAAGTTTGAGGCTTGCCGAGGGGTTCGTGCCAGCGTGCCGGCCAGGAACATTGCCCCATTGGCCCGGTCTGGGTTGCATTGGGGGCAAAACCCTGCCATCGGTCATGGCCTACCCCTGTCAACCGGCATTGTTCAAAGGGGTTTCAGTGCCCCTATGCTTCGGGCATGCGGGCGCGTTTGCTTGCGTGGTTTCGGCGTGGGCCGCCAGATCGGTCGCCGCAGGTCGGTTGGCAAGTCCGGGTGCCGTTTGAACGCATGGTTCAATCCAGGAGTTTTGCATGTCGCGTTTTTGGAAGATCGCGTTGGTCGTACTGGCCGTGGTCATAGTGGCCATCGTCGGTATCCGCGTGCTGCACAAGCCGGCCGGTGCCGCGTCACAGGCCAGCGGCAACGGCAAGGATGGCGATACGCCGCCGGTGCCGGTCACGGTGGTGCCGGTGGTGAAGCAGAACGTGCCGGTCTACCTGACCGCGCTGGGTACGGTGCAGGCGCTCAATACCGTCACCGTGGTCCCACAGGTGGGCGGCCTGCTGCTCAGCATCAACTTCAAGGAAGGCCAGCCGGTGACAAAGGGCCAGCTGCTGGCGCAGATCGACCCGCGCACGTTCCAGGCCAGCTACGACCAGGCGGTGGGTCGGCGCAACCAGGACCAGTCCCTGCTGGCCACGGCGCGCAGCAACTACCAGCGATCGCAGGATCCCAAGTACAGCCAGTACGTGGCCAAGATCAACCTGGTCACCCAGAAGAACACCGTGACCCAGTACGAGGCGGCGGTGGCAGCCGATGACGCGGCGATCCGCGATGCGAAGGTGCAGCTTGACTACACCCATATCCGCTCGCCGATCGATGGCCTGGCTGGCATCCGCGCGGTGGACCCGGGCAACGTGGTGACTACCTCCACGCCGATCGTCACCCTGACCCAGCTGCACCCGATCAACGTGATGTTCACCCTGCCCGAGCAGAACCTCGACATGGTCCGGCGCGCCGCCCAAGGAGATCAGCCGCTGCAGGTCACCGCGCTGGATCGGGTCGATGCGCACCCGATCGCCAGCGGCGGCGTGCTCAAGGTGATCGACAACCAGATCGACACCAGCACCGGCACGTTCCGGCTGAAGTCGGAGTTCAACAACGAGCACAATGAGTTGTGGCCGGGCCAGTTCGTCAACGTGCAGTTGCTGGTGAACACGGTCGATGGCGGCCTGGTGATTCCGTCGCAGGCGGTGCAGCGCGGGCCGGACGGTGATTATGTCTACCAGGTGCAGGGCGACAACACGGTCAAGATGCAGCCGATTGTGGTGGCCGGCGAGGTCGGCGATAGCCACGTGATGGTCGGCAGCGGGCTCAAGGTTGGCGAGCAGGTGGTGACCGAGGGCCAGTTTCGGCTCAAGCCCGGCAGCAAGGTCAACCCGCTCAAGCCCGGTGAAGTGCCGGCCGCGCCCACCGCGGCGGAGCTGCAGAAGGCGAAGAAGGACAACGCCGGTGGCCGCCGTCGCCACTGATGAGCGCGCATTCCCCGGCGTGTCGCCGGGGGCCGCGCGAAGCATGATCACGGCGCGAGCCGCTCCATTTCGTCACGGATAGCCATGGGATTCTCCACCCTCTTCATTCGCCGGCCGATCGCCACCTCGCTGCTGATGGTGGCGGTGTTGCTGCTCGGTATCCTCGGCTTCCGCCAGTTGCCGGTGTCGGCGCTGCCGGAGATCGAGGCGCCGAGCCTGGTGGTGACCACCCAGTATCCCGGTGCCAGCGCCACCACCATGGCGACCCTGATCACCACGCCGCTGGAGCGCAACCTCGGGCAGATCTCCGGCCTCACCATGATGAGTTCGGACTCCTCGGCCGGGCTGTCCACCATCGTGCTGCAGTTCAACATGGGGCGCGACATCGACATCGCCGCGCAGGACGTGCAGGCGGCGATCAACCAGGCCAAGGGCACGCTGCCCGGCAACCTGCCGTATCCGCCGGTATACAACCGGGTCAACCCGGCCGATGCGCCGATCCTTACCCTGTCCTTGCAGTCGGACAGCCGCCCGCTGCGCGACGTCAACGACCTGGCCGACTCGATCCTGGCGCAAAAGCTGTCGCAGGTGCAGGGCGTGGGCCTGGTCTCGATCGCCGGCAACGTGCGCCCGGCGGTGCGCATCCAGGTGAACCCGGCGCAGCTGGCCAACCTCGGCCTGACCATGGAGGATGTGCGCTCGGCGCTGACCCAGGCCAACGTCAACGCGCCCAAGGGTACGTTGAACGGCAAGACGCAGAGTTACTCGATCGGCACCAATGACCAGCTGGCCGATGCGGCCGCCTACAAGAGCACGATCATCAGCTACAAGAACAATGCGCCAGTACGTCTGTCCGACGTGGCGAAGGTGGTCGACGGGGTCGAGAACGACCAGCTCGCCGCCTGGGCCAACGGCAAGCCGGCGGTGCTGCTGGACATCCGCCGCCAGCCCGGCGCCAACATCGTCGACACGGTGGAGCAGATCCGCCGGATCCTGCCGGAGTTGCGCAGTGCGCTGCCGGCCGACGTGCACCTGGACGTGTTCGCCGACCGCACCGTGACCATCCGCGCTTCGGTGCACGACGTGGAGTTCACCCTGATCCTCACCGTGTTCCTGGTGGTGGGCGTGATCTTCGTGTTCCTGCGCCGGCTGTGGGCGACCATCATTCCGGCCACGGCGGTACCGCTGTCGCTGCTGGGCACGTTCGGGGTGATGTCGTTCACCGGCATGTCGCTGGACAACCTGTCGCTGATGGCGCTGACCGTGGCCACCGGTTTCGTGGTCGACGATGCGATCGTGATGATCGAGAACATCGTGCGTTATATCGAGCAGGGCATGGACGGGCCCGAAGCAGCCGAAGTCGGCGCGAAGGAGATCGGCTTCACCGTGCTGTCGCTGACCGTGTCGCTGGTGGCGGTGTTCCTGCCGCTGCTGCTGATGCCCGGCGTCACCGGCCGCCTGTTTCACGAGTTCGCCTGGGTGCTGACCCTCGCGGTGAGCATCTCGATGCTGGTCTCGCTGACCCTGACCCCGATGATGTGCGCCTATCTGCTCAAGCCCGACCAGTTGCCCAGCACGGATCAAAGCCGGGGCGATGATGCGCCGGGGCGCGCCGCGGCCTCTGGCAAGCGCACGCTATGGTTGCGCTCGGTCGCGTTGTATGCAGACACGCTGGACTGGGTGCTCGTGCACCAGCGCCTGACCGTGCTGGTGGCCGCCGCCGCGTTGGTGCTTACCGTGTTTCTGTACATCGTGATCCCGAAAGGCTTGTTGCCGGAGCAGGACACTGGCTTGATCACCGGCGTGGTGCAGGCCGACGACAACATCGCGTTCCCGGCCATGGAGCAACGCACCAAGGCGGTCGCCGAGGTGTTGCGCAAGGATCCGGCGGTGGCCGGCGTAGCGGCGTTCATCGGTGCCGGCACGATCAACCCCACGCTCAACCAGGGCCAGCTCAGCATCGTGCTGAAAGATCGTAGCGACCGCGATGGCCTGGACCAGCTGTTGCCGCGCCTGCAGAAGGCCGTAGCGGATATCCCGGGCGTGGCGCTGTACCTGAAGCCGGTGCAGGACGTGACCCTGGACAGCACCGTGTCCGCCACCGAATACCAGTACGCGATGTCGGAGGTAAACTCGACCGAACTGGCCAAGTACGCTGGCGAGATGACCCAGGCGATGCGCCAGCGGCCGGAACTGGCCGACGTGGACAACAACCTGGCCGACCGCGGCAATGCGCTCAAGCTCACCATCGACCGCGAAAAGGCCAGTCGCATGGGCGTGCCGGTGCAGACCATCGACGACACCTTGTATGACGCCTTCGGCCAGCGCCAGATATCCACCATCTTCACCCAGCTCAACCAGTACCGCGTGGTGCTGGAAGTGGCGCCGGAGTTTCGCAACAGCACCGATCTGCTCAACAAGTTGACCGTGCGCGGCAACGGCTCTGGCGCGCTCACCGGCAGCAATGCGACCAGCTTCGGCCAGGTCAAGTCGAGCAATTCGGCGACGCCCAGCGGTATCGGCAATACCGGCAACATCGGCATCGCGCTCGGCGGCGGCGGCACTATCCCGTTGTCTTCACTGGCCAGTGCCGAGGTCACCAGCGCACCGCTGGTGGTGAGCCACCAGCAGCAGCTGCCGGCGGTGACGCTGGCATTCAACGTGGCGCCGGGCTATTCGCTGTCCAACGCGGTGGATGCCATTCACCAGGTCGAGCAGCAACTCAAATTCCCGCCGCAGGTGCGCGGCCAGTTCATCGGCAAGGCGGCCGAGTTCAACTCCTCGCTCGGCGACGAGGTGTTGCTGTTGCTGGCGGCGATCGTGGTGATCTACATCGTGCTGGGCGTGCTCTACGAGAGCTACATTCATCCGCTGACGATCATCTCCACACTGCCGCCGGCCGGTGTGGGCGCTTTGCTCGCGCTGATGCTGTTCGGCATGAGCCTGTCGGTGGACGGTATCGTCGGCATCGTGCTGCTGATCGGCATCGTCAAGAAGAACGCGATCATGATGATCGACTTCGCGATCGAGGCGCGCCGCGCCGGCCTGAATGCGCATGACGCGATCCGTCGGGCCTGCCTGCTGCGCTTTCGCCCGATCATGATGACCACCTTTGCGGCGATGTTCGGCGCGCTACCGCTGGCGCTGGGCAACGGCATCGGCGCCGAGCTGCGCCGACCGCTGGGCGTGGCAATCGTCGGCGGCCTGCTGCTGTCGCAGCTGCTGACGCTGTACACCACGCCGGTGATCTATCTGTACATGGAGCGCTTCTCCGACTGGCTCGCGGCGGGGCGCGAGCAGCGTGCCTTGAGCCGCGCGCGCGCCGGCAGTGCGGCGTGATCCGGTCAAGCCTGCACTACCGCAGCTGCGATGCGGCAGCGGCGGCGTTCTGCGCCATGCCGATCAACCGTTTTGCAGTTCGTGCGTTGAGGGTGGAATGATCCGTTCACGTCCCAGGCGGCATCGCGCCGCCCGCATCACGGTTGTCTTCGCTGCATGAATGTCTCCGGCCCGTTCATCCGCCGCCCGATTGGCACCTCGTTGCTGGCCATGGGACTCTTTGTCGGCGGCATGCTCTGCTACTTCCTGCTCGGCGTGGCGGCGCTGCCGAACATGCAGTTTCCGGCCATCTTCGTACAGGCCAGCCAGGCCGGCGCCGATGCCAGCACCATGGCCTCGACCGTGGCCGCGCCGCTGGAGCGGCACCTGGGCCAGGTGCCCGGCATCACGCTGATGCGCTCGCACAGTGCCGAGGGGAGCACCTTCGTATTCATGCTGTTCGATACCGGCACCGATCTGAACTCGTCCGCGCGCGAAGTGCAGGCGGCGATCAACGCGGCCATACCGGACCTGCCCAGCGGCCTCAACGGTGCGCCCAGCTACCAGAAGGCGAACCCGAACGACGACCCGGTGATTGCGTTCGCGTTGACCTCCGACACGCAATCGGCGGCCGATCTCTACAACGTCGCCGATTCGCTGCTGGCACAGCGCTTGCGCCAGTTGCCCGGCGTGTCGTCGGTGGAGATCGCTGGCGCGGCGACACCCGCGATCCGTGTCGACGTGAACCTGCGTGCGCTTAACGCGATGGGCATTTCGCCGGACCAGCTGCGCAACGCGTTGACCGCGGCCAACGTCACCGCACCGCAGGGGTTTCTCAGCAACGGCAAGACCCGCATGGCGGTCGATGCCACCACCGCGCTGCACGACGCGGATGACTTCGCCAGCCTGGTGATCGCCAGCCACAACGGCACGCCGGTGCGATTGTCCGATGTGGCGCACGTCTACGCCGGCACCGAGGATGCCTATCAGGCTGCATGGTTCCGTGGCAAGCCAGCGGTGCTGATGTACGTCTACAAGAAGTCCGATGCCAATGTCATCGCCACGGTCGACCGGGTCAAGGCACAGTTGCCACCGCTGCGCAGCTTCCTGCAACCGGGCACCGAACTGACGCCGTTCTTCGACGGCACGCCGACCATCCGCGCCTCGCTGCGCGAAGTGCAGGCAACCCTGCTGATCTCGTTGGCCATGGTGATCCTGACGATGGCGCTGTTCCTGCGCCGGCTCGCGCCGACCCTGATCGCCGCAGTGGCGGTACCGCTGTCGCTGGCCGGCGCCTTCGTGGTGATGTACATCCTCAACTACACGCTGAACAACCTGACGCTGCTGGCGCTGGTGATCGCAATCGGCTTCGTGGTGGACGATGCGATCGTGGTGATCGAGAACATCATCCGGCACATCGACGACGGCATGAGCCGGATGCAGGCCACGCTCGCCGGCGCGCGCGAGATCGGGTTCACCATCATCTCGATCACCGCCTCGCTGATCGCGGTGTTCATCCCGCTCTTGTTTGCCGGCGGCATCACTGGCATGTTCATGCACGAGTTCGCGGTGACCCTGGTGGCGGCGATCGTGGTGTCGGCGGCGGTGTCGTTGACGCTCACTCCCGCGCTGTGCGGGCGCTTCCTCGGCGCGCATCGTGTGCGCGAAGCACGCGACCGCCAACCGGCAAAACCACATGCACTGGACCGGTTTCATGCCGGCATGCTGCGCGTCTACAGCAGGGCCCTGAATTTTTCGCTACGCCACGCCCTGCTGTTCGCGCTGACTCCGCTGGCACTGATCGTGGCCACCCTCTATCTGTTCACCGTGGTCAAGACCGGGCTGTTCCCGCAGCAGGACACCGGCCTGATCTGGGGTCGCGCCAATTCCAGTGCCACGGTGTCGTTCGACGAAAGCCGGCAACGGCTGCAGCGGCTCACCGCGATGCTGTTGGCCGACCCCGACGTGGCCAGTGTGGGTGCACGCCTGGGCAGCAGCCGGCAGGGCACCAGTGGTTCGTTCAACATCGACCTGAAGACCCGCGCCGAGGGGCGCAAAGACAACACTTTTGCCGTGCTGGCGAGGTTGAGTGCGAAAGCCGCCAAGTATCCCGATCTGAACCTGCGTCTGCGGCCGGTGCAGGATCTGCCTAGTGCTGGCGGTGGTGGCACCAGCCAGGGCGCGCAATACCAGATCTCGCTGCAGGGCAACGACCTGGCCAGCCTGCAGTTGTGGCTGCCCCGACTGGTCGCCGAACTGAAGAAGAACCGCATGCTGCGTGATGTCGGCAGCGATGTGGACGAGGGCGGTTTGCGCCAGAACATCGTGATCGACCGCGACAAGGCAGCGCGGTTGGGCATTTCCGTGGGCGCGGTTGACGGCGCGCTGTATGACGCCTTCGGCCAGCGCCGGGTATCCACCATCTATTCGGACATCAACCAATACCAGGTAGTGGTCAACGCCTTGCCTGCGCAGACCGCCACGCCAGATGCGCTCAATCGCATCTACGTGAGATCGAACAGCGGCAAGATGATCCCGATCACCGCCTTTACCCGACAGGAGCCAAGCCTGGCGCCCTCGGAGATCACCCACGAGAACCAGTACACGACGATGGATCTCAGCTTCAATCTCGCGCCCGGCGTGAGCATGGGCCAGGCCTTGCAGATCATCCAGTCGACGGCCAGCAACATGCGCATGCCCGGTGACATCAAGCTCAATGTCGGTGCCGATTTCCGCCGCTTCCAGCAATCGCAGAGCGGCATGCTGTGGCTGGTGCTGGCCGCGGTGGTCACCGTCTACATCGTGCTGGGGATGCTGTATGAAAGCCTGATCCACCCGGTGACGATCCTCTCTACCCTGCCGGCCGCCGGTGTTGGTGCCCTGTTGGCGCTGTGGCTGACCAACACCGAGCTGTCGGTGGTGGCGCAGATCGCGCTGGTGCTGCTGATAGGCATCGTCAAGAAAAACGCGATCATGATGATCGACTTCGCCCTGGTCGCCCAGCGCGAACACGGCAAGAACCCCCTCGAAGCCGTGCGCGAAGCCTGCCTGGTGCGCTTCCGCCCGATCATGATGACCACCATGGTGGCGATCCTCGCCGCGCTGCCGATCGCCATCGGCCTGGGCGAAGGCAGCGAACTGCGCCGCCCGCTCGGCATCGCGCTGATCGGCGGCCTGCTGATCTCGCAAAGCCTGACCCTGCTCAGCACGCCGGCGCTGTATGTGATTTTCTCGTGCCTCGCAGCGCGGCGCAAGGCGTGGAGTGCGCGGCGGCGCGAGCGCAGGGCGGTGCGTCGGCGGCTGACGGAAGCCCAAGTCAACGGATGAGCTTCCGTCGGCTCGATGTGAATCTGAATTCATATTTTCGACACTGCGAACATTCCACGAAGACGTGCGGTATGCGGAACCGATATCGCAGCCAGCGCGCACGCAGAAGCTTTCCCATCGTTGCTGCCCTGCAACGATTCTTTGCGTGAGACCGCGTAGCGTCATACAGTCCGCAAGGTAGTATTTACGGTTGCACGCCGGAACTTGCAGGAATCAGGGGCGACATGGAAAACCAGTTCTTCGAGCGGCCGATCCTCAATTCGCCGTACGACTACCCAGCCCATCACTGGGAACTCGACAAAAGCGGCCAGCCCACCCAGAAGGTGCTCGACAGCCGTCGCACGGCTGACTTCGTCACGCCCATTCCCAAACCGCGCAAGCACCAGGGCAAAGCTGAACAGGCCAGCCTGCTCTTCAACGAAGGCAAGGGGCTCTCGTCCGACGTCATGGCCATGTTGATCGCCTGGCAGACTGTCAACGCCGTGCGTCACCCCAACAGCAAACGCTTCACCCGCGGCTTTTTGATTGTCGCCCCCGGCATCACCATTCGGGACCGCCTGCGCGTGCTGCAGCCGAACGATCCGTACAGCTATTACAAGAGCCGCGAGCTGGTGCCCGCTGACGTGATGGGCGACCTGGAGCGTGCCAAGATCGTCATCACCAACTACCACGCGTTCAAGCCACGCGAGCGGCTGGAGCTGTCCAAAGGTGGCCGGCGTTTGCTGCAGGGTAAAGATGGCGCACCCCTCGAAACGCGGGAAACCGAAGGTCAGATGATCCAGCGCGTCATGCCCGACCTGATGGGCATGAAAAACATCCTGGCCATCAACGACGAGGCCCACCACTGCTATCGGGAAAAGCCCGGCGCCACCGACCTTGACGAGCTGAAGGGCGACGACAAGGAAGAAGCGAAGAACAACAACGAAGCCGCCCGCCTGTGGATCTCCGGTCTGGAAGCGGTCAATCGCCAGCTCGGCATCAACCGCGTCATCGACCTGTCCGCCACACCGTTCTTCCTCAGCGGCTCGGGTTATGCCGAAGGCACCCTGTTCCCGTGGACCATGAGCGACTTCTCGCTGATGGATGCCATCGAATGCGGCATCGTCAAGTTGCCGCGCGTGCCGGTGGCCGACAACATCCCCGGTGGCGAAATGCCCAAGTTCCGCGAGCTGTGGAAGCACATCGGCAAGAAAATGCCGAAGAAGGGCCGCGGCAAGGGCAAGGCATTGGACCCGCTCAGCCTGCCGGTGGAACTGCAGACCGCGCTAGACGCCCTGTACGACCACTACGCGCGAACGTTCGAACTGTGGAATGAGGCCGGCATCCGCGTGCCGCCGTGCTTCATCGTGGTATGCCAGAACACCGCGATCTCCAAGCTGGTGTACGACTACATTTCCGGCTTCGTGCGCGAGAACGACGACGGCAACGGCGAACTCATCAATGGCCGCCTGCCGCTGTTCCGCAATTTCGACGAACACGGCAACGCCATCCCGCGCCCGCACACCTTGCTGATCGACAGTGAGCAACTGGAATCAGGCGATGCGCTGGACAAGGATTTCCGCACCATGGCGTCCGACGAACTCGAACGTTTCAAGCGCGAGATCATCGCCCGCAACAACGACCCGCGTGCTGCGGATGCCATCACCGACCAGGACCTGCTGCGCGAAGTCATGAACACCGTCGGCCGCGCCGGTCACCTGGGCGAGTCCATCCGCTGCGTTGTCTCGGTGTCCATGCTCACCGAAGGCTGGGACGCCAACACCGTCACCCACGTGCTCGGCGTACGTGCCTTCGGCACGCAGTTGTTGTGCGAACAGGTCATCGGCCGCGCGTTGCGCCGCCAGTCCTACGAACTCAACCAGGAGGGCCTGTTCGACGTCGAATACGCCGACGTGCTCGGCATTCCGTTTGACTTCACCGCCAAGCCGGTGGTGGCACCACCGCAGCCGCCGCGCGACACCGTACAGGTCAAGGCTGTGCGTCCCGAACGTGATGCCTTGGAGATCCGCTTTCCGCGCGTGCTTGGTTACCGCGTGGAACTGCCCGAGGAGCGCCTGAGTGCCAATTTCGACGACAACTCGGTGCTGACGCTGACCCCGGACCTGATCGGCCCCTCCATCACTCGCAATGCCGGCATCGTCGGCGAAGGCATCGACCTCAGTCCCAAGTATCTGGGCGACATGCGCCTGTCCACCGTGCTGTTCCACCTGACCCAGCGGCTGCTCTACACCAAATTGCGCGATTCCGACCAGCATCCCCGCCTCAACCTGTTCGGTCAGGCCAAGCGCATCACCCGCCAGTGGTTGGACACCTGCCTGGTCTGCAAGGGTGGCACCTACCCGGCGCAACTGATGTACCAGGAGCTGGCCGACATGGCCTGCAACAAGATCACCGCCGCCATCACTCGCGCCCACATGGATCAGCGGCCCATGAAGGCCATGCTCGACCCGTACAACCCGGTCGGCTCCACCCGCCACGTCAACTTCCACACCTCACGTACCGAGCGCTGGGAAACCGATGCGCGCCGCTGCCACGTCAACTGGGCCATCCTCGACAGCGATTGGGAAGGCGAGTTCTGCCGTGTCGCCGAAGCCCATCCGCACGTGCGCGCATACGTCAAGAATCGTAACCTGGGTCTGGAAGTGCCGTACCGCTTCGGCTCCAAGAACCACATCTACATCCCCGACTATATCGTCCAGGTGGACGATGGACAGGGCGACGACGATCCGCTCAACCTCATCGTCGAGATCAAGGGCTACCGCCGCGAGGACGCCATCGAAAAGAAAGCCACCATGGACACCTACTGGGTGCCCGGTGTCAACCATCTCGGCAGCCACGGCCGTTGGGCCTTCGCCGAATTCACCGACGTCTACGCCATGCAGGAAGACTTCGCCAAGAAGATCGAGGCTGAGTTCGACAAGATGATCCGAGTAGTCACCGAAGACACAGCCACGGAGGCTTGAGCATGCATCGCAACTTCGACGATTTATGTGTCCCCGCTCTGTTATCCCGGCGCACGCCGGGATCCAGCGCCTGTGGTTCTCGGAACCATTCTCCCGAGACCGGGAAAATGGTCGGAGTGATGCCGGGGTACCGCGCGGGGTGCGACCATCTTGTTGACGTCAACAAGATGGTCGACCTGAACCTGGATCGCCTCTGTTCGGCTAGCTGGGTGCGAGGTGTCTGCTGTCTACGCCGCCCGCAACAAATCAATAGCGCTGCTATTGACCAAATCGTCAGCCGCCGGTACCGTAAGCCGCACATCCGCCCCTTGGCAGTACGCCCGCTCAACTATCCTGAGCGTGAGCCGACCCCTTGGGGCTTTCTTTTTTCCGACACTGGAAAAACGAGGGCGGCCCCTTCGCAAGAGAGGTCGCCGTGACCACGCGCCGCATCGCGATCCTCATCGACGGCGGCTTTTTCCTCAAGCGTCTGCCGCGTCTCGTCAAACCCGAGTTTTGCGCTACGCCAGATGGTATCGCCGGCTGCATACGTCATCTATGCTGCAACCATGTGAAGAATCTCACGGGTTGTAGCAGCAACGACTGGAATACACACGTCTATCGCATCTTCTACTACGACGCGATTCCCTACGACGGCAAGGCACACCACCCGATCGACAACCGCTCGATCGACTTCGCCAAATCAGATGTCGTCACCCAGCGACTGGCGCTGTTCGACTGTCTGCGCAGACAGCGCAAGGTGGCGCTGCGGCTCGGCAAGGTCAATCGCGATCATGACTGGGCCATCAAGCCGGAGCTGACCAAGAAACTGTTGCACACGCGCACGGCGCTGGATGTCCTGTCCCGCTTGCCGGAACCGTCGCCAGCCGACGATGTCGCCGCGCCCGTCACGTTGACGCTTTCCAGCGACGAGCATCGCAACCTGCTCGCGCTGCGCGCTGCCTGGCAAAGCCTTGATGGCGGCTCGGTCGCGCTCGGCCTGCGCCAGAAAGGCGTGGACATGCGCATCGGCGTCGACATTGCAGCGCTCGCGCTCAAGAAACAGGTGGACACCCTGGTCCTCGTCGCCGGCGACAGTGACTTTGTCCCTGCGGCCAAGCTCGCGCGCCGTGAGGGTATCGATTTCATTCTCGATCCGCTCTGGCAGCAGATCAACGCCGATCTGTTCGAACACATCGACGGACTGCATTCTGGCCTGCACAAGCCCGGCCAGACGCACGTCGCCCCACAGCCGGCGCAGGGCGCTGCCGCAACGAACCAAGAGCATGCCGATGGCCCGTAAACCCACCACCCCCAAGACCATCGCCACCCTCAAGCACAAAGAGGCCAGGCGCAAGAACATCCCCACCGCCGAATACCAGTCGGTGATGCAGAAGGAGGAGCAGGCGCCGGTCAAGGTCGCCTACGCGCGCACCGCCAAGGGGCTGGACGAGGAGAAGCAGGCGCGCAACCGCGACCTCGATCCGCAGTTGGTCTGGCGCGGCAAGGACCAGCAGGACTGGTCGGACCTGGTGGTCAACGCGCCGCCGCTGTACATCCAGGAAAAGGTCAACCCCAAGGTCTTGATCGACGACCTGCAGCGCGAAAGCCAGGCCGGCGCGCAGATGCAGTCCGGCGCCATGGCCGACCTGTTCGGCGACTTCAACGGCCTGCCCGAAGGCGCCGACAAGACCGACTTCTACCAGTACGACGGTAACTGGCAGAACCGCATGATCCTCGGCGACTCGCTGCAGGTCATGGCCAGCCTGGCCGAGCGCGAGGGTCTGCGCGGCAAGGTGCAGTGCATCTATTTCGATCCGCCCTACGGCATAAAATTCAACTCCAACTTCCAGTGGTCCACCACCAGCCGCGACGTCAAGGACGGCAACGCGGAGCACATCACCCGCGAGCCGGAGCAGGTCGAGGCGTTTCGCGACACATGGCGCGACGGCATTCATTCCTTACGTCGAAGTGGCACCGAGTCGGATCAAACTCCGGGCCTACCGTGGTCGGAGACTGCTCGATGAAATTCTGGGTTGGAGTTACTGATAACCGTTGGTACGAGTTCCTTGCGCAACGGCGCTTGGACGAAGTCAACTTCTGGCAGCCGAGCGCAACTCCACCTTTCAAGGGAGCTCCGGTAGGTATGCCTTTTCTGTTCAAGCTGAAGCGGCCGAACAACCATATCGCAGGAGGTGGTTTCTTCGTTACCTATAGCACGTTGCCAGTGCCTTTGGCGTGGGAGATTTTTGGTGAAAAAAACGGGGCAGCGGCGTTGGACGAATTCTTCGCACTACTGGGCCCGCTTGCGTCTGGCCGGGGGCTGAGTGGCGCCATCGGCTGCACGGTACTAACGAATCCATTTTTCCTTCCTGCTGAAAGGTGGGTAGAGCCACCAGGTTGGGCACCGAATATCGTGCGCGGAAAGATGTATGAAACCAGCTTGGATGATGGATCAGCGTTGTGGGCTGCTGTCGCGCGAAGCCTTAGCCAAGAGAGGGCCCAGGTGATGACGCCAGAAGGAATCAGCGAGGAGGAAGCGAAGTATGGACCCGCTGTGCTGGTATCGCCGAGGTTGGGCCAAGCATCCTTCAGAGTGCTGATTACAGATGCCTACAAACGCCGATGCGCTATTACTGGGGAAAGTACCCTCATCGCACTCGAGGCAGCTCACATAGTTCCATACGCGCATGAGGGTACGCACGACGTACGCAATGGCCTCCTTCTCCGAGCAGACTTTCATCGTTTGTACGATGCTGGCTTAGTCTCCGTAACGCCAGGGTTGCGCATCAAGATAAGTCCACGAATCCATGAGGCTTATTTCAATGGGAAGGCGTATTACCGAATGAATGATGCCTCCTTGACACAGATTCCTGACCGCCCGGAACAGCGACCTGACCCGGACCGCCTCAACTGGCATTACAAGAATTGCTTTCAAGCATGAGGGTTGGTCATGTTGGTCATCACCGATGAAATCGTGCAGCAACTTCTCGAATTTCGGAGAGTACGAGAGTGGAAGCAATTCCATACCCCGCGAAATTTGGCAGCTTCGCTCGTGATTGAGGCCTCGGAGCTGCTTGAGTGCTTCCAGTGGGCTCGGGACGCGGAACTACCTGATCTTGTTGCCCGTGAGCAAGAACACATTGAGGACGAGCTTGCTGACGTCGCGATTCTCTTGACCTATCTGTGTGTGGATATGGGGGTGGATATCGGCTCAGCCATGAAGCGCAAGATTCAGAAGAACAATGAGAAATATCCCGTAGAGCTTGCCCGCGGAAATGCCAAGAAATATGACCGGCTTTGATCAAACTTTGGTGAAGTCGTCGTCAAGCGACTACATCTTCAACCACGATTCCATGTCCTCCGAGTTCGGCAAACTCGGCCGCATCCCCGTGCTGAAAGCCCGCATGAACGCCGGCCTGCACATGGCCGGCGACCTCAAGAACACCGGCAAGGGCAACCTCTTCGTCATCTTCGGCGAGCCCGACATCGCCATCCTCGACGCCGGCGCAGACGGCGAACCCGGCCAGGTCCGCGTCAAGGTCAACGGCGTCGACGTCTTCCACCCCAACACCGGCGAAGTCCGCAGCGACGGCGCCGAGGGCATAGCCTGCTGGTTCATCGACACCGACTACAACGAAGAAAGCTTCTTCGTCCGCCACGCCTACTTCCTTGGCGCGAACGACCCTTACAAGTCTCTCAAGACCACCCTCAAGGCCGAAATCAACGAGGAAGCTTGGTCCACCTTGAACAGCGACACCTCCCGCCCGTTTGAGAAACCCAAGTCGGGGCGCATCGCCGTCAAGGTCATCAACCATCTCGGTGATGAAGTCATGAAGGTCTTCAAGCTATGATGGGGCTGTATTTGCCACTCACTGGGAGAACGTCATGGCCAGTGCTGAGCAGCTGAAAGCGTTAGTCAGGTCACATCTGGAGGGCGATGATCAGCACTTCTTTTCGGTGGCCATGCAGCTTGCTGCCCATGAGGCGAAGCTTGGCCATGGAAAGCTCGCGGAGGAACTCCGAACGCTCGTCGATCAGGCGAAGGCGCGGCGAAGCTCCGCGCACCACGGATTGGATCAGGCTATTCCGATCAGTCGCCCACGTGGCGATCTGGCAGGCCTGCTTTCCGTTTCGTATCCCAAGACGAGGCTTGGGGACATGGTCTTGGACGATATGCTCTCGGAACAACTGGCGCGCGTCGTGCGAGAGCAGCGCCAATCGGCTCAGATTCTTGCTCACGGACTGAGCCCAAGGCGCAAGTTGCTGTTGATGGGAGCGCCGGGAACTGGCAAGACAATGACCGGAGCGGCGCTTGCGGGCGAACTAGGTCTCCCCTTGTTCCAAGTTCGGCTGGACGGGCTGATTACCAAGTTTATGGGGGAGACGGCGGCAAAACTCAGGCAAGTGTTTGAGGCGACAGATCGAACGCGTGGGGTTTATTTTTTTGATGAGTTCGATGCGATTGGATCGCAGCGGGGGCTCGCGAATGACGTCGGCGAAATCAGGCGCGTCCTGAATAGTTTTTTGCAGATGATTGAGCAAGACCAATCTCACAGTTTGATCATGGCTGCAACGAACCATCCTGAAATACTGGATCATGCGTTGTTCCGACGGTTTGATGACGTACTGCTTTATGAGCTGCCGGATTTTGCGCACATTGCTGAAGTTCTGAAGTCGCGTCTCGCGCGCATGGCGGTCAAGGGTGTTTCGTGGAAACGTCTTGCCAACGAGTTTATCGGGCTCAGCTATGCAGAGTTAATGCGCGCCTCTGATGAGACCTTGAAAGAAGCGTTGATTGAGCAGCGAGATCAATTTACCGAGGGTGACATTCGTCGGATGCTGGAGGAACGTCAGCGGATTTCCAGGCGTTTGACGAACAAGATTCGATAATTACGCGAGCTAAGGATGGCCAATGGCGCAGCAGGACGGTCAGAAAAGAAAGCATTTCATCTTGTCAGGCACAGCGGAAGCTGAGCAGTTTCGATCGGCGGGCGGAGGTGGCGACGGCCCTGCGATACCCGCACGAGATCGAAACCAGCATGGTGCCGCCTTATTACGCCAGGTTCGTGGCTTGGCGGCTGATATCGAAAGTGCACGGATAGCACAGGAAGCTGCCGGACTCGAAGAGGGCTTCGGCCTGCAAATCGCGTTTGAAAGTTTCCCGGACGTGGAATTTGCGTTTGAGTCTTTGGGCCGAGCATCTTCTGGCATCGAGTTGCTTAACGTCCGCTACGAAGGCGAACGACCGCTTGCAACGGTGTTTATCCCTGACGGGAAGCTTGGTGTGTTCGAGGGCTTGATCGGCGCTTACCTCGACGAGTCGCGGGATGGGAAAAAAGGGCCAAGAAACCGTGCGCTGCTTGACACGATTGCGGAGATTCGAGCGGCGACGCTCGAAGAGCTCTGGACCGACGACCCGTCGACTTTGCCTCGATCTGATAATGAGGCGTTCTGGTGGGAAGTGTGGTTGCCCGTGCGCGATGACCGCACGGCGGTTGCTAGCGGGTTCAAGCGGTTGGCGCGAGGTTTGGACTTTCTTGTCGCGGATGGAGAGCTACAGTTTCCGGAGCGCACCGTTTTGCTGGTCTACGGTTCGGCCGGGCAAATGAAACGGTCCGTGCTGATCCTCAACAGCATTGCCGAATTGCGGCGGGCCAAGGACACCGCGGAGTTTTTTGACTCGCTTCGACCTGACGAGCAGTCGGCATGGCTGGACAACCTGCTGAACCGGATGACTGTCCCAGAGCCGGGCGCGGAGGTGCCGCATGTCTGCCTCTTCGACACGGGTGTCAATCATGGCCACCCGCTTGTGGAGCTGGCGCTTGATAGCCGTGATTTGCACGCTGTTGAGCCTGCGTGGGGCGTTGATGACGGCGATGGCCACGGTACGGCTATGGCTGGGCTGGCTCTGGTCGGGAACCTGACGGAAGCACTCGCGTCACAGGAGCCGATCCAAATCGATCACCGCCTTGAGTCCGTCAAGTTGATACCGCGAGATGGTGCCAATGGGGGTGACGCCAAACACCACGGCTATCTGACGATAGAGGCCGTGGCTCGGCCTGAGGTCACAGCACCTAGGCGGCATCGCGTGTTCAGCATGGCAGTCACTGCACGAGACAACCGCGATCGTGGTCGTCCATCGTCTTGGTCTGCCGCGATCGATCGATTGGCGGCCGACGCGGATGGTCAGGGGCAAACTCCGCGGCTGTTTGTGATATCGGCGGGAAATGTGAATGATCGTGCGGCTTGGGCGACTTATCCAGACAGCAACGGCACTGATGGTATTCACGATCCTGGGCAGAGTTGGAATGCGTTGACGGTTGGCGCCGCCACAGATCTTGTGCAGATCACTGAGGCCAACACCGATGGGTATCAGCCCATAGCTCCGGCTGGCGGGCTCAGCCCGTTCAGTACGACATCACTCACTTGGCAATCGCATTGGCCACTAAAGCCCGACGTTGTGTTTGAAGGCGGCAACGCAGCCAAGGACCCGCTTGGGGAAATGCTGACCATGACCAGCCTCAGCCTCATTACGGCCAACTCGGCGATTCAGGACCGACTGTTCACGACTGCAACTGCTACCAGTGCCGCGTCCGCACTCGCAGCGAGGATGGCTGCCCAGTTGATGGCGGAATACCCGGAGCTCTGGCCGGAAACCATCCGTGCCTTGATCGTACATTCGGCGGAATGGACGAAGGCAATGCGCGAAGCGTTCTTGCCGAAGAACGGGCACCCAACGAAAGGAGAGATCGTTAGGCTCATTCGTCATTGCGGCTTTGGAACGCCAAACCTGGACCGAGCCATGTGGAGTGTCGAAAACTCGTTGACAATGGTTTGCGAGGAACAGTTGCATCCGTTCAAGCGCGAGCAGGGCAAGGAGCCCTCGGCGCGCGATATGAATCTGCACCGGCTCCCCTGGCCTTTGGAGGAGCTTGAGGCGCTAGGGCAGACGGAAGTGGAGATGCGAGTTACGCTTTCGTATTTTATCGAGCCAAATCCGTCGGCTCGTGGCATCAAGTCTCGCTACCGATATGAGTCGCATGGGCTGAGGTTTGACGTAAAGCGTCCGCTCGAGTCTGAGGCGGATTTTCGTGCGCGTATTAACGTTGCTGCACGTGATGGGGAAGAACAGACGCGAAGCGGTGGCATCGACCAAGACTGGGTCATTGGTACACAAGGCAGACACAAAGGGTCGCTACATTCGGACATCTGGCGCGGAAGTGCCGCTGACCTCGCGAGTCGAAGCGTGCTGGCGGTGTATCCGGCACTTGGTTGGTGGAAGACGCGCCCTCGCCTCGAACGGTACAACACCGCGGCGCGATACGCCCTTGTGGTTTCAATTCGCGCTCCCGAAGTCGATGTTGACCTTTATTCGGCGGTTGCCGCCAAGGTGGCTGCGGTCGTGACGATACAAACGTGATGGACTTCCGCATCGCCGACACCTTCACTGACAGCCTCGCCCGCCTCACCGGCGACGAGCAGAAGGCCGTGAAGACGACAGCCTTCGACCTGCAGATGAACCCGGTCAACCCGGGCATGAGCTTGCACAAGCTCGACCGCGCGCGGGATCCGAATTTCTGGTCGGTGCGGGTCGGCAGCGATGTCCGGCTGATCGTGCACAAGACCGCGGCGAGCCTGCTGCTTTGTTATGTGGATCACCACGACAAGGCCTACCAGTGGGCCGAGCGTCGCAAGCTGGAGACGCACCCGAAGACCGGTGCCGCGCAGTTGGTGGAGATTCGCGAGCGGGTCGAGGAAATCGCCGTCCCGAAGTACGTCGAGGTCGAACAGCCGGCTCCCGCTAAGCCAATGCTTTTTGCGGGCGTGGCCGACGGCGACCTGCTTGCCTACGGCGTACCGGAGGAATGGCTGCCGGATGTGCGTGCGGCCAATGAGGACACCCTGCTCGAACTGACCGATCATCTGCCGGCCGAGGCGGCGGAGGCGTTGCTGGAACTGGCGACGGGTGGGCAACCCATGTCGGCGGTCGTGGCGGTGGCGGAAGCCAGCCCGTTCGAACACCCGGACGCGCAGCGCCGCTTCCGCACCATGAACGATGTGGACGAGCTGGAGCGCGCGCTGGCGTTCCCGTGGGACAAGTGGACGATCTTCCTGCACCCGGCGCAGCGCGAATGGGTGGAGAAGGATTACAGCGGTCCGGCGCGCGTGTCCGGTTCGGCCGGCACCGGCAAGACCATTGTGGCGCTGCATCGCGCGGTGCATCTGGCGCGCGCGAACCCTGAGGGTCGCATCCTGCTGGCCACGTTCTCCGACACGCTGGCCCATGCGCTGCGCATCAAGCTGCGCCGGCTGATCAGCAATACGCCGATGCTGGGCGAGCGCATCGAAGTCCAAGCGATGAATGCCATCGGCGAACGGCTGTACGAACTGCAATTCGGCCGGCCCCGGCTTGCCAGCGCGGACGAGATCCGCAGCCTGCTGGACGCGGCATCGGCGGCGCATCCTGAACATCGTTTCAGCGCCGCGTTCCTGCTGTCGGAATGGCAGGACGTGGTCGACGGCTGGCAATTGGGCAGCTGGGAAAGCTACCGCGACGTCCAGCGGCTAGGCCGCAAGACGCGGCTGCCGGAGGCACGCCGTGCGCTGCTCTGGTCGATCTGCCAGGACGTGCGCGCCGAGCTGCAGCAGCGCGGATGGACAACGCGCGCCGGCATGTTCGGGCGGCTGGCGAACGAACTGCCCGGCTGCCGCCATCCGCCGTTCGATTTCACGGTGATCGACGAGGCGCAGGACATCAACGTGGCGCAGCTGAAGGTCTTGGCCGCGTTGGGTGCCGATCGGCCGAACGCCTTGTTCTTCGCTGGCGACCTGGGCCAGCGCATCTTCCAGCAGCCGTTCTCGTGGAAGTCGCTGGGCGTGGACATCCGCGGTCGCTCGCGCACGCTGCACATCAACTACCGCACCTCGCACCAGATCCGCATGCAGGCCGACCGCCTGCTGGCACCGGAGGTGTCCGACGTGGACGGCAACGTCGAGCAGCGCCGCGGTACGGTCTCGATATTCAACGGCCCCGTACCGACGATCAGCTCGTTCCCCTCGGCGGATGTTGAGTCCGCCGCCGTCGGCGATTGGCTGCACCAGCGCGTCAACGAAGGCATCGCGCCACAGGAACTGGGCGTGTTCGTGCGCTCGTGCGCCGAACTGGATCGCGCCCGCAAGGCATTGGCGAGCGCGGGTCTGCCGTTCAAGGTGCTGGATGACCACACCCAGACCGCGCCCGGCCACGTATCCCTCTGCACGAGGCACCTGGCCAAGGGCCTGGAATTCCGCGCCGTGGCCGTGATGGCCTGCGACGACGAAGTGGTGCCGCTGCAGCAACGTATCGAGTCGGTCACGGACGATGCCGACCTGGAAGAGGTCTACAACACCGAACGGCACCTGCTGTACGTCGCCTGCACTCGCGCCCGCGACCAGCTCATGGTGTCAGGCGTGGCTCCCGTGTCGGAATTTCTGGATGACCTCACCAGCGCAAGGTAATCATCGCATGCTCTCCCGCAACGCCTTCAACTGCCGCTTGGCGGAATGAAACGTCACTTCGCCGGCATCGAACGCCTTGGGATCGAAGTCCGGGCCGAGCCGTTTCAGCAGTTCTTCGTTGCGCTCTTTTTCATCGGTCGAACGGGATCATAACGATGCAAAGAGGGTGTCGCACGCTCGTGCGCGAGCGGGCGCGGATTGAAACATGCATGCCAAAACGAGCGCCACTAACGGATCTGACGTCCGAGCGGCATCTTGCGCCCCATGGATTGCTGCCTGTGTCGCACCGCCACCGTCAACCGGTACGCGATTCCACGACGGGGAGCACCCTGCGCCACGGAACGCCATCGGGCAGGGCGTAGAAGCCGCGCGGCTCCTCGACCGTCCAGCGCAACTTGCGCGCAATCAGCGGACCGATACCGTCCACCTCGGCCAGTGCATCCGCATCGGCGACGATCGCCGCTTCGATACTGCCGAAGCGCTGGATCAGGCGCGCCGCCCGTTGCGGGCCGACACCCGGTAGCCCCTGCAAGACATGCGATTGCAGCGCAGCCTTGCCCTTGGGGCGGCGACCTCGGCGTGGCAACGCGCCGCTGGTCATGGCACGCCGCTGTTGCGCGGCATAGCGCAGCGTGCGCACCGTATCCTCGGCGTCGTGCGTGCGCAGCACCGGCAGGCCGATGAACAGCGATACCGTGACCAAGGCACCCCGGATCGCCTCGACGCGCATGCCGCTGGAGGCCAGATCGCGAGCGCTGCCTTCGAGAATCAGCGCCGCGGGAAGCTTCGCTTTCGCCAGTCGCAAGGCTTGCGCGAAAAGTCGCCCATCCTTGATCGATGCCGCCAAGTCGAGCAGCGTCTTGCGCTCGAACAACAGCGCATTGTCGACGCAGTAGTCGCCCACCGGCAGGCGCCGGATTTCGATGGCGAACGTGTCGCAGGCGGCAAGTGCGACCCGCATCGCCCCCCTGCATTCGCGGTCGTCGACGAGCAGCCGCAGCTGGCTGCCACGCTTCGCGTCTGCTTGCATCGAATGATCATCCACTGCGTCTTTCAAGCGCACCTCGAAAAACTCGATACCGCCTCGCCATCCCCGCGAGTGCGGGGATCCAGCGACCCGGGGGGAAAGGTACTGGATTCCCGCTTTCGTGGGAATGACGGCGAAAGAACGGTTTTTCTGAGCTGCCTATGCGGCAGCGAACCATGCTTCAATGAGGCGGCAGCGAATCGCTGCTTTCTGAGCTGCCTACGCGGCAGCGGACAGCAGGGTAGTGCCGACACGCGCGCCCGTCAGTTTCTGAGCTGCCTACGCGGCAGTGAACTGGTGACCGGCAATGTCTATACGTCGCTGGTTTTTCTGAGCTGCCTACGCGGCAGCGGACCTATCCACCGAGCAAAGCCGCAGCGCGCTGCTTTTCTGAGCTGCCTACGCGGCAGCGGACGGCACCCCTGCAACGGATTCGTGCCGGTCGGCTTTCTGAGCTGCCTACGCGGCAGCGGACACGAAGTCGCAAAGCGCGTCAAGCTGGCCTTGTTTCTGAGCTGCCTACGCGGCAGCGGACTCAATCATCACGCAGAAGTCTGATATGCGCATTTTCTGAGCTGCCTACGCGGCAGCGGACACGCCAAGCGGTGCATCCTGGCCGACTTCAACTTTCTGAGCTGCCTACGCGGCAGCGGACTTGCTCATGTGAGTGTCCTGAGGTTGTGGGAGTTTCTGAGCTGCCTACGCGGCAGCGGACGGCTCACTGGGCAGCCACACGCTGGCCCGCGTTTTCTGAGCTGCCTACGCGGCAGCGGACGATACAGCTGCCAGCCAATCGTAGCCGCGCTTTTTCTGAGCTGCCTACGCGGCAGCGGACTAGCTACGAGGCCCACGGGTGCGCCGACCATTTTTCTGAGCTGCCTACGCGGCAGCGGACGCCATGACCCAATCCCACGGTCGCTTCTGGAAGTTTCTGAGCTGCCTACGCGGCAGCGGACTGTTCGTTTCTCCGGTGGGTTGTCTCGCTGTATTTCTGAGCTGCCTACGCGGCAGCGGACGCATCGGATTGCGCCACCAGCGCATCGATGCTTTTCTGAGCTGCCTACGCGGCAGCGGACTGATTGTTCGATGCACTTTGCTTACATCCCTTTTTCTGAGCTGCCTACGCGGCAGCGGACTACGGCGCCCGCTGTATCGTGGAACTTCGATTTTTCTGAGCTGCCTACGCGGCAGCGGACAGTGGGGCGAAGAAGGCGGGGATGATTACGCGTTTCTGAGCTGCCTACGCGGCAGCGGACACTGGATGGTTTTCATGCGGCCTAACGAATGATTTCTGAGCTGCCTACGCGGCAGCGGACTGCGAGACACGTACGGCATCGATGTTCATCGTTTTCTGAGCTGCCTACGCGGCAGCGGACATCTTGAGGATTCCAACTCCTGCCACGTCACTTTTCTGAGCTGCCTACGCGGCAGCGGACGATGCCCCACTCTTGTTTTTGATGCGGTTGATTTTCTGAGCTGCCTACGCGGCAGCGGACGCTGCGTGACTTAGTGGTGAGCTTTGCCATGTTTTCTGAGCTGCCTACGCGGCAGCGGACTTGTGAAGTGGAGGTCGATCGGGGTATGAACATTTCTGAGCTGCCTACGCGGCAGCGGACGTCGGGCTTCATGCGCGTTCCCGCATGTCATTTTTCTGAGCTGCCTACGCGGCAGCGGACCTGGCCGTATCGCTCAAGGGCTAGCGGACTTATTTCTGAGCTGCCTACGCGGCAGCGGACGTCTGCTTGATGGTGGAGCGGTTGCGGCTGATTTTCTGAGCTGCCTACGCGGCAGCGGACCACTTGTCGCCCAGCCCATAAGGCGGATCAGTTTTCTGAGCTGCCTACGCGGCAGCGGACCCCGACTTTATCCCCGCCTTTTTCATCTTGATTTTCTGAGCTGCCTACGCGGCAGCGGACAGCGATGGTGATGTCGCCATCGCGCTCGGGCTTTTCTGAGCTGCCTACGCGGCAGCGGACCGCGCCGCCGGGCTGATGCGCGTTTCACCCAATTTCTGAGCTGCCTACGCGGCAGCGGACTCGGCAGGCAGTAGAACTGCCGAGCTTTCGTTGTTTCTGAGCTGCCTACGCGGCAGCGGACCGACAACACCGGCAGCGAGGGCATTGCCCACTTTTCTGAGCTGCCTACGCGGCAGCGGACGTCCCAAGGCAACGCACACCCATCGCTCGGCATTTCTGAGCTGCCTACGCGGCAGCGGACCGGGTAATTGGTATTCGTGTTCGGGCACGCCATTTCTGAGCTGCCTACGCGGCAGCGGACATCTGTTCACCGACTTTCTTGACGAGTACACAGTTTCTGAGCTGCCTACGCGGCAGCGGACTGGGTGCCGTATAGCGCGATGGCTTCTTGCTTTTTCTGAGCTGCCTACGCGGCAGCGGACGGCAATGTGTATTTTCGCAACGCGTAGGTGCTTTTCTGAGCTGCCTACGCGGCAGCGGACAAGATCGACGCAGACAAGCTGCGGAACATCAATTTCTGAGCTGCCTACGCGGCAGCGGACAAAACACATCCATGTACCGGTCAAACACGTCATTTCTGAGCTGCCTACGCGGCAGCGGACGTCTTTCAGGTGTTGCGCCACCTTTCCAGTTATTTCTGAGCTGCCTACGCGGCAGCGGACTGGCACTGGCTGCTGAAGCGAGGGGACTTGTTTTTCTGAGCTGCCTACGCGGCAGCGGACTCTGTCGATCTAAGGACTGCGGCGACCGTCGATTTCTGAGCTGCCTACGCGGCAGCGGACTATCGACGGGGTTATGCACAGTGACCGGGTCTTTTCTGAGCTGCCTACGCGGCAGCGGACGCAGAACATGGCAGCGTCGCCAGTAGTGTGCCTTTCTGAGCTGCCTACGCGGCAGCGGACGCAACGGACAAGGCACGCGGGAAAGCGGCACATTTCTGAGCTGCCTACGCGGCAGCGGACTCACCGAAGATGTGCGGAAGCTTGCCCATCACTTTCTGAGCTGCCTACGCGGCAGCGGACGCAACCGATGTGCACGCACACGCTGCGTTTTCGTTTCTGAGCTGCCTACGCGGCAGCGGACGCCATCGTCGCCGCTGGCACTTTCGACGTGACTTTCTGAGCTGCCTACGCGGCAGCGGACCCTTCCGCAGCTACTGGCGCAACGAGGTAGAGTTTCTGAGCTGCCTACGCGGCAGCGGACCTGCCACTTTCCCTTGCAGCCTGTATTGCAGATTTCTGAGCTGCCTACGCGGCAGCGGACGCACGATCTGCGCGTGAAGCTTGCCGCGGCTGTTTCTGAGCTGCCTACGCGGCAGCGGACCACGAACAGCGCTGTGACATCCGACGCGTAGTTTTCTGAGCTGCCTACGCGGCAGCGGACGCTGCGGTGTTGCTACCAGTGCCTGACGCTGTTTTCTGAGCTGCCTACGCGGCAGCGGACAAGACGCATGTGCGCATGGCCTGGTCGATGGTTTTCTGAGCTGCCTACGCGGCAGCGGACAAATACAAAAGACCGCACATCGGCGGGAAATATTTCTGAGCTGCCTACGCGGCAGCGGACACTGTCCGCGGCGATACGATCAGTATTTATCATTTCTGAGCTGCCTACGCGGCAGCGGACTGTTCAACGCCATGCCATGGCCGCGCGAGTCATTTCTGAGCTGCCTACGCGGCAGCGGACGCTGAGTCCGTACTTGCGAGGTACGGAGGAAATTTCTGAGCTGCCTACGCGGCAGCGGACCGCCTCGCCACGCACTGCACAGCGTGATCTCTTTTCTGAGCTGCCTACGCGGCAGCGGACTCTATCCTCCGCGTGCAATAAATCCCGCACGCTTTCTGAGCTGCCTACGCGGCAGCGGACGTGTCTGCCGCATGCGAGTTGCCGCGCCCGATTTTCTGAGCTGCCTACGCGGCAGCGGACTAATCTATACCCATGCCAGCCAATACCGGCGCTTTCTGAGCTGCCTACGCGGCAGCGGACAGCGTGAAGCTCAGCGACTTGGTGTAGTTCGATTTCTGAGCTGCCTACGCGGCAGCGGACGTGTCTGCCGCATGCGAGTTGCCGCGCCCGATTTTCTGAGCTGCCTACGCGGCAGCGGACCGTTCTCAGTCGTCATCATGCGTGAGCTGTAGTTTCTGAGCTGCCTACGCGGCAGCGGACGTGGTCAGCATCACCTCGGCTACCAGTGTTGCTTTCTGAGCTGCCTACGCGGCAGCGGACATAGCTCGGCACCGCGAACCGTCGCCCCTTTTTTTCTGAGCTGCCTACGCGGCAGCGGACGTCGGGTTTCATCGCTTGGTTCTCTTCGTGACTTTCTGAGCTGCCTACGCGGCAGCGGACGCAATGCGCAGCCGCAGAACCTGATCTTTGCCTTTCTGAGCTGCCTACGCGGCAGCGGACGCGATGGCAGCACTACCCTGGCCGCCGGTACCTTTCTGAGCTGCCTACGCGGCAGCGGACTAGCCGGATTTTTGGAGTTTCGCGAGGGCTTCTTTCTGAGCTGCCTACGCGGCAGCGGACAGCAATGCGCAGCCGCAGAACCTGATCTTTGCCTTTCTGAGCTGCCTACGCGGCAGCGGACGAGAAGCTGGAAGCGTCCAGCGTCGCGCACAATTTCTGAGCTGCCTACGCGGCAGCGGACTGAGCTGGACGAGCGCGGAGAACCCGCAGTATTTTCTGAGCTGCCTACGCGGCAGCGGACCCATGACCGTCCGCTGCGCCGACTGCCGTTACTTTCTGAGCTGCCTACGCGGCAGCGGACGGCGGCGATTGGCGCGTTCGCGACCAGCATATTTTCTGAGCTGCCTACGCGGCAGCGGACCCGGTGATTGCGGATATCGTCCGCCGTCGATCTTTCTGAGCTGCCTACGCGGCAGCGGACAGTGCAGCTTTGAACGTGTCGGCTGTCGTGGCTTTCTGAGCTGCCTACGCGGCAGCGGACGTACCGCCAGCACTAGCGCGGGCTGCGCCGATTTTCTGAGCTGCCTACGCGGCAGCGGACGCAGCCGATACTTCGAATAGCCTGCCGTGACTTTTCTGAGCTGCCTACGCGGCAGCGGACGGGCTTAGCTTCTACGGTTCCGATGCTTTGCATTTCTGAGCTGCCTACGCGGCAGCGGACTGGCAGATCGGATGGACGCGGATGCCGTGATGTTTCTGAGCTGCCTACGCGGCAGCGGAGGATGCGTTCATGGCGATATTTGGGCTGCGGAGTTTCTGAGCTGCCTACGCGGCAGCGGACCTTTTCGGCCGCCGTGACTCGCGCGGGAGCTTTTTCTGAGCTGCCTACGCGGCAGCGGACTTGACGGGCACCGACACGATTGCAAGCATCACTTTCTGAGCTGCCTACGCGGCAGCGGACACACGCTACTACATCGGCTAAGCCGAACAAAATTTCTGAGCTGCCTACGCGGCAGCGGACGTGCCCGCGGTCCGGCATCGGGTACTTCTTCTTTTCTGAGCTGCCTACGCGGCAGCGGACATGTATACCGACCGCGTTGAACTGAGCGGAAATTTCTGAGCTGCCTACGCGGCAGCGGACAGGTAGGTCTTACCGACAGTCCCTAGGCCGATTTTCTGAGCTGCCTACGCGGCAGCGGACGCAGGATCGGTGGCCGCAGCGGCATCCATCCATTTCTGAGCTGCCTACGCGGCAGCGGACCCAGAAGATGGCGCGTGCCGCGTTGATCGCCTTTTCTGAGCTGCCTACGCGGCAGCGGACGCTTCGTCGTTCATGTCGTTCTCCCGGTTGATTTTCTGAGCTGCCTACGCGGCAGCGGACCGTCACGACCTGAAGATTCCACGGAACATGTATTTCTGAGCTGCCTACGCGGCAGCGGACGAGCTGCACAGGTGCGATGAGTTCAGCGACAATTTCTGAGCTGCCTACGCGGCAGCGGACATGCATACCACCTTGTACTCGCCACGCTTGCTTTTCTGAGCTGCCTACGCGGCAGCGGACTTTCAGCAGGTCATAGATACTGATGCCAAGGTTTTCTGAGCTGCCTACGCGGCAGCGGACAATCAAGTCGCTGGAAGACTTCAAACGGGCATTTTCTGAGCTGCCTACGCGGCAGCGGACTCAGAGCGGGCGATGGACTGGATATCGATGCTTTTCTGAGCTGCCTACGCGGCAGCGGACCGTGGTCTTGATGTCCTGCAGGTCTTTCAGCATTTCTGAGCTGCCTACGCGGCAGCGGACATGACGGGCAACAGGTCGCCAAGGATCGACTGTTTCTGAGCTGCCTACGCGGCAGCGGACGCTGTTAACTGGTTGGACCGCGATAGTTGCCATTTCTGAGCTGCCTACGCGGCAGCGGACCCGAGGTCTGTGGAGCTTGAGCCGCCACCCTTTTTCTGAGCTGCCTACGCGGCAGCGGACATCAATGGCTCATCGGACATCATGGTTCCTTTTTTCTGAGCTGCCTACGCGGCAGCGGACCGGATATCTCCGAACACGACGCGCGGTCTGCAGTTTCTGAGCTGCCTACGCGGCAGCGGACAAAGACCAGGCTGAAGCCATCCGCCAGACTGATTTCTGAGCTGCCTACGCGGCAGCGGACCATTGTGTTTGTCTCCAGTCAGGCGGCGAGAATTTCTGAGCTGCCTACGCGGCAGCGGACTGCCGCGTGACCACGTCGGCGGGCGTTGGTGTTTTCTGAGCTGCCTACGCGGCAGCGGACCACCACGTTGGCGAACATCCATTCGCCGGCCATTTCTGAGCTGCCTACGCGGCAGCGGACTGTATGCCACCTCGAGCGGACCATAGCCATACTTTCTGAGCTGCCTACGCGGCAGCGGACTCCGGTGACAAGGTACACATTGCCGCGCAACATTTCTGAGCTGCCTACGCGGCAGCGGACATGACTGGTCAAGCCACGGCTCCGATGCGTTCTTTCTGAGCTGCCTACGCGGCAGCGGACGGTTCTTCAGTCGCGTTGCATTGGCGCCGAGTTTTCTGAGCTGCCTACGCGGCAGCGGACGCGGAAAGTACGGCATCCGTGGAACGATTGAATTTCTGAGCTGCCTACGCGGCAGCGGACTGTAGTTCGAAGCTGACATCAGTTGCCTCCGCTTTCTGAGCTGCCTACGCGGCAGCGGACAACCAGCGGCTGCAGATGGCAAGCAGCTCGATTTTCTGAGCTGCCTACGCGGCAGCGGACTCGCGGGCGGTCGGCGCCGCAACAGTTTCGAAGTTTCTGAGCTGCCTACGCGGCAGCGGACCAAGACGCTTTCGACGACGCGCATTCTGAGGATTTCTGAGCTGCCTACGCGGCAGCGGACTTGTCGCAGATGAGCCGCGCGCGCTGTACGTCTTTCTGAGCTGCCTACGCGGCAGCGGACTGGCACTCCTGCCGCGCGTCGTCCAGCATACGTTTCTGAGCTGCCTACGCGGCAGCGGACGCTCCACGACCTATCGAGGGCCAGACTCAGGCTTTCTGAGCTGCCTACGCGGCAGCGGACGAACGTGGTATCGCCACCCGTCGTGCCCGGCTTTTCTGAGCTGCCTACGCGGCAGCGGACTTGCCTGCGCAAACATCGGCCGATCCTTTATTTTTCTGAGCTGCCTACGCGGCAGCGGACCCAACAATAAGATCGCCCTGCGCCGATGTGATTTTCTGAGCTGCCTACGCGGCAGCGGACGTCGCCATATTGCGTGAACTGCCATGGCGACGTTTCTGAGCTGCCTACGCGGCAGCGGACGATCAAGTCGCTGGAAGACTTCAAGCGGGCTTTTTCTGAGCTGCCTACGCGGCAGCGGACCCGACGCTGGCAGCGGAATCTACCGCCGAGTTTTTCTGAGCTGCCTACGCGGCAGCGGACGGTGAACAGCCGTTTCTTCATCTCGGCGTCAATTTCTGAGCTGCCTACGCGGCAGCGGACAGGTACACATTGCCGCGCAACAAGAGAAAGAGTTTCTGAGCTGCCTACGCGGCAGCGGACTCGGCCAGCATGCGCGCCATCATCTCGACCTTTTTCTGAGCTGCCTACGCGGCAGCGGACGTGCTTTGGCGTTTGCGGCGTGAGCCTTGTTGTTTCTGAGCTGCCTACGCGGCAGCGGACCTTGCCATAGCTGACGCTTGAGGTTACCGCATTTTCTGAGCTGCCTACGCGGCAGCGGACAAACGTTTCGTCCGCGCCTCGCCTGACTCCATTTTCTGAGCTGCCTACGCGGCAGCGGACTGGTCGTGTGGCTTTCTGTACGCGCAAGTTTATTTCTGAGCTGCCTACGCGGCAGCGGACTTCAGCCTGTCGGCAGTCGCCTGACAATCTGATTTCTGAGCTGCCTACGCGGCAGCGGACAACTTTGCCGGCTTCGGCGCTGTGCTGGCGACTTTCTGAGCTGCCTACGCGGCAGCGGACTTGCCGCGCCCGTCGATGGACGCACGGCCAGCGTTTCTGAGCTGCCTACGCGGCAGCGGACACGCCAAGCGCTGCATCCTGGCCGACTTCAATTTTCTGAGCTGCCTACGCGGCAGCGGACTTCTGGTGGAACAGGTTTCCGACGCCGTTGGCTTTCTGAGCTGCCTACGCGGCAGCGGACCGACGGCACCCCTTACCGCCTTGGTTGCTCTTTTTCTGAGCTGCCTACGCGGCAGCGGACGATGACACGCCCTCCACGAGCCACGAGAGAAATTTCTGAGCTGCCTACGCGGCAGCGGACATTTCCGATGACCTGATCCGCATGGTGCGAGATTTCTGAGCTGCCTACGCGGCAGCGGACTCAACGCTTCGCCTTCGCGCTGGACTTCGTTGTTTCTGAGCTGCCTACGCGGCAGCGGACGCAAAGAACACTCGTGGCACTGAAATCAAGGCGTTTCTGAGCTGCCTACGCGGCAGCGGACATCAAGGCGATGGTGGCGGCGACTACCCTGCATTTCTGAGCTGCCTACGCGGCAGCGGACTAGACTTCCACGCGAACAAGTATTTGATCAAGGCGCAGAAAGTGCAAGAAAAGCGGCTGGCCCCCTTTTGAGAGGTCAGCCGGCAAGTGGTTGATTTACAAGACTACTCTTGGGTCTTCTGAAAATTGGGTCAGAACCAGGGGATGGTGGTGGTTTCGCTGAGGCCGTAGCCGTTGAATTTACCGGGCGTCGCGTCGGCGGCGGGTGCGCCCAGGGTGACGAACAGGCAGAACGGCTGTCCGGTACTTTGGCTTCGCACGTGGACGTAGGGGAGGTTGGGCTGGCGCTCGATGCTGGAGGGGATGGCCCGGGCCGCTTGCTCTGCTGTTTCACCCTTGCGCCGCATGCGCCGCCTGCGCAGCCGCTCGGCGCTGGTCTTGAATTGCTTGCGGCGAACGGTGCGATGCGATGCGCCGTCGGGTACTTCGGTGATGTCTGTGACGCGGACATGATCGCGTACACCCTTGAGCCAATCCGCTTGCGTCAGTTGCCGCAGTGCGTGGTCGGTTCCGTGAAGGCGCAGCGCAGTACCCAGGTTGCGTGGATTCATGCTGTAGCCCGGAAAGCTGACGCCGATGTCGTTCAGCCCGTATTGCACAAGAGCGAGATGCAATTTGTCGTACAGCGCACCGAGCAACTGCGCTGCGCTGGATTCCGGATCGGGTTTGACGGTGATGTCGATGTAGTGCGTGGTCATGGCGATCAGCTTGCCTCGCCGAATACACCGCCGCGAATGAGGGTGGCGATGACGAAGTGCTGCTGGTCCACGTCGGGCACCTTGTCTTTGATGATCCAGCCATCGAGCAGGTTGTAGAAATCCATCTTCGCCTTGGGCTGGCGGTATGCCTTGCCCTGGGTGGTGACAGAACCATAAGGCTCCACGGCGATGGGGCCGTTCTCGATCGCATCCGGATACCAGGTGTCGATGGTGCGCAGGGCGTTGCCGACTTTTTGCGAATGGATGGCGGCCACACTCTGTACGTCGTACAGCGTCTTGCTCTTTTTGCTGCTGCCCTTGTCAAGAATCAGTTCCTGTGATGGAAACACCTCCTGTCCCGCACCGACTCGCACGAAGGCCATAATTTGCAGCAACACGTGGCTCTCACCGGCCAGACCGGACGCGATCAGTGTGGCCAGCTCGGACAAACTTTGCGTATCGTCGGCGGAGGCGGCCAGATCGAGCATGGAGTGCGCAAGTGCGTTGAACGTCCATCGGCTGGCCGCTTCACCATCCTGGATGTGGGCTATCTGTACTTCCACCTGCTCGGCGCCGATGCGGTTGCGCCACAGGAAGCGGCCGTTGGCGAGGTTGGCGGCATAGCGTCGTGCCAGCTCAACGAAGCCGTGCTGCTGTACATAGTCACCCACCGTCGCAAGAAGTTTGTGGCGGTAGTCGGCATCGTTGCAGGCGGATGGATTGCCGGCCCCACCCAGTACCCGCACGGTGAACTGCACTTTCAAGGTGTCGGCGTCGGCAGGTAGGGCGGCGACATCGACGGTCTGCAGGTTGGGGTTCTGGATGGAAGCATCCAGTTTGGCTGGGTCCTGCGCGCCAGCCTTCAGGCGATTGGAAATGGTGCCGCGCACGGATTTTTCGCGTAGCGTGATCGGCGCCCAGTCTTGCGACTCGGTGCGCGCGGCCCAGTTGCCGGCAAACAACAGCGCATCGGAAGGGTCGAGTTTGCGCTCGAACGCGAGCACGGAAGCGGTCTTGAGTTCGTTGGTCATGATGCAATTCCTTGTCGAGTCAGAGGTTGGTGTTAACGGTGTGATAGTCGTTGCGGCAGCGGTACAGGCCGTCGTCGGGGTGGCTGTCGGCGTACCAGAGCAGGTCTTGCGGTGAGTGCAGGCGGTGCGGGCCGATCCATTCGCCCATGGAGTACAGGCTTTCGACGAAGCGGAACGGCGTGCTGGCATCGCGTGCGTTGGGCACGCTGCCGGCTTCGTGCAGATCGCCCAAGGCGCCGTAGCCGACCGGGATGGGTACGACCCAGCCAGAGCCTTTCGTGCGGTCGTTTTGCCATGCGCCTGTACCGCCCTCGGCCTGCATGTCGTAGTACCAGTTGATGCGGCACAGCGACAACCAGGCGTCGAGGCGGGTGGGCTCTGGCGTGCCCGCCTGCAATACCCGCAAACGCTGGTCGATCAGGTCGTCGCGCGCCACCAGTGCCGAACCGGGCAGCAAGCGGGCGCGAAGTTTGCGGAACGCGTTGGCCTGGTCGTCGCTGTTGCCGGTGAGGTCGGCCAGCCACGGGCGGTGTCGCGACGTTTGCGTTTGCGGGGCCGGCAGCAGCGTGCCGCCGGCGATACGCATGCCTTGCAGCAGGTCAGCGATGGTTTTCAGGTCGCGCCGCTGCGCGTCCTGATCCCATGGCCCGGCATGCACCGCCAGCACCAGGCTGAGGTCGAGGTGGATACGGCCTTCCTCGACGATGGCGGCGGTCTTGCCGTCCTTGCCCACGGCATTGCGGGTGAGGCGAAAGGCTTTGACGAAGCCGCTCTCGGTGGTCTGCTCCTGGTGGCTGTGGCAGACCACGCCCACGGCGCCAAACTCGAGATCCAATCCGGCTGCGCGGGTCTTGCGCTCCAGCGCCCACATCAGGCCAAGAAAGGCGGTGATCGACGGAAACCCGTGGGTCAGTGGGCTGGAGATGGCGTTGGCGTTGTGCACCTTGAGGTGCGGCAGCACCAGCAGGTGGGTGAAGTTGGGACAAGCGTTCATGCGGCACCTGCCTTGGCGCGGCGTTGCAACGGAATGGGCCAGGCCACGTCGAGGATGGCCTGGCGTGCGAAGTGGCGCATCTCGGATTCGCCCAGCACGGCCAATTCATCGCTGCGCTTGCGCAACTGGCCGTTGAGCCACAGGCCGAAGCGGGTGGCCACCTCGTCGGCCCAGTCACCGCGGTCATAGGCTTGCTGGAACGTGACGTCGTCTTCGTGCCATTGCGGGTAGTCAGCATCCTCACGCAGCGGCAGCTCGGTGCGGTCGGGGTCGAGCCAGAGTTGTTCGCACCGCGGCAGTCGGCAGTCGGCATCGCGCGTCCAGCCTGCCGGGTAGCGGCCTTGCACTGCCGTGCCGAACATGGCCAGCTCTTGACCGATGGCTTGCACGGAGGCTGCCACGCGATCGCGGGTTTCCTTGTTTTGATCCGGGTTTGTCTTGAGGAAATCTGCCAAGACCTGCAGGTGCTCGCGCACTTCGCCAAACCAGAACAGCGCGCCACGGATCTGGTCGAACACCGAATCGAGTTTGCGCAGGTCAGGCCCCTGCCTCGGTGCCCATGCCGGCGGCGGCAGCGAGGCGAATAGGTAGTTCACGCCGCCGCGCTCGCTGTTCAATTGCGAGATGTTCTGCGGCTTGGTGCCACCCAGTTTGCGGGCGACGAGGCCGCGATAGTCGCGGTAGGGGTGTTCGCCTGGCTTGTTGTCGCGTCGGGCCTGGCGCGCTTCCTTGTTGATCTCGCCAAAGCGTGCGGCCTGGATATCGGCGTGCACGGCGTGGGCCAGCGTGCTGGAGAACATCGGCTGCAGCAGGTGGTACTGGGCGTCGTCCTGCGGGTTTTCGCCGGCCAGCCAATAGAGCTGCTTGGCCATGGGGTGGCTGGTCGGCTGCGTTTCCTCGCGCACCAGCGAGGTAAAGGCCTGCATCCAGCCTTGGGCCTGTTCGGCGGCGTCGGATAGTGCGGCCTGCAGATCGGCATCGCCGGCCTGTGCCCAGTCGAGCAGACGGCGGCCGTCGACGTCGAGCTTGAGCAGCTTGAACACATCCAGCGCCGCCGCGTTGCCCACCACGTCTTCAGCGTAGTCCGAGCCCAGCAGGTGGCTGCCGATCTCGACATGCTGCGGCAGCTGAGACGGGGCGACATGGAGGCTGCTGCCGCGCGCGTCCGGATGGGTGGCCTTGAGCACGTGGGTCACGGCCTGGATCTGGCCCACCCGCCGAGCCGCATCGGCCAGCCAGGTGGCATAGTCGTATTTCGATGCCGTGTCGGCATCATCGGCCTTGCTTTTCAGCTTGGCTTCGCGCCGGGCCTCAATGAAGCCGGCGATGGCGGCGCGGAACGTCTTTCCACGGTCGGTCAATTCGCTCATATCCGTCCCCTTGTGCGATTAGTCCATCATTGTGAAGTTCTAGTCCCGGTTTGTCTCATGCTCTGCGACGGCCGCCAAATAGCGTGGCTTTGCTTATGGCGGGTGACTACAATGCCATCATTGCAGTCACTGCCGGAGGGCTCGCTCATGGCCACCATGACTATTGGCAATCTGGATGATGAGCTGAAGGCGCGCCTGCGCCTGCGGGCGGCCCGACGAGGCCACTCGATAGAGGAGGAGGCGCGCAGCATCCTGCGCAGTGCCTTGCAGGCTGAGCCGTTGAGCGGGCAGTCGCTGGTGGAAAGCATCCGCGCCTTGGTGGAGCCGAATGGCGGCATCGAGCTGGAGTTGCCCGTGCGAGAGCCCATGCGCGAGCCACCGGACTTTCGTTGATGATCGTGCTGGACACTAACGTCATCTCCGAGTTGTTCAAACCTGTACCCGATCCACAGGTGATGAGCTGGGTGGGGAGCTTGCCCGGTGATGACGTGTTCACGACGGCGATCACTCGTGGCGAGCTGTTGTTTGGCTTGTTTTGCATGCCGGCGGGGCCATGCAGAAACGACTTGCAGCAGGGATTGACCCGCCTTTTCGAACAGAAGCTTGCCGGGCATGTGCTCCCCTACGACGGCGACGCCGCCGATGCCCATGCGGCGATTGCGGTGGCCCGCTGTGCGCGAGGACGCGCGAGCAGCCAGTCCGACGCGATGGTCGGCGGCATCGTGCATTCGCGCGGGGCCACGCTGGCCACGCGCAACGTGCGTGATTTCGAGGATTGTGGCATCGCCCTGGTCGATCCCTGGCATTGATTTGCCTCAGCGCTGCCTGGTGAAGCCCAGCCGCGGGTGCCAGCGCCAGCCTTGGTCGCTGCGTGGTACGTCCACGGTGGTGAACTTCCTGGCGATTTCGTCCAATGGGCGATCCAGCGCTGCGGCGTGTTCGTTGAGGAGAGTCAGCAGATCGAACTCACCCCAGGGGCTGATGCGTCCCACGGGTTTCAGCGGGATTCGATGAAGCATTTCGGGCGCCGGTACGTAGAGTTTCTGACCGCGCTTGGTGCGGTCGTCTTCCACGCGATGCGGCAGCAACTCGTCGTCCTCGTCGGGCAGCCATGCCAGCGTGATGCCGGGCATCTCGTCGTGGCGAAACGGCTGCTGTTGCGGCAGGACGCCGGTGAGCGCGGCCTGCGGGTATTGCCACGCCGGGGATGCGTGATCGGGTTCCAGTCGCGGAACCGACGTGGAACTGCGGCGTGCTGAGCCGGTGGCAGGTGCAAGCGCTGCCGGCAGCAGGCTGGCGCGGCTGCGCGCCTGCTCCAGATCCACCCAGCGCTCGCGCGGCCGAAGTTCGCCAGCGGCGCGCGGCTGGATACGCGGGATGGCGTCGAGGTGGTGGTATTCGTCCTCGGTAAGCAGCACGCTCAGGCTGTGGCTGGCCAGCAGGAAACGACCATGGTCACGGTCGCTTTCGAAGCCGGGATGGGTGAATACCGGCTGGCGGCCATCGCCCTGCTGAATGCCTTTGAGGTTGCTGTCGAACACCAGTACGTTGGGCTTCTCGCCCGGCGCGCGGCGGTGGCGCTGCACACGACCGGCCAGCTGGATCAGCGAGCGCATTGAGGATGGTTCGGCCACCGCCCAGTCGGCGTCCCAGTCGCGGCCCACCTCGCATACCGGCGAGGCCAGCACCACGAACAAATGGTTGCCTTCCGCGCTCTTGGCATCGAGCGCGCTGCGAATTTCCGGCTGCCGCCACACGGCTTGTGGATCGCGGCGGTTGAACGTGGCGTCCAGCATGGCCTCGATGGCCGAGCGTTGCGCCAGTGGGAAGCGGGAATGGTAAACGCACAGGTGGATGCGCGTGTTCTCCGGCATGGCGCCTTCAAATAGCGCGCAGGCCACGTCGAAGATCGGATCGATATTGGCCATGCGTACCAGGCCGAAGCTGACATGCTTGCCGGTGTCCGGGTCGGCATGGGCGTGGTCGTGGTGCAAGCGCAGGCAGGCGTCGCGCACATGGTTGGCGAATTCGGCGTGGACGCGTTCAGGCTGTCTGGCGGTGATGGGGATGGGCAGCAACTCGGCGCGGCGCAGCGGCGGGGCGGCGCGCAGCTTGCCCACGCGGCGTTCGACGAAACGCGCGTGAGCGGCGGCGAAGTCGGCTGCGTCAGCCAGGGTTTCAGTTTGCGGGGAGCCGAATTCATCCGTCCACAGGCAGGGCACTTCAACCGGGCTGTCTCCGCTACCGCCGGCACGCCCGCGATTGTGCTGATAGTGACGACGACCGGCGCGATACGCCATGAACATGCCTTCTACCAAGGCCGGGGGCAGGGTGGCCGACGACAGCACCACGCGGCTGCCGAGCATGCCGGCCCAGTGCATCAGCCGGGTCAATGCGGGCAGGTCGTCGAGGTCGTAGTCGTCCAGCTCGTCGAGCACCAGATCGGCGCTCATCAAGCGCAGCATTGGCGCGATCTGGCGGCCGGCGCGCAGCGATTCGGTGGCCGGTGCGAGGTGATCGACGGTGCACACCAGCATCGGCGCGGAGATCAGCTTGCGAATCTCGGGATTGGCCAGCGCCCGTGAGAGCAGCGGGTGATCGGCCACGTTGCCCTCGTAGAGCACGTGGCTGTCTTCCTCGATCAGTGCCTGCACGGAGGCGGAACCGCTGGCCTCGGCTTTCGCTTCGTAGTGCTCGAACAGGGCACGACTGGCCGAGCCGCCAACCAGCACGGCCAGCTCATCGTCATTCAAATGCAGGTCGTGACGGTAGCTGCGCCCGGTCTGCAGCGTGAGTGTGCGCAGGCCCAGCGCGTAGCTCACCCGCAGGCCCAGTTGTGGATCGGCCAGGGCGTACAGGATGCGCGCGTTGGCCAGCGTCTTGCCGCAGCCGGTCGAGGCCATGTTGATGATGAAGGCACCGTGCTCGCGGGCCGTTTCGCGCAGGCCGCTGGCCGCATCGAAGGCCTTGTCTTGCCAGGCAAAGCGCGCGTCGGCGCTGCGCTTGCGCAGGCCGCGATGGTTGACGAGGCGCGGCAGGTGGCGCTCGAAGTTGGGCAGCGCATGGGCGATCAGGCTGGCGCTGTAGCCCACGCCAAGCAGGTGCTCCACCAGCGACTGGTTCATCACGGCCGGGCGCAGGGTGTTGGCAAAGACGGTTTGGCCGTTCTGCACGAAGCGCTGGCGAGCGGCGACTGGTTGGTCATTCTTGTCCACGCCCAGGCTGGAGTAGTGGTGGTCGGCCAGCATCAAACACAGGCGCGCCAGGTGCATCGCGTAGGGATTGCCGAGCCAATCCGCGCCGCGACGTTGGCGTAGTTCGAGCAGTGCCTTGGCGGCGCGTCTGGCCTGGGTGCGCCATGCTGGCGCGAGCGCAGGCAGCGGACCGGCCAGTTGCCAGTACGGCTCGACTTGCGCGCGCTCGGCGCGCTGGCGGATTTCGTTCCAGTCGTGGGCCACGCTGGCCAGCGGCGTTTCCAGCCACGCCTGTTGAAAGCCGCCAGCGCGCTTGCCGAGCCAGGCCTGGCTTCCGTCGTCCGTATTAACCGGGATCAGTGGCAAGCGGTGGTGGGTGACGATCAACCAGCCGATGGCCGCCGCCAGCGGTGCCTGTGTGATGAGCGTGCGGAAGGGGTGGTTTTCGATGTCCTTATCCAACCCGTCCCGAGCGTAACGTCCCGGTGCAAGCCAGGCCGCCTCATTGTCGCCTTCGTCGCCGGCCAGACGCTGCAACCAGCCCTGATCGTCATTGCCGCCCACGAAGGCCAGAAACAGGCGCAGCGACACCCATTCGTGGCGATAGCGGTTGCGCTCGTCGAGCTTGCCTTGCAGCCGTTGCTGGAAGGCCACGCTGGCCTTGCCAAGGTCGTGCAGCAGCGCGGCCAGTTGCGCCAGCAAGCGGATGTCCTGCGCGCTGTGCCAGTCGTTTTCGTCGGCCTTGCGCAGTACGTCGCTGGCCGTGGTGTTGGTGGGCACGGCGCCCTCGGTGTTGAAGCGGCGCGCATCGCCCACGATCCACAGCAGCTCGCTGTGGTCGAGCCCGCGGATCCAGTGACAGGCCACGGAAGTGTTTTTGCGCGCGGTCTTGCGCAGCAGTTTGCGCAAAGTATCCAGTCCGGCCTGGGTGATCGGGGTTTGCCAGGTGCGCTCGCCGCGGCGTTCGGCGAACTGGTCGAGGATGCGGCGGGTTTCGGTGAGTGCGCGCTTGTCGCACTGGCTGACCAGCAGCACGTTCATGTCGGTTGCCCGGTGGTGCCACCCGCCTGCGCGGCGGTGTCCAGCGCCACGGCCTTGAGCGTGTCGATCATGAAGTCCAGTGCCTCGCCGCGGGTCAGCGCTTCGATGCAGCCGTGTCGAAAAGTTTGTTCATCGTCGCCGCGCATGGCCGAGATAAACGCCTGCGGCAGGATGTGCGCGTCCTTGACCAAGTCCGCTACGTCGAACACCAGCCCACCGCGACGCGTCTTGCCGTGCAAGATGGCCAGGCCATGCGGCAGGCCGAGTACCCACGTGGCGGTGGCGCCCAAGCCGTAGGCTAGGTAGTTGCCGTGGTCGAGAAAACGGTTGGCCGGGTCGCTGCCGGTTCCACGCTTGGCGCGGGTGAAGTCGCCGTAGCCCATGGTGTCCACGGCCAGCTTGAACAAGGCCTTGGTGAGCCGCGCTTCCTCGGTCAGCAGGCTGGTGTTGTCCGGGACCAGGTCGATCGCGCGATGGGTGCGTGCCAGCAGCTCATCGAGCCGTGCAGCGTCCACGGCGAAGCCAGCGTCGCGCAGCGCGCGGTGTTGCCATGCGCCGGCAATGCGCCGCGCACGGGTGTGCTGGAAGGCCTTGGCCGCGGTCAGGCGCAAGTCGTCGTCGAACCAGAAACGTACCCAGGCCTGCAGGTATTCGGTGGGGCGGTACTCGCTTTGCGGCGAGAACCAGGCCACTTCGATATCAACCTCGTTGGCGGAAAATAGTGGCGTGCCACCGCCCCCGCAGAAGCCGACCAACACGCCGGCCTTGGCTAGTTCGCGCATGGCTGCCTGGGTGATCGACGTACCAGTGCCCAGCAGTACCGTGGTGGTATTGGCGATCGGGATGTTCCAGTACAGGGATTGTTTGCCTTGGTCGGTGATGTACTCGACCCGGCCGCCATTGACCAGTACGCGGCAATGCTGCAGATAGTAGATATTGGCCCGTTTCGAATGCAGTATCGACTTCAGATCGGTGGGTCCGAGCTGGTCCATATCGATCTCCCCTGAGCGGCTGCCGGATTTGTGGCATGTGACGATTCTGGCTGGGCCTCAGTGTAATGCGCGATTGGGCAATCGACGGCTCAGGCCTCGACCTCCAGGCCCAATTCACGGCGGACGGCATCGAAGATCGACTTGTGGATGGTTGTGGGCAATCCCTGGTCGTGTCGCTCCGCGTCGATCAGCAAGGCTGCCACCTGTTCGCGCCCGGCAAGGGTCTGCACAACCTCGCGCGGCGTGCGGTTGCCCAGCGCGGGTAGCGGCATGTCGGGCCAGCGTCCGTAGTGGCTGCGCAGGTAGTCGGCGAGGATGGCCTGGGTTTCCGCGGAATCCTGTGGCGGTGGCGGTGGCGGCGGCGCAGGATTTTCCGCCATGGCTTGTTCGGGCGTTTGTATCTCGTCGGCGCGGAAGATGGCATGGGCGCCAAGGCGGTCCTCGATGATGTCTTGCAGACGATCGGCCCGTTCGCGCGATTTCACTTCTGCCGTCAAGCGGGTGCCGGCGATGGTGATGTTGCCAAGCACGGTGCCGGGTTCGGTCTTCCTGTCAGGATCGCTCTGCACCCAGTCGATTTCCGCACGCTCGATCAGGCCATCGGCATGGCGCCGAATGCCGGCGTCTTGTAATGGGACGTCATCAGTCCAGGGGCTGAGGTGGCGCAGTGCATCGAATGCAGTCTGGGCCGAGTCGATGGCATAGACCAGGGTGTGGAATTCGAGTGCCTCGTCATCGCTGGTCATCAGCCTCGGCAGCGACGGATACAGGTAGGGCTCCGACAACGACAGGTACAGCTGGCGCAACTCGATGTCCCACATCTGCTGGCGTTCGACGTCGCTGGGTGGATTGGCCTGGTCGCTTTCCTCTTCGCGCAGGTGTTCGCGCAGCGCGATGATCGGCACCTTGTCGCTTGGCGGCAGGGCAATCGGGCAGATCGCCTCGATCAGGGTAAGGCCTTCGGCCGACGCCAGCTGTGCGTAGATCACATCATGCGCCGTCAAGGATTGCGACGCTCCATGTTCATGCACCTCGTGGTGCTCGTCCGTCATCAGGTCACGCAAGGTCATGCGCTGACCAGGCACGACTTGCGGCCGCTGCCGCAGGGGCAGGGCTCGTTGCGACCGATTTTCATGGCGGTATTGTCTTGGCGACGCGGTGGCCAATGCAAGCGTGCGCAGCGACGCCCAGGCTGAACTGTGTCGACAGGCTTTTGGTGGGCTTGCCCACATTTTGTCGCCGCTTGCCGGGCGCTTCACCCACCAGGCGCAACGGACTTCGCTGCCAAGCTGAATGCTGTGCAGGAACACTCACAAACAGTTAACCACGGGCTGGCTATGACTGACCCGGGTTCTGCAACCGGGAGACATGTGACGGGTAATGACACCAGCCAGCCGGATTTCTCGAGCGTGCAGGGCACGCTGAAGTCCACTCGGTCGGACGCATTGGTCAAGGCGGGTTTCAGCAATCCTGTTGAAGATCGCCAGGCATTTCTTGTGGCAACGCGAATGCGTGGAAGTCGATTTTCGACGTCAACCGCGACCAACTCTCGAACCCGGAACGCATCAAGCCCGGTCGGATCCTGAAGATTCCCGCCAAAATTCTGAAGCAGGAGACTGCCCCATGAAAACATCGCGCCAATCTCTGATACTCACCACTGTGCTGGCTGCCGCACTGGCGCTGAGCGCCTGTGGCAAAAGCAACCAACCGGCCGCGCCGATCCCGTCCGCGTCGCCGCCGAGTGCTGCTACCGCCACGCCGCCGCCGATGACGCCACCGATGACCCCGCCATCCGCCACCACGGCGGCGCTGCCTGCCAGCGGCGCCAGTGCGGCCGTGAGCTTCAGTTCGGTCGAGATCGGCTCCAGTGTCGATGCGAACAACAAAATCCGTACCAGCGGTACCAGCTTCGCGCCGAAGGACAAGATCTACGCCTCGGTCGAGACCGTCGGCAGTGGTCACGCGACGTTGGCGGCGAAGTGGACCTACCGCGATGGGCAGACCGTGCACGGGGACAGCAAGGTGCTCGACACGATGGGCCCGCAGACCACCGCCTTCATGATCAGCAAGTCCGACGGGTTCCCCGCCGGTGATTACAAGGTCGAAATTTCACTGAACGGCCAGCCGGTCGCCAGCAAGGATTTCTCGGTGAAGTAAGTTGCTGCGGCGATGAGAGGAACGACCAGGGCGTGATCATGCCCTGGTCGTTTCTTTGTCGTGGATGATGGGTGGCGCCGCATGCGGCAACGCCGACGTGTGCAGATTGCGGCAAGTCACAGTGGCGCGAACAGTTCGGCCAGGTCGGCTTCGTTGAAGCGCAGTTGCGTGGTGGCACCGCCGCCTTCGAGCACGGCGCGGGCCAGCTCGGCCTTGCGGCCCTGCATGGCCTGGATCTTCTGCTCGACGGTGCCGGCGCAGATCAAGCGGTAGACGAACACTGGCTTGTCCTGGCCGATGCGGTGGGCGCAATCGGTGGCCTGCGCTTCGGCGGCCGGGTTCCACCACGGGTCATAGTGGATCACGGCGTCGGCGGCGGTGAGGTCGACGCCGCCGGCCTTGAGGCTGATCAGGAACACCGGCACGTGGCCGCTCTGGAAGCGTTTCACTAGGAGCCTGTCGGACTTAGACCAGACACGGGCCTCGTACGTCGATTTTCGGCAACACATGAAGGTCCCGAACTCAATTTGAGGCGACCTACGCCGACAGTTTTGATCACTTTTTGACCAAAATTTTGTGATTTTTCGTAAGTCCGACAGGGCTGCTAGGCCGCTGCGCTGGCGTGCGGGGGTTTGTCCGGTGAGCAGCTGGTAGGCGATCTTGCGCTGGTGCAGCGCCGCTTCGATCAGCGCCAGCATTTCGGTGAATTACGAGAACAGCAAGACGCGGCGGCCTTCGGCGAGCAGGCCATCGAGCAAAAAAAAAGAATTGTCGCACGCGGTGAGTCGCGGCAGCGGCGGGCGGGTGTCGAGGAGGCGGCCTTGACGCCAACCGCCCGTTCAGTGCGCGTGCTCGGCCAGGGGCGCCTTGCCGCGCGGAGGCCAGCTATGCCCGCAACCGGTGCGGCAGCACTTGCGGCCGGCTGAATCGGTGCGCCTGCGCCAGGCGGAAATCGGTTGCGACGATCGGGCATTTGGTCAAGAACCCCGATTCGCGCCAAAATGGCTAGCTTGAGCTTCCTGACCGGATGCTCTGTCGACGACTCGACCTTCCCCTGGAGACTGCAATGACTGCACCGAACCTCACCCCACCGACTGGCGGCAGCAAGATCACCATCACTGACGGCAAACTCAATGTGCCGGTCAACCCGATTGTTCCGTTCATCGAAGGCGACGGCATCGGCCCGGATATCTGGGCCGCCGCGGTGCGCGTGCTCGACGCCGCGGTGGCCAAGGCGTATGCCGGTGCGCGCAGGATCCACTGGATGGAAGTATTGGCCGGTGAGAAGGCGTTCAACGAGACGGGCAGCTGGTTGCCCGACGCCACGGTCGCCGCCTGCCGCGATTACCTGGTCTCGATCAAGGGTCCGCTGACCACCCCGATCGGCGGCGGCATCCGCTCGCTCAACGTGGCGCTGCGCCAGCAACTGGACCTGTACACCTGCCTGCGCCCGGTGCGCTGGTTCAAGGGCGTGCCCTCGCCGGTGAAGAAGCCCGAGGACGTCGACATGGTGATTTTCCGCGAGAACTGTGAGGACATCTACGCCGGCATCGAATTCCAGGAAGGCACCGAGGCGGCGAACAAGTTCAAGGCGCTGCTGGCCGAGCACTTCCCCGCCCACTTCAAGAAGATCCGCTTTCCCGCGACCTCCGGCATCGGCATCAAACCGGTGTCGAAGGAGGGCACCGAGCGGCTGGTGCGCGCCGCGTTCAAGTACGCGATCGACGAGGGCCGCGCGTCGGTGACCCTGGTACACAAGGGCAACATCATGAAGTTCACCGAGGGCGCGTTCCGCGACTGGGGTTATGCGCTGGCCAGGGACGAGTTCGGTGCCACCGAGCTCGATGGGGGCCCGTGGATGAGCTTCAAGAACCCCCACAGCGGCGAGCAGATCGTGGTCAAGGACGTGATCGCCGACGCGTTCTTGCAGCAGATCATGACCCGCGCAAAGGAATACGACGTAGTGGCCACGCTCAACTTGAACGGCGACTACATTTCCGACGCGCTGGCCGCGGAGGTGGGTGGTATCGGCATCGCGCCGGGCGGCAACATCAACTACGTCACCGGCCACGCGGTGTTCGAGGCCACCCATGGCACCGCGCCGAAGTACGCTGGCATGGACAAGGTCAACCCCGGCTCGCTGATCCTTTCCGGCGAATTGATGCTGCGCCACCTGGGCTGGAATGAGGCGGCCGACCGGATCATCGCGGCGATGGACAAGGTGATCGCCGCCAAGACCGTGACCTACGACTTCGCCCGCATGATGGACGGGGCCAGGGAAGTAAAGTGCTCCGCATTCGGCGACGCGCTGATCGCGGCGATGTAAACCTTGCTACCTCACCCGTTGGCGCGGCGCAAGCCACGCCAACGCGCCTACCGCAGCGGCGGTTGGATTGTGGCGATGACCTCTCCCGACTTTGGCAGCACTTACATCGACCCGCAGGCGTGCGCCGCCGCCGCACTGCTGGTTGATGCGTTCGCCGACTACAACGGGCGTTTCGCCGATGTCACCCGGCGCGCTCGCCGGCGCTTCGAGCGGCGTGACTGGCGCGCCGCAGAGGTCGATGCGCGGGCCCGCATCGATCTGTACGACATCTGTATCCGCGAGACCCAGGGCCGGCTCGACGGTCTGCTCGATGACCGCGTACGCGCGCGCGCGTTATGGGCGGCGATGCGCCAGGCCTACGAGCAGCAGGTGGCTAACCTGGCCGATCGCGAACTGTACAAGACCTGGTTCAGCTCGTTGTCACGGCGACAGTTCCACACCCGGGGCGTAGCGCCGCAGATCGAGTTCGTGGCGCTCGATCGCGAGCCCTATGCCGAAACCAGCGCATCGGCGGTGCATCGGCGCTACGGCATTGCCGGCAACTTGCCGCAACAGTGCGAGAACCTGTTGCGCGACGTCGGCTTTGCCTATGCCGATCTTGCCGCTTGCGCGCAACGGCTGGCACGCGCACTCCCCGAGCGGCTGGCTGCGACGGAGCTGTCCGCGATTGAGTCGATCGACGTGTTGCAGGCCGTGTTCTATCGCGAGCGCCGCGCGTACCTGGTCGGCCGCCTGTGCGCCGGCCAGCGCCGGCATCCGCTGGTGATCGCGCTGGTGCAGACGGACGAGGGCGTGCGCGTGGACGCACTGCTCACCGAGCGCGTGCAAGTGTCGATCCTGTTCAGTTACGCGCGCAGTTATTTCCATGCCGACATCGACAACGTCGGCGCGCTGGTGGCGTTCGTGCGTGAGCTGCTACCGCACAAGCCGCTGGAGGAGCTGTACACCGTGCTCGGCCGCGCCAAGCAGGGCAAGACCGAACGCTACCGACGCGTATTCGGCCATTTGGCGGCCTACCCGCAGGAGCGGCTGGTGCACGCCGACGGCCAGCGTGGGATGGTGATGGTGGTGTTTACCTTGCGTGAGCTGCCAGTGGTGTTCAAGTTGATCCGCGATGGCTTCGCTGCACCCAAAGACACCACGCGGCACGAGGTCGAGGCGAAATACCGGCTGGTGTTTCGCCACGATCGCACTGGGCGGCTGATCGACAGCCAGGAGTTCCACCTGTTGCGCTTTCCGCTACGCCAGGTCGACCCGGCACTGCGCGAGGAGCTACTGAGCGCATGCGCGGGCACGGTTAGCGTGGACGGCGACGAACTGGTGATCGACCATTGCTACGTGGAACACCGGTTGCGGCCGATGGATCTTTACGTTCGCGAGGTCGGCGAGGACGAAGCCTGTCGTGCGATGCGCGACTACGGCCAGGCGATCAAGGACCTGGCTTCCAGCAATATCTTCCCGGGCGACTTGCTGCTGAAGAACTTCGGCATCTCACGTACCGGTCGCGCGCTATTCTATGACTACGACGAGCTGTGCCTGCTCAGCGATTGCCGCTTCCGCACGCTGCCGCCGCCACGCGACGAGGACGAGACACGACCGCTGGGGGACTGGCTGTATGCGGCGCCGGAAGACGTGTTTCCCGAACTGTTCGTCAATTTTCTCGGTGTGCCGCGACGCCTGCGCGATGCGGTGTGCTCGGCCCACCCCGAGATTTTTGACGCGACCTGGTGGCGCGATCTGCAAACTCGCCTCGGCCGTGGCGAGCATGTCGACGTACTACCCTATCCGGCCGAGGCCAGGTTGTCCGGCTGAGAGGCTGTGAAAAATTCACCCACCTGCTGCGCCCGAAGAAGTGCCCTGGGGTACGAGCCGCCCCTGAACGTCCGCGCCCGCGGCGGCCACCTCGGGGCCACCGCGGGATGTGGCCAATCCCGCCGCCGTCGTGGTCACTCGCGTGCCGCCTGGTCAATCCGGGTAACCTCGTCCTGTTCCAAGTGCAGCAAGGTCGCGCCCATCAGCTCGTCGAGCTGCTTGACGCTGGTCGCGCTGGCGATCGGCGCGGTGAGCCCAGGTCGCGCCATCAGCCAGGCCAGCGCCACCTGTGCCGGGGTGGCGTGGTGGGTGGCGGCCACCGCGTCCAGTGCGGCCAGCACGCCGAGCCAGTGTGGGTTCAGGAATTTCTTCACCGCACCGCCGCGTACGGTGCTCTTGGCGAGGTCGGCCGCACTGCGGAACTTGCCGCTGCGTTTAAGCCACTTGCCGATGATGGTCTCCGATTCGCCGCCGCGGTTGCCCGGCACCCCGGCGGAGTAGCTGTCCGCCGTGTCGATCAGGTTGCCGCCGGCATCGACGAAGGCATCGAGCACGTCGAACGCGCGCTTTTCGTCTACGTTCCAGCCGAATACGTTGCTACCCAGGACGAGCGGGGAAGTTAAGAGGGTGGAGTTGCCGAGCGGGCGCTGAGGCATGGGACACCTGAAATTGAGCGAGGGTCAGGTTCGAGTTGGTTGCAACCGGCGTCGGACTCAAGCGGAGGATATGGCTTGACGAAACCCTGACCCGGGACGCAGTAACATACGTGGTTCGCATGCAACGAGTTCACCGCCGAGGAGTCAACCGCATGAAATCACGCGCCGCCGTCGCCTGGGCAGCAGGCAAGCCGCTCACTATCGAGGAAGTCGACGTCGCCGCGCCGAAGGCCGGTGAGGTATTGATCCGCATCGTCGCTACCGGCGTGTGCCATACGGATGCATTCACGCTGTCCGGCGATGATCCGGAAGGACAGTTCCCGGTGATCCTGGGCCACGAGGGCGGCGGCATCGTGGAGGAAGTCGGCGCCGGCGTGACCTCGTTGAAAGTGGGCGACCACGTGATCCCGCTGTACACGCCCGAATGTGGCGAGTGCGAATACTGTCGCTCCGGCAAGACCAACCTGTGCCAGAAGATCCGCGTCACCCAGGGCCAGGGTCTGATGCCCGACGGTACCTCGCGTTTTTCGTTGAACGGCAAGCCGCTGTTGCATTACATGGGCACCAGCACGTTCAGCGAATACACCGTGGTGCCTGAGATCGCGCTGGCGAAGATCAACCAGGCTGCACCGCTGGAGAAGGTGTGTCTGCTCGGTTGCGGCATCACCACCGGTATCGGCGCGGTGCTGAACACGGCGAAGGTCGAGCCGGGTGCGTCGGTCGCGGTATTCGGCCTGGGCGGCATCGGCTTGTCGGTGCTGCAGGGCGCGGTGATGGCCAGGGCCGGGCGCATCATCGCGATCGACACCAATCCGGCGAAGTTCGAGATGGCGCGGCTGCTCGGCGCCACCGATTGCGTCAATCCGAAGGACTACCCGGATACGCCGATCCAGCAGGTGATCGTCGAGCTGACCGACGGCGGCGTGGACTACTCGTTCGAGTGCATCGGCAACGTCAAGTTGATGCGCTCGGCGCTGGAGTGCTGCCACAAAGGCTGGGGCGAGTCGATCATCATCGGCGTGGCCGGCGCCGGGCAGGAGATCTGCACGCGGCCGTTCCAACTGGTCACCGGTCGCGTCTGGCGCGGCTCCGCATTTGGTGGGGTCAAGGGCCGCTCGCAGCTGCCCGGTTACGTCGAACGCTACATGGCCGGCGATATCAAGATCGACGAGATGATCACCGAGGTGCTGCCGCTGGAACGCATCAACGAGGCGTTCGACCTGATGCACCAGGGCAAGGTAATACGCTCGGTGATTCACTACTGATCGCAGCGCCGTATCGCGGCGCGTGCCACAGAACGGCGACCCACGCGGGGACGATGGAGATCGGGCGCGACCGAAATCCGTCGTCCCCCGCGCACGTCTACCAGGCCTGCACATGCTTTCCCCCATATTGCCTTGCGTCTGGACGGCCCGCGGGCCAGGGAGTCAACGATGAATCATGCGATCGACGCGGCCGGTGGCCGGACCCGTTACGTGCGGCCGGCGTGGGCCGCACTCTTGCTGACAGCCACGCTGGCGCTGCCCGCCGTGGCGCGGGCGCAGCTGGCAGCGGCCGCCTCGGTGGAGCCGGATCAGCCGACCGATGCCCTGGTGCCGCCCACCAGCGCCAGCGATTTCACCGCCGCGCAACTGGACGATGTGCTGGCCGGCAGCTGGCGCTCGGCAAGCAATCGCGCCCGTGACGTCTACCGTCACCCCAAGGCAACCTTGCAGTTCTTCGGCGTGCGGCCGGATCAGACGCTGATCGAGATCACCCCTGGTGGCGGCTGGTACAGCGAGATTCTGGCGCCGTTGCTCAACGACAATGGGCACTACGTGGCGGCCGTGGCGGCAGCCAGGAGTGACGCCGAAGCGGGTCGCGACGAAAGCGCGCTGCGTCGCAAGTTTGCCGCCGATCCCGCGCATTACGGCCACGCACAGGTCGTCGAATTCGATCCGCGCGCGCCCGTGTTTGGCGCGCCCGGTTCGGCCGACATGGTGTTGACCTTCCGCAACGTGCACAACTGGGTCATGGCCGATACGGCACCAGCGATGTTCAAGGCGTTCCTTGCCGTGCTGCGACCCGGCGGCATACTTGGCGTCGTCGATCACCGGGCCGCCGATGAGGCCCGGCTCGCAGCGATAAAGCAGAGTGGCTACCTGCCGACCAGCTATGTGGTGAGGCTCGCCACGGATGCCGGCTTCGTGCTGGATGACAGCGCCGAAATCAACGCCAATGCGAAAGACACGCGCGATTACTTCAAGGGCGTGTGGACACTGCCGCCGAGCCTGGCCCTGGGCGACCAGGATCGCGCGAAATACCTAGCGATCGGCGAGTCGGATCGCATGACCTTGCGCTTCGTCAAAGCGGCGACGCCCGCGGCGGCAGTTTCGACGCCCTGATCCAACCGACCTCATGCTGATCGCGTTGAACAAGCCGTACGGTGTGCTGTGCCAGTTCACCGACGCGCAGGGACGTTCCACGCTGGCCGACTTCGTCGTGCAAAAGGACGTCTATGCGGCTGGACGGCTGGATCGCGACAGCGAGGGGCTGCTGTTGCTGACCGACGACGGAGCGCTTGCCCATCGGCTCACCGATCCGCGCCACAAACAGTCCAAGACCTATCTCGCCCAGGTCGAAGGCTGTATCGACGAGGCGGCATTGCGGGCGCTGTACTGTGGAGTGGCGCTGAATGACGGGCCGACCTTGCCGGCCGAGGCGAGCCGTGCCAGCGAGCCGGCCTGGTTGTGGCCACGTGACCCACCGGTACGCTTCCGCAAGGCGATCCCCACCAGCTGGCTGCGGCTCACCCTGCGCGAGGGACGCAACCGCCAAGTGCGCCGGATGACCGCCGCGGTGGGTTTTCCCACCCTGCGCCTGATCCGCGTGAGTATCGGCGAGCATGCGTTGGAAGGCCTCTTCCCTGGCGAAACGCGGGTCCTGCAGGACTGATTCGCGCAAGGGTTGTCGCTATTCAAGGGGGGCATCAGGGGCGTAGGGCGGGCACTGCCCGCCACCATTCGCGACGGTGCTGGCAAAAGCTGGCGGGCGGTGCCCGCCCTACGGGTGGGGTACCAGCCTGAAAAATGCCTCTGCCGTAGCCGTGCTGTTCGCCGCCGTGATTTCTGCGCGCTCGCCGCGCGCGCGCGCGATCTCTTCGCAGATGTGCTTCAGATACATCGGTTCGTTGCGTCGGTGCGGCGGTTGCGGCCGTACGCTGCGCGGCAGCAGATAGGGTGCGTCGGTCTCGATCATCAGCCGGTTTGACGGGATCTCGCGCACCAGCTCGCGCAGATGGGTGCCGCGGCGCTCGTCGCAGATCCAGCCGGTGATGCCGATGTGGCAATCCAGGGCCAGGTAGTCGTGCAGGGCGTCGCCGTTGTCGGTGAAGCAGTGCACGACGACGTCGGGCACCTTGTCGCGGTAGCGCCGCAGCAGCGCGATGAAGTCCCCGTGCGCATCGCGCTGGTGCAGAAACAGGGGTCTGTGCATGTCCGCCGCGATCTGCAGCTGGCGCTCGAATACGTGCAACTGCACGTCGCGCGGCGAGTAGTTGCGGTTGTAATCCAGGCCGGTCTCGCCGATCGCACGTACTGCCGTGTCGCGTGCAAGCTGGCGCAGCAGCGCATCGGTGCGGTCGTCGTAATCGACCGCGTGATGCGGATGCACACCGGCCGTAGCGACCAGCTGCCCCGGGTGGGCGTGTGCCAGCGCCAGCGCGTACCGGCTGCCCTCGGCTGATGCGCCGGTGACGATCATTCGCGCGACCCCGTGTGTCTGGGCGCGCAGCAGCACGTCGTCGAAGTCGTGCCGGAACGATTCGTGGCCGAGGTTGGCACCGATGTCAATGAGCTGCATGTCCGACCTGTGCAATATGGGAATTTCCCCCGGGGACCCGGGAGTGTGAACAGGATCCCGGAGTTTTTCCAATTGACAGAACCAATGCAGGCCCTTGGGGCGTGGGTTTCGGCTGCCAATCAATCGCACGCACCAGGCGTGGCGGGCGACGCAGGATCCGCTGCCCGGCAAGAACCCGCATAATTGATGGCGGCGGCGGATGCGTTCCGCGCCCATGAAAGGAGTTGGCGATGTTCGTGCGTCGCCGGCGGAATATGATGCCAATGGCGTTTGCCGCGTGGCGTCGGGGGGTGCGACGGGGCATGGGCATGACGAGCAGGGTGGAGCATGTCGGCAGCGAGCGAGCCGGCGGTCAGCGAAGCAGGCATGGTAGGCGAGGACCGTGAGGCGAGGGTCTGCGCGTGGCTGGTGGCGCGCGGTCGCCTGAAAGACAGTGACCTGGGTCGTGCGCGGCGTCTGCATGAGGAGTCGACCGAGGGCACCCTGACCACGTTGATGGCGCGGCTCGGGTTGGTCTCCGAGCGTGACCTGGCCGAAGCCTGGGCGGAGTTGCTGCAGGTGCCGCTGCTGGCTGCGCGCGATGCGCCGGAGCTGCCGCCGGCCGATCTCGAGCTGTCGCTGCGCTTCCTCAAGCAACAGCACGTGGTGCCGGTGCAGGACGGGAACGGCGGGCTGGCATTACTGGTATCCGATCCGGCCGACCCGTATCCATTGCAGGCCGTCGCGCTGGCCGCCGGCCGGCTGGTCGCGCTGTGCGTCGGCCTGCGCTCGGAAATCGACGGCTTGATCGAGCGCTACTACGTCAGCGGCCGTTCGGCCATGGGCACCATCGTGGAGAACCTCGATGGCAGCGCCGCCGAAGAGGACGACGTGGAGCATCTGCGCGATCTCGCGTCCGAGGCCCCTGTCATCCGCCTGGTCAACCTGATCCTGCAGCGCGCGGTGGAACAGCGCGCGTCGGACGTGCATATCGAACCGTTCGAGAACCGGTTGAAGGTGCGCTACCGCATCGACGGCGTATCGAATACCAGATCGAGGGCATCAACCAGATCCAGGTGAAGCCGCAGATCGGACTCGATTTTGCCGGTGCGCTGCGCTCGATCGTGCGCCAGGATCCGGACGTGATCATGATCGGCGAAATGCGCGACCTCGAGACCTGCCGCATCGCGATCCAGTCCGCGCTCACCGGTCACCTGGTGTTGTCCACCCTGCACACCAATTCCGCCGCCGGCGGCATCACCCGCCTGCTCGATATGGGCGTGGAGGATTACCTGCTCGGCTCCACCGTCAACGGCATCCTGGCGCAGCGGCTGGTGCGCCGGCTCGATCCGGAAACCGCGACCCCTACGAGGCGCTGCCCGAGGTGATCGAACAGTTCGAGCTGGAGAAATACACCGACCAGCGCCCGATCAAGCTGTGGAAACCCGGCAGCAGCACCGCCAACCCCAGCGGCTACCACGGCCGCCGCGCGATCATGGAATTCCTCACCATGAGCGATGCACTGCGCCGACTGGTGATGCAGCACGCGAACGAGGGCGACATCGAAAAGCAGGCCCGCAGCGAAGGCATGCACAGCATGTATGAAGACGGCATCGCCAAGGCCGTCGCCGGCATCACCACGCTGGAGGAGGTGCTGCGTGTTACGCAGGAAGGCTGAGAATCGGGAATGGGAAATGGGGAATCGGAAAAGCACGGCGTGTCCGAGGCTGGCGGCAAGGTCTGCTCTACGATTCCCCACTCCCGATTCCCGATTCCCGGCACCCCCATGACCCAATTCAGCTACAAAGCCGTCAGCGAGGCCGGCGAGACGCTACATGGCCGGATGGAGGCGGGCAGCGTCGAGGAGGTGATCGGTCGGCTGCAGGACCAGGGCTATACGCCGCTGGAGGCGTGGCTGGCGGATGGTGCGGCAAGCGGCAGTGGCCTGGCGGCCCTGTTCAAGCGCGGCCCGTTCAGTGGCGACCAGCTGGCCCTGTTCACCCATCAGCTGGCGACCCTGCTTGGTGCCGGCCAGCCACTGGATCGGGCACTGACCATCCTGCTCGAACTGCCCGAGGGGGAGCCGGCGAAAAAACTGATCGAGCGCGTGCGCGACCGTGTGCGCGGCGGCACCACGCTGTCTTCGGCGCTGGACGAGGAGCATGGCGTGTTTCCCAAACTCTATGTGAGCCTGGTACGCGCCGGTGAAGCCGGTGGCTCGCTGGAGGGCACGTTGCGCCGGCTGGCCGATTACCTCGAGCGGGCGCAGGCATTGCGCGGCAGCATTGTCAACGCGCTGATCTATCCGGCGTTCCTGCTGGTCGGCGTGCTCGGTTCGCTGATTCTGCTGCTGGCCTACGTGGTGCCGCAATTCGTGCCGATCTTCCAGGACATGCAGGTGCCGATCCCGTGGATCACCCAGGCGGTGCTGGCGTTGGGCAACGTACTGCAGGCCTGGTGGTGGTTGATGGCGCTGCTGCTGGTGGGTGGCATCCTGGCCTGGCGTGCACGATTGCGTGATCCGCAGGCACGACTGGCCTGGCATACCCGCCTGCTCGGGCTGCGCGTGGTCGGTCCCCTGCTGCTGAAAGTGGAAACCGCGCGCATCGCCCGCACCCTGGGTACGCTGCTCAAGAACGGCGTGCCGCTGCTGAGTTCGCTGACCATCGCGCGCCAGGTCACCAGCAACCTCGCGCTGGATGCGGCGCTCAGCGCGGCGCACGAACAGGTCAAGGGCGGTGCCGGGCTCGGTTTTGCGCTGGCGCAGTCGAAACTGTTCCCGCGGCTGGCGTTGCAGATGGTGCAAGTCGGCGAGGAAGCCGGCCAGCTCGACGGCATGCTGCTCAAGGTGGCCGACACCTTCGAGCTGGAGTCCAGGCGATCCATCGATCGCCTGCTGGCCGCGCTGGTGCCCACGTTGACCATCGTGATGACCGTGCTGGTAGGCATCATCATGGCGGCGATCCTGCTGCCGCTGCTGACCTTGACCAGCAGTATTCAGTGATGATGGATGGAGAGAAGACAATGAAGCCGGGAATGGGGAATCGGGAGTCGGAAATCGAAGACTATGGGGTCAGGTCTTGTTTCACCACATTCCCTGCCGTAGTCTGCGTCCATGTCCTGTCCTCTTCGCATTGAATTTGCCGGCGCGCTGTATCACGTGATAAAGGCACACTGCGAGACAGGCTGATCCTGCCGACTGTCGTGCTTGAGCAGCAAACCGATCTTCAACCAACGCAGCTCATGACCGATACAGGTGCGTACAGCGATGTTCGGTCTGTTCCGCCTGCTTGGCCATCGCTTCAGTCCACGTTTGGCCGACATCGGCGGCACGCGGTTTTGGCGTATCGATTTGCAGGTCGACTGTGGGCCACTCAATGCAATTTCGGTCCACCGTTTCAGCTTGCAGAAGATTTCGCCGCATTGGGACGATATGCTGCGCTTGGCCGTTTCGCTCAAGCTCGGCCGGGTGTCAGCGGCCGATATCAGGCGCACGCTCCAAATCGGCGTTCGGCCATCCAGCTTGGCGCAAGCCATTGCTGAATTTGGGCGCATCGACAAGACCGAGCACACACTGGACTACATCGACGACGAAGCGAAACGCAGAAGCACGTTGACGCGGCTCAATCGTGGCGAAGGCCGCCACAGCGTCGCTCGCGCCGCGTTCCACGGCAAACGCGGTGAGCTGCGGCAGCATTACTGCGAGGGCCAGGAAGCTCAGCTCGGTGCGCTCGGTCTGGTGCTCAACCTGATCGTACTGTGGAACACCATCTATACGGAGGCCGCCTTGAATCAACTTTGAACGGAAGGCTACCCGGTGAAGGACGAAGACGTGCCGCGGCTGTCGTCGTTGCTGTACGAGCATATCAATATGCTGGGACGGTATTCGTTCTCGGTGCCGGAGGCTGTTGCTCGGGGAGAGCTGCGTCCTCTGCGGAACCCAAGCGAAGACGCTTGAGTTCATCTACCGTTCCACTGCGCCTCAAACCCCCACTACGCCGCGATTAGCCGGATCGCGCGGATGGATATGTGGCAAACACGACCTGACGCTGAGGCCTTGCCCTGAGCCCTTGTGTGGCAGAACAAGACCTGACCCTGAGGGACCTGACCCTGAGGTATTGGACCGAGGTATTGCGTGACAGGGCGGGCCGCAGGGTCTCGATCAACAGCAGGTCGTAGTGATTGTCCATCAGGTACTACGCTCACAAACGCCAGTCCAGTCGCTCGCACACGCACGACAAACCAGCGCAGAACGCCTCACGATCCTCGTCATCGTGGAAGATATCCGCCCGTGCGTTGCCACGCGCCATCACGTGGTAAAACGTGTCGGCGAATTCGATGCGAAGCGGGCGGGATATGGCTGCAAGTTACTTCAGTGGATGTGTTAGAACAAGACCTGACCCTCAGGTTCCATGGGCGCCGGACGGTGGGGAGATTTCCCGGAAGTGGATCGTTGGTTCCAGGCGGTGAACACCCGCCCGGTGGTCGCCCGCGCACGCCTGACTGGCAAGGATGTCGAGTTCAAGGCGCCCGGCGACGAGGTCTCGCGCCGCGCGCTTTACCCGAGCAACTACGCAGCCGCGTAACCCACGCCCCGACGCTTGATATTCTGGAATGATCGATCCAGAATAAACACATGGCTCGTACGATCGAATTCAATCCGGCTTCTGCACGCGATAACGCGCTAGTGCTGTTCTGGCGCAAGGGTTACCAAGCAACGTCTCTTGCAGACCTGCTCGAAGCCATGGCGATCAGCCGCAGCAGTTTCTACGCCACGTTTGTGGATAAGCGCAGTCTGTTTCTGGCATGTCTGGACCTGTTTGCCCAGCGCACAATCGGCATGCTTGCCCAAGCAAGAGCCGAGTTGCCTCCGCTGGAAGCGCTACAGACCTTCTATGCGCGCAATTTCGTGGGTGCTCGAGGCAACAGGTCGCGCTGGGGCTGCATGCTGGTTAATACTGCTCTGGAAATGGCTGATGTGGATGACGAACTCAGCGCCCGCGCAAGCGCCTATCTTGATGCGGTCAAGGCAGAGTTTGAAGGCTGTCTGCTCGACGCTCGTTGCGCGTCGGCGCACGCGGCCGAATTGGCCGATCTGCTGATGTTGCTGAACGAAGGGGTGCGCGTATCCAGCCGTCGTAATCTTGCGCCGGATCAAATCACCGCAGCAATTGAAACCACCTTTCGCCTGATACGGAGTGACCTTGCATGAGCCACATGACCCCAGCCAGCCAATTGCCGGCGAAGGAATCTTGCACCGTTAAAGGGCGCCGCATCGCCTATGTCGATGAGTGCGAGGGCGTGTCATGGGTATTGCGTGCGGGACGGATGTTTCGTTTCAAGTCTCCGGCCGGGCAGAGGGTCGGGAAGTGGCACGCAGATCCCGAACGCCAGGCCCTGTCCGAGCATCGCCGCGCCGGCATCAAACTGGCGATTCCTACGCTGGTGCACGGTATGGCGCCGTGGATGGGAGAGCAGCCATGAACGCACGCCCCAAAGTCTGCCTGGTCGTCGGCGCGGGCGACGCCACCGGCGGGGCGGTGGCGCGACGCTTTGCGCGCGAAGGCCTGCATGTTGTGGCAACCCGCAGGCGGGGGGATTTGTCCGGGCTTGTGGCCGACGTCGAAGCTGCAGGCGGCAGCGTAACCGCGGTGCATTCGGATGCACGCGACGAGGAAGCCGTCAGGGCGCTGGTAGCCAAGGCGGAACAGATCGGCCCGATTGTGGCCTGCATCTTCAATGTCGGCGGCAATGTGCGATTTACGCTCGCGGAAACGACCGCTCAGGTCTACCGCAAGGTCTGGGAGATGTGCGCCTTTGCAGGGTTTCTTGTCGGGCGAGAAGTCGCCGGGCCGATGCGCGAACGTGGCCAAGGCACGATCCTCTTCACCGGCGCCTCGGCCAGCTTGCGCGGAAATACAGGATTTGCGGCATTCGCCAGCGGCAAGCACGCCTTGCGGGCACTGGCGCAAAGCATGGCGCGGGAACTCGGCCCCAAGGGTGTACATGTGGCCCATGTCATCATCGACGGGCTAATTGACAACCCGTCGACCAAGGCGCTCTTTCCCGAAATGTTCGAGGCACGGATGCCCGACGGCGTCGTGCGCCCCGACGACATCGCCGAAGCCTATTGGCAAGTGCACAGCCAGTTACGCGGTGCCTGGACCTTCGAAATGGACCTGCGTCCCTACAAGGAACAGTGGTAAGTCTCATTACCGGAAACCGATCATGACTCCATCCTTTGATTTCTATTTCGACTTTGCCTCGCCCTTCGGATTTCTGGCCAGCCGCAGGGTCTCCGCCTTGGCCAAAGCCATCGGGCGGGACATAAACTGGCGTCCGTTCTTGATCGGTGCGGTGTACAAGGAATATGGTGGCGCGCCGCTCGACAATCCCCTGAAGAAAGATTACACCTTCAGGGATTTCTTTCGTCGTGCTAGATTTGACGGGATTGACGAGGTCCGGATACCCGCCAACTTCCCTGCCAGCTCGGTACCACCGTCGCGTCTGGCCTATTGGGTTGAACGCGAAGCCCCCGAAAGGATGGGTGCTTTCGTCGAGGCAGCGTATCGCGCCTACTGGATCGAAGGCAAAGATACTGCCGACGCAAACGCTGCATTGAATGCAGCTGCGGGCCTCGGTTTTGATCGGAATGCCGCAGCCGCCGGCGCTCAGCAGCAGGACATCAAGGACAAATTGCGGTTCGAGACCGAAAACGCCCTTGCGCGAGGCGTTTTCGGCTCTCCCTTCATTCTGATCGACGACGAGCCTTTCTGGGGCTCCGACCGTTTCGAAGATATCGAGCGCCTCTATGACTATTAACCAGCGGTGGTTGCAAAACTCGTATAGCCGCCTGAATCGGGGCGACGAGATGTCGCCTGGGGATTGCAGGCGACAACCATGGGGAGCTCTGCTATTTGGGTTCTACCCAACCCAAGCGGTAGAAATCGTGGGTTCACTCTCGATGATCTGGTCGACGCTTACCGTCAGCTTTATCTGGCGGCAGACGAGGGCAAAACTTCACTCACTCGCTGAACGAAGATCGTTGTGATTGAGTTCAAGAACAGGGTCAGGTTCAGTGTGTCACGAACACAGGCGAAAGCTTGTGGTGCTGTATCGAAGATGGGAGTAGGCCTCCCGAAGTCGGCTTACTGGAACCGGCTTCAAACCGCCCAGTGCTTCGGCGTTCAAAAGACGCTGTAGCAGAAGCGGGGGTCAGGTCTTGGTGCGCCAGGCAAAGCCTGAGGGCTTGGGAAGAATAGAACGAAGGAGATGCCTATTTTGAAACTGCGTTAGTTGTCCGGCAGGTAACCAATCGTGCCCGGTAAAGCTTGGCCAGCAGCCGGAAGCGACTCCTGCGCGGTGTTCAGGTAACTGGCGTGGCGAAGCCGGGACGAGCGAGCGTGCAGGCCGTGTGATTGAGCCCCGATATAACCGTTTTGCGGGAGCCGACGTTTTCAAGACGACGGAAGGCTGCATGCCGGCACCGTGATGGCAAGGTGTGCTGTGTCCCGCCGGGGTCGAAGAGCAGGGTATGCAGGCACAGGGATAACTCAGGAACCTGGGAGGCCCCTCGTCTCCACCGACGATGAGCGGTACTCGGCGAAACCGCGCCTCAATGGGCTCGGCCGCATAGTGACCTTAGCCGTGCGGAGCGAACATGGGTCACAGCGGTGGTACGCGCTGGCGAGGCAACGAGCCGGCGGGGATGGACGAGGGGAAATCGGAGCACGCCATAGTACCGATGAGGCCGGGGAACGCTACCGAGCGGACCGGGTGGAGGGAAGGGTGTGCCGGCTTATCGAACCGTTGGAAAGACACATGACGGGTACACAGCAACCCGAGACCATGTCAACGCAACAACAACGGATAGCGCAACTGGGGCAAGCCCACCCGGAGCGCGTCTTTGTATGCCTTGCCCATCACATTCGATGGCTCGTATGGATTCCGACCGCAGCGTTCGGCGCATCAGGCACTGCAAGCGATCCAGCGACAGCTCCAATCGATGGGAGGCGGCTGGGTGATCGAACTGGACATTGAATCGTTCTTCGACACCCTGGACAAAGGCAAGCTCAGGGCCATGTTGCACCAGCGGGTACGCGATGCTGTTTTGTGCTTCAGCAATGAGCGTGACGCGGCACGGGTCATGGAGGCCCTGCCCCAACGCTTGGGTCGATATGGTCTGCGCCTGCATCCAGTCAAGACCAGCATGGTGCACTTCAAGCCACCGCGACATCTCGCCGATCCTCGTGGCAATCGAAGCTTCAACCTGCTCTGCTTTACCCATTACTGGGGTAAAAGCCGACGCGGGCGCTGGGTCATCCAGCGCACGACCGCGAAAGATCGCTTTCGACGCAGCCTGAGGGCCTTTGCCCTGTGGTGCCATGCGATGAAGGTGGGGTCGTCGATTTCGAGTGCGGCGGAGATGTATTCCGCCTGGGCCTCGACTGTGGCCAGGTGTTCGGCAGGATCAAAGGGATGGGTCTTCGTGCGCATGTTTCACCTCACAGGCTGGGGGCAAGTTTGCGGGCTGCGTTGATGTCCTTGCGCTGGGTGCCCTTGTCGCCGCTGCAAAGCAGGATGACCAGCAGCTTGCCGTGCAATTGTAGCCACTGGCAGGAAGCGCGCTGAACGCTCAGGTCGAATCGCCCAAACCCATTGCTCTGCCTTTGGCGAATTGCAACGCGCTGCGCCCGATCCCGCTGACGTCGCGCACGCCACATAGCACCATGGTCAACTCGAGTTCGCGTCGGATAAGTTCGAGTGCGGTGGTGACGCCGGCTTCACCCAGCGCGCCCAGGCCGTACACGTAGGCACGGCCGATCAGCGTGGCGTGTGCGCCCAGCGCCAGCGCCTTGAGCACGTCCTGGCCGGAGCGAATGCCGCCATCGAACCACACTTCCAAAGGTGCGACTATCATATCCACGTATCGTCGGACCCGAATCGCCCGCACGCACGCGATCATCGACCGGAGCGTAGTCCATGCTGTCTGCAACGCATGACGTGGTGATTGTGGGCGCCGGCATCGCCGGCATTACCTGCGCGCTTGAGCTGCTGGAGCAGGGCCGGCGGGTGTTGCTGCTGGACCGCGATTCTCCGGAGCGCCTGGGTGGCCTGGCCCGGCTCAGCTTTGGCGGCATGTTTGCGGTGGACACGCCCGAACAGCGGCGCGCCGGCATCCATGACAGTGTGCAGCTGGCGTTGGCCGACTGGCGCGCGTTCGCCGAATTCGATGCGCAAGCGCAGTGGCCGCAGCGCTGGGCACGCGCCCATGTGAGCCATTGCACGCAGCACGTGTACTGGTGGCTGCGCCACATGGGTATCCGTTACCTGCCGCTGCCGAACTGGGTGGAACGTGGCCAGTTCACTCCAGGCAACTCGCTGCCACGCTTCCACATGGTCTGGGGCACCGGACAAAAACTGGCCACCATCCTGATCGACCACCTGCAGCAGCATCGCCACGTCGACAGGCTGGAGCTGCGTTTCGATCAGCGCGTGCAGGGCCTGCTGCGCGAGGGTGCCGCGGTGGTCGGTTGCCATGGCCTGGGCGAGCGCGATGGACGTCCATTCGAGGTCCGTGCCGGCGCGGTGGTGGTGGCTGCCGGCGGCATCAATGGCAATCTGGATCGGGTGCGTGCGAACTGGCATGCCGACTGGAGCGCGCCGCCGGAAACCCTGCTCAACGGCTCGCACCGCTTCGCGGATGGCACCTTGCATGATGCCGCCGCCGCGGCCGGCGCGCAGATCACCCATCTGGACAAGATGTGGAACTACGCCGCCGGCGTGCATCACTACGCACCGACCCAGCCGTTCGCCGGCTTGAGTCTGGTACCGCCACGTTCGGCCTTGTGGCTGAACTGGCACGGCGAACGGATCGGCCCGCAGCCGCTGGTGTCGGGATTCGACACCCGCGATCTGGTCACCCAGGTTTGCCGCCAGCCGCGTCAGTATTCGTGGCAGGTGATGAATCGCAAGATCGCCTTGAAGGAACTGGCCGTCTCCGGCGCCGAGCACAACCCGAGTATCCGTAACCAGAGCAAACTGGGCTTGTTGCGTGACCTGTTGCGGGGCAACCGCTGGCTGGTCGACACGCTGATCGAAAAATGTGCCGATGTGGTGGTGGCGCCAACCTTGCCCGAGCTGGTCGCGAAGATGAATGCGCTGCAGGGCGATACCGCGGTGGACCTGGCCACGCTGCAAGATGTCGTGCAGCGCTACGACGCGTGCGTGCGCCAGCCGTTGAAATTCCGCAACGACGAACAGTTGCGGCGCATTGCGTTCCTGCGCCAGTACCGCGCCGATCGCCTGCGCACGTGCAAGCAGCAACCGATCCTCGACGACAAGGCGTTGCCGCTGATCGCGATTCGCGAATTCATCATCAGCCGCAAGAGCCTGGGCGGGATCCAGACCGACTTGTGCAGTCGCGCGCTGGATACCGCTGGCGCGCCGATCGCGGGGCTGTACGCGATCGGCGAGGCGGCCGGCTTTGGCGGGGGCGGCGTGCACGGACTGCGTGCGCTCGAAGGCACGTTTCTCGGCAGCTGTATATTGACCGCACGGGCAGCGGCGGCGGCACTGGACGGGCGCATCCTGCTGGAGCCGTGACACTCACCGGCGTGGCGTGGAGATGCAAGGCATGAAGAAGACCGGAGCATGGCTGGCGCGTCACGCGCTGGAACAACTCGGCATTCGCTACACGTTCGGCATCCCCGGCGTGCAGAACACCGAGCTGTACGACGAGCTCAATAATTCCACCAGCATCACGCCGGTGCTGGTCAGCCACGAGGGCGGTGGCGCCTTCATGGCCGATGCGCTGAGCCGGCTGTCGGATACGGTCGGCACCTTGGTCGTGGTGCCGGCTGCGGGTCTGACGCATGCGGCCAGCGGGATCGGTGAGGCGTTCCTGGATGGCGTGCCGATGCTGGTGATCTGCGGCGGCGTGCGCACCGATGTGCCGTGGAAATATCAGCTGCACCAGATGGATCTGCATCAGTTCATGCGTGGCATCACCAAGGCCACCTACATGATCGAGCGCCACGACCAGGTGGTACCGATGATCTTCGAGGCCTATCGCACCGCCACCAGCGGCGAGCCGGGCCCGGTGTTCATCGAGCTGCCCGCCAACCTGCAATTGTTTGTCGGCGACGCCGGCGAGCTGCCGACGTGGCAGGCGCCGGCGCTGCCGCCGCCGGCCAGTGCCGCGGATATCGCGGCGGCGGTGGCCCTGCTCGCCGGAGCCAAACGGCCGGGTCTGTTTGTCGGCTGGGGCACGCGCGACTGTCTGGCCGAGCTCACCGCGTTGGCCGAGCATCTGCAGGCACCGGTCGCCACCACGCTGCAGGGTTTCTCGATGTTTCCTGCCAGCCATCCGCTGCATGCCGGCTTCAGTTTCGGGCCCTCCGCGGTGCCGGCCGCGCGCCACGCCTTTGCCGACCGCGATGTGCTGCTGGCGATCGGTACGCGCTTTGCCGAAATTGCCACTGGCAGTTTCGGCGTCAGCGTGCCCGAGCGGCTGATCCACCTCGACATCAATCCGCAGGTATTCAACGCCAACTACCCGGCCAAGGTCGCCATTGCCGGCGATGCCCGCGTGCTGCTGCCGCAGTTGCTGGAGGCCTTGCGCGCGGCGATGCCGGCGGCGCCGGTCAATCAGGCCCTGCAGCGGCGTATTGCCGCGGACAAGGCCGCCTATCGGCAAAGCTGGTATGACCACGACAGCCAGGGCCGGGTCAATCCGGCCCGCTTCTTCGACGCGCTGCGCGCGGCCAGCCCGGCCGAGGCGGTCACCGTGGTCGACGATGGCAACCACACCTATCTGACGGCCGAGCTGCTGCCGATCCTGAGCGCCAGGTCGGCGATCGTGCCCACCGATTTCAATGCCATGGGCTACTCGGTACCTGCCGCGATCGGGGCCAAGCTGGCGCGGCCGGAGGTGCCGGTGAACTGCATCGTCGGCGACGGCTGCTTCCGCATGACCTGCATGGAAATCATCACGGCCACGCAGAATCGGCTGGGCGTGGTGTATTACGTGTTCTGCGATGGCGAGTTGTCGCAGATCGCGCAGACCCAGGAGATTCCCTACAACCGCAAGCCATGCACCATCCTGGCGCCGGTACAGCTGGATGGCGTTGCGCATGCGGTTGGCGCAGCCTATTTCAGGATTGCCAGCGATGCCGGGCTGCAGGATCAGATGGCGGCGGCCAATGCGGTCGCCGCCCAAGGCCAGCCGGTGATCGTGGAAGTGCGCATCGACTACAGCAAACGTACCGCCTTCACCGAGGGCGTGGTGAAGACCAATTTCAAGCGCTTCAGCCTGTCGGAGAAAGTGCGCGCGGTGACCCGTGCGCTGGTGCGCAAGATCACCGATTGATGTGGTACGGGCCACGATGGGCGTCGCCTTTTCGTTACGTGCACAGACCGCTCCTGTACCATCAAGTGCAACGATTCCGACGGCGGCGGACTTGCCAGAAAACATGGATCTCCACGAGTTCCATTCAGCTCGGAGGGACCGTCTGCACGGCGGTGTCGCCGGCCCTGCAACCATGATGCGGTCGCGGTGGCGTCCGAAGGCATGGTGGTGGAGCCTGCTTGCCTTGCTCGCAGGTCTGACGTTGGCATTTGTCGCGCACCACCAGCAGCAACGGCAAGAACTGGCAAAGCAGTCCCTGTTGCGCAATAACATGGCGGGCGAGACCTATGCGAACCTGCAGAACCGGCTGCATGCAGCCGGTTCGATGCTGCGCGCGGTGCAGACGCTGTTCCTGGCGTCGGACGAGGTGACCCAGGCCGAATTCGCGAACTTCTACATCAACATGCGGCCTCGCGAGCAGTTCCCCAGCCTGCTTGCGCTGACCTATGCACAACGTGAGCCAGGCCCGGCCGGCGACCGCTACGTGACGCGCTGGGTGGAGCCGCAAGCGGGCAATGAAGCGGTGGTGGGCCTGGCGGTGGGCAAACAGCCGAACAATCTTGCGGGTGTGCTCATTTCGCGGGACAGCGATCAGGCCACCATGTCGGCGCCGTTTCGACCGGTGCAGCAAACCAACGCCACCGGCGCCGATGACGGGATTACGCTGCGACTGCCGGTGTTCAGTCCGGGGGAACCTCCAGGAACGATCGCGCAGCGGCGTCAGCGCATGCGTGGTTCGATTGCCATGTCGTTTCGGGTCGGCCAGCTGATCGGCAACTTGCCGCCACCTGATGTGGGCCGGCAGCTGCGGCTTCAGCTCAGTGACGTGACCGATGGGCAGGTATGGCAGCTGTTCGACTCGACGCCCGGTGCGCCGAACACGACCGACGGCTTCCGGTTCGAACGCCGACTGGCCTATGGCGGACGGAGCTGGGACGTGGTGATGCAGTCGCGCGAGCCCACCGCGCCTGCGATCGACTGGCGCGGATCGCCCCTGCCAGTGGGCGTGCTGGCGAGCGTGCTGCTGGCCTTGCTGGTGTACTCCGTGGCCAGTACGCGGCAGCGCGCGCTTGACCTGGGTTGGCGGATGAGTCGGCGCTACCGCGAAAGCGAGCAGCGGTTCCGGACGCTGAACGAATTGCTGCCCGCCCTGGTATTGCTGGCCGAGGTGGGGGATGGTCGGATCACCTACGCGAACCGGGCCTCACGCGAGCGTCTTGGTGAGCAGCTGACCAAGTGTCTGTTGCCGAATCTGTTCGAGGATGAAGACTTGCGCCGGCAACTGCAGGGCGCCGATAGCCGCGGTTGTGGCCGGATCGAGGCGCAGTTGCACAATGATGCGGGGGTGTCCTTCTGGGCCAGCGTGGTGATTTCGCGCGTGGAGCTGAGCGGCAGCAGCAAGCTGTTGATGGTGGCCAGCGACATCAGCGAAGAGCGTCAGCTGACCGAACTGTTGAGTCACCAGGCCAGCCACGATGCGCTGACCGACCTGTACAACCGGCGCGAATTCGAACGTCGTCTGCACGCTGCGCTGGCGGGGGGTTACCCGGGTTCGCCGATCGTGGCGCTGCTGTATGTGGATCTGGACCAGTTCAAGCTGGTCAACGACACCTCCGGCCATCTTGCCGGCGACCAGCTGCTGGCCCAGCTCTCGACGGTGATGCGCAAGCAGTTGAGCGGTAGCGACGTGTTGGCCCGGCTCGGTGGCGACGAGTTTGGTGTATTGCTGACCCGCGTGGCCGACAGCGATGCCGCCGAGCGGGTCGCCGAGCGTCTGCGCCGGTGCATTGACGGTTACGTTTTTATCTGGGAACAGCGCAGCTACATGATCAGCGCCAGCATCGGCGGCGTGGTCAGCGACCACACCGGGGTGCTGGCCAAGGATTTGCTCACGCAGGCTGACACCGCCTGCTACATGGCCAAGGAAATGGGCCGCAATCGCGTGCATTTCTATGCCGAGCGCGATGACCAGACGGTGCGTCGTCGCAGCGAAATGGACTGGGCCAATCGCCTGCGCTGGGCCATCGACGAGCATCGGTTGCGCCTCGCCTACCAGGAAGTGTGGCCGCTGCCGCTGGGCGACGGCAAACCCGGCATTGAGATGCTGCTGCGCTTTCGCGAGGAATCGGGCGAGCTGGTGGCGCCCGGCGTATTCCTGCCGGCAGCGGAGCGTTACGGACTGATGCCGCTGGTCGATCGCTGGGTGATCGAGACCACGCTGGCGAACTTCGGGCGACTGCACCCTGCCGGCAACAAGGTCGACACAGTCGCGGTCAATCTGTCCGGTGCCAGCATCGATGACGGCGCGCTGGTGGAGTGGATCATCGAGCTGCTGCCGCGCTACCGGGTGGAACCCTCACGGCTGTGCTTCGAGATCACCGAGACCGTGGCCGTACGCAACCTGTCGCATGTGGCGCGCTGCATGGGGCTCTTGCGCGCTGCGGGGTGTCGCATCGCACTGGATGATTTCGGTGCGGGCATGTCCTCGTTCACCTATTTGAAGAACCTGCCGCTGGACGTCATCAAGATCGATGGCAGCTTCGTGCGTGACATGCTGACCGATCCGGTCAGCCACCTGATGGTCAAGGCGGTTACCGATATCGGTCATCGGCTGGGCCTGGAAGTCGTCGCCGAGTGGGTCGCCGATGTGCCAACCCTGGAGGCACTGGCGGCGCTGGGTGTGAACCGGGTACAGGGCTTCAGCCTGCATCGGCCGGAACTGGCGCTGTTCCATCGCGACTGAGTGCGCCGCGCCGCGGTCAGGCGCAGCCCGGCTGCCTGATGCAGGTCATGGGTCGCGTGCGCGTCGCCATGGCATTATGGCGGACTATTCTCATTCAAACTGACGACACCATGTCCGAACAGCCATCCGCCGACACCACGCCCTTGCCGCTCGCCGACATCTCCCGATTGCTGGCCTCCACGCCGCACCGACCGTTGTTCCTGGCTGGCACCATCGTGGTGATGCTGAACATGGCGTGGTGGGCGGTGGAGCTGACCTGGATGCGCTTCGGCTTGGCCGGCTGGCCGCAGCCGTCGATTCCGCCGGTGTATGGACACGCCATGCTGATCCAGTACGGCCTGTTTCCGCTGTTCATGTTCGGCTTTCTGATGACCACGTTCCCGCGCTGGCTGGGGTGTCCGGATCTGCCACGCACGCGCTTCCTACCGGTAGCCGGCTGCATATTTGGCGGTTATGTGCTGGCGAATGTGGGCCTGCTCGACCTGGCCTGGCTGCTCAAGCTGGGCATGGCACTGATGCTGGTCGGCTATGGCGTGGGCGTGTGGACGCTGGCTGGGGTGTTGCGCGCCTCGGTGGCCGAGCGCAGGGGCCACGCACGCTCCGCGTTGACGGCGCTCTGCCTGGGCATGCTGGGGCTGGCGATCTTCCTGGCCTACCTGTTTGGTGCGCCGGCGGAATGCGCGTTGCTGGCGATCAACATCGGTACCTTCGGCCTGCTGCTGCCGATCTATTTCACGGTGATGCACCGCATGCTGCCATTTTTCACCGGCAACATGGTGAAGGGTTATCCGGTGATCCGCCCCGACTGGAGCATGCCGGTGGTGTGGGTGCTGTTGCTGGTGCACCTGGTGCTGGCATGGCGTAACGAGATCGGCTGGCTGTACCTAGTCGACGTGCCGCTGGCACTGGTGTTTGCGTGGCACGCGCTGACCTGGCGGCCGTGGCAGGCCATGTATCCGGGCATCCTGGCGGTGCTGCACCTCGCGTTTGCCTGGCTGCCGGTCGCGTTCGTGCTGTTTGCGATCCAGGACGTGGTGTATGTCACCAGCGGATCTTTCATCCTTGGGCGCGCACCGCTGCATGCGCTGGGCATCGGTTTCTTCGGCTCGATGCTGGTGGCGATGGTGACCCGGGTGACGCAGGGCCACTCCGGTCGGCCGATGCAGTTTGGCAAGGTGGCGTGGCTGTGTTTCGTGCTGCTGCAGGTGGTGGCGCTGGTACGCATCCGTGCCGAATTGGGTGGCGATGTTTATCTGTGGCTGGTAATCGCCGCATACGGCTGGCTGCTGGCATTTCTACCGTGGGTGCTGCGTTCGGCATGGATCTATCTCACGCCGCGGGCCGATGGCAAACCCGGTTGATACGGCGCTTCGCGAGGACATGCGGCACGGGCCTTCGGCCCCCCGCCGGGCGAGCCGATCCACGCGGTGGTGCCGCGATCGTGGAGTTCCACACCGACGTGCCGGGCACTTGCGGGCGATGCGAAGCGGGTGATGCGTTTGACTCCAGGTCCACGCACTTTGCGAAACGTCATTTCTGTGGCGGCGTTTTCGCGTGTGCTGGCGGCTGCGCGTGGATTGATCCAGGTCAACGCGGCTCCAGCCCGGCCGGGTTCAGATAGCAGCATGCCAACTGATACATCGAATCAGGCTCAAGACGAAGCGGCGGCGCTGGCCGAACTCGACCTGCGCGCGTTGCCATGTCCGGAGCCCATGCTGCGCGCATTGGCGGCGGCCGACGCACTGCGCCCCGGCCAACAGGTGCAGGTGCTCACGCCACTGCTGCCGACTCCCTTGCTTGATGTGCTGGCCGCACGCGGCCTCCAGGCAACCGCCACGCCGCTACCTGCCGGGGCTGCGCGGGTGGTGATTTATTGTCCGTTCGACGATGACGAAACTGCGGCTTGAGCAGGCGCCGGTCGCCTCGTTGCCGCGCCGTTTCCTGCTGACCGCGCCGCTGTGGGGCATGCTGGCGGGCGTCTTGCTGGGGATCGATGGCGATGCTGCGCTGGTTTCGCGGTGGAATCCGGCCACGCTGGCGCTGGTGCACATGTTCGTCCTGGGTGTACTGGGCAACGTGATGTTCGGCAGCGTCTTGCAGTTTCTTCCGGCCGCCGGTGGCGTGCAGCTGCGTGGTGGCGCGCGCCTGGGGCAGGCGCTGCACCTGTTGTTCAATCTCGGCGTGACGCTGCTGGTGGCGGGGTTGCAACAGAGCTGGCCGAGCGCCCTGCTGGCAGCCGCGGTGCTGTTGCCGCTGGCCTTTGCCACGCTGGCCGCGATGGTGGTGCCCGGGTTGGTCGGCGCCACGGGGCAACGCCTGCTGCGCGCCGGCTTTGCGGTGGCGATCGGCTTTGCCCTTGCCACGGCCTTGCTGGGTGCGGCGCTGGCGCTGGTGCGGGGCGGGTATCTTCACCTGGTGGCAGCGGCGCTCACCGACGTGCACGCCAGCTGGGGTGTGCTCGGCTGGGTGGTGGTGCTGATGGCCACCGTGGCGCGGGTGGTGATGCCGATGTTCCAGGGTACCGGCACGGTGCCTGAACTGGCGCAGGCCGCGTGGCTGGCCAGCGTGGTCGTGCTGCTTGCGCTCGCGGCATGGCTGCGCCTGGAGGCGAGCGGACCCTGGCTGGCCGTGGTGGTGGGGGTGCATGCCTTGCTGTTTGCTGGCGCGGCCTTGTGGCTGCAGTGGCGGGCGCCACGCCTGCGTCGCGCGCCATTGTCGAACAACTGGCGGGCCGGGCTGAGCGTGTTGGCACTGGCGGCGCTGCTCCTGCCAGTCCTGCCCGGTGGTATGCTGGCCGGTGCGTTGGGCCTGGTTATCGCGTTGCCGCTGTTGGTGACCGGGATGGCGCTGGAGATCGTCCCCTTCATCGGCTGGATCGAGTTGCATCGGCGTTGCGGTCGCGGCACCCAGGTGCCCGGCGTGCAGCGGCTGCTGCCCGCTGCCGACAAGCGGCGCGTGTTGCTGGTCCAGCTGTCGTTGCTGCTGCTGCCGGCCGCGGTGCTGTGGCCCGGCATCGGCCTGTCGCGTGCGGCCGGCGTGGCGCTGCTGCTAATCTGGGCAGAGGTCGGCTGGACGTTGCTCGGTGTGCGTCGGCGCGCCCATCACTTTCTGCGCAGACTGGAGACACCTCGATGAGCGTCAAACTACCCTTGGTCTACTCCTGTTCGGGCTGTTCCAGTGCGGCCCAGATGGCCAACCATCTGGCGCTGAAGCTGGATCGCGAACGGGTGGCCGAGATGTCCTGTATCGCCGGTGTCGGCGGCGGCGTCACCGGCCTGGTACGTACGGCGCAAAGTGGGCGTCGCATCCTGGCGCTGGATGGCTGCGTGCTCAAATGCGTCTCGGCCTGCCTGGCCAACGCCGGCGTGCGCGCCGATGCCCATCTGGTGCTGTCGGACTACGGGGTGAAGAAGCACCTGCATGCCGATTTCGATGCCGTTCAGGCTACGCAGGTATATGTCGCGCAGGTGTTGCCTGCCGCGCAGGCCCTGGCCGGCGCGGAGATGCCGCCGGCAGGCGACGCGGGAAGCTGAGAGGCGGTCAGCAGCAAGGCCCGGGGTTGTCGGCAGCCTTGGTTGGGTTGACCTCGGTCATGGCATAGCGCCGCCTACTCCCGGCATGATGCCACCCATCGAGTCGAGGCCGACCCATGGCGTATCATTGGTGCTTGGCCTGGCTCTATCGCGGCCTTCCCGTCACCCATACAAGATCACGATGACTGACTTCGCAAGCTTGCCCGTGCCGGTCTGGCGCGACGAACTCGAGCACGAATACGCGGCGCTGGCCGAACGGCTGGAGCCGCTGGTGCCGTGTCTGGAAATTCCGCTGCACCTGCCGTGGATCGACGCCATCAACAAGCTGAAAAAGCAGCGTGGCGCGGTAATCATGGCGCACAGTTACCAGTCGCCGGAGATCTTTCATGGTGTGGCCGACATCACCGGCGATTCGCTGGGGCTGGCGCAGGCTGCCGCGGAATGCGACGCCGACCTGATCGTGTTGTGCGGCGTACACTTCATGGCCGAGAGCGCGAAGATCCTGGCACCGGAAAAAACGGTGCTGATCCCGGACCTGGAAGCCGGCTGCTCGCTGGCCTCTTCGATCACGGCGGCCGACGTGCTGGCGCTGCGCGCGCAGCATCCCGGCGTGCCGGTGGTCAGCTACGCGAATACCTCGGCGGCGGTGAAGGCCGAGTCCGATGCCATCTGTACCTCGGCCAATGCCGTGCAGGTGGTCGAGTCGATGGGCGCGGCGAAGGTGATCTTTCTGCCGGACGAATTCCTGGGCCGCCACGTGGCCAGCCAGACGCCAGTCGAGCTGGTGCTGTGGCATGGTCGCTGCGAGGTGCACGAGAAGTTCACCGCACAACAGGCGCGGCATGCGCGCGAGCAGTTCGACGCCAAGCTGGTGGCGCATCCGGAGTGTCCGCCCGAGGTGCTGGCCGAGGTGGACTTCGTCGGTTCCACCACCGCGATGGGCAAGTGGCTGGAGCGTGAGAAGCCCGCGCGCGTGGCACTGATCACCGAATGTTCGATGGCCGACAACCTGCGCTCGCAGTTCCCGGCGACGCAGTTCATCAAGCCATGCAACCTGTGCCCGCACATGCAGCGGATCACCTTGCAGAACATCTACGCGTGTCTGCGCGACCTCAAGCACGTCATCGAGGTCCCCGCCGATGTGCGCGTGCGGGCGCGTGCCGCGCTGGAGCGCATGCTGGCGGTCGGGCGGCGCGAACCCGTATGAGGTACGCGCGTCTGCCGATCGTGGTGGTGGGTGGTGGCGTGGCCGGGCTGACCACGGCGCTGGCCGCGGCGCCGGTGCCGGTGCGGGTGCTGTGTCGCGCGCATGACGGTTGCGGTAGCGCCAGCGCACTGGCCCAGGGCGGCATCGCTGCCGCGCTGGACCCAGCGGACAGTCCCGCCGCGCATGCCGCCGACACCTTGCTCGCGGGGGCCCATCACAATGATGCAGCGATGGTGCAGTGGCTGGCCGACGCAGCGCCGGACGCGATTGCCTGGCTGCAGGCACAGGGCGTGGAGTTTGACCGCGATGACGCGGGGCAGCTGCAACTGGGGCGCGAAGGAGGCCACAGCGCAGCGCGCATCGTGCACGCCGGCGGTGACGCCAGCGGCGCGGTGCTGGTGCGGGCCTTGCGGGCCAAGGTGCAGGCATCGGCGCACGTGCAGTGGCGCGGGGGCGTGGACGTGGATGGCTTGCTGCTGCGCGAGGGCAAGGTGGCTGGCGTGCGTACCCGCGATGAATGTGGACGCTGCGAAGCGGTCGAGGCGGCAGCCGTGGTGCTGGCCACCGGTGGCATCGGGGCGTTGTTCGCGCGCACCAGCAACCCGCCGGGCGCCGATGGTGCCGGCCTGGCCCTGGCCCTGGAGGCAGGTGCCGCGCCGCGCGACCTGGAGTTCGTGCAATTCCATCCCACCGCCCTGGACGTGCCCGGACACTGCCTGCCGCTGATCACCGAGGCGTTGCGTGGTGCCGGCGCGCGATTGCATGACGGGGATGACCACCTGCTGATGGCGGGTTTGCATCCGCTCGGCGATCTGGCACCACGCGACGTGGTGGCGCGACGCCTGACCCAGCTGCAACGCGAGGGCGGCCACGCCTGGCTCGATGCGACCGCCGTCGAGGGTGACTGGGAACGGCGTTTTCCCACCGTGCTGGCGGCGTGCCTGGCGCATGGCTTCGACCCACGACTGGCCTCGCTGCCGGTGACACCGGCGGCCCATTTCCACATGGGTGGACTGGCTACCGATGCGGATGGCCGAACCACGCTGCCGGGCCTGTATGCCGTCGGCGAGGTAGCCTGCAATGGCGTACATGGGGCAAACCGGCTGGCCAGCAATTCGTTGCTCGAAGGTGTACTGTGTGGCCGCCGGCTGGGCCGTGTACTCGCAGCGGCGGAGGTGTCGCCGTTTGGGCAGGGCGGCTATCGCTGGATCGAGCGTGGCAGCAGCCTGCCCTCGGACCAGATCGGCGCGCTGCGCACGTTGCTGTCGCGTAGCGCCGGTCCGCTGCGCGAGGCGCCGGCCTTGCGCGATGCATGGCGGGTATGCGCTGCGCTCGCGGATGCTGGCTGGCAGGCGCGCCTGGCCAAGGCGCTGTTGCGCGCCATGCGTTTGCGCCGAACGTCGCTGGGTGCGCATTGTCGGCATGATCGCAGTTGCCCGGCCTGAAAGATCCAGCCCGCGCCTGGGCGATCCGTCTGCGTGCGTACCCGTACGGAGCGGCAACCGTGGATGAATCATTGACCGCAGTCAAGACAAGACAGCGTCCAGCTGGCACACTGGGCGTTCCCTACCCATCGAGTATTTCATGACACGTCCGTCTTCTTTCGATTACGACCAGTTGCGCGCCTGTGGCCGCGGCGAATTGTTCGGTGATGACAATGCCCGGCTGCCGTCGCCGCCGATGCTGATGTTCGACCGCATCACGCATATCTCCGAAGAAGGTGGCACTTACGGCAAGGGCCTGATCCGTGCCGAAATGGACGTCCGTCCGGACCTGTGGTTTTTCGCCTGCCATTTCCTCGGCGATCCGGTGATGCCCGGCTGCCTGGGACTGGACGGGATGTGGCAGCTTAGCGGCTTCTTCCTGCCCTGGTTGGGCGAGCCCGGTCGCGGTCGGGCGCTGGGGGTGGGCGAGGTGAAGTTTTCCGGTCAGGTGATGCCGAGCGCCAAGCTGTTGCGTTACGAGATCGACATCCGTCGGGTGATACGCGGCAAGCTGCGCTTGGTGATCGCCGATGGCAAGACTTTCGTCGACGATCGTATGATCTACGAGGCCAGCAGCATGCGCGTTGGCCTGTTCCAATCCACCGAGGGCTTTTGAGATGCGCCGCGTTGTAGTGACAGGTATGGGTATCGTGTCTTGCCTGGGCAATACCCTGGCGAGCGTGACGGCCGCGTTGCGTGAGGGCCACAGCGGTATTCGGGCCATTCCCGCATACAAGGAGCTCGGTTTGCGCAGCCAGGTGGCCGGCGTGCCGCAGATCGACCTGGCTGCAGTGATCGACCGCAAGTTGAAGCGTTTCATGGGCGATGCGGCGGCCTATGCGTACGTGGCAATGCGCGATGCGCTCGCCGACGCCGGCCTGGCGCTGGAGCAGATTCGCCACCCGCGCAGCGGTGTGATCGCCGGTTCCGGCGGGGGTTCGCCGCGCTGGCAGATCGAAACCGCCGACCTGTTGCGCAACAAGGGTGTGCGCAAGATCGGCCCGTACATGGTGCCGCGCTCGATGTGCTCGACGGTGTCGGCCACGCTGGCCACGGCGTTCGGGATTCTGGGCCTGAGCTATTCGATATCTGCCGCCTGCGCCACCTCGGCGCACTGCATCGGCGCCGCCGCCGACCTGATTCGCCACGGCGCGCAGGATGTGATGTTCGCCGGTGGCGCCGAGGAGGAACACTGGGGCATGACCGCACAGTTCGATGCGATGGGTGCCTTGGCGAGCGGCCACAACGACACCCCGGCGGCGGCCTCGCGCCCCTACGACACCGGTCGCGACGGTTTTGTCATCGCCGGCGGTGGCGGCATGCTGGTGCTGGAGGAATACGAACACGCGAAGGCGCGCGGGGCGCGCATCCACGCCGAGCTGGTCGGCTACGGCGTCACCTCCGACGGAGCCGAGATGGTGGCGCCGTCAGGCGAGGGTGCGGTGCGCTGCATGCAGATGGCGCTGGCCAACGTGAGCGGGCCGATTGATTACCTCAACACCCACGGCACCGCCACCCCACTGGGCGACCTGGTGGAGCTCACCGCGACGCGCGAGGTGTTCGGCGATGCGGTACCGCCGATGTCCTCGACCAAGGCGCTGACCGGCCACTCACTCGGCGCGGCCAGTGTGCACGAGGCGATCTACAGCCTGTTGATGCTCAACGAGGGCTTTGCCGCCGGCTCGGCCAATATCGACGAACTCGATCCGCACGCCGGGGGCTTTCCGATCCTGCGCGAAAGCCAGCCGGCGCAGCTGACCACGGTGATGTCGAACAGCTTCGGCTTCGGCGGCACCAACGGTACGCTGGTGTTCAGCAAGGTGTAATGGCGTGCATCAGGTGCATTCTTCAGGCGACAGCAGCGAGCGGCGCAGCAGCACGATCGCCAGGCCACAGACGCCGGGCGAGGAGCTGGCCAACAGTCTCAGTCACGGGCTGGGCTTGTTGCTGGCCATCGCCGGCCTGCCGGTGCTGCTGGTTCGGGCCGACCATGTCGGTAGCGGCTACGCGCTGGCCGGAGCGCTGGTTTTTGGCGTCAGCGCGATGCTGCTGTACCTGGCCTCGACGCTGTATCACGCGATTCCCCAGCCGCGGGTCAAGGCGATCCTGCGGGCGCTCGATCATGCCGCGATCTATGTACTGATCGCCGGGACCTATACACCCATCACGCTGGGCGTATTGCGCGGCGGCTGGCGCTGGGGGCTGTTCGGGCTGATCTGGGGGCTGGCCCTGGCGGGCTTGCTGTTCAAGGCCCTGGGCGGGCTGCGTTTTCCGCATCTGTCCACGGTGCTGTACCTGGCGATGGGCTGGGTGGGCGTGATCGCGATCCATCCGCTGTGGGTACACATGCAAGCCGGTGGCCTGATCTGGCTGGCGGCGGGCGGCCTCGCCTACACCCTCGGCGTGGTGTTTTTCGTGCTGGATGAAAAGATCCATTACAGCCATTTCATATGGCATCTGTTCGTGCTGGCCGGCACCACCTGCCACTTTTTTGCGGTGCTGCTGTACGCGTTCTGACCATGCGGTCTTGAGAAGGCGTGGACTTTCTCAAGACCTCGACCGGCAAGGTGCCGGTCAACGCCACGCCCGCAGCGGCCGCGCTGATCCTTGATGCCATCGCCGCCGCGGGCGGTCGCTGTGGTTTCAAGGCCGCCGGCGGCATCCGCACGCTGGCCGCTGCGGCGATTTACCTGGAGCTGGCCGAGGCGCGGCTGGGTACGCACTGGGCCGACTCGACGCATTTTCGCATTGGTGCCAGCGCGCTGTTCGGTGACCTGTCCGCGATCGCCTCGGCTGTCGCATGAATACGCCTTCCGCGGCCAGCCTGATTCGGCGCAAGCGCGAGGGCGCCACGCTGGATGCGGCACAGTTGCATGCGCTGGCACAGGGCATCGGTAACGGCTCATGGAGCGAAGGCCAGATCGGCGCGTTTGCAATGGCAGTCGCGTGGCGCGGCATGAGTGTCGAGGAGTGCCGCGGGTATCTGCGCATGCATCAATACATGCCTGGTGGCGCCGCCGAGGACGCGTTCGCGCAGGTGCGAGTGACTGTAGGCACCCATCACGAGCAGATCTGCGTGCATGTGCTGCGCCTCTTGCAGGAGGGCAGCGCCGGCTTGTTGGGGCGACGCGTCAAGGCGCAGGGACTTCGCGCTGACGCCGTGCCGGCGCAAGTAGTCGAGCGGGTCCAGCCGCAGCGCCGCAGGTGTCGTGTCGTCGTCGGACGCATGGGGTTCCTGTCCGTCAATGATCCTGACCTCGGCGGCTTCCTGCAGGAACGGCAGGGCGCGATGCATCGCCCGCGCGGCCTCGATACTGCCGTTCCAGCCGATCGCCATGCGAGCTGGCGCCACATCCGTGCTCCAGTCCGGCGGCAGCAGGAGGCAGGCCAGGCGGCTGGCCAGCATGGCCTCGTCGAGGATGTTGAACAGATGGGCGCCAGGGGCGATGTCGCGCTCGATCACCGCCAGGTCATGCCATGCCCCAAGCACCCGCAGCGTCAGTGGAATACTCGCCCGGGTCACCACCCAACTGGCCTCGCGCACACCGAGGCGATGCGCATGTGAGGCAAAGGCCGCACACTCTCCGTCGTCCTCGCCGCGCGGCTGCAGCAGCAGGCCCAGCACGCTGGGTTCCAGATCCGGATCATCTACGTGGCGCAGCGACGGATCGACGTAGCAACTGGTCAGGTTGGCGCCCCAACGTGCCGCCAGCGTGATTGCCGCGTCGACGGCAGGGCTCCACGGATCACTGGACGTGGCCAGCGCGAGAATGTCCCCGGGCCGGGCCAACGGGAGCCGGGCGTCGGCATCGGCGTCGGACGACATCATTCGGGCATTTCCAGCGGGCATGGTCATCGCCTTGGCTCCAGGGCCGGACGATCACAAGTCCAGCGTATGGATGACCTGGGTGGAGTCCTGCGGGTCATGCTGGCCGTGGAAGCCAAGCTGGCTCAACAAGTCCCGCATGGACTCATTGTCGACGGCATCGAGCGAGACCATCTGGCGGAACCCGTTCTTGCGTGCCTGGCTGATCAAATGCCTCATCAGCACGGCATCGAGAGCTTGGTCATGCCAGTCATCGGCAACGCTGACGGCACACTCGCACTGCCCGTCGCGTTCGGTCGCGCTGTAGCGGCTGACACCGACCTCACGCAGTTCGCCGTTGTCATGGACCAGCGCCACGAAGGCCACCTTCTGCAGGTTGTCCACATCCATCAGCTGGTCGAGCAGTCCCGGGCTGGCGTGTTTGAAGGTGTCCATGAAGCGGAAGCGGCGCGACTGCGGGGACAGGCGTTCGATGAAGGCCTGCTCGCGCGCGCGGTCTTCTTCGCGCAGCGGGCGGATCAGTACCCTGGTGCCGCCGTTGAGCGATTCGATCCAGTGCGTTCCCGCCAGCGCACCGAACGGTACATCGGGGCGATTGTCGTTGCTGCTTTGAGGTGTCTTTTGGGCAGGCATGATGATGTTCTCCGAAGGGCTGACTGGTCGAATACAACGTGGCCGAAGGCGCCGTGGGATGTGGTCGGCATGCTCAACTTGTACGCCTGCGCGCGGCGGCATGATTTGATATCGATCAAATTCGGTGAGCATCGCCTGCGCCCGGTAGCGGTCGATCCTGCCGAGCGGCCTGCCGAACTCTCATGGGATGGTGGTTCGTTTCAATGCCTCGAACCCGGTGATCACATCGAACAATTCCTCGTCGATACTGCCTTGACGCTGGCGGTGGAAGTTGCCGTTGAGCGCGTCCAGCAAGGTTTCGATGTTCTTGTCGGCGCGTTGCATGGCGGCCAGCCGGCTGGCGTTTTCGCTGGCCAGCGACTCGGCGCAGGCGCGGAAGATCGACACGAACAGGTATTCGCGGATCAGCGCGCGCAGGGTCGTGTCGTGGTGGCCGCTGACTTCGGGCAGGTTGTGGCTTGGCCAGGCTTGCCCGGCCAGCTGGCGCTGCCACGCCTCGTCCAGCGGCAGCAGGCGCTGGCTCACCGGGGCATAGCCGGTGCGCGCGACCGGCTGGTTGTAGCAAAGATACAGCGTGGCCACGCGCGCGGCGCCTGGCGGCCGTTCGCTCTGCACCAGGATTTTCCAGACCAGCGGGGTGATCGCCTGCACCGAGCCGGGCAGGCGGAACAGGCCCGCTGGCGTGATGCCGGCATCCACCAGGCGCGTATGGACCCGTTCACCGGCCGCCCAGACCAGGGTTTTTCCGCTGAGTTTCGCCAAGGTAGCCAGCGCATGCTCGGCCACGACGTCGTTGAACTGACCCACCAGGCCCTGGTCGGAGCCGAACACCACGAGGCCGCTGACGGCGTGCTCGGCGACAGCTGGCGGCGCCGCCGTCCCGGCCATGGCGGCGACTTGGCGGAAGCACACGCCGAGGCCTCGCTCCACCGTGCGGTAATAGTCGGCCAACGCCAGCACGGACTGTTCGTACTGGCCGATGCTGGAGGCGGCCAGGGCTTTCATGGTGCGCACGACCGATTGCAGGTCGATGGCACTGGTGATCTTGCGACGCAGCTTGGCCAGCGAGTCGCTCACTGGGGGGCATCCTCGCCCGGTGTGGCCGGACGCGCCGCGTGGCTGGAGGGTTGCACATGATCCTCCGCGGCACGAAAGCCTGCCAGCGCTTCGCGCGCGATCGTGATGACTGCGTCACGATCGGCGTCGCTCAACTTGTGCTCGCCTTGGAGACGCTCGCACAGCGCCGCCGGGAGGTTCGCGGCGGCCTCAAGCAGCGCGCGCTGGGCCTGCGGCATCTGCGCCAACGGCACGGCGTCGAACAGCCGGTTGGACAGCGCCAGCAGGATCGCCACCTGCACCGGCACGCTGGCCGGCGCCAGCTCGGGCTGCTTGAGGCAGGCACGAATCCGTTCGCCATGCGCGATGATCACGCGCGTTTCGTCATCCAGGCGGGTGCCGAAGCGGGCAAAGCTTTCCAGCTCTTCGAACTGCGCATAGGCCAGCTTCAGGTCGCCGGTGACGGCGCGATAGGCCGGGCGTTGTGCCTTGCCGCCGACGCGCGACACCGACTTGCCCACATCGATCGCCGGCAGCACGCCCAGCTCGAACAGCAGCGGCGAAAGATAGATCTGCCCGTCGGTGATCGAGATCAGGTTGGTCGGGATGTAGGCGGAAATATCCTGCGCTTCGGTCTCGATGATCGGCAGCGCGGTCAGCGAGCCATTGCCGCGCCCGGCGCCGAGGTGGGTGGCCCGTTCCAGCAAACGCGAATGGATGTAGAAGATGTCGCCGGGAAACGCCTCGCGACCGGGCGGGCGGCGCAGCAGCAGGGACAGTTCGCGGTAGGCGCGGGCGTGCTGGGTGAGGTCGTCGTAGACGATCAGCACGTCGCGCCCGGCCTGCATGAAGTGCTCGGCGATGCTGGTGGCGGCGTAGGGCGTGATGTAGAGCAGCCCGGGGGCCTCGTTGCCCTTGGCCACCACGACCACGGTGTACCCCAGCGCGTCGTGTTCGCGCAGGTCGGCGATGACGCGGGCAACCGCGGCGGCACGCTGGCCGATCGCGCAATAGACGCACAGCACATTCTGACCGCGCTGGTTGATGATGGTGTCGATCGCGATCGAGGTCTTGCCGGTCTGGCGATCGCCGATGATCAGTTCGCGTTGGCCGCGCCCGATCGGAACCAGCGCGTCGACCACCTTCAGCCCGGACTGCAGCGGCACGCTGACCGGCGCGCGATCCATGATCGCCGGTGCCGGTCGTTCGATCGGCAGTCGGTCGCTGCTGCGGATCGCCGCGCCGCCGTCGAGCGGGCGTCCCAACGGGTCGATCACCCGGCCCAGCAGGCCCTCACCCACCGCGATGTCCATCACCCGGCCGGTACGGCGCACCTCGTCGCCGGCCTGCAGCCCGGCATGGTCGCCCAGCAGCACCACGCCGATTTCGTCTTCGTCCAGATTCAGGGCCAGCCCGTACAGCTGGCCCGGAAACTCCAGCAGCTCGTCGTAGCCCGCACCCGGAAGGCCACGCACACGTGCGATGCCCGTGGTGACCTGGGTGACCACGCCGGTCTCGCGCAGGTCCAGCGTCGGCGTGAACGCTTGTCGCGCCTCACGCAGGCCGGCGAAGGCATCCTCATACACGCCTTGCAGAGTGTTGAGCGACGTGTTCATGCCGCCGGTATCCCGGTGGCGGGCGCGGACTTGTTCTCGTGCAGCAGAGCGCTGACGTCATCCTCCAGCGAGCCCAGGTAGGCATCGATACTCCAGGCCACACGCTGTCCGTTCACGCTCAGTTCGATGCCGCCGACCAGCTTGTCGCTGGTATCGAACTGCAGTGGCCGCTCGCTGGCGAACACCTCGCGCACGGCCTGCTGGATCGCCGCGCGTTGTGCCGTGGGCAATTCGAATGCGCTGCGCACCAGCACCGGCTCGGTAGCGCTGGCGAGTGCCTCGTCCAGACGGCTCTTCTGGGCCGGTTCGAGCCGGTGCAGGCGACGGATGAACTCCGTGGTCGCGCCGGCTTCCAGGCTGGCCGAGGCCAGTTCGGCCAGGGTCTTGCGCGTGATTGCGAACACTTCCTGGCGGGTCTGTTGCCGGATCGCCTGGTTGAGGCTGGCCGCTTCGCTGCGCAGCTTTTGCTCACGGCTGGCCAGCAACGCATCGGCCGCCGCCTGCGCCGCATCAAGCAGCCGCCGGCGCTCGCTCGCGACCTCGTGGGTCGCCTGCTCCAGCAGCGCCGCGCGCTGATGGTCGAAATCCGCGTTGCGCTGGACAAAGGCGTCGCGCTCCTGGCCGGCCGCGGCCTGCTTCGCCGCCGCATCAGCCAGCTCGCGCGCAATGCGCTGCTCGCGTGCGTCGATCGCATCGAGCACGGGCTGGTACAGGAAGCGCTTCATCAGCCACACCAGGATGAGGAAGTTCAGCACCTGCGCCGCGACGGTGAACCAGTCGATCAGCATGGCGTCATTTCCCTGCGGTGAGCGCGATGACGTGGTTCCAGAACGGATTGGCGAACAACAGGATCATCGACACCACGAAGCAATAGATCGCGATGGATTCGATCATCGCCAAGCCCACGAACAGGGTGCGGGTGATGGTCGAGGCACTGTCGGGCTGCTGCGCCAGTGAGCTCAGCGCGGTGGCCACGGCGCGCCCTTCGCCCAGGGCGGGGCCGATGCTGCCCAGGGCGATGGTCAGGCCGGCAGTGATGATCGAGGCGATGGCGATGAGGGTCATGCTGTCCATGGTGGATTCCTTGGAGGCGGTGGGCGTGGGGTCTATGGCGAGTTCGATGCGGGGCTGGCCGCCGGCGAGTCGCGCGTGCGCATGGCCGCGGCGATGTAGACGGCGGCGAGGATGCTGAAAATGTAGGCCTGCACCATGCCGGTGAGCAGTCCGAGCACGGTCATCAACACGGGAAAGACGAAGGGCGTGATGGTCAGCAGGATGCCGATGATCATCACCCCGCTCATCATGTTGCCGAACAGACGCACGGCCAGCGCCAGCGTCCGCGACAGTTCGCTGATGATGTTGAACGGCAGCATGATCACGGTCGGCTCCGTATAGGACTTCAGATACGCCGACAGGCCCTGATCGCGAATGCCGAACAGCGGCACCGCCACGAACACGCACAAGGCCAGCGCGGCGGTGGTCGACAGCGAGCCGGTCGGTGGTTCGTAGCCGGGGATCAGCGTGCACAGGTTGGCCAGCGCAATGAACAGGAACAGCGTGCCGAGAAAACCGACATAACGTTCTGGCTGGGGCAGGCCCATCTCCACGATCTGCTGGCGGATGGTCACGACGATGATCTCCAGCATGTTCTGCCAGCGCGAGCGCCGCAGTTCAGTGCTGAGCCTGCGCGTGACCAGGTGCGCGCCAATCACCAGGACCAGCATCAGCGCCCAGGTGAACACGATGGTGGCGTTGAGCCTGAGCCAGCCGTATTGCCAGAAGATGATTTGATCCGGACTAAGGTGCATCGGGCAGCTCCGCTGGTGGGTCGACGTGCGCCGCGGTTCGGGTCAGGCGGGTGACGGCGATGCGCCCGAGCACGAAGCCGAGCAGGCACAGCAACAGGCGTCGCCAGTCGTCGGCGCCGACCAGCACGAAGCCGGCGCCGACCACGCCGGTGCGCAGCAGCAGGCTGCCCAGGAACCACAGCGCCGGCTGGCGCGACGCGACGCCCTTGCGCACGGTCCACCACAGGCCGCCGAAGAAGAGCACACCCAAGCCGGCGCCTGCCAGGGCGGCCAGCAGCCAGCCGGTCAGTTCATGCATCGTCATCATCTTGTTCCTCCTCGCGCATCGCGCGTTCTTCCTTGGCGATCCAGCGCCAGGCGCTGAAGCAGCCAATCGCCAACCCGGCCACCAGCAGGGCCAGCGTCCAGGCGTGCTGGCCGGGGTAGTGCCGGTCCAGCCAGATACCGATGGCGGCGCCGATCAGGGTAGGCACCGCTACCGACCAGCCGATCAGGCCCATCATGCCCAGCCCGAACCAGACTCCGCTCGCACCGTGGCGCCGCGCGTGCAGCTTGCGTGCCGCCTTGTTGCCGACCTGCTCGGCCAAGGTCTGGTCGGCCGATGGGAGCTTGCGATCAGGCCGGTCGCTCATGTCGACAACCTCGCGTAACGGCGCATGAAGCCTGCCTCCAGGCGCGCCATCACCTGGCGCACGCCCTGCTCGCGCTCGTCGCGCACCAGGAATTCCTGCTCCACGGCCTGGCGCAATTGGCCCGGATCGGTGCCGCCCAGGGCACGCCGCACGGATACCGAGACCTGCCTGCCGGCCTTGACCAGCACGCCCTCGTCGAGCGCCACCCAGAACTCGCCGTCGGCATCGCTCTCGCACACCAGGATGCCGGGAACCAGCGCCGCCACACAGTCGAGCCGCTGCGGCAGCAGGCCGAAAGAGCCGTCCGCGGTTTCCGCCACGATGCGCGACACGCCCGTCTTGCGGGCGAACACCTTGAACGGCAACAGGATCTCAAGCTGCATCCGGGTCGCTGGCATGTTGCCTCTCCTGGGCCGGGCTTGCCGATGCGGCGGTCTTCGCGTCGTCGCGTTTGTGCGTCGCCTCGTCGATCGCCCCGATCATGTACAGCGCACTCTCGGGGTAATCCTTGAACTCGTCGGCGAGGATGCGCTCGCAGCCATCCAGCGCATCCTCCAGGCTCACCACGCGGCCGGCCAGGCCGGTGAACTGTTCGGTGGTGAAGAACGGCTGGGTCAGGAAGCGCTCCAGCCGGCGGGCGCGGGCAACCACCTTGCGATCCTCGGATGAAAGTTGCTCCAGTCCCAGCATCGCGATGATGTCCTTCAGCTCGTCGTACTGGGCGAAGGTGCGCCGGATCTCCTGCGCGAGTGCGTAGTGGCGCTCGCCGACGATGCCGGGCGTGGCCATCTTCGAGTTGGATTGCAGCGGATCGATCGCCGGATACAGGCCTTCGCTGGCGCGCAGGCGCGAGAGCACGATCGAGGCGGACAGGTGCGAGAAGGTGTGCACCGCGGCCGGGTCGGTGAAGTCGTCCGCCGGCACGTAGACGGCCTGGATCGAGGTGATCGCACCGTCCTCGGTGTTCGCGATGCGCTCCTCCAGCGCCGCCAGCTCGGTGCTCATGGTGGGCTGATAGCCCAGCCGCGAGGGCATCTGGCCCATCAGCCCGGAGACTTCCGAGCCGGCCTGGATGAAGCGGAAGATGTTGTCGATCAGCAGCAGCACGTCGCGGTGTTCGTCGTCGCGGAAATACTCGGCCATGGTCAGCGCCGCGTGGCCGACCCGGAAGCGGCATCCCGGCGGCTCGTTCATCTGGCCGAACATCATCACCATGTTGTCCAGCACGCCCGCCTGCTGCATTTCGCGGTACAGCTCCTCACCCTCGCGGCAGCGCTCGCCGATGCCGCAGAAGATGCTGACGCCTTCGTGGTGGCCGATCATGTTGTGGATCATCTCGGTGAGCAGCACGGTCTTGCCCACGCCGGCGCCGCCGAACAGGCCCGCCTTGCCGCCGCGCTCGAGCGGTACCAGCACGTCGATCGCCTTGATGCCGGTGCGGAAGATCTCCGCGTGGGTCGAGCGCCGGTTCAGCGTGGGCGGCGGCTGATGTACGGAACGCCAGTGCACTCCGGTCGGTGCCGGTTGCTGGTCGATGGCATGGCCAAACACATCGAACATGCGTGACAGGATGCCCTTGCCCACCGGCGCCAGCAGCGGGCCGCCGCTGTCGGTCACCGGCATGCCGCGGGCCAGACCCTGGGTGGGGGTGAGCGCGATACCACGCACCCGCTGCGCATCCAGCTGCGACTGCACTTCGATCAGTACCTGCTGATCGTCGCCGGCGCACAGCAGGGTGTAGATCGGCGGCAAACCGCCATCGAAGCGCAAGTCCACCACGCTGCCGCGCACCGCGACGATCACGCCGCTGCGCAGCGTGGCCGTCGGCGCGTTCATGACGGCTTGCTCCCCTGGGTTGAGCCTTGCCACGTCCAGTCGCGCACCTCGGGCAGGTCCTGGCCGTGCTGGCAGATGTACTGGCGGTGTTCGATCAGCTTGTCGCGCAACTGCTGTTGCAGGTAGGTGCCGCGATTGCCGGTCTGCGGCAATCGGTCGATCGCACTGATCACCAGGTCGAAGCGGTCGAGCTGGTTCAGCACGGTCATGTCGAACGGAGTGGTGACGGTGCCTTCCTCCTTGTAACCGCGCACGTGGATGTTGTCGTGATTGCGCCGCCGGTAGGTCAGCCGATGGATCAGCCAGGGGTAGGCGTGGAAGGCGAAGATCACCGGCTTGTCGATGGTGAACAACGCGTCGAAGTCGGCATCCTCGAGTCCGTGCGGGTGCTCCGATGACGGCTGCAGGCGCATCAGGTCGACCACGTTGACCACCCGGATCTTCAGCTCGGGCAGGTGCTCGCGCAGGATCGACACGGCGGCCAGGGTTTCCAGTGTCGGCACGTCACCGCAGCAGGCCATCACCAGATCCGGCGAGTCGACCTGCTGGTCGTTGCTGGCCCATGGCCAGATGCCGATGCCTTCGCTGCAGTGCTTGACCGCCTGATCCATGCTCAGCCATTGCGGCGCCGGATGCTTGCCGGCGATCACCACGTTGACGTAGTGCCGGCTGCGCAGGCAGTGGTCCATCACCGACAGCAGGCAGTTGGCGTCCGGCGGCAGGTAGACGCGCACCACGCTGGCCTTCTTGTTGACCACGTGGTCGATGAAGCCCGGATCCTGGTGGGTGAAGCCGTTGTGGTCTTGCCGCCACACATGCGATGCGAGCAGATAGTTCAGCGAGGCGATCTGGCGTCGCCACGGCAGCGCGGCGGTGACCTTCAGCCACTTCGCATGCTGGTTGAACATCGAGTCGACGATGTGGATGAACGCCTCATAGCAGTTGAACAGGCCGTGCCGCCCGGTCAGCAGATAGCCTTCCAGCCAGCCCTCGCACTGGTGCTCGCTGAGCATTTCCATGACGCGGCCGCTGGGGGCAAGGTACTGGTCGGTGGCCTGGGTGCCGGCATTCCACTGCCGGTCGGTGACATCGAATACGGCTTCCAGTCCGTTGGAGATGGTCTCGTCCGGGCCGAATATTCGAAAGTTGCGCTGGCTCTGGTTGAGCGCAGTGACGTCGCGCAGGAATGGCGCCAGCATATGGGTGTCGCCGATACCGCGCACGCCGGGCTCCGGTACGACGCAGGCGTAATCGCGAAAGTCCGGCAGGCGCAGGTCGCGCAGCAGGCTGCCGCCGTTGGCATGGGGATTCGCACCCATGCGGCGCTGGCCCACCGGTGCCAGCGCGGCCAGCTCCGGGAGCAGCCGGCCGGTGGCGTCGAACAGTTCCTCGGGCCGGTAGCTTTTCAGCCAGGCTTCCAGTTGCCGCAGGTGTTCCGGCGGCGTCGAGGCAGAGACCGCGATCGGTATCTGGTGCGCGCGGAAGGTGCCTTCCACCGGCAAGCCGTCGACGACTTTCGGGCCGGTCCAGCCCTTGGGCGAGCGCAGCACGATCATCGGCCAGCGCGCTCGCTCGTGGTTGCCATGCTCGCGCGCCCCGCGCTGGATCGTCTTGATCGCTGCCACCGCTTGATTCAGCGCGCTGGCCATCGCTTCATGCATCGGCGCCGGCTCGTTACCCTCGACGAAAAGTGGCGACCAGCCGTAGCCGCGCAGCAACTGCTCGAGTTCCTCGTGGCTGATGCGCGCGAGCACGGTCGGGTTCGCGATCTTGTAGCCGTTGAGGTGCAGGATGGGCAGCACCGCGCCATCGGTGGCGGCATCGAGAAACTTGTTGGAGTGCCAGGCGGTGGCCAGCGGCCCGGTCTCGGCCTCGCCGTCGCCGACCACGCAGGCGACGATCAGCTCGGGGTTGTCGAACACGGCGCCGAACGAGTGGCTCAGCGAGTAGCCCAGTTCGCCGCCTTCATGGATCGAACCGGGGCACTCCGGCGAAGCATGGCTGGGAATGCCGCCGGGGAAGGAGAATTGCAGGAACAGCTTGTGCAACCCGGCCTCGTCCTGGCTGATCTCCGGATAGATCTCGCTGTAGGTGCCTTCCAGGTAGGTGTTGCCGACCACCGCCGGGCCGCCGTGGCCGGGGCCGGAGACATAGATCATGTCCAGGTCGTATTGCTTGATGATCCGGTTCAGGTGCACGTAGATGAAATTCTGCCCGGGCGTGGTGCCCCAGTGGCCGAGCAGCATGTGCTTGATGTCGGTCAGGGCCAGCGGCCGTTTCAGCAGCGGGTTGTCGCACAGGTACAGCTGGCCCACGGCAAGGTAGTTGGCGGCGCGCCAATAGGCGTCCATACGGCGCAGCAGGTCGGGGCTGAGGGCTGGAGATTTCATGACAGGGGCTCCCGTGGTGGCGCGGGCGATACCACGGCCCTGGCCTGCCGGGCGATGATGACCTCCTCGTCGGTGCCGATGACGCGCACCTGCACGCGACTGTCCGGCGTACTGATCACCCGCGCGTCGGCCGCATTGGCAGCGGCGTCGAAGCGAATGCCGAGCCAGGCCAGTCGCGCGCAGACAGCGGCGCGAATGGCCGGCGCGTGTTCGCCGATACCGGCGGAAAAGACCAGGCCATCCACACCGCCCAGACTGCTGGCCAGGGCGCCGGCTTCGCGCGCGATGCGGAACACGAACAGGTCGACCGCTTCGCGCGCATGCGGATCGTCGCTGGCCAGCAGGGTGCGCATGTCGTTGCTGATACCGGACACGCCGAGCAGGCCACTGTCGTGGTAAAGCATGTGTTCCAGCTCGGGCGCCGACATCGCGTACTGCTGCTGCAGGTAGAGCAGGGCGCCGGGGTCGATGCTGCCGCAGCGCGTGCCCATCATCAGCCCGTCCAGTGCGGTGAAACCCATGGTGGTGTCGACGCTGTGGCCGTCATGCATGGCGCACAGGCTGGCGCCGTTGCCCAGGTGCGCCGCGATCACCCGTCCGCTGGCCAGCGCCGGCTCCAGTTCACGCAGCCGTCCGGCGAGGTACGCATAGGACAGCCCGTGAAAGCCGTAGCGGCGTATCCCTTCTGCGGCGTACCGGCGCGGCAGCGCCAGTCGGGTCACCGTACGCTCGATGCTGTGGTGGAAGGCGGTATCGAAACAGCCGACTTGCGGCACGCCGGGCCACAACTTGCGCATCGCCCGCACCGCCGCCAAGTTGTGTGGTTGGTGCAGCGGGGCGAGCGGAATGAAGCGGGCCAGGTCGGTGACGATCGCGTCGGTCAGCAGCAACGGTTGGGCATAGGTCGCGCCGCCGTGCACGATGCGATGGCCTACCGCGACCAGCGATTCCGTGCCAAGGCGGCTGCTGATCCAGCCGAGCAGCGGCGTCAGCAAGGCTTCATGCGCAAGCCTGCTGCCGGCGGGCCAACGGTGTTCGGTCAACAGCGCGCCGTCCGCGTCGCGTGCGACGAAATGTGGCGTGCTGCCGATGCCTTCGATCTGGCCATGCGCGAGCCGCCGGCCGGAGCCGAGGTCGGCCACGTCATGGATCGCGAACTTGATGCTGGACGAACCGGCATTGAGCGACAGGATGGCCTGGGACATGCTCAGCTCTCCACCGCGGGTGGTGGTGCCGCACGGGCGCGTGCCACCAGCACCGCCACCGCGCAGGATGCCACGTGGGTGCGCGACGAATCGGCGCGGCTGGTCAGGATGATCGGTACCCGTGCGCCCATCACGATGCCGGCGGCGTCGGCACCGGCGAGGAAGCTGAGCTGCTTGGCCAGCATGTTGCCCGATTCCAGATCCGGTACCACCAGGATGTCGGCCAGGCCGGCGACCGCCGAGACGATGCCCTTTTCGCGCGCCGCTTCGGGGCTGATCGCATTGTCGAAGGCCAGCGGGCCGTCGACCAGGCCGCCACTGATCTGGCCACGCTCGGCCATCTTGCACAGCGCGGCGGCGTCCACGGTTGAGGGAATCGCCGGGTTGACGGTTTCCACCGCGGACAGCACGGCGACGCGCGGCTGGGCCAGGCCCATGATGTGGGCCAGGTCGATCGCGTTCTGGATGATGTCGCGCTTGTCCGCCAGCGACGGCGCGATGTTGATCGCGGCATCGGTCACCAGCAACGGCCGGGCGTAGCCTGGTACGTCGAACAGATAGACATGGCTGAGCCGGCGCTCGGTGCGCAGGCCGGAGTCGGCGGCAACCACGGCATGCATCAACTCGTCGGTGTGCAGTGCGCCCTTCATCAGCAGGCGTGCCTCGCCGCTGCGCACCAAGGCTACCGCAGTGGCCGCCGCCGCATGACTGTGCGGTGTATCGACCAGGCGCAAGGTACTGATATCCAGCTGGGCCTGTTTGGCCGCCGCGTGAATTTTGATACTGGGGCCGACCAGGATCGGGATGATCAAGCCGGCGTTGGCCGCCTCCAGCGCGGCGCGCAGGGAAACTTCGTCGCAGGGATGCACCACCGCCGTCGGGATGGAGGCACCGAATGCTGCGCGTGCCATCAGTTCGCGGAAGCGGCCGTGGGTGCCCAGGCGTATTTCGGGCAGTTCGATCCGCGCACGGCGGATCTTTTCAAGCGGGGCCTTCACCTCGGCGCTGCCCAGGATCACGTCCTCGCCATTCTGGTTGCTGCAGCGGCAATCGAAAATGATGCGTTGCCGGTCCGCGATCTTCTCCTTCACGGTGACCATGACGGTGATGCTGTCGCCCAGCCCGACCGGTGCCAGGAAGTGCAGGTCCTGCGCGAGGTAGAGCGTGCCCGGCCCGGGCAACTCGGTGCCCAGCACCGTGGAAATCAGGGCGCCAGCCCACATGCCGTGGGCGACCACCCGGTGGAACATGTCGGTGCGTGCGTAAGCGGGGTCCATGTGCGCCGGATTGACGTCGCCGGACATCGCCGCGAACAGCTCGATATCGCGCTGGCTGAGGGTACGCACGAGGCTGGCGTGGTCGCCCACCTCGATTTCGTCGAAGGTGCGGTTCTCGATGCAGTCGGAGGTAGTGGCCGGCAGTGCAGGCATGGCGGGTGCTCTTTTCAGTGTTCAAGGACGTAACTGCCGGGGGCTGCGCCCAGCACGGGATAGCCGGCAGCAGGATGGCCCACTGCGTGCTGCACGTCGTCGAGGAAGCCCTGCTGCAGCATGCTGAAAGGTGGCAGTTGCCAGGCCGGGTCGTCGAAGCGGTGGTCACCCGGCCGGGCCTTGATAACCTGCTTGCCAGCCAGCACCTGGCCCCAGCGGGCAGCATGCGCCGTGGCAGACCGGGTCAGCGTCGTGCGCTGGAATGGCGCATTGGCCAGGTGCGAGCTCCAATCCAGCCCGGCCAGCCACATCGTGGTCGGCGCCAGGCCCCGCGCCAACTTGGCCTGGACGGCGTGCATGATGCTGTCCGGATCGATCGGTGCGCCAGACGCTGGCGGCGCCGGTACGATCGCGGTCAGCGGAGTGGTCGGTGCAAGTGTGGCGGCTGCGTTCTTTTTCATGGCGCGTCCATCAGGTTCCATGGAACGGGGCCGGTCTGGGCGGGAGCGCCTTGTACGCCGTGCCGGACCGGGGGATGCACGGGCACTCGTCGGCAGGCCAGGGTCCACGCCAGACCAGTGGCTGCGTCGACCGGTACGGGTCATTCTAGGAAGGTGATTGCGTCAACCACTTGACCGTTGTCAACAAAGCACGCTGTTGGCGCCGAACGCCACACTCAGTAGAGATAACCAAAGCTGAAGCCGTACACCATGGGATCGACATTGGCCCGGCCGACCTTGACGCCAACGGTCGGCGGCAGCTGCTTGGTGGTGGCCAGTTTCTGCCCGTCCAGACGGATACCGTGCTTGAACGGTGCGGAGGCGAGCAGATCCACGCTCCAGTTCGGCGTGAACAAGTATTCGATACTCACGGTGGGCCGGGTGGCGCTGTCGACATCGACTCGCATGCCCGCGACTTGGCCGTTGTTCGACTTGGGTTTGCCCACGTGTGCGCCGACATGGACGATCCACGGGTTGTCGACGGCATGCGCAGTGGTGGCCGCGCCGAGGCCAAGGCAGGCGGTGATGAGCAGGGGGAGCAATGTTTTCATTGAGGTCATTCTTGCGGAGTTGTTGTTGCGCCAGCCATTCTGGGAAGTGCCTGCCACCACACATTTGATCCTCGTCAAATGCTCCACTGCATCAGCGCCACTGCGACGAGTTACCGCAGTGGCTTGCCATCAGTCTCGCCCCGCTCGTCTACGGCTTGGGCCGCGGCGTGGTTGCTACGCTCGGCGGCAGGATCGGCAACGTCACCTGTGGCTGGTCGCCGGTCAGAGAGCCAAGAAAATTGGTGATTTTGTCGACTTCGCCGTCGGTCAGCTTGGTACTGGGTTGGCTATTGCCCAAGATCGTGACTGCCTGCCGCAGATCCCATACCTTGCCCGAATGAAAATACGGTGGCGTGAGCGCGACATTGCGCAATGAAGCCGCGCGGAAATTACGTGGCAATTGAAATCATCAATGTCCGTTGCGTGTCCGGGCCAGGCAATGGCACGAAAGGACGCGCTCCCGGATCACTCCATCACCCGGCGGTCAGCAGCATCTTGATCGCCTGCTCCTTCGCCGCGTTGCTGAACTTGTCATAGGCCTGCTCGATTTCGTCGAGTTTGAAGCGATGGGTCACCAGTCCCGCGGGCTCGACGCCGCCGCTCTCGACCACACGCATCAGTACCGGGATGGTGTTGGTGCTCACCAGGCCGGTGCGCAGGGTGATGTTCTTTATCCACAGATCCTGCAGCTGTAAATCCACGCTCTTGCCGTGCACGCCGATATTGGCGATATGCCCGCCCGCGCGCACGATGCGCTGGCAGATGTCGAAGGTCGCGGGGATGCCGACCGCCTCCATGGCCACGTCCACGCCTTCGCCGCCGGTCAGCTTGTCGATGGCCTCGAGCGGGTTCTGCGCGATGGTGTCGGTGGCGCCGAGTTGTTTGGCCATGGCCAGGCGATTCGCGTCCGGATCGATCATGATGATTCGCGCCGGCGAGTAAAAACGCGAGGTCATCAAGGCCGCCAACCCGATCGGGCCGGCGCCGACGATGGCGACCGTGTCGCCGAGCTTGACCTCACCGTTGAGCGCGCCGATCTCGTGTCCGGTGGGCAGGATGTCGCTGAGCATCACCGCCGCGGCGCGGTCCATCCCCTTGGGCAGCAGATACAGGCTGTTGTCCGCGTGCGGGATGCGCACGTACTCGGCCTGGGTACCGTCGATCAGGTGGCCGAGAATCCAGCCGCCGTCGCGGCAGTGCGCGTAGATGCCGCGCTTGCAGTAGTCGCAGCGACCGCACGAGGTGACGCAGGAAATCAGTACCTCGTCGCCGACCTGGATGTTGCTCACGCCAGCGCCGACTTCTTCCACTACTCCCACGCCCTCGTGGCCCAGGATGCGGCCGTCCACCACGGCGGGTACGTCGCCCTTCAAGATGTGCAGATCGGTGCCGCAGATGGTGGTATGGGTGATGCGCACCACCGCGTCGGTGGGCTGGTCGATGGTCGGGCGTGGTTTTTCCTCCCAACTGCGCTGGCCGGGGCCGTGGAATACCAATGCTTTCATGCTGCTTCCTCCCAGAGGGTGAGACGCTGCCGGTGGCAGCCAAGGTCAGGTGCTGCCACACCAAGATGACACGGGTTGCCGACCCCGTTTTTGACCTTGCTCAAGTTCAAGCCCATCAGGACGCTCGCAAGGGCGATTTAGGTAGCCGGTCCTCGGGTTCCCATGGTGCTTGCCAGCCGCTTGCGCAACTGCCGTAGTGGCAGGGCGTTGAGAACATCGCCGGCTTGCAGCCAGCCGCGCCGGGCCTGGTCCACGCCAAGCGTCAGCCAGCGCAGGTCGGTGCCGTGATGGGCATCGCTGGAAATCGCGATCAGCGCGGCCAGTCGTGACGCGCGCCAGCGGCCAGCGTCGCGCGCGTTCCACATACCCGGCAGCGGCGTCGGCGAGTCGCCGCTCGCTGCGCGTGCCGAAGCCGGGCAGTTCACGGATGCGACCTGCGCGCGGCGCTGAGCAACTGGTCCGGCGTGTTGCCGTGGCCGGGCGCACGGTCATCGTGATCGATGACGGATTGGCGACCGGCGCCACGATGGTGGTGGCCTTGCAGGCGGTTCGCGCGCAGGGGCCGGCACGACTGGTTTGCGCGGTACCCGTGGCTGCGCCCGACAGTCTGGAGCGCGTAGCCGCACTGGTCGACGAGATCGTGTGCCTGGCGACACCGCGCCCGTTCCACTCGGTCGGTCAACATTACCTGGATTTCACCTTCGTTACGGATGATGAGGTGATGGGCCTGTTGGCCCGCCCGGCGGCGTCGGGCGCGAAAGCCTCCGCGCCGCCGAGTGGTTCGGTGCAGGTGTTGGAGCTCAATCGTGCAGCCCAGGCGGCGATGCCGCGCGGAGCCGATCTCCGCATGGTGCCGGGAGCCACCCGTCTGTTCGAGGAACCCGGTGCCCTGCAGCAAGTAGCACCCATGGCCGCCGACTGGTTCACGCCGTGGCTCCAGCCGGTACACGCCACACTGACCTGAAGTGGCAGGAAGAAGTATGTTCGCCATGGTACTAACCGCCATTGGCCAGCCGTTGAGTTGGCAGGAGCTGCCCGATTCGCAGCCGTGTGCCGGCGAGGTCCGCCTGCGGGTCGAGGCTTGTGGCGTGTGCCGCACCGATCTGCATGTGATCGATGGCGAACTGCCCGACGTGGCGGTGCCGGTCATTCCAGGACATGAGATCGTCGGCATCGTCGACGCGTTGGGCGAGGGCGTGACGGCACTGGTGCGCGGCGATCGGGTGGGCGTGCCCTGGCTGGGGCATACCTGCGGCACCTGTCGGTACTGCACGACGGGAGCGGAGAACCTGTGCGATTACCCGCAATTTACCGGTTATACGCGTCCGGGCGGGTTTGCCACCCAGGTGGTCGCCGACGCTGCCTACTGCATCCCGCTGGGCGACGACCGCGATCCGGTGGCAGTGGCGCCCTTGCTGTGCGCCGGCCTGATCGGCTGGCGCTGCCTGGTCAAAGCCGGTGAGGCCGAGGTGCTGGGGCTGTACGGCTTTGGCGCGGCGGCACACATCATCGCCCAAGTCGCACGCTGGCAGGGCCGTCGGGTATTCGCTTTCACCCGGCCCGGCGACGTCGACGGGCAGGCGTTCGCGCGTTCGCTGGGCGCGGCCTGGGCCGGCAGTTCCGCCGAATCGCCGCCGGAATCTCTGGATGCCGCCATCCTGTTTGCGCCGGACGGCAGCTTGATTCCGCTGGCCCTGCAGGCGGTGCGCAAGGGCGGCCGCGTCGTCTGCGGTGGCATTCACATGTCGCAGATTCCGGCATTTCCCTACCGCCTGCTGTGGGAAGAGCGGCAGGTGTTGTCGGTGGCGAATCTGACCCGTGCCGATGCAAAGGCCTTCTTCACCATCGTGCCGCAAGTGGGCGTGACCACCACGACCACCGCGTACCCGCTCGAGCGCGCGAATGAAGCGTTGTCGGACCTGCGGCATGGCCGTCTCCATGGTGCTGCCGTATTGACCTGTCCGCCGAGATAGCGCCGAACCGGCGCCGGCAAGTCGGTCATGACCAGAACGCCTCGTCGCTCCCGTGCAGGCACCGCTTGAGCATGTCGCCGGAGGCCGTTTCAGCCCGCCTGCGCCGCAATCCATGCGGCAATCTCCGGCCACACCTCCTGCAGGTTGCGTGCCCCCATGAACAGGCCCACATGGCCGCCCGGCACGATGCGCTTGGTCACCTTCGCCATCGGCGTGCCCATCAGCGTTTCGGCGGCAAACACCTGCTCGTGCGCGGTAATGTCGTCGCGCTCGCCGGCCAGCAGATACAGCGGGCAGGCGATCGCCTTGAGGTCGAGCTTGCGCCCCAGTGCGATGTATTCACCTTTGGCCAGCAGGTTGCGTTTGAACAGCTGGTCGATCACCTGCACGTACCAGCGCCCGGGCAGGTTCAGCGGATTCTCGTACCAGCGTTCGAACGCTTCGGTCTTGGCCAGCCACGCCGGATCGTCGACGTGTTCGTACAGGTCGATGTGGTCCTGCACGTAATGCTGCTCGGGGTGCATGTTCTTCCAGCCCGCCAGCATGTACTTGCCCAGCATCAGGCCGCCACCGCTATTGACCAGATCCTGGTAGAAACTGAGCGGACTGTGCTTGACCATCTGCACCAACGGGCCGTTGCCGGCATGGGTGTCGATCGGTGCGCCGGCCAGCACCAGGCTGGCGACCTTGTCGGGGTAGCGCGCGGCCAGCATCGCCGCCATCCAGCCGCCCTGGCACAGTCCGACCAGGTTCACGCGACCGCCCAGATCGTCGATGCAGGCCAGCAGTTCGGCCAGGTACTGGTCGACTTCGAAATCCTTCATATCGGGCGTGGCCGAGTGCCAGTCGGTCAGGAACAGTTTGCCGACGCCGTTGCCGCGCAGGCTCTGCATCAGGCTTTGTCCCTCCTGGTAGTCCGCGATCATCGAGGTGTGGCCGGCGTACGGCGCGTCGACCAGGGTGGCAAGACCCTTCGCGCGCGGGCTCGAGTAGTCGCAAAGATCAAGCGTGCGCAGTTTCAGGCGCAACTGGTGGGCGGTGGCCAGAGCCGGCTTGATGCCGCCATGCAGGCGTAGTTCCTCGTCGAGGAATTTGACGTTGTGCGCCACCAGCGCCAGGCCCTGCTCGGCCATCTCTGTCGCGATGTTCACCGGCCAGAAAAACGGCACGGCAATATTGGGTTTGGCGTTTGCAGTCGTTGACTGACTCATGGAGGAATTCCCGAGGTTGACGTGGTGACGGTCGACGGGCGATGCCAAAGCCACGCTCAGGCAAGGCGCGTCCCGTATGGCGGGCATCTGCGGATGCATCCGTGGGAGTGTCGGGATCGATCATTGTTGAACGGTGCCGGTCGCCGACAATCTAGCGCTGACAACTTTGGTTGTTTTTGATCTACCTCAAAATGCCGCCCGTTTGCGCGGGCTATCTTCATGTCGTCATCAAGCACCCGGCAATAGCGATGCAGCGTCCGGTCGTCCAAGGCGTAGCCATGCTCATGAGAGCAGAGTTTTGCTGCAACCTGGCATGACGACATGTACCGACCGCTCCTGCCGGGGTTCATGCCGTCGTTTCTGAGAACGTACCGTGCCTGGAGGTTTCTGATGATTTCCGCTACCCAACTGGGTGAACTCAAGATTCTGCACAAGAACCACAATGAAGGAGTCCAGGAGCGTACTTGTACCAATAGATAGCAGTGCATCTTCAGATCTGGCGTTGGCCCGGGCGATTGCCATGGCCGTGGAGCAGCAGGCTGAAATCCATGTCGTGCATGCGATCGAGCGCACGCCGGCACAGCCGGCATTCGGCATCGCGGTCATCCATCCATTGAGGAGATTGAAATGAAAGTACCTGAAATCGTCCTGTGCGCTCCGGTTCGTACGGCCATGGGCACCTACAACGGCACGCTCAAGGGCACGCCAGCCACCGCGCTCGGCGCGGTGGTGGTGGCCGAGGCACTCAAACGCGGCGGCCTGTCGCCCGCGCTGGTCGATACGCTGGTATTCGGCCAGGTGATCCAGGCCGGCAGCAAGATGAACCCGTCGCGCCAGGCGGCGATCGGCGGCGGCCTGCCGGTGAGCGTGCCGGCGATGACGGTGAACCGGGTCTGTGGCTCGGGCGCGCAAGCGGTGGTCAGCGCGGCGCTGGAGATCATGGCCGGGCAGATCCATTGTGCCGTCGCCGGTGGCATGGAAAACATGGACATGGCGCCCTACCTGCTGCCACACGAGCGCTGGGGCATGCGCATGGGCGACGGCGCCGTGCTCGACAGCATGCTGCTCGACGGTCTCAATGACGCCTTCAGCGGTCAGCATTCCGGCTGGCACACCGAGGACCTGGTCGACGCTGGCCAGCCAGGCGGATACCGGGGACGCGATCGACAGCGCAATCCAGGCGGCGCTGCCCGGTCGGCAATTGCCGCCGGGCTACGTGGCCGGGCACTTCATGCCGTTCGACCCGGTCGGCAAGCGCAGCGAGGGCAGCTGGACCGATCCGGCGGGCCGCGCCGTCACCGCCAGCAAGGGTGCAGCGCAGGTGATCCTTGACCTGGCCGGGGTCGACGAGCCGACGCGGACCAAGGTGCGCACGTGGATCGATGCGCAGGCAGCGCGTGGCTTTCGCACGCTCGGCGTGGCCAGTCGGGTGGGCGACGGCGCCTGGCAGCTGGACGGCGTGCTGGCCTTGTTCGATCCCCCGCGGGCCGATTCGGCGGCCACCATTGCCGACGCCAAGAAGCACGGCCTGATGGTCAAGATGGTCACCGGCGACAACCTGGCGATCGGTCGCGAGATTGCCGGTCAACTGGGCATCGGACGCCATATCGTGGTCGCCGATACGGTGTTTGGTGAAGACGGCCAGCGCCCGGGCGTGAGTCTGGCCGACCAGGTCGCGGCTGCCGACGGTTTCGCCCAGGTGTTCCCGGAGCACAAGTACGGCATCGTCAAGGCCTTGCAGGAGGCCGGGCATCGGGTGGCGATGACTGGCGACGGCGTCAACGACGCGCCCGCATTGAAGCAGGCCGACGTCGGGGTCGCCGTCTCCGGCGCCACCGATGCGGCGCGCGCCGCGGCGGCGCTGATCCTCACCGCGCCGGGGCTGTCGACGATCGTCAAGGCGGTGGAGGAGGCGCGACGCATCTTCGAGCGCATGAACAGCTACGCGATCTATCGCATCACCGAGACGATCCGCATCATGGTGTTCGTGGTGCTGGCGATGCTGGTCTACAACTTCTACCCGATCACCGCGGTGATGATCATCTTGCTGGCGTTCTTCAACGATGTGCCGATCATGACGATCGCCTACGACCGCACCGCGGTCGATCCGCAGCCGGTGCGCTGGGACATGCGCAGGGTGCTCACCGTGTCGACCGTGATGGGCCTGACCGGAACCGTCGGCAGCTTCCTGATGCTGTACCTGGCGTTGGACTGGCTGCACCTGCCGATCGCCAAGGTGCAGACCTATATCTTCCTGAAGATGGCGGTGGCCGGGCATCTGACCCTGTTCGTCTCGCGCAGCAAGGGCGCATATTGGCGCAAGCCGTATCCCGCGCCGGTGATGATCTGGTCGGCGGTGATCACCAAGCTCGCCGCGACATTGCTTTGTGCCTGGGGACTTTTCAGTCTGATTGCGCCCATCTCATGGTTCGAGATTGCACTGGTGTGGACCTACTCGATCGTGTGGTCGGTGCTGACCGACTATGCCAAGCGTGCGGTCTACAGCCACCTGGAGCACAGCGCGCCACGGCACCGCAACTTCCTCGGCGTGCTGCAAAGCCACCTGTTGAAAACGAAAAAGTCGGCATGAGTGGGGGCGCAACGATGGGCGCCATGGAGGACACCCGGCGCTCCGCTGGGCGGCGACCCTCGCGGACGCCCTCCGCCAGCACGCCGAGATCCTTGCGCAGCAGGATCATGCAGGCGGCCTCCTTGGCCACGTCGACGGCGGTGTCCACCGAAAAGCCGATGTCGGCGGCATGCAGGGACGGCGCATCGTTGATGCCGTCGCCGAGGTAGCCGACGATGTGACCCTTGCATCGCAGCGCCCGGATGACGCGGGACTTTTGCGCCGGCGTCACCCGACAGAACAGGGTGGTGGCCTCGAGCCGGGCCGCCAGCGCGAACAGGAAGGACTCGAGTACCGGTCGATGGAACAGCAGATTGACCAGCAGTGCGAACAGCACCAGCAGCACCGTGAGTCGCACGATCATCATGCCGAAATCGCGGATACCGTTGGCAAATGCGGTGGGCGGCGGTGCCTTCTGCAGCGACTGGGCGATCGCGCTAAGCTGGGTGTCGCGACCGGTGGTCACCACCAGCGCCTTGGCAGTGCCGCTGACGACGGAGCTCCCCGTGAAGAGGAGATTTTCCGGAAAGGCGTCCTGCTCCGGGGCGGCCGCTGCCGGGCTCGCCTGTTTCTCGGACGGATACGGCTCTCCGGTGAGCAGGGCTTCGTCGAGGTAAAGATCGCGCGCCTCGATCAAGCGGCAGTCGGCCGGGATCAGATCGCCAGCGACCAGGAGGATCACGTCGCCGGGAACGATGTTCACGGCGGGAATCTGCTCCGGTCGACCATCGCGAAGCACCGTGGCCGACAGCGAGACCTGGGCCTGCAGGCGTTCGGCGGCATTCTGCGCACGGTGTTCCTGGACCACGTCGAGTACGATCGACATCGATACGATGAGGGTGATAACGACGAAGCTCGGGACGTCGCCGGTGAAGGCGGATACGGCGGCCGCACCGAGCAGGACCAGGATGAGCGGGTTGCGAAAGCGCGCCAGAAATGCCGACCACAGCCGTCTCCGCGCAGCGGTCTCAATCCGGTTCGGTCCGATCGTGGCGAGCTTGGCCGCGGCGGCGGCCGCGCTCAGACCCGCCTCGGCGGCGTCCAGCGAGCGCAAGAGCCCAGCGAGCGGCCGAGCGGAAACCGCGGCGATCGCACTGGCGCTGGTCGCGCCCGCAGGGCGGGGCGGCGGGTCGCGCACTGATCCATCCGGACGCTGCTTGCCCATCTCACCTCTGCCTTTGTGGTCCGTAGCTTTGCTGCCGATGATTACGGACAGGATGATTCTCGGCCCGGGAGCGTCATGCGAGCGGGTATTCACGCTGAATGAGATAAATCTAGAAGCAACAGTTCGCGTCGTTGTTGACCTGGCTCAATAACGCCGATGGCGACCAGAGTTACGTTTATCGGTAATCATGGAGGATTGGGCAGATGCGATGCGTCGACGATCGGCCGTGACCATGGCACGTGCTGGACGTGCGTCCGCGGGAGCGGCAGTGGTTCCGGCGGGCGACCGGGTTCGCTTTCCAGTGAACCCGTTTCAGTCAGGTGCGCATTTCCAGAGTCCGGTCGGCGCATCACTCGGGCCACTGTTGCAGGAAAGCTGGTGCAGGCACTTGAGGAGAAAACACTCCTTCACGCTGCCGGGTGATTTCGACGGCGACAAGGCCGAGGCCGGTCTCGACGGCGGCGTGTTGGCCCTGAGCCTGCCGAAGAAGGCGAATGGCAGCACGCGCAAGATCGCGATCAGTTGAGCCTGGTGACAGCGCCGCTTCGCGTCAGTCTTCGATGCGAAGCGGCAACGCCACCGATCGATGCTGTCAATGCGACACCAGCGCGCACCGGTCGCCGTACAGCAGGAGATTGAGGGTTACCCCACCCCGTACCCATTCGCGCAAGCGGCTATGGCCGTAGGCGCTCGCCACGATCAGATCGATGCCTGCGACGACCTCGTGAAGTTCAGCTGGCGCATGCGTGATCGGACCGGTTATCTGACAAGCTGCAACTCCGGGTGTGTCGAAAGCGCCAAGCAAACATCCCAGCGCGCCAACCAGGTTGCGCACCGAGCGAAAACTCAACTGGAGTGAGACTCATGCTGGCGCTGGCCATCTTCATCATCACGCTGGTGCTCGTCATCTGGCAGCTGAAGCATCTGGGTATCGGCTGGAGCGCGCTGGGTGGCGCGGCCGTGGCGCTGATGACCGGGGTGGTGCACTGGAGCGATGTCGCGGTGGTCTGGCATATCGTCTGGGATGCCACGTTTACCTTCGTCGCGCTGATCATCATCTCCCTGATTCTCGACGAGGCCGGTTTTTCTCCTGGGCAGCGCTGCATATCGCGCGCTGGGGCAACGGGCGCGGGCGCCTGTTGTTTCCCCTGATCGTCTTGCTGGGCGCCGCGATCGCTGCGTTCTTCGCCAATGACGGGGCGGCGTTGCTGCTGACGCCGATTGTCATCGCCATCCTGGTGCGGCTGGAATTTACCGCCACGGCCGCGCTGGCCTTCATTATTGCCACCGGCTTTGTCGCCGATACGGCCAGCCTGCCGCTGGTGATCTCGAATCTGGTCAACATCGTCAGCGCCAACTTCTTCGAGGTTTCGTTCGACCGCTACGCCGCGGTTATGGTACCGGTCGATCTGGTGTCGATCACCACCTCGCTGGCGGTGCTCTGGCTGGCCTTTGGCCGCAAGATTCCCCGCCGCTATGCCGTGGATGAGCTGGATCAGCCGGCCAGCGCGATTGTCGATCACCATGTATTCCGGGCGGCGACGCCGGTCCTGGCCATCCTGCTGGTTGCGTATTTTGTCGTGGCCCCGTGGCATGTGCCCTTCAGCCTGGTGACCGGCGCCGGCGCGTTCGTTCTCATGGCCGTCGCCGGCCGCTGGTGGCGCGGCGGTGATGGCGCCATCGTTCCGCTCGGCACCGTGATGCGCAACGCGCCGTGGCAGATCGTGCTGTTCTCGATCGGCATGTATCTGGTGGTCTACGGCGTGGGACAGGCCGGTCTGACGCACTACGGCGCGACGGTGCTCGACTGGCTCGGCCGACAAGGCGTGATCGTGGCCACGCTCGGTACGGGCTTTCTTTCAGCATTCGTGGCTTCAGTAATGAACAATATGCCCTCGACGCTGGTCGGCGTGCTGGCGATTCAGCAGGCCCACGTCACGGCGCTGACCCGCGAGCTGATGCTCTATGCCAACGTGATCGGCAACGACCTCGGTCCGAAATTCACGCCGATTGGCAGTCTGGCCACGTTGCTGTGGCTGCACGTGCTCGCGGGCAAGGGCTACCGCATCGGCTGGGGACAATACATGAAGATCGGCCTCATGCTGACGTCGCCGGTCTTGCTGGCGAGCTTGACCGCACTGGCGATCTGGTTGCCCTTCGTCGCGTCACCATGATCAATCAGAGCGCATGAACACCATTTGAGGAGATCGGGATGAAAACAGCGGAAGTCGTCCCGTGCGCCCCGGTGCACGGCCATCGGAACTCGCAACGCCACGCTCAAGCGCACGCCGGCCACCGCGCTCGGAGCGGTGCTGGTGGTTAAGACACTGAAGGCGGTGCGATCGCGCAACGCCACCTGATCGATGCGGTCAGTGCGATACCAGGGCGCACCGGTCGCCGTACAGCAGCAGATTACGAGTGACCCCGCCCAGCACCCATTCGCGCAAGCGGCTATGGCCGTAGGCGCCGGCCACGATCAGGTCGATGCCTTCCGCCTTGGCGACATTGTCCAGTTGGAGCGCGTTGCGTCCGCGCTCGGACACGGTCTTGCCTTCCGCTGGCACGCCGTGGCGCTTGAGCCAACGAACGACATCCGCCACGGCCTCCCGCGCCTCCCCGAGATCGCTCTTGCGCGCGACCTGGACCACCAGCGCCCGGTCGGCCGTCTGCAGCAGCGGCAGCGCGTCGGTTACCGCACGTCGCGTTTCGCGGGAATCTTTCCAGCCGACGAGCACGTTGCGTGCCTGCAGCCCGGTGACAGCTGGAGGCACGATCAACACCGGCCGCCCCGACTGCATCACCAGGTCGCCCGTATTCAGATAGGGCGTGCCTTGCGCCAGCGCTTCACGGTGATGCGCGGCAGCAAGCACCAGATCTGCGCCGCGCGTCTCACGGATTACCGCTGCTTCCAGCGGGCCGGAGTTCGCGATGGAACGCCATTCGATGTGACGTGCGGATCGCTGCAGGATGGCCAGGGCTGCCTCTCTGGTGGCTTCCAGGGCCTCATCCAGCTCTTCCTGCCCCATGTCGATCACCCCGCCCGGGAGTCCGCCGACGTCATAGGCGACCCCGACCAGCCGGCCGCCTGAAACGCCAAGCACACTCGCGTCGAAGCGCTCGGCCAGGTCCCTGGTGACTTGCAGCAGGCCGGTGTTGTCGGCAAACGGATCCAGGTAAACCATCAGCGTGGAATACATGACGGCTTCCTCCTTGCGTGGGCGGACAGATTCGCCATTTTGGCGCGGATATTTCGACGTGAGCTCGAAATCCTCCGCCAAAGATGCGTCGCTCAGGTTCCCCACATGTTGATCTTGATCAATTTGCGGTTCGAAAAGTGAATGAATCGACAGGCTCCTGGCGAGCGGTGCGTCCGGGAGAGCATGAACAACGCTCCCGACCGCCATGCGCGCGCTCGCGCCAAGCCTGAAAATCATCGTCGTTATTGATCCAACTCAATATTACACGGCATGCCGCAGCCTATGCTACCTACATCATGGAAGATCGCAGGGCGCTGTCGCCACTTCGTCTCTGGCCCCCACCAGGCACGGGAACTTGTGACCGCCAGCGTCACGACAGGCCATTACCCCCGGACGACGGACGCTCACTGCGTGGGTGTATCGTCATCGCGCGACATCACGCAGTCCACATGGAGACCATCATGAATCCCCAGACCCAGTTGGATGAATTGAAGAAGCTGCACAAGGACTACATTGCCAATACCTTTCTGTTCACCAGCAAGGTACTCGATCAGCGCCGGCACATCAGCGATGCCCAGGCCGAGGTCATCCACGGATTGCTGCATGATCTGGCGGCAAGCGCCGGCAATCCCGAGTCGGGACAGGACCCGGCGGCGATTGCGCAGGATGCGATGCGGAAAATCAGCGAAAGCTTCGCCAGCCAGAGTGCGCAATCGAGCGATTTTTTCAAGGAGACCGCGGCCGCCTACGCCGAGATCCTGCGCCTGGCAATGGGCTACAGCGCTGACACGTTCGTCGGCATGCAGACGGCCACGCATGACGCCGGGCGGATCAACGCATCCACGACGGCGGTCAGCAATCCATGGATGGACAGCTTCATCAGTGCCTTCGAAAATGCGTCCGAAATGATGAGCAGTGGCCTCAAGCCGATGATGAAGGCGGCTGGATCGACGGCACGCGCGATGGGCGCAAGCGGCAAGTCCGGAGGCGCGGGCAAGGCGCCGCGGTAACCGGCACCTGGCTGGCAGGCAGGCCTTCGATTCCACGCGCAGGGAGACGCGGCGGTGGTCACATGCAGACCGGTCCTGGTACCGGTTGACGGCAGTCCCTGGTCGGAGCCGGGGATAGTGCGCGCCATGACTATCGCCGCCGATCCGATCGTCTGCGGCAGTCATGGCGCCGGACAACGCCCGGCCGCGCCACTGGGTGGCGTCGCCGACGCGCTTGCTTCGACAAGCCAAGGTGTCCTTGGCTGTTCGAGTACAAGGCGGCGGTTCAGGCGCAAGGCTGCTGCGGCAGCGTATCGACTCGCAACGGCCCGCTGGAATCTTCGCCCGCGGCAGCGCCGCGTGCTTGAGCGGTCATGGCGCACTGCGTGGCGGCAGCACAACCAACGTCAATCATTCCCATTCCTGGAGGCAAAGACATGAGCAAGCTGGCTTTGATCACCGGCGGTACGCGCGGCATCGGCGCGGCGATTGCCCATAGGCTCAAGCAGGATGGCTATCGCATTGCCGTGACCTACCACCAGAACGAGGCGGCGGCGCAGGCATTCATGCGGGCATATGGCATCCCCGCATATCGCTGGGACGTGGCCGATTTCGACGCCTGTCAGGCGGGCATCCGGCACGTCGAGGCGGATGCCGGGCAGCCGGTGGAGGTGTTGATCAACAACGCCGGTGTCACCCGCGACGCCACCTTGCACAGGATGAGCAGCGAACAATGGCGCACGGTGCTCGACGACGACCTCACTTCCTGTTTCAACATGTGCCATGCGGTCATCGACGGCCTTCGCTCACGCGGTTGGGGGCGTATCGTCAACGTTTCCTCGATCAACGGCCAGAAGGGTCAGGTCGGACAGTCGAATTACGCTGCCGCGAAGGCCGGCATGATCGGTTTCACCAAGTCGCTGGCGCTGGAATCGGCA
>SCRO01000117.1 GCA_004298505.1 Rhodanobacter sp.
GGGCGTATCGTCAACGTTTCCTCGATCAACGGCCAGAAGGGTCAGGTCGGACAGTCGAATTACGCTGCCGCGAAGGCCGGCATGATCGGTTTCACCAAGTCGCTGGCGCTGGAATCGGCAAACAAGGGCATCACGGTCAACGCCGTGGCCCCCGGCTATACCGCCACGGACATGGTGGCCCAGATCGATCCGAAGATACTCGACGGCATCATCGCTCGCATTCCCGTGGGCCGGCTGGCGGATGTCGAGGAGATCGCGCATGCAGTGGCTTTCCTGGTGCACCAAGACTCGGGCTTCATCACCGGCTCCACCCTGTCGATCAACGGCGGTCAGTACCTGGCATGAAGGGCGCGGCATGAGCCGTGTGGCGCCATGCGGCCTCAGCATGAAAACCACAAGCCGCCTGCTGTCGAAGTTGCGCGGGCTGGCCGTCACGGAAGTTGGTCGCAGAACGGCGCGCTTTCTTCGCCACGAGCCGCTGATGCCATCGCAAAACGGAGCCTGGCCCGGTTTCGGTGGGTACTTCGGTTCCCGCGCCGCGCCTGCTGCGTCTTTACCGGGCCAGAAACACGGGCAGGCTCGCGTGGGTGAGGGTCCAGCGGGTCGCGCCGCCCATGGCCAGCTCGCTGAGTCGCGAGCGGCCCCACGCACCCATGATCATCAGGTCGGCGCGAAACGCCTTTGCTGCCGCCTGCAGTGCCGGCCCCTCATCGTGCTCCACCGGAAACGGTTGCCATTGGACTTCGATGCCATGTCGCTGGAACCACGCGCGCAACGGCAGCGGTGGTGGGCTGATGCCCGGCAAGCCGCTGCGCTCGCCATCGAGCACCTGCACCGCAGAGGCCTGGGTCAGCAGCGGAAGGGCCGCTTTCACCGCTTGCGCGGCCTCGCTTGATCCGTTCCAGGCAATGACGATGCGCTCCGCGTACTTGCCATCGTGATAGGTGTCGGGCACCAGCAACATGGGCGCGGCATGGGCAAACAGTGCGCGTGTGGCTTCGTCGAATCCGGCGGGGGCCTCCAGATCGCTGACCCGCAGTTCGGCGATCATGAAGTCGGCCAGTTTCGAGCGCTTGGCCAGGGCCCGTGTGGAAATGCCGCGTATTACCTCCCACTCGCCACGGACGCCAGCGTTTCGGCACAGGCGCAGCCACCACTCCCGCCGATTCCGTGCATCCTGTTCTTCCGCAGCCAGCAGGCTGATGGCTTCGGGAACCGCCATCAGCGAAGGGTATACCGCAACCACCTGGAGTCCGGTCAGAAAGGCCTGCTGGCGTTGGGCGAGAGCCAACGCGTAGCCTGGCCATGACGAATTGGACGTGGTCTGGCCGATATTGACGATGAGGTCCAGCATGATCTCTCCCGGCTGGCCGCGATTGCCGCGCCACGCTCTAGAGCGAATGCTGCAGCAGATATCGTCGCGCGGTATTGACCATCGTCAAACCCGCTCGCAAAGGAAGCCGCCCGGGGAAAGCGGAAACTGGAAAGCGGCTCGTCGCGAAATCGTGCAGGTGATTCGGCAACGTTGCTTGCGTCGAGCGGCGGCATGGATCTGCCGCGTGTTTGACCCCGGTCAACTTCTGATGTCCTGCCCTGGAGCAAGCTTTGCTCCGGTCGTCGTGCTGCTGCACGGTCGTGCGCCGGCTGACTGAACCGGGGCTGGCCCCATCGTGATCGCGGTACCCCGTGCCAAATCTGTGGAGTGAGTTGATGTTCAAGCACATCCTGTTGCCTACCGATGGTTCGGACCTGGCCCTGCGTGCCGTCGACACCGGTATTGCCCTGGCCGCAAGCCTTGGTGCCGACGTCTACGCGTTGCATGTCGTTGCGCCGTTTCCGGCATTCTCCTACATGGTCGACATCGTGCAGGCTAATGAGACGTTCTATTTGCAGGAGGCCATCAAGCAGGCCGATGCCTGTCTGCAGGAAGTGCACAAGCGTGCCGACATTGCCGGCGTGTCTTGCAAGAGCGAGTATGTCACCGACAGCCGCCCGTACACGGCCATCGTGGCTGCAGCCGCCCGCCAGGGGTGTGACCTGATCGTGATGGCTTCGCATGGTTTGCAGGGTATCGATCGGCTGCTGCTGGGCAGCGTGACGCAAAAGGTGCTGGTGGGTGGCGAGGTGCCGGTACTGGTTTGTCATTGAAGCCGCGCAATCGCTGACTCTACCGGGAACGGTCACGGCGCTCTCAATGCTACCTGCGAAAATCCAGGAGGTATGGGCGGCTGGCGAGCCGCACCGTTCTGCGCCCGGCTCAGATGTCGATCTCGCCGCCGCACATCTCATCAAGCAGATCGCGGCGCAGGATGTCTACGGACTTGCGATTTACCGCGAGGAGGCCATCGGATTCCATTTTGGTGAACAATCGGCTGACGGTCTCCAGCGCCAGGCCCAGATAGTTGGCAATGTCACCGCGCGACATCGGCAGGGCCAATACTTGCGGATCGCGCGACAAACGCGCGTAGCGATCGGCCATGCGGCGTATGAAGAATGCCAGCCGTCGCTGCGCCTGTTGCTTGCCCATCATCACCGAATGTCGCTGCTCGGTGACCAACGCGCCGCTGATGACCCGAAGCAGCTGATGGTGCAACGCGGGCACACTGGCAGACACCTCCTGCAACTGGTTATATCGCAGTTCGAAGATGCTGGATCGTTCAAGCGCCTGGGCGCTGCATGGATAGTGCTCGTTGGTAAGGCCGCCTATGCCCATGATGTCTCCGGGCAGGTGGAAGCCAAGGATTTGCAAATCGCCCTCGGAGCCTTCCACAAAGGTCTTCAGCGAGCCGGCGCGCACGACGTAAAGCGCCCCGAACGACTCGCCCTGGCGAAACAAGGTGTGCCCGCGATCGAGCGGAAGCATATCGCGCACGGTCGAATTGAGCGTTTGAAGATCCTCGACGCTCAATCCCACCGGCAGATGGAAGTCGAGTATGGCGCTGTAGCCACAGTCGCGCCTGATCTCCTCCAGATCGACAGTTGACGTCGTACTGCTCAAGACTCTGATCGCCTCGCCATGGTCGCTGGGGAATTCACGTGGATGCACGCCAGACGATCCAGCCACGTCACGCGCACTCGCCAATCGTGTAGATTAACCGGTCTTGCCGATGGATATCGCTAGAGTGGGTGTTGCTCCTACGCAATATCTTGTGCTCCACGTACGGGCGCTGCCCACGTCGCCAGTGTTGGCCTGGTGCCTTGCTGGTACGGGCTGCGCGGCTCGATCCATTGTTGCGCCCAGTGTTTCATGGCGTCGACAGGCATGTCCTGTGACATGGTGTCGCGCGCACCGGATGCCGCTCAACCTGGGAGCCTGTCGGACTTTGGCTGGCCGGCCTGCGAATCGTCAGGAATCTGACCGCACACAGCCGAATTCTCGCCTCGACCACCAAAGTCCGACAGGCTCCTGGTCAAAGACAGTAGTTCTGCTTGACGGCCCGGCCCGGCGGCCCGGCGGGCCAAGCTATCCGTGGCCGGCAGCAGTTGGTCCCGACCCGGGCCCGAGTGTCCCGCTGGAAATGCCGAGTGATGGAAACGGTTCACTGCCCACGGCGACGCGCGCAATTTCCTGCGTTGTTTTTGAGGCCCGTTCCCTCGTGTGGCATCGCGCCGCAGGTTCATGCTTCCGGAAATTGATTGAGGTCAAAAACTCGTGCGCCGATGAAGTGGAAGCTGTCGCTTATGCAGTACATCCGCATACAGGCGTGTCTTCCCATGAACAAAGAATCGATTTGCACCGATGCCGTCATCGTCGGCGCAGGACCGGTGGGCTTGTTCCAGGTATTCGAGCTCGGGCTGCTCGGTTTGAGTGCACATGTGATCGACTCGATGCCGCAGATTGGCGGTCAGTGCATCGAGCTCTATCCGGACAAGCCCATTTATGACATTCCGGCCGTGCCGGTGTGCAGCGGGCGCGAGCTGATTGAGCGCCTGCAGGAACAGATCAAGCCGTTCGCACCGCAGTTTCATCTAGATGAGACGGTCCGCTCGGTACGACGCATGGACACGGGCCGCTTCGACGTGGTGACCAGCGCCGGTACCCGCTTCGATACGCGCGTGGTGATCGTCGCCGGCGGTCTGGGTGCGTTCTCGCCACGCCTGCTCGAGGTGCCCGAGGCGGCCAACCTGGTGGGCAAGTCGCTGCACTACAAGGTCACCCATCCCGACCTGTTCGACGGCAAGGATCTCGTGATCGCCGGTGGCGGCGATGCCGCGCTGGACTGGAGCATGGCGTTGATCGAACGTGCGCGCAGCATCGTGCTGGTGCACCGCTCCTCGAAGTTCCGCGCGGCACCGGCGCATGTCAAGCGCATGCAGGCACTGTGCGAGGAAGGGCGCATGCAGTTCCTCGAAGGCGACATCGTGGGGCTGGAAACGACCGGGGACGAACTCAAGTCCGTGCGCGTACGTGCACGCAGCGGCGTGGTCCAGCGCATCGAGGCCGAGCAGTTGCTGGTGTTCTGGGGACTGCACCCAGCACTGGGGCCGATCGCCGAATGGGGCCTCGAGCTGGAGTATCACCAGCTGGCGGTCGACAACGCCACCTTCCAGACCTTGACGCCAGGCATTTTCGCGGTGGGTGACGTCAACAGCTATCCGGGCAAGAAGAAGCTGATCCTGTCGGGCTTTCACGAGGCGGCGCTGTGTGCGTTCGCCATCAAGGAATACCTGAATCCGGGCAAGAAAGTCCCGTTGCAATACACCACGACCAGCCCGGCCCTGCGGCGCAGGCTGGGGGTCAGTGCGGATGTCGACGACGAGTCCGATCGCGTCGTCACGCCAGCCTCAACAACTACCGGCCACAAGTCGCTGGCCGCCGCCTGAAGTGAAACGCACTGACGTGTGCCGTTCAAGCACATCCGCACCTCATCAATACTCACCGCCACCAGAGAGAGCCTCATGAAAGAGATCACTGACACCATCAATGAAAGCCGCCGCACGCTGATCCGCAACGGCATCACCATCGCCGCCGTGGGTGCGGTGGCGGCTACCGGTCTGCTGAAGTCCGGCCCGGCGCGGGCGCAGAGCAAGGCCTCGCAGGCCGTGGCGATGTATCAGCCCACGCCGCATGGCAAGGACCAGTGCGACAACTGCATTCATTTCGTCCCCGGGAAAACGCCGACGGCCAACGGCACCTGCAAGGTCGTCGAGGGGGATATTGCGCCGCAGGGCTGGTGCGTCATGTACGCGCGCAAAGCCTGAAGCAAGGCGGTAATGGCCTGGTATGAAGGGTTTGTTTCAACTGTTTGCAGCCGCTGGAGGCTGATGTAATGCGTGTTCCGGAAACAGCGGAAGAACCGCGCTCGCCGGGTCGGCGCAAGCTGCTCAAGGCCATCGCCGGGGTGGCGGCGGCTGCCGGCGTGGTGGGCGGATCGGGCTGGTTCGCGCTCAGGCGCGGACACAACCTGTTCGAGGTGCGCCGCGAGCAGACCCTGATGCAGACCTCGGTGGCGATTACCTGCCTGGCCGATGACGTCGACCAGGCAGGGATCGCCATCGCCGCGGCATTCCGGCGCATGGCGGACGCGGTGGCGGTGCTTACCCGGTTCGATCCGGCCAGTCCGGTGGCACGCCTGAACCGCGATGGCCATCTGCAGCAGGTACCGCCGGAGCTGCGGGCAGTCCTGCAGCGTTCGTTGGCGATTTCGGCAGTAACGGACGGCGATTTTGATATCAGCGTGCTGCCGGTGCTGGAGTATTTCGAGTCGATGCGCCAGCCGGCCGTGCTCGACACGCGTGATCGCATGCAGATCGGGCAGCGGGATCAACTGATCAACTACCGCCGCATCGCGCTGGATGCGCAGGGCGTGCGCTTCACCCAACCGGGCATGGCGGTCACGCTGGACGGGCTGGCCAAGGGCTACGTCATCGACCAGGGCATCGCCGCGTTGCGGGCGGCGGGCATCGAGCATGCGCTGGTGGATGCCGGCGGCGACGTGCGAGCAATCTCCGGTAATGATTTCAAGCATCAGTGGCACGTCGGCATCGTCGATCCGGGCAACATCAACCGGGTCGCGTCCGTCGTGACCTTGCGCAATGCCGCGCTGGGCACCTCCGGCAATTACCGGATCTTCTATTCGGCCGACAAGAAGCTGTTCCACGTGATCAATCCGCATACCGGCTATTCCCCGCTGAACTATTCCAGCGTCACGGTGATGGCCGAAACTTCGGTGGATGCCGATGCGATGAGCGTCGCCGCCGCCTCGATGCCGCTGCCGCGGCTGCGCGAAGTGATGGCCGCGCAGAACGACCAGTGGTTGGTCTTTGCCAGGGACAGTCGCAACCGCTGGCGTTCGCGCGACTTGCCGCAGGTGTCGGGCCAGGCGGAGGTGGTCTGAGATGCGTGTACTGTCGGTCAAGCATCCGCGCCGCCTTGTCAAGCGGCTATTGTTGTTGTGCATGGCCTGCCTGCTGCTGCTCGTTTCGATGGACGCCGTGGCCGGCATCGATCAGAAGTATCCCGAGGTCAAAAAGTATTTCCCCAGCGCGACGCGATTCGCTGACATCAGCGGCAAGCCGCCGGCGGCCGCCGTCTACGCTGGCGACAAGGTCATCGGTTATGTGTTCGAGTCGGTGATGGTGGCGCCGGTCCCGGCGTATTCCGGCGACCCGGTGAATATCCTGGTGGCGATCGATCAGAGCGGCAAGATCCTCGACACCAGGGTGCTGCAACAGAACGAACCCATTCTGCTGGTCGGCATACCGGTGCAGAAGCTGTACGATTTTGTGGCGCGCTACGTCGGCCACAACGTCAAGGACAAGATCGTCGTCGGTGGCAGCAGTACGCCAGGATCGATCAAGATCGATGCGATCAGCAGCGCCACCGTGACCTCGATGGTGGTCAACGAGACGATCATGAATGCGGCCCTGGAAGTGGCGGTGTCGCGGCATCTGGTCACCGGCACCGTCGCCGGGGCAAGTGCGCCGGCGACCATCAAGACCGACTACTTCAAGAAGGCGGACTGGACCCAGTTGACCGGGAATGGTGCCTTCCGCCGCCTGCATCTCACTCGCGGCATGGTGGTCGACGCTTTCAAGGGTCAACCCGAGAGCGGCCTGGTGGATGACCCGACCGCCCCGCCACTCGACGAGAATGACGCGTCCGGTCAGGACGATGTATCTGGCCATGACGGCGAACACGGCCACCACGGCGGGCATGGTTATCGGGATCGCACGTTCATCGACCTGTACTACGCCGACATCACCCCGCCGACGGTGGGCAAGAACCTGCTGGGTGATTCCGGCTACGCCACGATGATGCAGGACCTCAAGCCCGGCGACGAGGCCATCGCGGTGGTCGCCAATGGCCTGTATTCGTTCAAGGGCGTCGGCTA
>SCRO01000118.1 GCA_004298505.1 Rhodanobacter sp.
CCACGGCGCGCTGAGCCCGAGGGCTTGAGTGAAGAGAGTTTCCATCGGCGAAGCTTGCCGGTACGCTGCAAACTGCGCAAGTCAGGCGGAAGTCAACCACACGGATTGAGAGAGAGCCAAAGTTTCATTACAGGGGCCGGCAATCGTAAAGCCTCCGGCTTTGCCGGAGGACATGTAATGAGCACCAACCTTCCGTTCATTTCACCTGTTTGAGACTGGCCTTCATCGATTGCCATATCTTGTATTGGCCCACCTTGGCCGGGTCGGGATCTTCGTAGCCCTGCAGCCAGAAGCGGAACCAGTCGACGTTGCGTTCGTATACCGCCAGCTTGTGCCGGGGCTGGAACTTGATATGGGATTCGTCCGGAAATGCATAGATGTCCGCCTGGTGCCTGCGCACCAAAGGTAGCGCATAGTCCAACGTCACGCGGTACTCCTGCTCGGGCAGCTGGAACAGGATCGGCGCCTTGATCCTGTCGAGTTGATACGCGGGGGAGATTTCCCTCCACCGCTTCGGTGTTTCGTCCGGTGCGCCAAGCTGCCACAGCCGTAGAAGATCTGAACGAAAAGTGTCCCGCAGGCTGTTGAACAGGTAATAGGTCGGCGTCACCGAGACGCCACTGACGGACGCGGCAGTCACTACATCCGAATGTGCCAGCGTCCACAGCGTCACCTCGCTGCCATAACTGAGCCCGCCCATACCAACGCGGGTTCGGTCGATGCGACCTTGAGCGGACAGGAACTTCACGACGCTCTCGACGGCAGCACGCCCCTGGTCATAGTTGGCGACGGCATCAAGGTGAAACTCCGGGATCGCGTTGATGCACAACGCCGAGATGCCGTCCTCGGCCAGAGTGGCAAGCGGCCACTCGTTGCCCAGTCCACCGCGCAGAAATCCGTAGCAGCTGTAGAACGTCACGAACAGCGGAGATGGTCGACCTGTACTCGCCCCGCGCGCCTCGAAGAGCTGGCCGGTGAATTCCCGCCCCTGCGCGTCCTTCCAGCGGATCAGCCTCGCCGGCACCGTGGCCGCGATATCCGCCTGCAGCTTCTTGTTCGGCTGGAACAGGATCTGCCGCTGTCCGCTCTTTACATCGATCGCCTCGAGACGTGGCGGATGATCGGCTTCGGCCGCAACACACACCAGCGTGTCGGACGATAACGCGCAGGGAATATCCCAGTAACGCTGGCTTCCGCTGACAAGCCCGTGGGAAAGCACGATCGGACGTACCGTGCCCGTTACGACATTCCACCCGTAAATGGACTGCGCATGTCCCTTGTCATAGTCATCGGTCGTGAACAGGACCTCGTCGCTCCCGGGCCGCCACTGGATATCCGTAATGTCTCGGTGATGGCACATCTCCGCCGTGCAACGGATTGGACGCGAAGCACGCCTGTCCGGCAGCATGGCCAGTTCGACATACCGGCTCGCTAGCAGCCCCTTGTCCTTGTGCCCAGGCAAAAGCACCGCGATACGTCCATCGCTTGGATTCTGGGTTATCTGATAGCGCTGCGGCAACAAGCCGTCCAATATCTTGACCGGCTCCGCCGGCAGATTGGGCGAAAGATCGGCCGGCGTCAGCGGGCGTGTCGGCCGCGCCGACGCGGACAGGTGCCGGGTTGTCATCGTGGCCAGGTCGACGGCCTTCCACCGATCCGGCACATTCGCCAACAATGGCCCAGGTGAGAACCACCCCTTCAGGAATTTCTGCGTGGCCGGTCGTCCCTCAAGTCTGCTCGACCGGAACAGCCCGGCAGCAATATCCACCGTGTCGTCGATGCGGATGCCGCGGTCATACTCGGACTCTTCAGCAGCGACGACCTCTTCCCGGGTCGCTCCGACGCTGTATGTGAGCGTTTGACCATCGCCGCTCAGCGTGAAATCCCGTACGTCTGCCGTGTCCGCCGTCACCGCGCGGTTCCCGGAGCCATCCGCTGCCGCACGCCAGACGGAGACACGGCCATCGAGGTGGGCGCGATAGTAGATCCACTTTCCATCCGGCGACCAGACTGCCGGCGATGGCAGCCCGACGCCGTTGGCGTACTGGCGCAACGGGATGCCTCCATCCGCAACACGGAGCGGTGGTAATTTTCCATCCAAGGCCTGTACGTACCACGTGGTCTCGTACGTGTTGCGCTCGACGAAGGCCCGTTCGGTGCGGAACGCCACATACCTTCCATCGGGCGAGATCACCGGATTGCCCAAATCGGTCACCTCCAGCAAACGCCGAGGCGAGATCGTTTCCGCGTACAGCGAACCGAATGCAGCCATACCCAATGCAAGTGCAAATAGCGATGCCTTACGCGCGAGGTGCTTCCTTGCCGAAAAATCCAGACGCATGCAGGCCGTCAGGGCCCTCCAGAGGCCCGGTCTATGAAAGTGCTTCATGGCTTTCCCCTACCAGTGCTTGGAGACCGAGACGCTGACGAATCGTCCGATCGCGGAGTAGTTGGTGGCGTCGTACGGCACGTACGCCGCCGTTACCGCCGTGAAAAGCGGAGGCGCGCGATTCAAAAGGTTTTGTACCGACAACCCAAACGCTAGTCCCGAAAAAGCGTCAGCGCGCTCACCGAGGTCGTAGTTGATCGTGGTGTCCAGCGTGGTAAACGACGCAGTCTTCTCCGTCACCGTTGCGAGACGGTTGGTCACTCCGCCGGTGTAGTTGATGAAGCCCGACGCACTGAGCCCCCCCGAAACCCACACCGCACCGATGCGGCCCTTGAGCCGGGCCGGGTTGAAGACGGTTCCGGCGAGTACCTGTTCGGGTTGGCCCGCACTGGTCCTCTGCGCACTGTCGAGCCAACTGGTCGATCCACGTATCGCCAGCTGTCCACCGTCAAGATCAAAGCGGTATGAACCCGACAGATCGAGACCCTTGATCCGCTGCTGTGCAGCGTTCACATACTGGTCGCGAATGATCGCCACCACCTTGCTGGCATCGTAGGGCGCTCCGGCATAGTTGTAGAAGGCGTTGTTATAAACGGCGAGAAGCCCCTGAATCTCTTCTAGCGTCGGCGACCGATCCACAAACTCCGCATAGCTCGGGTTACTCAGCGCCAGTTGGGAGGCGATAATCGGTACGACTACCCGGTCGGTATAGTCGATGTTGAACCAGGTCAACTCAGCGTCAAGCCCCGGCAGGGCTTCCGGATGCAGAGCCAACGAGGCTGACCATGTCCGCGCCCGCTCGGCACGCAGCTCGGTATTGCCACCATAGGACAACAATGCGGTGGCATCGGCGGGACTGCCGGCCGCACCCATTGCAGGTGCGCTGAACAGATAGGCGTCCTTGCTCTCGTAGCGTTGTAGCAGCGTCGGTGCCTTGAACGATTTTCCCCAAGAAGCCTTGAAGGTGAGGTCAGCGGTGGGATCGTAGATCAACCCCAGCTTCGGCGTAGTCACCTGACCAAAGCTGTCGTAGTCCTCCCCACGCATCGCGGCACTGAATTCTAGGCGATGGACACCCGCGATGTCCGAGGATGGCGAAACGAATGGAAGATTGAGTTCTGCGTATACGAACCTGGCACGTTCATCGCCACCGTAAGAGCTGCCGGAGACCTTCGGCACAACTCGGAACTCGCTTTTTCGCGACCCGGCGCCGACAGCCAGGCGCGCCTCCCCTCCCCCCAACGAAAATAGCGGGCCCTCGGCACCGATCTCCCAAGAACGACTTTCGTTGCAGTAACAACTCTGGGAGACGAGTCTGTTCCCCGCCGCTGGTACGAAATGGCTCTCAAAGGCAGTATCGTCCTTACCGTATGCTCCACCTAGAGTGGTCGACCAGTCGTCACCAAGGGAGAATGCAATGCTCGGCGAAACCAGCGTGGTCGACGTCTGCGGGCTGTAGTAATAATAGGAACTCGTGTTGCCGTGGTATCTGGTGACGTCGCGTACGGTCCTGAGCGCGTCAAGTCGCAGTTCGGCCATGTCGCCCATCGACTGGTGCACGCTGACAAGGCCGCTGCGGGTGGCGATGCCGTCGTACATCGTGAACGGGTCGCTTAGATACTTTGTGTAGCTGCGCTGGCGCGTGTAGATGGGATCGGCAGCGGCATCTTTGAAAGTTGCGATTAACCCACCGCTCGCCCAGGTGGTGCCGGCGGTCGCGGTGTACTCTCGCGTAGCCAGCCCGCCTTCGGTGGCGCCGCCGTAGCGCGCACCCAAGGTCACCCCGTCGTAGTCGCGCTTGAGGATCACATTAGCCACGCCGCCCACCGCATCCGAGCCGTAAATGGCCGACGCGCCATCCGGAACGATTTCCAGACGCTCGACGGCCGCCACAGGGATGGCATTGATATCCAGCGCTTGGTTAAACCCGTCATAGGCCAAGCGGCGGCCGTTGAGCAGCGTGAGCGTGGCATCCGGCCCCAGCCCACGCAGGTTCATGGCGGAGCCGCCGGTGGAATTCTGATTGCCTATGCCGCCGGCAGCGTCGACCACGCCGGGGTTCTGTCCTCCGGAAAAATTCTGCGGCACGCTGCGAATCACCTCGCCGAGATCCGAAAAACCCTCCTGTTGGATTTGTTCGCTGCCGATGGTGATGACTGGCGATGGCGTGGTGCCGCCGCGGATACGTGTTCCGGTAACGGTGACAGCACCCAACTCCGCGATTTTCTGAGTAGTCGTGGATGACGGCGGCTTTGGTTTCGATATACTTTTTTGATTAGCTTTCGTTGGCGGAGGCGCCTGCTTTAAAGCATAGGTCTGGCCGCTGACGCGCTCCCATGACAGCCCCGTCCCGGCGAGCAACTGCGTCAAAGCCTGTTCAGCACCGTAGCGACCGGAAATGCCTCGCCCCTGCTTGCCGGCGATCAGGTCGGGAGCGAACACCAACTGCCTGTCGCTTTGTGCGCCCCATGCACTGAGCACCGTGGACAGCGGGCCCGCGGGAATGTTGTATTGGCGGACCGATTCGGTTGCCGCAGCCGTTTGCGCCTGCGCCATAGGCACCGCGGCGTACAGTGCCATGCAAAGCGCCACGCATAGGGCATTCCCGACGATTCCCCGACAATACCGCTTGCCTGCTGTGTGCATGTGCTCCCCCTCTGTGTTGGTGAGCGCCAAGGCGGCGCCCGCCATAGGGGAAACAACTCAGCGGCGCGCAACCCTACCCGAGCTTGAATGACGTGCAGCGGGTTCAGCGCGGCATCAGCACGATCTCATGCGCGTCGCTGCGAGCCACGCGCACCGGGAACACCGCGGAAAGGGCCGCAGCGATGCTCGCGTTGTCGCCGGTACGGAAGCTGCCGCCTACGGGCAGATCGGCCAACCGTGGATCGCCCAGGCGCAGTTTGACCGCGGAATAGCGGTTGGCCTCGGCCACAGCCTGGGCCAGCGGCAGGCCACTGAAATCCAGGCGGCCGTGCATCCAACTGGTAGTGGTAGCCGGATCCACCCGACGCACGCGAATGCCGGAAACGCTTGCGCCATAACGGGCCTGTTCGCCCGGCACCAATCGCTTGCGTTGGTCTTGCGCGGCGACTTCCACCCGCCCTTGCAGCAGGGTGACAGTAGCCATGCCATCTTCGTTACGAACCTGGAACTGCGTGCCTAGATCGGTGACGCTACCTTCGGTGGTGGTGACGATGAAGGGGTGGTCGGCATCGTGCACGACCTCGAACATCGCCTCACCGTGCTGCAGCATGACCTCGCGCTGCCGACGGCTGTAGCGCACCTGCAACGTGGTCTGCGTGTTGAGGACGATCCGGGTGCCATCGGGCAACTGCTCGGTGCGTTGCTCGCCGAGCCCGGTGCTGTACGCCACCGGCGGCGTGTGCCTCATCAGCGGCAGCACCCATATACCGCCCACCAAGGCAATTGCCGCCAGGCTCGCCGCCGCCAGCAGCGGCCGCCAGCGCCTGCCGATCGCCTGCCGTGGTTTGGGCGCAGTGGCCGCCATCGCCGCAGCGGTCATCTCACGCATGCGTGCGGAATTTTGCAATGGTTGCCATTGTTCCCAGGCACATTCGGTTTCGGCGTAGGTGCGCGCATGCGCGTCGCTGAGACCGCGCCACGTCTCGAAGGCCGCCTCCTCGCTGCAGGCACCGTCGCGGCGCTTGGCGAACCAGGCTGCAGCTTCCTCGCGGATGGCGTCGTGGGTGGAGTCCATGCTGTTGCCAACACTCACAGGTTGAAATCCCCTACCTCTAAGCGACACTGGATGATCGCCTTGGCGAGATGCTTCTCGACCATCTTTACGGAAACGCCGCAGCGCTGGGCCACTTGGGCATTGCTCAACCCTTCGACGCGACTGAGCAGGAACACCGTGCGGCGCTTGTCCGGCATGCCGGCGACGATCGCCTCCAGCGCCTCCAGGTAGCGCTGCGCCTGCCACTGCCGCTCCACGCCCGGCACCTCCGAGGCGACGTCCAGCTCGGTGAAATCAGTGGATTGTTCGAGTTGGCGCAGCGAACTCCAGCGCCAGTGATTTTTAAGCACATTGCGCGCAATGGTGAACAACAGGCTGCGCAACGAGGCCGGCGGCTGGTCTTGCCGGTAGCGCATCAACCGGCTCCAGGATTCCTGCGCCAGATCGGCGGCATCCTGCGACTGCGCCAGGCGATGACGGAAAAAGTTCAACAGTTCGGCCTGATTCTCGCGCACGAAGGCGTCGACGTTGGCGTCGCTCGACGGCAACGGTTCCGCTTCCACCCAATCAGTGCAGGACCTTGACACGCTCGCGACCCTCGCCGTCGTTCGCTTCAATGCTTTCAATGTGCCGTCATGACGAAGCTCATGTCAATTGTTTGCCACGCAAAAAACCCCTCATAAGTGGAGGTTCTCGCCGTTCAGGAGTATGCCTGCGCGGAGTCCATCAGTAATAAAACACGCGAGGTCGGCTGTACCCTACCCCCCTTCTGGGTAGCCAAAACCAGCTGGTCTGACAGGCTCGGCACGAAGACCTTCAAAGCCCGCATTTGATCCAGGTGCTTTTGATCAACTTCAGCCGCCCGAACGAAAACCACTTCGTGCTGGCCTAGCCGATATCGCATCTCTCATCTCACGCCAATGCGCGTATTGCTGCTTCTTTACGGGATTTGGGTCTTCGTATCCTTGCAGCCAGAAGCGAAACCAGTCCAGATTTCTTTCGTACACCGCAAGCTTGTGCTTTGGCTGGAACTTCTGGTGCGGCTCGTTCGGGAACACGTAGAGTTCCGCCCGATGCTCGCGAATCAGCGGAATCTCGTAGTCCAGTGCGTACATGTATTCCTGTTCGGAATGCTGGAAGAGGATTGGCGCGCGGATCCTGTCCAGATTGAATGCCGGTGAGAGCGCCTTCCAGCGCATCGGTGTCTCACTTGGCGAACCCAGCCCCCAGTCCTTCCGCAAGTTTTTGAAGAACGCTTCGCCCTTCATGCTGCCGATCAGGTAATAGTAAGGCGACAGGACCGGGTTGGCGACCGATGCGGCCTTCAGTAGGTTCGACTTCATGACCACCCACATCGTCACCTCCCCACCGAAGCTCAATCCGCCCATGCCCACTCGCGCACGGTCGATCGCACCCTCCTTGGACAATAGATTGATCACGCTCGCCACCGCTGCCAGCCCCTCTCCATATCGCATGACCGGGTCCATCGTGTAACCAGGGCGTCGGTTGATACACAGCGCCGAAATGCCAGCCCGCACCAGGGAGGCCAACGGCCACTCATCCCCTACCCCACCCCGTATGAAACCAGTACAGCTGTAGTAGGTGATGAACAACGGCGCCGGCCTATCGCCGCTGCGTCGCGCCGACCAGAACTGACCCGTAAACCACCGCCCCTGCTTGTCCTTCCATCGCAGCAAACGCACGGGAACCTCAGCCATGTCCCTTGCGAGCGCCGTATTGGGATCGAACAGGACATGACGCTTCCCGCTTTTCAGATCGATCCTCTCCAGCCGCGGCGGACGATCGGGTTTCGCCGTTACACATACCAGCACCTCGGCCGACAAACCGCAGCTCGACGTTGGATCGCGCCCGCCGTTGATCAATCCCCCGGCCTTGACTATCGCTCGTACCTCTCCGGTCTTGACATTCCATCGAAGGATTGACTGTGACAGGCCCTGACGGGGATCGGTGACGGTGAACAACACTTCGTCATGCCCCGGACGCCACTGAATCCCCGTGATGGCCTTGCCCGTGCACAGTTCCGCCTCGCATTTGATTGCTCGCCGAGCATGTCCACCCGGAAGCGCAGACAACAATACGTCGGGCCGATACATCTGCCCCTCCTTTCTGTCGCCAATGCGTGTCAGCCAGGCCACCCTGCCGCCACGCGGGTCGGGAACCGACTTCCAGGGATCGCCTTCAACGCCTGCCTTGCCTGGAGCCAGGGATGGCACGGAAGGCACATCCGAACCGGCAAGCGCCCGTCTCGCTCCTGTGAGGCGGTCGATCTCCGTCCAATGGTCCGGCACGTCGGCCAGCAGGGGGACACGGTCGAACCAGACCTTGCCGAAGCGCTGCGTCGCCAAGCGCCCCCCGACATAGCCGGAACGGAAAAGCCCCTGACCGATCGGCACGGTGGCGTCGATATGGATGCCCTGGTCGTACTCGGCCAGTTCTGCCGACCGGACCTCCTCGCGGGTCGCACCGACGCTGTACCTGAGGACACGTCCGCCCTCGCCCAAGGTGAAATCGCGTACGTCCGCTGCGTCACGCGTCAAAGGTTCCGCGCTCGAGCCATCCGCCGCCGCGCGCCACACATCGATCTTTCCGTCGACCAGTGCGCGGTAGTAGATCCAGCGATTGTCGGGGGACCACACCACCTTTGGGGGCAATGACTCGCCCGCTGTGTCGCGCAGCGGAACGCCGCCATCGGCGACGCGCCTGGGCCATGGGTCATCCAGGCCCTGTACGTACCACACGGTGTCGTAGGTGTTACGCGCCACCGCCGCCCGCTCCACCCGGAACGCCACGCTGCGGCTGTCCGGCGACAGCGTCGGACTCGCGATATCGGCCACCTCCAGGAGTCGACGGGGCGAGACGGCGTCCGCATGGCAAACGGGCACGGAGGCCGCCAACAAGGCCCCTGCAACGAACATGGGCCACACGATGCACTTCAACATGGACATACTCACCTCTCTCCCAGCGACATGGAATGCCGAAATGCCGGCCGCAGCCGGCACCCAGCGGGAATCACCAATGCTTGGACACGGAAAGGCTCAGGAAGCGGCCGATCGCCGAGTAGTTGGTTGAGTCATAGGGCGCCACGTAGAGAGGCAATCTGACTTGGTACAACGGCGGATCGCGATCGAATGCGTTGTCAAGGGACAGGGCAAATACCATTCCCGACCAGACATCACCACGCTTGCCGGTGGCATAGCGAAGCGCCACATCGAACGTGGTAAACGAGGCGGATTTCACCTCGTCGACCCGATTAGTCACTCCGCTCCGATAGTTGGCAAAGAGCGAGGCGGTGAACCCTCCACGGTTCCAGACCGCGCCAACGCGACTACTGACCTTCGGCGGATTGAAGAGCGTGCCTGACAGTGCAAATGCCGGCTGGGTGGCAATGGTTTGCTGTGTGCTGTCCAGCCAGCTCGTCGATCCGCGCAGTGTCAACCCGCCTTGCCCTAGCTCCAGCCGATACGACCCCGACAGGTCAACGCCATGGATGTGCTGCCGGGCCACGTTGGCGTACTGCGTGTAGATGATCGCCGCCACTTTGTTTGGGTCATAAAGCGCCCCGACATAGTTGTAGAACGTCGTCGCGCTTGAGATGACATCCGCCTGTACCTGTGGCGTCGGCGCGACATCGACAAAGGGCGCATAGATCGCATTGCTCAATGCCTGGCTGGAATTGGCGATTGGCTGGATCACCCGATCGCGGTAGTCGATGCGAAACCAGCGCAGCTCCGCTTCCAGGTCGCGCAGAGCCTCGGGATGAAACGCCAACGACACCGACTGGGTGGTGGCCCGTTCCGGCTGGAGGTTCCTGTTGCCGCCGTCCAGAACCAGCACGGTGGCGTCGGCGGGATACCCGGCGCCGCCAAAGAAGCGCGGGGGAAACAGATACGCGTCCTGCGCGTAGTGCTGCTCGAAGAGCGTGGGTGCCTTGAAGGACTTGCCCCAGGAGGCTTTCAGGGTGAAATCGGGATTGGGACCATAGAGCACGCCCAACTTTGGCGTCGTCACACCGCCGAAGGTGCTGTAGTCCTCGCGCCGCACCGCGGCCGTCGCGTCCAGCCGCTGGATACCACGGACCGCTTGATCGGGCCCGATCAGCGGCAGATTGAATTCCGCATACGCGAACCTGACGCTTTCGCTGCCCTTAAAGGTATTTGCCATCGTGACGTGGTCGACATCGCGAAACTGGTTCTCCCTGTAGCCAATGCCGACCGCCAGCCGCGAATCACCCCCGGGCAACGGGAACAAGGGCCCTTCGGCGCCAATCTCATAACTACGGCTGTCGTTGCAGTAGCAGGCATCAGTGACGATCGCCGCGCCGGTGGCGATCACGGTCTGCAACCGGTACTCATGGTGGTCGCTCCTGCCAGACGTTGCACCGAGCGACAGAGACCAGTCGTTCGGCAGCCAGACCTCCAGGCTGGGCGAGACCAGGGTCGTCGTCGTGTCTGGCGTGGCCCGGCTGTGCGTGCCGCTGTAGTTGTACGACTGCAGTTGGTCGCGCGTGGTGCGCAGCGCGTCCAGACGCAGTTCGGCGAAGTCCCCGAGCGACTGGTGGGCGCTGAGCAGACCGCTGCGCAGGTTGCTGCCGGGATAAAGGGTCGAGGTCGTGGGATCGACCAGTTGCGTGGTGTAGCTGCGCTGACTGCTGTAGATGGGATCGATCGAGTCGTCCATGTACGTCGCGATCAACCCGCCACTGCGCCACGTCGTACCGGCAGTGATATCGTACTCGCGACCGACGAGCCCTCCTTGGGTCGCCTTGCCGAAACGCGTTCCGACGGTCACGCCGTCGAAATCGCGCTTGAGAATCACATTTCCAACACCGCCCACCGCATCGGATCCATAGATCGCCGAAGCGCCGTCGGCGACGATCTCGATGCGGTCTACCGCCTCCACCGGTATCGCGCTGATGTCCACCGCTTGGGTGAAGCCGCCGTAAGCCATACGGCGCCCGTTGAGCAGCGTCAGCGTGGCATCGGCCCCGAGGCCGCGAAGGTTCAAGCTCGATCCACCCGTCAGGTTCTGATTGGCGTTGCCCGCGCCAGCCAGGTTGCCAATGAGAACGCCGGGATTCTGTCCCCCAGAGAAATTCTGGGGGATGCTGCGGATCACCTCGCCAAGATCCGAGAAACCTTCCTGCTGGATCTGCTCGCTACCGATCGTGATGACTGGCGATGGTGTCGTACCACCGCGGATACGCGTACCGGTAACGGTGACGGTTTGCAATGTAGTCGGCTCGGGCTTTTGGTCTGCTTTCTGGCTCGTTGCGGAAACCGGCTTCGCCGAGCGACGTGGTGGATTCGGCGGTCCCTGCTTGATCACCACCGTTCCCGCATCGGTGAATTGATAGGTCAGCCCCGTACCCTTGAGCAGCACGTCCAGCACCGCACGTGGCGATGCAGCACCGTCGTAGCCGGATGCGGTGCGCCCTTGTACCAGTGATGGGTCGTACAGCACCTGCAGGCCGCTCTGCCCGGTGAACTGGTTCAGCGCCGCCCCCAGCGGACCGCTGGCGATATGGAAGCTCTGTGTGGCAGCAGCAGACTGGGCGAGTGCGCCCGGGCTTGCCATGGCCGCCGACAATGCAGCCGCCAGCAGCGTGACGCATAGTCGCGTGCGGCAACGATGCCTGTTATTTGATATGTGCATATCCCCTCCCCTTCGAGTTTGTCTTGCCGCGGACCGAGCCGCGCTCCCATGACAAGAACGACGTGGCGAAAGGAAACCCCTAGTCGAAGTCGAAATACAGTTTGGCCCATATCAACCCAGGCCAGCTGCGATGGTGCGCGCAACGCTTTCAGTTTGATCGCAGGTCAGTGCTTTTCGAGAAGAGATTTTGAAGCAACGCTCATCACCAACTTGCAAGCGGACATCAGCGGCGATGCAGGCGAACCTCGCCATTGCCGCGGTCATGTTCGGCGCGAATCGGGTAAACGCTCTGCAGCGCGCGCACCAATGCACTCGTGTTGCCAATGCGGAACTCACCACTGATCTTTAGTTGCGCCAGGGAAGGATCCGCGATGACCAGGCGATCGGGGCCGTAGCGGTTGGCCTCGGCCACGGCGTCGACGAGCGGCGTGGATCGGAATACGAGCCTGCCCTGCGTCCAGCCTGCGGTCATGGTTGGGTCGGCGCGCCCCCTGATCCAGGCTCCGTCACCAGCTACGATCTGTTCGCCGGCTGTAAGTTCGGCGGTGTTGCCGTCACGTGCAACCGCAACCGCGCCCTCAAGCACCGCGACCAGAGTTTGGGTACCGCTGTCACGCACATCGAAGCGTGTGCCGATATCAGAGATGGTGTTGCCACCGGCCTGTACCACGAACGGGCGATCGGCGTCGTGAGTCACCTCGAACATCGCCTCACCCCGACGCAGCCGTACGCGTCGAGTGTGCCGAGTGAAATCGACATCAAGCAAGGTATCGGTGTTGAGCACGAGTCGAGAGCCATCCGCCAACACCACGCTGCGCTGTTCGCCATACGCCGTGGCGTAGCTGCTGACGGAGCTGCCACCAACGAACCACCAGGTGACAAAACCGGCACACAACACCACTGCTGCAAGCGAGGCGACTGCCAGCCAACGCAGGCGGCCCTTGCGACTGGGAGTGGATTGTGCGGATCGCCTCGCTTCCCGCCGCCACTGCACGATCTCCGGGTCCTCGGCGAGCTCATCCAGGCTGCTCCAAAATTGTTCCGCCTGGGCGTAGGCCTCCGCATACGTGGTCTGCGCCGTACGCCACGCGTCGAACTCGTGGCGCTCCGCGGCCGAGCAATCGCTGGCACGCAATCGCGCAAGCCAACGCTCGGCCTGGCAGTGAATTGCCTGCACATCGTGTTCGCGGTCCATGGTCATTTAAACGTTCTCCCGCGGTGTTCCCCTATCGCGCAGCGGCAAACAGCAAGCGCATGGGCGATCTGGTTCTCGACGGTGCGTTCGGAAGTGCCAAAACGGCGTGCGATATCGCGATAGCTCAGGCCCTCGAAACGGTGCAATACGAACACCTCTCGGCAACGCGGCGGCAACGTGCGGATGGCCTGCTTGATCAACCCGAGATCCTGCCGACCAGCCAACAGACGGTCCGGCTGAGGCTCGCTTGAGACCAGCTCCTGGCCGTCCAGCGAACAGTGATCTTTGCTGTGCTGCACCTTGGCACGGCGCCAGCGATCCGCAACCACGCTGGAAGCCACATGAAAAAGCAGCGCCCGCACTTCGCCGGCGTCGCCAATACCCCGATAGCGCAGCATGCGTAGGCAGGTTTCCTGGACGGCATCGTCGGCAGCGTCGGCGCTGCCTAGCTGGCGTTGCAGGTGGCGCCGCAAGCCCGGGATCAGATCCTCCAGCAATCCGACGAACGGCGCATCACCGGCTACCGATGTGGCATCCGACGTGATCCGATCAGTCTGCGCGAGGCCATGACGTAGGGTCAGCATGATTGTTATGTAGCAGGTCCGGGGCCGCAACGGTCAAGTCTCTGTTTTCCCCTATGCCGAAGCTTGTTTGTAAGGTACGTTCTCGGCACGTAGACCTTCAAGGCCCATCCTGTCCAAGTGTTTCTGGTCAAATTCAGCCGCCCGAACGAGTGCCACCAGGCACCGATTTCGCTGATGCCGCGTCTCTCATCTCTTGCCAGATGCGGTATTGTTCGACCTTGTCTGGACTCGGATTTTCGTACTTCTGAAGTCAGAAGCGAAACCAGTCCAGGTTGCGCTCGTAGGCAGCCAGCTTGTGCTTCGGCTGAAATTTCTGGTGGGGCTTGTTCGGGAAGACATACATGTCCGCTCGATGATCGAGCAGCAGCGGTATCGCATAGTCAAGCGAGTACAAATACTCCTGCTCGGGCATCTGCAGCAGCAGCGGGGCGTGAAACTTGTCTAGATCGTATGCTGGCGAGAGGATGTGCCATCGTAAAAAAGGTGAATTGAAAAAAGGTGTCATGAAAAAAGGTGTCAGGGACAATTCAGCATGATCGGCAGGACGAGCAGCGTCGGAATGTGCAAATTGCACCGAACACCATCCCCGGCCCCTGGAGGATCATGATCCTTCGCTATCAACAACGCCCGCATAAGCCAGAAGTGCCGTCATCAATAACCAAAAAACTGAAACGAGCCACCACGAAAAATAGGCGACTGGGGCCAATCCTGCCAAGGCACCGCAGAAGCTCCAGTAATTTTTTTCATATTTAGTCGTCGGCTGGCCTGCGGCGCGCTCGACGTGCACAGTGCTTGCGCCACTTGCGGCGTCTGCCTCAGCGGGAGCATTCGCCGCCGATAGCGAAGATGCTCCGGCAATCTCCCCTCCGCGATCCAGGAACTGCTGAACATAGATATTGAGGTCGAATGCATGAGCCGAAATAATCTCGGAAGCAGGAACGATGATGTCGAAGTTTTCCCGCCTGAAGCTTTGTTGGGAACCGCTGGCGTGTAACCAACTGTAGTCGGTCATGTCTTCGAACTTCTGGTCATTATCCCTATAGCCGGAAATTAGTGGCTCGATCCTGACCCAGCCCCTCTTACCTCGCGAAGCATTAGCCTCAAGCGAAAACCCCACATAAATTTTTTGATACCAGCGTCAGCATTACAGGCAAATTTCGAGCGCTGGTGATCAGGAGAAACTCTTCAAGCTCACCGAGACAACTCAGCCACAAATACTCTAATCCGCGGCTCCCTTATGTCCATTTTTGAGTGCGGCCAATTCCAATGCGAGCCGAAGTCGCTCACTGGCCAGTGCCAGATTTGACTCGATTACCGCACGGAGCGCGGACTCGCGCTGCTCGCTTGAGAAATAAAGCAGAAGTACCACCCGCTCACGCGGCAACAGGCGCCACGCGATTTTACGCTCCAGGTCGTCGTAACAATACCCCTCGCCACTCAATGCTCCCTGTGCCCAATCGGCCACGGCAGGCGTCACAGACGCCCCGATGGGTTGGTTATCACCGTCGCCCCACAGCAAGCTCACCTTTTTGCAGGCGGGCCATGTAACCACGTTCTTGACAATCAGGCTGGCTACTTCCAGCGGTGTGGCCGCCTCCATCAGTCGACGTGCCCACTTCATCTGTTCGGTCTCACCCATGACGGACAGCCGCTTGGTACGCAGTTTCTTGCGCTCTGCCAACGCTTCCGCGCTTTTTCCCCTCGCACGAATTTCCCATTGGGTCTTCGCCTCACCGTGTGAAATGGGCGAGTCACTTCCAAGCAGCCATTTTTGCTGCGTCTGGTCTGCAGGCAGCGCACGATCAAACAAGAATCCTTGTCCATACGTGCAGCCCATAGCCTCCATCACCTGCAGCTGCGCGTCGCGTTCGATGCCTTCAACCACTGTTTCCAGCCCGATCGATCGAGACAACGCGAGGATTCCGGTCACCATTTTTTGGTCCTGCGCACTGGTATCCACGTGGCCGACAAAGGACTTGTCAATCTTGATGATGTCGACCGGCAAGCGATGCACGTAGCTGAGCGACGAGTAGCCCGTACCGAAATCGTCGATGATGATGGCTACACCGAGGGCCTTGAATCTATTTAGCATGGCTACGCTGCCGTCGATATCCGCCAGCAGGTGGCTCTCGGTGACCTCCAGAGCGAGACGTAGGAACTTCGCTTTCATGCCTGGTGCGGCCATCACTTGACCCATTCGCTCAGCAAGATGGACATCCTGCAACTGAATGGCAGAAACATTGATGGAGATGAATAGTTCAGTCGACACCAGCCGATCCCAGATGGCGGCCTGTCGTGCCACTTCCTGTATCACCCAGTCTCCGATCGGAACGATTAGTCCCGTCCTTTCTGCCAGCGCTATGAACTGATCCGGTGGAATGTTGCCCAGTTCCGGATGGACCCAACGCAGGAGTGCCTCGAAGCCCCTGAGCGTACCGCTCTTGAGTGCCAAGATCGGCTGGTAGTGCAGCACCAATTCGCCACGTTCGATGGCGCCCTGAAGGTCCTGTTCAAGCCTGAGCTTTTCCCGCTTGGTCTGCAGCATCTGCGGTGAAAAGAACATGACATTCGTGTCCTTTTCGTACCGGGCGAGGTCCACTGCCACCAGCGCCTTGTCGTTCAGATCTGTCGCAGCCTGCCCGTCGTCCGGGAAAATTGCGACGCCGACCTTTGGCACAAGATTGACCAAGCCATGTTCCGTCGAAACGGTGAGTTGCTGAAGTCGTTCCACCAGGGCGTCCAGAGATTGCTCGACCGTGCCCAGCGTGTCGACATTTCCTATGAGGAGTGCGAAGCGCGCTCCGAAGAGCACGCCAGCCCCCTTGTCCAGGTCGTGTCTAGTCGATTCGCACGCTGCCTGCACTTCTTGCCCGACCAACTCGAACATGACGTTGCCCACGGTCGAACCCCAGTGGCCAACGATGCTCTGGAAATCCACGTCCAGCACGCCGACAGCCAGTCTTTTGCCGTCGGCTGTAGCCCGATCAATCGCAGCCTGCAAGAGCAGCATCGACTGCTTCTCATTGGGCAGCCCGGTGGCTTGATCGAAATCACTGACCTGCGCCAACTGCTGTTCGGTTTCGATGAGATGCAATCCGAACGCGGCGTCATGGGCCAACTGTTCGAGGATTTGCATCTCCTCGGCCTCAAAATAATCCTCCTCGGGCGCACCAAGCACGAGAATGCGACGCTGCCCCGAAGGGGTCTTTCCCAGTGGCAAGGCCAATGACGAGCCAATACCCATCTCCCGCGCGTAAGCATGCAGAGGTGCAGTAGATGGGTCCGTGCAGAGGCGATTGTTCACCGAGGCCAGCCCTGTCCAAGCAGCCTCCGCCGATGGGGCCTGGGCCCGGTCGGATGGGCAGTCCAGCGACCAGATCAGCGCGCTACTGGCCAGTTCAGTCGGCAACGGCCCTTCCCAACAGACAGGCCGAGCCACGTTGGTGGCCGGGTCAAGTTCGCTAATCCACGCCTGCCGCATACGACCGACGTCGCACGCGATTCGACAGATGTCCCGCATCAGCTGCGCAGCGTTTTCGCGTCGAACAATGGCGACATTGATCGCCGCCAGCATCGCATGTAAGCGATTGGCACGACGCTCGGTCTCCAGATGCCTGAGGTTCTGCTGAGTCTTTTGATCGATCTCCTGCGCCATGTCGTCGAACGCGGCGGCTATCCGGGCAAATTCATCCGTGCCGTGTTGCAAACCTGTGCGCGCTCCCAAGTGCCCCAGTGCCACGGCCTTCGCCGCATCAACCAACGCTTGAGTCGGCCGAATGAACTTGTTCACAATCAGCCAGCGAAGCAGGACAAGTACAACGATCAACGCTGTCACGAGGAAAAGCACGTCACGATAAAAGTCCCGCCACGCTTCATCGTACAGGTCCCGCCGTGTGACCCCGACCAGTACACCACTAAACGTTCGGTGGTTGCCGAGCCGGGCCATGGCAAGCAGCCCTTTCTTGGTGGACAAGACGATCGGTCTTACTGCCGCGGCGAGTCGTCGATGCAGGTTCTCAGTGCCCAGCTCATCCTTGATGATCGCCCATCGTGGCGCATTCACCCCATGCACTGCTTCACTGACATGACCACCGGCTTCAATGGTAATGATGTTCAGCTTTTCCCGCGACAATGCGAAGGGAATGTCGTGGAAGACATTGAATTCACTTGCAGCATAGATGAGCTCGGGGACCGAGTCGCCAGAGCGAATAACATGCAAAACGATCTGACGCGGCCACTGTGCATCGCGGAAGCTGATCAATGCGCTGGAGGTCCCTCCAGGCACGTGCAAGGTGTCCTGGATCAAACCGATGGGCACGGCTGTGACTACGTTTCCTGGCTTTGCCAGCGCACAGACAACTTGACCATTGCTGCGAAGAAGTCCCACATCGGTGTATGCGGGGTTCTTCAGCAAATTATCCATCGCGCCGGAACATCCTTGCGATTCCTGCGACCGATCACGCTGGACAAGATCACGCTCAGCCAGATGCAGATCAGGCAGGGCATCCTCCATGGCATCGGCAAAGGTACGCTGGGTTTCGGCAAGAGCCGAGACCAGTTCGTCATGCGCCATGCTCCTGGCGTGGCGCATGTTGCCAATGGCGTGGGCAACGCCGAGCGCAAATCCCGGCAATACCGCGAGCAGTACGACGGCCAGCACACGCCCACGCATGCCATGGAAGAACAGAAATCTTGCCATTTGCATGCTCCTTGCCTGAGTTGGTAGTGGGAAACGAGACCGAGAACAGTCCAGTCCAGCCCGTTCAGATTGGGCTATGGGCTGTCAATAGGCTGTCAATCGTGCTAGCCGGGGGCTCGTCAGTCGATAATCTGACTGGGTATGTTCCGAGGGTAATTGCATTGATATTGCCGCCGACCCACCCGCCGCAATGCTCCGAACTTAAGCCCCCCGCACAATTAGCAGCACAGCTTGTAAGCAAAATACGTATGCGGCTTGATTCGTGGAAATCGCGGATAGCTGCGACCCGACTGTATGCGACAGCGCGTACGTGCGATGACGTTGAGCACGCTGGTGAGCGCGTCCAGGCACGCGCTCGCGCGCAACCGGCAGCCGACGAGTATCGGTCGGAGCGCGCCGATCGCGTAGGTGCGGTTGGGACGGCTGGCCGCTTGGGCCGGCGGCGTATCGTCGGCCGGTAGGGTGGCGGTGAGCAGTGCGTGCAGATTGTCGGCGAGGACCTTGGCCGCGAAATCCTGCTGGAAGGCCAGGTGGGTCAGCCCGGTCGCGGCCTCCAGGCGCAAGCGATGCTTGATCCGTTTGAAGGCCTCTTCGACGCGCCAGCGGCGGTGGGACAGCGCGCCGAAGTCGGCAGCGGGATAGTGTGTCTCATCGAGCAACGGGGTCATCAGGATGCGCACCGAGCCAGTCGGGTCAGGGCGGTGAAGGCGACCAGGCGCCGCCGATACACCTGCGTTCGCCCTGAGCGCAGGCTCGCCGGACGCTACTGCCTTCACCGCCGCGGCAGCAGCGCACGCAAACCCGCAATGCTGCTGTCCAGGCGCCCACCTAGGTTGAGTGCCTCCAGCGCAACGATCTGCTGACGAGCCTCGTCGTGCCGGCCTTGCGCGGCCAGCATGCGCACGAGGGTGATGCGGTAGGCCGGCTCGTTGGGCGCGCCCTTGACGGCATCGGCGGTCATGCGTTCTCCCAGCGTGTGGTCGTCCAGCACGTTCCAGGCGTAGTCGCCGTACATTGCCAGCAGCCGGGCACTCGGGTCGGGATGGGACAAGGCGGCCAGGTAGGCCTGGACCATGCGCTGCTTGGGCAGGTCGCAGCGGTGCTCGCGATCGCATTGGGTCAGCGCGCCGAGCGAGCTTTCATCCTGCACGCCGGGTTTGCGCGCCTTCAACTTGGCGATCAGGCTGTCCCACCAGGCGTCCTTGAGCGGCACGTGCATGCGCGAGTTCATGAAGATCAGCGCCTGCTCGGGCAGGATCGACGATTCGGGCAGCGCGCCAGCCTTTTCCAGCGGCGCGTAGGCCAGCTTGGTGAACGGCGAGGCGGGGTCGTAATGGGAATAGATGATATAGGTGCGGCCCAGTTCGTACTGCGCCCGCGGCGAGTCGGGCGCGCGCGCCGCGAGATCCTGCGCCAGGCGAAGCGGGTTGCCCCAGGCGTAGGCGGTAAGTGCGGTCAGCGCGGTCCAGCACAGCAGCAGCGCGCCGAGCAGCACATGCCGGGGCAGCGCCAAGGACGCCGTGCTGGGCACCGCCAACAGGGGCACCACGGCGAGCAGCAGGCCGAAGCTGGCGAAATAATTGCGGTGCTCGTAGATCAGCTCCAGCGGCAGGATGGTACCGGTGAGCAACTGGCAGCCGAGGAACAGGCCGATACCGAGCGCGGCCAGCGGTTGGCGCCGGCGCAGCCAGAACATCAGCGCGATCAATGCGGCAAGCAACACGCTGCTGGCCAGTGTGCTCCACGGCGTCAGCAGCCCGGTCGAAACATGGAAATTGTCGTGATAGAACGACAACGCGTCCGGCGTCGGCAGCAGCGTCCAGCCGATGTAGTCGGCCACGATGCGCGCCTCGCTGAGCAGGCGCGTGCCCAGGGTGAAATCGCGGCTGGCCCAGGTTTCCGGTTTCAACACGCCCGGCAGCAGCCATGCCACACCGAGCACCATGGGAACCACCAGCACCAGCAGGAACAGGCCGAGGATACGGCGGTCGCGCCGGGGTTTCGCGTCGTGCAACGCTGGCGCCGGAAGCGAGTCGGGCGCGCTGCGGCGGAAGTCGAACAAGGCCCATTCGACCAGCAGCGCGTAGAGCGGCAGCATCACCGCCGTTTCCTTGGCCAGCATGCCAACGATCACCGGCAAGGTGACGCTGGCCACGCAGAGCACGAAGCCGCGCCTATTCGAGGCGAGGCGCCGTGGTGGCGCCGTTCCCCGCCCGGTGGCCCGGGCCATGCCGAGCATGCGCTGGCGCCCGGCGACATAGCCGAGCAGCCCGAGCAACACGAACAGGTTGGCCATGCTCTCCATGCGCTGCACCACGTACAGCACCCCGGTGAGGTTGATCGGCAGCAGCATCCAGCCCGCAGCGATCAGCGCGGCAATGACGCCGATGCGTTGGTC
>SCRO01000119.1 GCA_004298505.1 Rhodanobacter sp.
AGCCTGTTGGCCCCGGCGGCGCTGGTCGACGAGCTCTCTACCCAGTTGGAGATCCAGTTGGTCGGCCGCGGCGAGGCCGGCGTGCCGACTGCCGACTGGCTGATGCGCACGCTCGGCATCCACCTCGAACATGTGCGTTACCTCACCCGCGAGGACTTGCTCGCGCTCACCTGCGTGCAATACGAGCACGTCAACCTGGCATCGTTGTGGGCGCTGCTGGAAGCGGCGCTGCTGACTCCCGCGCGGGAAGAATCGACGATGAGCACACGCGGCTTGCCGCTACGTTACGCCGACGGCACCGTGTTCGCGCAGTCGCCGGCGCAATGGTTGACCGGGCAACGTGGCGACCCGGGGCAACGTGCCCACGATTTCGCCGGCATCGTGTTCGAGCTGCGCCAGTACGCCGCCTTGCTTGAAGCACACCACATTCCGCTGCAATTGCAGTCCGTCGGCACGACGACCGCGGCGCTCGACGGTTATCTGCTGGAAACCCATGCGACGGCCGACGCGGCTCTCGGGTCGCCTCAACTGTTCGCACACGAGGCACCCGGTCTCGGCGTGGTTGCGGTGACCGCGGCGCAGGTCGCCGGCGCGGCGCGCGTCCGGGTGCTGGCGCATGGCTATCCGCTGCAGTCGCGGGCGCTCGGCCCGCTGCTGCTGCAGCTGGCCGAACAGCATGGCGCCGCCAGCGAGCTGCAGGCACTGGGCCGGATCGTGCTGGACGAAGGCGGCGCGCTGGCCGCGCCGACCGCCATCACGCATTGAACCGGAGGTTCCGGCGGTAGTTGTGCCGTGGCGAACAGCCGGCGCATGATGAGGGCGCGTCGGGGCGGGGCGCCCTCAAGCTGACGGGATGACCATGTGGTCGCACAAGCAAGCCGGGGAGTTACCGACACTTTCAGACCGGTCATACTGGCCTGCCAAGCTCCTGCATGGCGCGCCGGTCTTGCTCACCTATCTCGATGCCGAGCAGCGCTTTCGCTAGTGAGCGGCGCTTCTTCAGTGCGTTCCAGTACGCCACCATCGGCATGGCTTTGACACGCCGGGGGAGGATTCCTCCGCGCCGATCCACGACCATGCCGGCAACGTGATCGGTGGCGTGCTGGTGTTCCACGACGTCAGCGAGACCCGCGCGCTGGCGCTGAAGATGATCCACCTGACCCAACACGACACGCTGACCGGGCCTGCCCAATCGCACGCACCTGCACGATCACCTCGCGCAGGCGCTGGTTGTCGCCCTCCGCCGCCAGCAACGCGCCGCACTGCTGTACATCGACTTTTCACCGCTGGCTGGACGAGGTGCTGGAAGAAAGCGGGCTCGACCCCGGCTTGCTCGAACTCGAACTGACCGAGCGCATGATGATGTCTGGCGGCGCTGCCTCCGGTAGCCTGCTGCGGCGCATCCGGCAACGCGGAGTGCGCCTGTCGCTGGACGATTTCGGCACCGGTTATTGCAGCCTGTCCTATTTGAAGCACTTCCCGATCGACACGGTGAAGATCGATCGCGTGTTCGTGCGCGACGTGATCGACGCCGCCTTTCCGTCACGCGCGAGTACGGCGGGCGCTGCCCGCCCTACGAGACGGGCGCCAATGGCATCTCGTACATGAAGTAGTGGCAGCGCTGCATGCCGAGGCCTTCATAGGTAGCCTGGGCGTGCCGGTTTTCAGTTTCCACGTACAGGCGCAGGCCGACCGCGCCGGCTGCGGCCGCGCGCTGCTGCACCGCCGTGTACAGCGCGCGGAACACGCCGCCGCGCCGTGCCGCAGGGGCCACGTAGACGCTCTGGATCCACCAGAAATCGCCGCAACGCCAATCGCTCCACTCGAACGTCACCAGCAGGCTGCCCACGGCTGCGCCGGCACGCTCGGCCACCAGGTAGAAGCCGCGCCGCGGCTGCTCCAGCACAGCGGCGACGCCGCGGCGCAGGACCTCCGGCTCCAGCCGCTTGTGCTCGGTTTCCCACGCCATCGCGGTATTCCACGTTACCAGGTCGGCAACGTCGGCGGGCGTGGCAGCTCTGATCAGCAAGGACACGGCGAGACTCCAGCAGGACTTGGGGGACGCCATCGTAGCGTGCGCGATCTTCACATGCCGGCCGGTAAGCTGCAAACCGATGCTGGTGGCTGCGCGTCGCAGCGTGCTCCATCCGAAGATTCCAGCGACAGACTCTTCGCCTGGCCCGGTCGCAATCAACCCCAAGGAACGTCGCGCTTGAATATCGGCAGCCTTCTCGATCGCCTCAAGTGGCGCCGCCTGCAGGCCTTTCGCCGTCGTCGCGTCGCCTCGCGCACGCGGCCGGAGCAGGAGCCGGCGCTTCGCGCGGAGCTGTTCAGCGCCGAACAGATGGAGCGGCATGGCCGGGTGCTGGCCGCGCAGCATCGGTTGCGCGAGCACTCCCACGCCGACCTGCTGCTGGGTCGGCTGGCCGACAACGAGGCGGTCATCACCGACAGCTGCGAGCGGCTGACCAAGGCGACCCGGCGCAAACGCCGGATCACGCCGGCCGGCGAATGGCTGCTCGACAATTTCTACCTGATCGAGGAGCAGGTCCGCACCGCGCGCCGGCATCTGCCCAAGGGCTACAGCCGCGAGCTGCCGCGACTGGACAACGGTGCCTCGGCGGGCCTGCCGCGGGTGTACGACATCGCTCTGGAAATCATCTCCCACGGCGACGGTCGGGTCGACACCGCCAGTCTGCAGCGCTTCATGCGCGCCTACCAGGAAGTGACGCCGCTGAAGCTGGGCGAACTGTGGGCGATTCCGATCATGCTGCGGCTGGCCCTGATTGAAAACCTGCGCCGCGTGGCGGCGCGGGTGATGGCGGACTGGCGCTATCGCGGGCTCGCCGCGCGCTGGGCCGACAGCATGACCGAGACCGCCGAGCGCGATTCCAACTCGGTGGTGCTGGTGGTGGCCGACATGGCGCGTTCGGACCCGCCGATGCAGAGTCCTTTCGTGGCCGAAATGGCGCGCCGGTTGCAAGGTCAGAGCCCGGCGCTGGCACTGCCGCTGAGCTGGATCGAACAACGCCTGTCCGAGTCCGGCCAGAGCATCGAGCACCTGGTTCAGCTGGAAGCGCAGCAACAGGCCGCCGCGCAGGTCACCGTGAGCAACAGCATCGGCAGCCTGCGTGCGTTGACGGCGATCGACTGGCGCGATTTCGTCGAGCGTGCCAGCCTGGTCGAACAGCAGCTGCGCGAAGATCCGGCCGGCGTCTACGGCGCGATGGATTTCGCCACCCGTGACCGCTACCGCCATGCGGTGGAGCGGTTGGCGCGACAGCACCGGCTCGACGAGACCCACGTGGCCGCGGCCAGCGTGGAGCTGTGCCGCGCCGCCGCCACGACCGAGCCCGCCCCGGCGTTGCCGCGCCACGTGGGCTTCTACCTGATCGACCGCGGGCGTCCGCAGCTGGAACAGCACCTCGGCATCCGGCCACGGCTGGGCGACCGCGCGCGGCGCCGGTTCGACCGCGCGCCGGTACCGATTTACCTGGGTCTGTTGATGGTGCTCAGCGTCGCCTTCGCCGAGCCGCTGGTGCAGGCCGCCGTCGCGGATGGCCTGGTGCCGTGGGCGCTGGTCGTGATTGCGATCATGGCGCTGCTGCTGGCCAGCCAGCTGGGCTTGAGCCTGCTCAACTGGATGGCCACGTTGTCGGTGTCGCCGCAACCATTGCCGCGGATGAACTACGCCCGCGGCATTCCGGCCAGCGCACGCACGATGGTGGTGGTCCCCAGCATGCTCGCCAGCGTGCACGACGTGGAGGAGCTGGTGGAGGCGATGGAAGTGCGCTACCTCGGCAACCGCGACGAACACCTGCACTTCGCCCTGCTCACCGACTTCGCCGACGCCGAGCGCGAAACCCTGCCCGGCGACGAGGCGCTGCTGCAGCTGGCGCAACGGCGTATCGAGGCGCTCAACGAGCATTACGCCAGCGTCGAGTCCGACCGCTTCTTCCTGTTCCATCGGCCACGCCGCTGGAATCCGGGAGAGCGCTGCTGGATGGGCCATGAGCGCAAGCGCGGCAAGCTGGCCGACCTCAACGCCCTGCTGCGCGGCAATGCACACGATCGTTTCATGCGCATCGTCGGCGACATCGGTGCCTTGCCGCCGGTGCAGTACGTAATCACGCTGGACACCGACACCGAGCTGCCGCGCGATGCGGCGCAGGCCTTCGTCGGCAGCATCGACCACCCGCTGAACCGCGCGGTGTACGAGCCCGAGCGTCGTCGCGTGGTCAGTGGCTACGCCATCCTGCAACCGCGCGTGGGGATCAGCCTGCCCAGCACGGCGCGCTCGCGCTATGCCAAGCTGTATGGCAGCGACGCCGGTATCGACCCGTATACGCAGATGGTCTCGGACGTCTACCAGGATGTGTTCCACGAGGGCTCGTTCATCGGCAAGGGCATCTACGCGATCGACGCGTTCGAGCGCACGCTGGATGGCCGCTTCCCGGAAAACCGCATCCTCAGCCACGATCTGGTCGAGGGCTGCCATGCGCGTTCGGGTCTGCTCAACGACGTGCAGTTGTTCGAGGAATATCCGGCGCGCTACGGCGTCGACGTCAGGCGCCGCCACCGTTGGATCCGTGGTGACTGGCAACTGCTGCCGTGGCTGTTGCCGTGGGCGCCGACCGCGCACGACGGCTGGCGCCGCAATGCGCTGACCGCGCTGTCGCGCTGGAAGATCCTCGACAACCTGCGCCGCAGCCTGGTGTCGCCCGCGCTGCTGGTGTTGCTGGTGGTCGGCTGGCTGGTGCTCTCGCCGGTGCTGTCATGGACCGTCGCCGTGCTGGCGATGGTGCTGGTGCCGCCGCTGCTGTCGGCGCTGCTGGAACTGGTGCAAAAACCGAAGGACGTGCAGCTGGACCAGCACCTGCGCGCGGGTTTTACCGCCGGCATGCAGCATATCGCGCGGATGACGCTGGGCCTGGTCTGGCTGCCGCATGAAACGCTGTACCACCTGGACGCGATCGTGCGCACCCTGTGGCGCATCACGGTCAGCCATCGCCACCTGTTGCAGTGGCAGACCTCCGGCGATGTCGAGCGGCGCGGCAACCAGACGCCTGCCGCCGTGTGGCGACAGATGTGGATCGGCCCGGTGTTCGCCGTGTGGCTGAGCGTGGCGCTGGCCCTGCAGCGACCGATGATCCTGGCCCTGGCCTGGCCGCTGCTGCTGTTGTGGTTGCTGTCGCCGGGCATTGCCTGGTGGGTCAGCCAGGCGCCGCGCCGGCTCGACGAGTTCGCACCCAACGCGGCGCAGACGCGCTTCCTGCGCGTGCTGGCGCGACAGACCTGGGCGTTCTTCGACAGCCACGTCAATGCGGCGCAAAACTGGCTGCCGCCGGACAACCTGCAGGAACAGCCCGGCCCGGTCATCGCGCATCGCACCTCGCCGACGAACATCGGCCTGGCTCTGCTGGCCAACCTGGCCGCCTACGATTTCGGCTTTCTCAGTGCCGGGCGCCTGCTGCAACGCACCCGTGAAACCCTGGCCACGATGCAGCGGCTGCCGCGCTACCGCGCCCATTTCTACAACTGGTACGACACCCAGAGCCTGCAGCCGCTGGCACCGCTGTACATCTCGGCGGTGGACAGCGGCAACCTCGCCGGGCACCTGCTGACCTTGCGCCCGGGGCTGCTGGAACTGCTCGACGTGCCAGTGTTCCGACCATGTGTGCTGCAGGGCCTGCTCGATACCCTGCAATTGCTGCATGACGCGCTCGACCATGACGACAAGACGCTCGACCGGCTGCAGGGAGAACTGCAGGACGCGCTGGACAACCCGCCAGTCACCACCAGCGCCGCGCTGGTCGTGCTGCAACGCCAGCGCGAGCGCGCCCTGGCCCTGGTCGACGTGCTGACCCCGGCGCCGGACAGCGACGCTGCCTTCTGGCTGGATGCGCTGTGCGCGCAGTTCGCCGAGTTATGCGCGGAAACCGCGCTGCTCAATCTCGACCCGCCCGAGGACGACGACGGCGGCTTTCGCGGCATCCCCAGCCTGGACCAGCTCGCCCACATCGAGCCGCTGTGCTGGCCCGGCAGCTTCGATGCCGACGCGATCCGCGAGCGCGCCCGCGCGCGCATCGCCAGCATCGAGCAACTGGCGCAGCAGGCCGACGCACTGGCGCAAATGGACTACCGCTTCCTGTACGACAGCGCGCGCGACCTGCTGGCGATCGGCTACAACGTCGACGCGCGCCGGCTGGATGCAGGCTACTACGACCTGCTGGCATCCGAGGCGCGGCTGGCCAGCTTCGTCGGCATCGCGCAGGGCCAGCTGCCGCAGGACAACTGGTTCGCGCTGGGCCGGCTGTTGACCACGGTCGGCGGCGAGCCGGCGCTGCTGTCGTGGACCGGCTCGATGTTCGAGTACCTGATGCCGAACCTGGTGATGCCAGGCTACGAAGGCACCTTGCTCGACCAGACCTGCCGCGCCGCCGTCACCCGGCAGATCGAATACGGCAGCCAGCACGACGTGCCCTGGGGCGTTTCCGAATCCGGCTACAACACGCTGGATGCGCACTTCACCTATCAGTACCGCGCGTTCGGCGTGCCCGGCCTGGGCCTCAAGCGTGGCCTCGGCGACGACGTGGTGATCGCGCCATACGCCAGCGCGCTGGCCTTGATGATTGCGCCGACGGCAGCGACCAAGAATCTGCAGCGACTGGCCGAGGCTGGCGCGCAGGCGCGCTATGGCATGTACGAGGCGATCGATTACACCCCCGCACGGCTCCCGGTGGGGCAATCCTCGGCGTTGGTGCGCTCGTTCATGGCCCATCACCAGGGCATGAGCCTGCTGGCGCTGGATTACGCCTTGCTGCAGCGGCCGATGCAGCGCCGCTTCGATGCCGACCCGCAATTTCGCGCCACCAGCCTGCTGCTGCAGGAGCGCATCCCGAAAACGGCCGCCGAATATCTGCATGCGTCCGGCTTCCCCGAAGGCAATGCCAGCGCGTCCGTCAGCGAAACGCGATTGCGCGTGTTCACCGATCCGAACCGGGCCCGCCCGGCCGTGCAACTGCTATCGAACGGGCACTATCACGTGATGCTGAGCAGTGCCGGTGGCGGCAGCAGCCGGCGCGGCGAGCTGGCGCTGACGCGCTGGCGCGAGGACATCACGCGCGACCACTGGGGCATGTTCTGCTACCTGCGTGACGTGGCCAGCGGCGAGTACTGGTCGAGCGCGTACCAGCCGGTGTGCAGGAAAACCGAGCTGTTCGAGGCGATCTTCTCCGAGGCGCGCGCCGAGTTCCGCGTGCGCGAGCGCGAGTTCGACGCGCACACCGAGATCGTGGTGTCGCCCGAGGACGACATCGAGCTGCGCCGCACCCATATCACCAACCGCGGTCGCACCGCCCGCACGATCGAGTTGACCAGCTATGCCGAAGTGGTGCTGGCGCCGGCACTGGCCGACGCGCTGCATCCAGCCTTCAGCAAACTGTTCGTGCAGACCGAACTGGTGCCCCGACTGCAGGCGATCGTGTGCACGCGCCGGCCGCGCGCGCGCGATGAGAAGGTGCCATGGATGTTCCACCAGCTGGCGGTGCACGACGCCGACATCGACGACATTTCCTACGAAACCGACCGCGCCAGGTTCATCGGCCGCGGCCGCAGCACGGCTGCCCCGTGCGCGCTCGACCCCGCGCAGGCGCGACTGTCCGGCAGCGCGGGCTCGGTACTCGACCCGATCGTGGCGATCCGCTGCCGCATCACGCTGCAGCCGGAACAGACCGCCACCATCGACTTCGTCAGTGGCATGGCCGAACAGCGCGAGGGCTGCCTGTACCTGATCGGCAAGTATCGCGATCGCTACCTGGCCGACCGCGTGTTCGACCTGGCCTGGACGCACAGCCAGGTGCTGCTGCGCCAGCTCAACGCCGGCCTCGCCGACGCGCAGCTGTACGAGCACATGGCCACCTCGATCGTGTATCCCAACGCCCACCTGCGCGCCGAATCGGGCATCCTGCGCGGCAACCGGCGCGGCCAGTCCGGCCTGTGGGGCCAGTCGATCTCCGGCGACTTGCCGATCGTGCTGCTGCAGATCGCCAGCCCGGGGCGGATCGAGCTGGTACGCCAGCTGGTGCAGGCGCATGCCTACTGGCGCCAGAAGGGGCTGGCGGTGGATCTGGTGATCTGGAACGAGGATCGCGCCGGTTACCGGCAGGACCTGCAGGACCAGATCCTCGGCCTGGTTGCCTCCGGCAGCGAGGCCAGCCTGCTCGACCGCCCCGGCGGCATCTTCGTGCGGCCGGCGCAACAGTTGTCCGGCGAGGATCGCCTGGTGATGCTGGCCAGTGCCCGCATCGTGCTGGCCGACCACCGCGGCACGCTGGCCGAGCAGATCGGTCGCCGCCAGCTGGAAACCCACGCGCCGCCGTTCGAGCCCGCCCGCGTCGAACGTCCCGCGCCGCTGGCGCCGACCGCCGCCGCGCCGGAGCCCGCCGGCCTGCAACTGCGCAACCCGCACGGCGGCTTCAGCGCCGATGGCCGCGAGTACGTGGTCGTGTCCGAGGCCGGCGCGGTCACGCCTGCGCCATGGGCCAACGTGCTGGCCAACCCGCACTTCGGCACGGTGATCTCCGAGAGCGGCGGCGCCTATACCTGGGGCGAGAACGCGCACGAGTTCCGCCTCACGCCGTGGCACAACGATCCGGTCGTCGACGGCAGCGGCGAGGCGATCTACCTGCGCGACGAGGAAACCGGCGCGCTGTGGTCACCCACGCCGTTGCCATGTCGTGGCAGCGGCAGCTACACCACCCGCCACGGCTTCGGCTACAGCGTGTTCGAACACGACGAGGACGGCATTCATTCCGAGCTGTGGATTTACGTGGCGCTGGATACCGCGGTGAAATTCTCGGTGCTGAAGCTGCGCAACCAGTGCGGCCGGCCGCGCCGGCTCAGCGCCACCGCCTATGTCGAGTGGTTGCTCGGCGACTTGCGCGAAAAGACTGCCATGCACGTGGTCACCGAGTCCGATCCGGCCAGCGGCGCGCTATTCGCGCACAATAGCTACAACATCGAATTTCCCGACCGCGTGGCCTTCCTCGACATCGACGATCTGGAGCGCGGCATCGGTGGCGACCGCAGCGAGTTTCTCGGGCGCAACGGCGGCATGCATGCGCCCGCCGGACTCGGTCGCAAGCAACTGTCCGGCCGGCTCGGCGCCGGCTACGACCCTTGCGCCGTGCTGCAATCGAAGCTGACGCTGGAAGACGGTACCGAACGCCAGCTGATCTTCCGCCTCGGCCTGGGTCACGATGCCACCGATGCCGCCGCCTTGGTGCAGCGCTTCCGCGGCAACGGTTCGGCCGCCGCCGTGCTGGAACAGGTGTGCGCCCATTGGCAACGGGTGCTGGGCGCCGTGCAGGTGCACACGCCCGAGCCGGCGCTGGATGTGCTGGCCAACGGCTGGCTGCTGTACCAGACTATCGCCTGCCGCATGTGGGCGCGCAGCGGCTACTACCAATCCGGCGGCGCGTTCGGTTTCCGCGACCAGCTGCAGGACTCGATGGCCACCTTGCACGCCGCGCCGGAACTGGCCCGCGCCCAATTGCTGCTCAATGCGGCACACCAGTTCCCCGCGGGCGACGTGCAGCACTGGTGGCATCCGCCGCTCGATCGCGGCGTGCGTACCACCTGTTCCGACGACTACCTGTGGCTGGTGCTGGCCACCAGCCGCTATGTGCTGGCCACCGGCGACCGCGCCGTGCTGGACGCGCGCGTGGGCTATATCGAAGGCCGTCCATTGCATCCTGGCGAAGAATCCTATTACGACCTGCCGCAGCGTTCGGGCCTGCTCGAACCGCTGTACCGGCACTGCGTGCGCGCGATCGAGCACAGCCTGCCGCGTGGCGTGCACGGCCTGCCGCTGATCGGCGGCGGCGACTGGAACGACGGCATGAACCGGGTCGGCGAGGCCGGTCGCGGCGAAAGCGTGTGGCTGGGTTTCTTCGCCTGCGAGGTGCTGCAGCGTTTCGCCGAGGTGGCGCGCCTGCATGGCGACGAGGGCTTCGCCCACCGCTGCGAGGAGGAAGTGGTCAAGCTGCGCAGCGCGCTCGAACAACACGCCTGGGATGGCGCCTGGTACCGCCGCGCCTGGTTCGACGACGGCACCCCGCTCGGTGCGGCCGGCAATGAGGAGTGCCGGATCGACTCCATCGCGCAGAGCTGGTCGGTGCTGTCCGGCGTCGCATCACCCGAACGCCGCCGGCAGGCGATGGACTCGCTCGATCAGCACCTGGTGCGCCGCGACGCCGGCCTGGTGCAGCTGCTCGATCCGCCGTTCGACACGTCGCCGCTGGACCCGGGCTACATCAAGGGCTACGTGCCCGGCGTGCGCGAAAACGGCGGCCAGTACACGCATGCCGCGATCTGGGCCACGATGGCCTTCGCCGAACTCGGCGACAGCGTCCGCGCGTGGGAACTGCTGCGCATGATCAACCCGGTCAACCACGGCCTCGACGCGCAGCAGATAGAGGTCTACAAGGTCGAGCCCTACGTGGTCAGCGCCGATGTCTACGCCGTGCCCCCGCACACCGGCCGCGGTGGCTGGAGCTGGTACACCGGCTCGGCCGGCTGGATGTACCGGCTGATCGTCGAATCCCTGCTCGGCCTGCGCCTGGAAAACGGCCACCTGCATTTCGCGCCGGTACTGCCGGCGCAGTGGGAGGGATTCCACATGGACTACCGCTATCACGACAGCTGGTACCGGATCGACGTGCGGCAGCTGGACGCCGGCGCCGCCGCGTCGGTGACGCTGGACGGCGAGGTGCAGCCGGACGGCCTGGTGCAGTTGAGCCAGGACGGCCGCGAGCATCAGGTGCTGATCGAGTATCCGCGGCAGCTGTGAACCGTTGCCGTGGATGCGACCCGCGGGGTACGGAACATCGTGTTTGCGTCAAGCGGGTGTCGGGTGGAGTGGGAGGGCTTCACGATGAGCTACCGTTATCGCAGCACGCTGTACCGGATCGAAATGCCGCAGCGGCGCGAACACAACCCACTGTGCTGGTTGGATGACATCGCGTAGTCGGAGGGTCTCCTCCCGCATCGATGACCTGCGGATTCCACCGGGAAACCGGCTGGAGGCCCTCAAGCACGATCGCACCGGCCAGCACAGCATCCGCATCAACGAGCAGTACCGCGTGTGCTTCGTCTGGCGCCAGGGCGACGCCCATGACGTGGAAATCGTCGACTATCATTGATGGAGAACGCCATGCGCCGCATTCCCTACCCCACTCCCGGCGAAATCCTGCTGGAAGAATTCCTGAAGCCGATGGGTATCACCCAGTACCGGCTGGCCAAGGAAATCGGCGTGTCGCAGCGGCGCATCAGCGAGATCGTGGCCGGCAAGCGCGCCGTCACCGCCGACACCGGCCTGCGCCTGGCACAGTTCTTCAGCACCTCCGAGGGCTTCTGGACCGGGCTGCAGGATGACCATGACCGGGCAACCACCAAGGATGCGATCAAGGCAACCTTGCGCCAGATCACGCCGTGGCGCGAGCGAAACGTCGCATAGCCATCTTCGGCGCGCGACTCATCGGCACCGGACCACCTTGCTTCAACGATCCAGCGGGCTCAGCACCCCGTGGCCACCGCGGTTGAGCACGTGCGTGTAGATCTGGGTAGTCGCTACATCCTTGTGGCCCAGCAACTCCTGGATCGTACGGATATCTTGCCCCGCCTCTAGCAAGTGGGTGGCAAAGGAATGGCGAAGGGTGTGGCAAGTGGCAGGCTTGACGATGTGGGCCTTGAGGCGCGCCGCGCGCACCGCGCGTTGCAGGCCCGCCTCATCCAGATGATGACGGCGCTGTTGGCCGCCACGCGGATCATGCGAAACCCGATCCGACGGAAACACGTACTGCCATCCCGGCTCGCGCGGCGCGGACGGATACTTGCGCGCCAGCGCATGCGGTAGCCACACCGCACCAAGGCCTGCCGCCAAGTCTTGTTGGTGAATCAATCGCACCCGTTCCAGTTGCGTACGTAGTGCCTCGCGCAACCGCTGTGGCAGCGGCACGTGTCGATCCTTGCCACCCTTGCCGTCGCGCACGCAAATTTCGTTGAGCTCGAAGTCCACATCCTTGACGCGCAGACGCACACACTCCATCAAACGCATACCCGATCCATACAGCAGCGAAGCCATCAACCCAAAGCGGCCATCCATCATCGCCAGCAACCGGTGCACTTCGTCACGCGAAAGCACCACCGGCACCCGCTGCGGCCGCTTTGCCCACACCACCGTTTCCATCCACGGCAACTCGATCGACAGAACCTCGCGATACAGGAACAGCAGGGCCGACAGCGCCTGATTCTGGGTCCCTGCCGCCACCTTCCCCTGGACCGCCAACGCGCTGAGAAAGGCCTCGACCTCGGCCACCCCCATCTCACGCGGATGACGCTTGCCGCTGGCCAGAATAAAGCGGCGTATCCAGCCCACATACGCCTGCTCCGTGCGAATGCTGTAATGCTTGAGGCGTAACCGCGCCCGCACCTGATCCAGCAACCGTGGTGTTTTCGCCCCCGTTACACCTTCACTTCCGCCTGCGTAACTCATACACCCTCAAAAGTGTCGGATAACCCCGGCAGCTTGCACCCACGTCGGACGCGGCGCTGCAGCACAAGCGCCTGATCTGTTGTAGGATTTTCCCTCTTGTCCGGTCAGGCGCGACGTTGCATACTTGGCGCAACACCCAATTTTCTGGGTCGACTTAGCGTTAGAGCGCATGAAACAGACCTCTGCGGCAAATCTTGCATTGCTTCTGGTGGTCGTTGGCTGGGCACTGGCGTATTACGGTGTCATGTCGCAGCTCGGCGACCCATCGCCTTCCGTTCCACGCGCGCAAATCGAAGCTGCTCGACATCTTTCACTTGTCGTATTGTGCATCGGTGTAGTGAGCATCCTGGCCTCGCTCTGGCTGTCCGGTTACAGCTTCTCCGCAGCAAAAGTTCGTGCCAGCGCTTGTGTGGCGCTAATCTTGCTGCCGTCAGTCGTTGTGGCATGGAGCACGTTCTAGGTGGCAGTGCGCTCTAACAACTCATTCGAGGCGGACGGCTTCGCCGCCGCTCAATTCCAGCGTTAGCCGCTAAAGAGCATCGAGTCCCACATGATCGCCATTTTTGACAACAACGATAGTGAGTACTCGGCTTGGCTTCTTGCAAATCCGAGTGGCTACGTCGTCAACATGCGGCACGGCTACTCACCGTCTTACATGGTGTTACATCGCAGTTCCTGCACCACGGTCAATCCCAGCACCTCATCTTCGGAGCTTGGCGCGTTCACAGAGCGCGACTACCTCAAGGTTTGTGGGTCAGAGTTAGAGGGTCTCCGTTCTTTGGCAAAAGCGTTCGGCCGTCCAGATGGCTCGTTTTCGCTAGAGTGCAGCAAGTGCGCGCAGCATCAAGGGCGCGGCTAACAAATCGTTCAAGGCGGACGGCTGCGCCGCCGCTTAACTCCAGCGTTAGTCGTCAGAGCGTCTTTCCTTCGCAGTCGCTTCGCGCGCGTGTCGCCTGCTGGCTTCGCATCGGCTGCGCGCATTGTGTCGTCTTGGGCTGGCCTGCATTGCGGCTCCTC
>SCRO01000120.1 GCA_004298505.1 Rhodanobacter sp.
TGTGCGAGGACAGATTTTCGACGGTTCGCCGGCCCATGGTGGTTCCATGGGCCAAGAATCGGCGGAAATATGGACCGCACAGACGGATTCGCAGCCCGGCCAATCAAAGTCCGACAGGCTCCTAGGAGTCCGACAGACTCCTGGTGGAAATTACCACGCCTCGCCGCTTCATGTATCCACGGTCGTGACAACGTGCCACACCCGCGGTTGATGTCGATCAATTGTGCGGGTGTGTTCGCGGGTTTAGTCTGGCGTCGGTTTCGTGCACGCGGCCGGCCGGGTCCGCACGCGGGCACCCTGGCCACGGGTTGTGGCACGATGGAACTGGCCGGGAGCCGCCACGGTTTTCGAATGGGAGTGGAGCGGCGATGCGGGCTCTGGTTGATCATCACGGGCGTTCCTTTCCCTATTTGCGGCTGTCGCTGACCGAAGCGTGCAACTACCGCTGCACGTATTGCCTGCCGGATGGCTACCAGGCCGATGGCAGCCCCAAGTTTCTCGCTCTGGACGAAATCGAGCGGCTGGTGCGCGGATTCGCGGCGCTGGGCATGAGCAAGATCCGCCTCACCGGGGGCGAGCCGAGCCTGCGCAAGGACCTGCCGGCGATCATTGCCGCGGTGGCTGCGGTGGCGGGAGTCCGCCGGATCGCGCTGACCACCAATGGCTGCCGCCTGCCGCGCCTGGTGCGCGGTTGGCGCGAGGCGGGGCTGACCGCGCTCAACGTGAGTCTGGACAGTCTGGATGCCGCACGGTTTCTCGCCATCACCGGGCACGACCGTTTTGCCGAAGTCAGCGCAGGTATTGAACAGGCGCTGGGGCTTGGCTTCGATGCCGTGAAAGTCAACGTGGTGTTGTTGCGTGGGCGCAATGACGACGAGCTTCCCGCCTGGCTGGAGTATCTGCGCGAACGCGACCTGGCCGTGCGTTTCATCGAACTGATGCAAACCGGCGACAATCGCGAATTCTTCGAGCGCCATCATCTGCGCGCCGAGTCGCTGCAGCAGCAATTGCTGGCCGCCGGTTGGCAATTGCGCGAGCGTGCGGCCGATGCCGGTCCCGCGCTGGAATATGCGCACCCGGACTACCGCGGGCGCATCGGCGTGATTGCGCCCTACGCCAGGGACTTCTGCGCCGGCTGCAACCGTCTGCGGGTCACCGCGCGCGGCGATCTGCGGTTGTGCCTGTTCGGCAACTTCGGTATCCCGTTGCGACCGTTGCTGCAGTCTGACGACGACCACGATGCCCTGGTCGCACGCATTGCCGTCCAGCTGGGCCTGAAGGCAGCCGGCCACGGCTTGCACGAGGGCCTGACCGGCATCACCCCGCACCTGGCCTCGATTGGAGGATGAGCATGTCCGTCGCTACTGACTACCCGGCCGCTTTCCACATGGCCGACATCCGCAACAAGCGGCCAACCCGTCGCCGCGCCGTGGCCGTGGGTGAATTGCAGGCCGGCCCGGTGGCCTATCCATTGATTGTTGAGCGCCGTCTGCCCAAGGGCGACGCTCTACTCATGGCTGAGGTGGCCGGACTGCAGGGCGCCAAGCAGGCGTCGGCGTTGATGCCACTATGCCACCCGCTGACGCTGGAGTTGGTGCGCGTACGCTGCGAGCCGGTGGCCGAGCGCTTCGCGATCCGGGTCTACTGCGAGGTGGCGACCGAGGCCCGCACGGGCGTGGAAATGGAGGCGCTGGCCGGGGTCAGCGCGGCTGTGCTGACGCTGTATGACCTGAGCAAGCCGGTCGAGCCGGCCCTTGCCATTGGCGGCATTCGGCTGTTGTTCAAGGAAGGTGGCAAGAGTGGCTTGTGGCGACACCCTGAGGGCATGAGCGAGGCGGAATGCGCGCAGTACCGGCCGCGCGACAGCGCGCGTCTGGACACCGTGCCGTGTGCGGTGATCACCCTCAGCGACCGTGCCTACGCCGGCACCTACGAGGATCGCTCCGGCCCGCTGCTGGTGGATCGCCTCAAGGCGCTCGGCGCGCGGGTGGAGCAGGTCGAGCTGCTGCCCGATGGCATCGAGCCACTGGCCACGCGGCTGCGTGCGCTGGCGCACGCCGGAATCCGTCTGTGCCTGTGCACCGGCGGCACCGGTTTGGGGCCGCGCGATGTCACCCCCGAGGCGCTGGCGCAGGTGGCGGATCGTCGCATCACCGGGCTGGCCGAGATGTTCCGCAGCGAAAGTGCGCGCCACACCCCGCTGGCCTGGCTGAGCCGGGCCGAGGTGGTGCAGGTTGGGGGCATGCTGGTGTTCGCGCTGCCGGGCAGCCCCCGCGCCGCGCAGCAGGGCATCGACATCCTGGCCCCGTTGCTGGCGCACGCGCTGGCGATGATCGACGCGGAGGCGCACCCGTGATCGGCTACTATGATGCGCTGACGATCATTCTCGAGCGCTCGCCGCGGCTGGCGAGCCGGCGCTGCACGTCGATGCAGGCGCTCGGACAGATCCTGGCCGGGCCGGTAGTCAGTCCGGCCGACCTGCCGCCGTTCGACAACAGCGCGATGGATGGCTTCGCGCTGTGCGCCGGCAGTGCGCGACTGCCGGCCGGAAGCGAATATACAGTGATGGGAGCGCAGGCTGCCGGGGACGTCCTGGTGCAGGCCGCTGGCGGTGCCTGGGAAATCATGACCGGTGCACGCATGCCGGCGGGCATGGATACGGTGGTACCGGTGGAACAGGTCGAGGTCACCCGGCACGATGACAGCGGTCGCCCGCTGCATATACGGTTGGGCATGGAGGTCGCGGCCGGACAGCATGTACGCCGCGCTGGCGAGGACGTGCCGCGCGAGGCCGAGGTGATGGCGGCGGGCGAACTGCTGCAGGCGCCGCAGCTGGCACTGCTGGCGGCGCTGGGGATCACCGAGGTCCAGGTGGTGCGACACCCCCGGGTGGCGCTGATCTGCACCGGACGCGAGCTGGTGGACGATCCCGCGCAAGCGCTGCAGTCAGGGCAGATCCGCAACAGCAACGGCCCGTTCCTGGCTGCCCGCATCGTCCTGGCCGGCGCCGAGGTGGTGTACCAGCAGACGGTGGGCGATGAGCCGGCGGCGTTTGTGCAGGCGTTGCAGCAGGCGTTGCAGGCGGGCGCGGAGGTGGTGCTGAGTACCGGCGCGGTCTCGATGGGACGCCATGACTTCGTGCCGCAGGCGTTGCGCGGACTGGGTGCCGAAGTGCATTTCCACAAGGTGCAGATTCGTCCGGGCAAGCCGCTGCTTTTTGCCAGCCTGCCCGGTGGTGCCCTGTGCTTCGGGCTGCCGGGCAACCCGGCATCCGGTGCGGTGGGCCTGCGTTTTTTCGTGGAACCGGCGCTGCGTCACATGCTTGGCCTGCCGCTGGAGCGGCCGCTGCGGTTGCCGCTGCGCGAGCGCTTCGCCAAGCGCGTCCCGCTGCGCTGCTTTCTCAAGGGCAAGGTAATATTGACCGCGAACGGCCAGCTGTGTGCCACGGTACTGCCGGGGCAGGAGTCGTTCAAGATCCGGCCGCTGCTGGACGCCAATGCCTGGGTGGTGGTCGCCGAGGACGCCGATATTTGCGAGGCTGGTAGCCTGGTCGATGTGTATGGGCTGGGGCATCTGCAGCCTGCGATGATCGAGGGTACGCCATGAAACTGCAGATCAGCGACCAGCAGTGGCGTCTGCGCGTGAGCGAGGATGAGTTGCAGCGTCTGCGTGGCGGCCATGCTCTGGTGAGCGCCAGCACACTGCCCGGTGACGCCGTCTTGCGCTTCGTGCTGGAACTGGTCCCGACGTCACAGGCGAGTGTCGGCAGGGATGGCGACAGCTGGAAATTCTCGCTGCCCGCGGCGTCTGTCGACGCCTATGTCGAGCGCCTGCCGTGTCGGGATGGCGTGGACTTCGTCCTGCCCGGTGGGTCGGACGTGGCGCTGCAGTTGGCATTCGAGGTGGACGTGCGCGACAGCGTGCGCCGGCGTGGCGCAAGGCCGCGCCGACACTGAGTGCGTAGCGGCCACCGGCCGTGGCTCGGGTTGTCTCATTCACGCGGTGTACGTCCGATGCTGCCTCCCGCTACTGCGGCAGAAAGCCGCAGCCGCGCCAGCGTGGATTTCTTCTCCGGGAAGGGCCCGGACCTACCCGCACGACGCAAACGCACGCATGGCAAGGCTTGTGTCGTCCTGACGCCCGCGCCGGTACCGCCGCGAGCGTCACTGGGCCCGGCGGATTGCGGATTGCACAATTGATCGAAGTCAATAACCGGACCAAACCGCACACCTAGGCTGCCATGGCCGTGGCGCTGGCGCGTGCCGGGAATGCGGCCTTTTCCCGTTGGCAGAATCGATTTCCAAGAGGTTTCCGCATGAGCTACTTGCTTGACCGGCTGCAGTTTTTCAAGCGCAGCAAGACGACATTCTCAGACGGTCACGGCATCACTCGTGACGACAACCGCGACTGGGAAAACGCCTACCGCGGGCGTTGGCAACACGACAAGATCGTGCGCTCCACCCACGGTGTGAACTGCACCGGCTCGTGCAGTTGGAAGATCTACGTCAAGAACGGCCTGGTGACCTGGGAGACCCAGCAGACCGACTACCCGCGCACGCGGCCGGACCTGCCCAACCATGAGCCGCGTGGCTGCCCGCGTGGCGCCAGCTACTCGTGGTACCTGTACAGCGCGAACCGCCTGAAATATCCGCTGGTGCGCGGCGCGCTGCTGCGCCTGTGGCGCGAAGCACGCAAGACGCTGAGCCCGGTCGAGGCGTGGGCCAGTATCGTCAGCGATCCAGTCAAGGCCAAGGCCTACAAGAGCAAGCGCGGCATGGGTGGTTTTGCCCGGGTGCGCTGGGACGAGGCGAACGAGATCATCGCCGCATCCAACCTGTATACGGCGAAAAAGTTCGGCCCCGATCGCGTCATCGGCTTCTCGCCGATCCCGGCGATGTCGATGATTTCCTACGCTGCCGGTGCGCGCTATCTGTCGCTGCTCGGTGGCGCAAACCTGTCGTTCTACGACTGGTACTGCGATTTGCCGCCGGCCTCGCCGCAGGTGTGGGGCGAGCAGACCGACGTGCCGGAGTCGGCCGACTGGTACAACAGCCGCTACATCATCGCCTGGGGCTCGAACGTGCCGCAGACGCGCACGCCGGATGCGCACTTCTTCACCGAGGCGCGTTACAACGGCACCAAGACGGTGGCGATCACGCCGGACTATGCCGAAGTGGCCAAGCTCACCGACCACTGGCTGCATCCCAAGCAGGGCACCGATGCGGCACTGGCGTTCGCCTTTGGCCATGTGATCCTGAAAGAGTTTCACGTCGATCACTCGATTCCGTATTTCAACGACTACTGCCGTCAGTACAGCGACATGCCGATGCTGGTGCAGTTGGAGCAGCGCGACGACGGCCGTCTTGTGCCGGGTCGCTTCCTGCGCGCCAGCGACCTGGGTGGGCTGGGCGAGACCAATCACCCCGACTGGAAGACCTTGGCCTGGGACGAGAGCAGCGGTCAGATCACCGTACCCAATGGTTCGGTCGGTTTTCGCTGGGGTGAGAAGGGCAAGTGGAACATCGAGGAAAAGGACAGTGCTGGTCGCGCCACTCGCCTGCGCCTGAGCCTGGCTGATTGCAACGACGGCATCGAAGCGGTCAGCTTCCCCTACTTCGGCGGCATCGAGCACGATCGCTGGACGGCCTCGAAATTCGAGGATGTGCTCGAGCGCAACATTCCGATCCGCAAGCTGCAACTGGCTGACGGCAAGGAATGGGCGGTGGCGACGGTGTACGACCTGCTGCTGGCGCAGTACGGCGTGGATCGCGGCTTTGGCGGTGGCAACGTGGCCAGCAGCTTTGATGATGACTTGCCCGGCACGCCGGCGTGGCAGGAGAAGATCACCGGCGTGCCACGCGCCGAGGTGATCGAGATCGCCCGCGAGTTCGCCAACACCGCGGCCAAGACCAACGGCCGCAGCATGATCATTGTCGGCGCCGGCATGAATCACTGGTTCCACAACGACATGAACTACCGCGGCCTGATCAACATGCTGATCATGTGCGGTTGCGTCGGCCAGACTGGCGGCGGTTGGGCGCATTACGTCGGTCAGGAAAAATTGCGACCGCAGACCGGCTGGATACCGCTGGCGTTCGGCCTGGACTGGAGCCGTCCGCCGCGGCAGATGAACGGCACCTCGTTCTTCTATTTCATGGCCGACCAGTGGCGCTACGAAAAGCTGCAGATGAAGGAGATCCTCTCGCCGCTGGCCGACCCGGCCAAATACAGCGGCAGCCAGGCCGACTTCAACCTGCGCGCGATCCGCATGGGCTGGCTGCCGAGTGCGCCGCAGCTCGACCGCAACCCGCTGCATATCGTGGCGGCCGCCAAGCAGGCCGGACAGACGCCCGCCGACTACGTGGTCGAGCAGATGCAGCACGGCAAGCTCGACTTCGCCTATGCCGACCCGGATGCGCCGGAGAATTTTCCGCGCGCCATGTTCATCTGGCGCTCGAATCTGCTCGGCTCGTCCGGCAAGGGCCACGAGTACATGCTGCGGCATCTGCTCGGCACGCGGCACGGCGTGCAGGGCAAGGATCTGGGCGAACTGGGCGCGGTCAAGCCTGAAGAGATCAAGTGGCGCGACGAGGTGCCCGAGGGCAAGCTCGACCTGCTGGTGACGCTGGACTTCCGCATGTGCACCACGGCGCTGTATTCCGACGTCGTGCTGCCGACCGCCACCTGGTACGAGAAGAACGATCTCAACACCTCGGACATGCACCCGTTCATCCACCCGCTGTCCAAGGCGGTGGACCCGGCGTGGGAGTCGCGCAGCGACTGGGATATTTTCAAGGGCATCGCCCACGCCGTGAGCGCGATGGCGCCGGGCGTGCTCGGCGTCGAGCAGGACGTGGTGCTGGTGCCGACCCTGCACGACACGCCCGGAGAGCTGGCGATGCCGCTCGGCGTCAAGGACTGGAAGAAGGGCGAATGCAAGCCCATCCCGGGCCAGACCATGCCCTCGATCACGGTGGTCGAGCGCGACTACCCGAACCTGTACAAAAAGTTCACCTCGCTCGGCCCCTTGCTCGACAAGCTGGGCAATGGCGGCAAGGGCATGCAGTGGGATACCCGCGACGAGGTCGAGTTCCTCGGCAAGCTCAACCACAGCGTGACCGAGGAAGGCATCAGCCAGGGTCGCCCGCGGATCGACAGCGCGATCGATGCCTGCGAAGTGGTGCTGCATCTGGCGCCAGAGACCAATGGGCATGTCGCGGTCAAGGCATGGGAATCGCTGAGTACCTTCACCGGCCGCGAACACGCGCATCTGGCACGTGGCAAGGAGCATGAGGCGATCCGTTTCCGCGACATCCAGGCGCAGCCGCGCAAGATCATCTCCTCGCCGATCTGGTCGGGGCTGGAGGACGACCATGTCAGCTACAACGCCGGCTATACCAACGTGCATGAGCTGATCCCGTGGCGCACGATCACCGGTCGCCAGCAGTTCTACATGGATCACGAATGGATGATCGCGTTCGGCGAAGGCTTCATGAGCTACCGCCCGCCGGTCGATACCAAGACGGTGCTGCCGCTGCACAACAAACGCAGCAACGGCAATCGCGAAATCCTGTTGAACTGGATCACGCCGCACCAGAAGTGGGGTATCCACAGCACCTACAGCGATAACCTGCTGATGCAGACGCTGTCGCGCGGCGGTCCGATCGTGTGGCTCAGCGAGGATGACGCGCGCGCGGCCGGCATCGAGGACAACGACTGGATCGAGCTGTTCAACGTCAACGGTGCCATCACCGCGCGCGCCGTAGTCAGCCAGCGCGTGATGCCGGGTATGGCGATGATGTACCACGCGCAGGAACGCATCATCAACATCCCCGGCTCGGAGATCACCGGTACCCGCGGCGGTATCCACAACTCGGTGACCCGCGTGGTGCTCAAACCGACCCACATGATTGGTGGCTACGCCCAGCTGAGCTACGGCTTCAACTACTACGGCACCTGCGGCACCAACCGGGATGAATTCGTGATCGTACGCAAGATGGACAAGGTTGATTGGCTGGATGGCGAAGCACAGGGAAGTACAAGTGCCGCGGGCGCAGGACGCGCAGGAGCGGCCGAAGTGGTGCCCGCGTCTGCCAAGGAGGTGGTGTGATGAAAGTCCGCGCGCAGATCGCGATGGTGCTGAACCTGGACAAGTGCATCGGCTGCCACACCTGCTCGATCACCTGCAAGAACGTGTGGACCTCGCGCGAAGGCGTCGAGTACGCGTGGTTCAACAACGTCGAAACCAAGCCCGGTATCGGCTATCCCAAGGAATGGGAAAACCAGGACAAGTGGAACGGCGGCTGGGTGCGTACCCGTGCCGGCAAGCTGATCCCGCGTGCCGGCGGGCGTTGGCGGATGCTGGCCAAGATCTTTGCCAATCCCGACCTGCCGCAGATCGACGATTACTACGAGCCGTTCGACTTCGATTACCAGCATCTGCACGAGGCGCCCGAAGGCCAGCATCAACCGACGGCGCGCCCACGTTCGCTGATTACCGGCCAGCGCATGCAGAAGATCGAATGGGGCCCGAACTGGGAGGAAATTCTTGGCACCGAGTTCGCCAAGCGCGCCAAGGACCGTAATTTCGACGGTATCCAGAAGGAGATCTACGGCGCCTTCGAGAAGACCTTCATGATGTACCTGCCGCGTCTGTGCGAGCACTGTCTCAATCCGGCGTGCGTATCGGCATGCCCGTCCGGGGCGATCTACAAGCGCGAGGAAGACGGTATCGTGCTGATCGACCAGGACAAGTGCCGCGGTTGGCGCATGTGCGTGTCGGCGTGCCCGTACAAGAAGATTTACTACAACTGGAAAAGCGGTAAATCCGAGAAGTGCATCTTCTGCTATCCGCGCATCGAGATGGGCGAGCCGACCGTGTGCGCGGAAACCTGCGTCGGTCGCATCCGCTATCTCGGCGTGATGCTGTACGACGCCGATCGCATCCAGGAAGCGGCATCGGTACCGGCGGAAAAGGATTTGTATCAGGCGCATCTGGATATCTTCCTCGACCCGTTCGATCCGAAGGTGATCGAGGCGGCGCGCCGGGAAGGCATCCACGACAACTGGCTGGAAGCGGCCAAGGCGTCGCCGGTGTACAAGATGGCAATCGACTGGAAGCTGGCACTGCCGTTGCACCCTGAGTACCGCACGCTGCCGATGGTGTGGTACGTGCCGCCGCTGTCGCCGATCCAGTCCGCCGCCGAACGTGGCCGCATCGGCATGAACGGCGAGTTGCCGGATGTGGCCTCGTTGCGCATCCCGGTGCGCTACCTCGCCAACCTGCTCACCGCCGGCGACGAGGCGCCGGTGGTGCGGGCGCTGGAACGGATGATGGCGATGCGTGCCTGGCGCCGGGCGCGCAACGTCGACGGGGTCGAGGATCTGGCCGTGCTCAAGCAGGCCGGGATCACCGTCGCGCAAGCCGAGGAAATGTATCGCTACCTCGCCATTGCCAACTACGAGGATCGCTTCGTCGTTCCCACCGCGCACAAGGAGTACGCCAACGACGCGTTCGGCGAGCGCGGCGGCTGCGGCTTCACCTTCGGCAACGGTTGCAGTGGCGGCAGCCCGGCCGACCTGTTCAGTCAGCGCAAGACCACGACCTATGTCGTGCATCCGAACCGGCAGGAAAAAAACGAGGTGACCTCATGAGCGTGCTGAAATTGATTGGCGTGCTGCTGGATTATCCGCAGGACGAGTTGTGGGAGTGCGGCGAGGAGCTGCTGGCTGCGGCGCACGAGTCGACACTCCCGGTGACGCGTCAGCAGGAACTGGTAACGTTCGTCAAGAACCTGCTCGACACCGATACGCTCACCGCGCAGGATGACTGGCTGCAAACCTTTGACCGCGGCCGCTCGATGAGCCTGTTGCTGTTCGAGCACATCCACGGCGAGTCGCGCGATCGTGGCCAGGCGATGGTCGATCTGATCGCGGCCTATCGCAAGAACGGTTTCGAGCTGTCGGCCAAGGAGCTGCCTGACTATCTGCCGCTGTTGCTGGAGTACCTCGCGCACCGACCGCAAACCGAAGTCAGCGACTGGCTGAGCCACATCAGCCACATCGTCGGCATGCTGGCGGCGCGTGCGATGGAGCGCCACAGCCCGTATCAGCTCCTGTTCCAGATTCTCGTCGATTTGGCCGATGGTCGCGTCGATCTGGGCGCGCTGCGTCAGCGTGCCAGCGAGGAGCCGCGCGACGATACCGCCGAGGCGATGGATCGCGTGTGGGAAGAAGAGGTGGTGCGCTTCGGCGCCGAGGCGCCCGCCGACGACTGTGCGCCAGCAGGGCGCAAGCCCCGACCTTCCGCCGCCGTGCAGGTGCAGCCATGAATTATCTCGATGAGTTTGCCTTTCAGTTCTATCCCTACATCGCCATGGCCGTGTTCTTCATCGGCAGTTGGGCGCGCTACGACCGCGCCATGTACACCTGGCGCACCAGTTCCAGCCAGTTGCTGTCCAGCCGTGGCATGCGCGTGGGCAGCAACCTGTTCCATGTCGGCATCCTGATCATCCTCGGTGGCCATCTGGTGGGGTTGCTGACCCCGCACGCGGTCTACACGTTGCTGATCACGGCGCCGCAGAAGCAGGTACTGGCGATGGCGGTCGGCGGTGGCGCCGCCGTGCTGTGCTTCATCGGCATCAGTATCTTGCTGGTACGCCGGCTCACCAACCCGCGGGTGCGTGCCACCGGTACGGTGGGCGACGCGGCGATCCTGATTCTCTTGTTCATCCAGCTGGTCTTGGGCATGGGCACCATCTTCGTGTCGGCGCATCACCTGGACGGTGGCGAGATGATCCTGCTGGGCGACTGGGCGCAGCACATTGTCACTTTCCGTCCTGGTGCCGCCAGTTATATCGCCGGCGTTCCCTGGATCTATAAGGTGCATGTGTTCCTCGGCACCACACTGTTCCTGCTGGCGCCATTCACCCGCCTGGTGCATGTGTGGAGTATTCCAGTCAGTTATCTGTGGCGACCCTACCAGGTGGTGCGCAAGCGCCAGGCGGCCTTGCGTTACGGACCGAGGGCATAAGCATGGGCACGCCCAACCTCAAACCGCGGCGCATACCGCTGACCATCATCGATTCGACCAAACCGGTAACGCAGGAGGCCCACGAGCATCAGCACGACAGCAAGGGCGAAGGCCCGCGCACGTTGGGCCAGCCTGCACCGTGCTACCTGTTCGTCGGCGACTTGCCGATCAGTGAAGCCGAGATCGCGCAGGAGATGCAGCACCATCGTGCGCTCACCCCGGAGCATTCCCGCGCCGGTGCCGCGCGGGCGCTGGTGGTGCGCGAGCTGCTGCGTCTGGAAGTGCAGCGGCTCGACCTGGCCGACCAGGTGCCGGCCAGCAGCCATGAAACGGCGGAGGAGGCCGGCATCCGCGTGCTGCTGGAACGCGAAATAGAGGACCGCGTGCCGACCACGGACGACTGTCGACGCTATTACGAACAAAATCGCGAGCGGTTCCGCGCGCCTGATCTCATCCGCGTGCGGCACATCCTGCTTGGCGCAGCCGCCGATGACGTCAGCGGTCGCATCCGCGCCAGTGCCGAGGCCGAGCGACTGGTCGCCGAGCTGAAGGCCAATCCCGTACTGTTTGCCGACTTCGCCATGCGTCATTCCGACTGTCCGTCGAAGACGCAGGGCGGTGAGCTCGGTTGGTTGCAGCGCGGCCAGACCACGCCGGAGTTCGATCGCCAGGTGTTCCGTCTACGGGTGGGTCTGGCCGCGTTTCCGGTTGAGTCGCGCTGGGGCTACCACGTGGTCAGCGTCGATGAAATCCAGCCCGGCGCCGCGCAGGAATTTGACGCGGTTCGCGCGCAGATCTCCGATTATCTGGAACTGCAGGTGCGCCAACGCGAGCTGCAGCTCTACCTGCTTGGCTTGCAGGAGCGTTATGAGGTGAGGGGACTTAAGGAGATAGAGGCACTCGCACCGGACTGAAGCGGCATCCTGCTGGGGGGAATTTTCAACTTGGAAGATTCGATCTCGATATGACCACTCAATCGGCAAGACAATTTCCGTCGCGCGGAAGTAACGTCAAGGCCTTGCTGGGCGCCACCGTTGGCTTCTTCATCGGTTTCGGGGGCGTCTCGCTGTTCGGGCCGACCGCGCACAGCTTCATGCTGGCCATGAAACTGACGCCCACCCAAGTCGGTTTTCTGGTGGCAATTCCGATGCTGACCGGTTCGCTGCTGCGGATCCCGTTCGGTGCCTGGGTAGATCGCAACGGCGGCAAGCTTCCGTTCCTTATCCTGCTGCTGGCTTCCCTGGCAGGGATCGCCGGGCTTTGGTTCATGCTACTGACGCTCTATCCGGATAAATTGACTGCCCAGTATTACCCGCTGCTGCTGCTGTTCGGTGGTCTCGGGGGCTGTGGCATCGCGACATTTTCCGTCGGAATCGGCCAAGTTTCGTACTGGTACCCGAAAGCGCAGCAGGGCAAGGCACTGGCGATCTACGCCGGTCTCGGCAACACGTCCCCCGGGTTGGTAGCGATCGTGTTGCCGATGATCATTGCCGGCGGTGGCCTGTGGTTCGGCTATCTCGTATCGGTCGGTATCGTGATCGCCGGCATCCTTCTATACGTGGTGTTGGGATTCAATGCACCTTACTTTCAGATGCGCCAGCACGGGCTCTCGCGCGAACGTGCTGCCACAGCCGCGCAGGCCCATGGCCAGGAGCTGTTTCCCGCCGGCAGCATGCTGCAGACGCTGTGGGATTCGGCCGCCAAATGGCGCACCTGGGCACTGGTGGCGCTCTATTTCACGTCGTTTGGCGGGTTCCTCGGGCTCACTGCCTGGCTGCCGACCTTCTGGACCAGTTTCTACGCTGCTCCGCATTGGCTGGCATTGGCGCTGACGGCGGGGTTCTCTCTGTTTGCCTCGTTGATCCGGGTGCCAGGTGGAAGTTGGGCCGACCATTTCGGCGGCGAGGGAATCGCGGCGGGTGCTTACGTCGCGCTCCTCGTCGGCGCCCTCTTCATGACGCTGTCGGCAAGCTTCGCATGGACGGTGGTGGGCGAGGTGCTAGTCGCCGCCGGGATGGGTATCGCGAACGCTGCCGTTTTCAAGCTCGTTCCGCAATATGTACCGGAAGCGGTAGGCGGCGCGGCCGGCTGGGTCGGCGGACTGGGCGCGCTCGGTGGCTTTGCGATACCGCCCATCCTCGGCGCCGTAGCCCAGTCGTTCGGAGCCGTCGGCTATGCGCGAGGTTATGCCGTATTTGTCGCGCTTGCCGTACTCAGCCTGGTGTTGACCTTCGTGCTTTATCGCGGCCGTCGGAACGTCGCAAGCGTCCACCCGACGATGACGGCGGAGCCTGCCCGATGATCATGCATGGTTTCACAAGTCGGCTGGCCGGGTGCTCGAAAGCCAGGTCGACTGCAAGATGGCGCGGGCCGCCGGTGCGCACGTGGTTGACCGGCTTCGCCGTTGAGAAGCGCCGCTGGTGATCTGGCTGCTGACCGAAAACAAGAATGGTATCGCGGCGCTGGTGCCGCGACTCATCGTCGCTGCTGCGCGGACCCCACCCCTGCCTACCGACTCGCAACCTTGGACCCTGGATGCGTAATATGAGGAATCAGGATAACCTGAGGATGCGAAGTCCATGAGCACATCACCCGTCGTCACACCCAGCCAGCGATCGCGAGCGTTGTGGCTGAGCACCGTCGCCTTTGGCGTGTGCTTCGCGGTCTGGGTCATATATTCGATCATCGGCGTCGAGCTCAAGCAGGAGCTCGGCTTCTCTGATTCCGCTTTCGGTCTGCTGGTGGCCACGCCGATCCTGACCGGCTCGCTGAGCCGTCTGCCGCTCGGCATCTGGTCGGAAATGTACGGCGGACGACTGGTCTACACGCTGTTGATGCTGGTAGTGGCGGCCTGTGTCTTCACGCTGCCGTTCGTGAGTTCCTACCCGATGCTGCTGCTGGTCGGACTCGGTCTGGGGCTGGCTGGCGGTTCCTTCGCCGTGGGTGTGGTCTACGTGTCCGCGTGGTTTCCGAAGGAGCGTCAGGGTACCGCGCTCGGACTGTTCGGCATGGGCAACGTGGGTGCTGCGGTGACCAGTTTCGGTGCGCCACAATTGCTTGCGTTCATGAACTGGCGCCACGTCGCCACGGTGTACGGTGTGGTCATGCTGGCCATGGCATTCGTGTTCTGGTTCAGCACCCAGCAGGATCCGCTCACCCGCAATCGCAGTGCCGGTGGCATGAGCCATTCATCGATGCGCGAACGCCTGCAGCCGCTGCGCAATCTGCAGGTATGGCGCTTTTCTCTCTACTATTTTCTGGTCTTTGGCGGTTTCGTGGCGCTGACGTCGTGGCTGCCGCGCTACTACATCGGCGCCAATGGCGTGGACATCCGCATGGCCGGCATATTGACTGCCAGCTTCGCACTGCCGGCGGCGGTGATTCGCGCCATCGGTGGCGTGCTTTCCGACCGCTTCGGCGCACGCACGATCATGTACGTCGCGTTCGGCGTGTCGGTCATCTGCCTGTTCCTGCTGTCCTACCCCAACACGCAATACGTGGTGGATGGTATCCACGGACCGATCGCGTTCACCATTGCGCCCGCCCTGGCCGAGCGGGTGATCGTGCTGTTTGTGCTCGGCTTCGTGATGTCGTTCGGCATGGCGGCCGTGTTCAAGCATATCCCCACGTACTATCCCGACCATGTCGGCGCCGTGGGTGGCATGGTCGGCATGATCGGTGGTCTTGGCGGCTTCTTCCTGCCCATCGCATTCGGTGTCGTGAACGACTGGATCGGCATCTGGACCAGTTGCTTCATGCTGCTGTTCGGCATCGCTGTCATCAACCTGGCGTGGATGCATTTCGCCATCCGGCGCATCGAACGCAAGCACTTCCCCGAAATGGTCGGCGAAACCGACCTGCCGGAAATCATGGGGGCGACGGCGTCCTCGCGTACCCCCTGAGTCGGGCGCGTCTGGATGCGAAGCAAGAGCTTTCGCGCACCTGCGGTGCCCGAGTTACTATTCTCTTGCGTGGCCAAGAGAAAAGTAACCAAAAGAGAAGGCCACCCCGCTTGGCGCTTGCCGGGCTTCGGGCAACCGCTCCTGCGTTGCCTCAACTCGGGCATCCATGCCCTCGCCATGTCGACTCCCGCTGCGCGGCCTGTCGTCCCCGACTCACCGCCGCACAGGGGCCCCGGGTAGAGCAGCGGACCATCCTGGCCCGCACTCTTCAGGAAGGCCAGAAGCAAATGACGTGCAAATCGAGGGCCAGAGAACTTGGATCGCCTGGTGAAAGCTCAGCGACTCGCATGGCCAATCTGGCTAAAGGCAAGCAGAAAGGATTCAACTTCCTCCACCCTTGGCTCTAAAATGCACTCTGCTCCGGGTTTCGCAAGTGCCTCGTCATATCAGCTGATTGAGGTCGTTTCGACCTTGACGCGCTCAAATGAAAACCACGATCAAGTTCGTGATAATGGGTGGTCGGGCGTATGAGGATCCCTATCAGATGACGTTCTAGACGCCGCATGCACCACTCGAAGCTTCGATGACAACGGCTGCGTGCGAGCTCTCGCCGATGCTGTCAATGCTCTCAGAGTTTGGCTCGATCATCCGATCACTCTGGAGCTATGGATTCCCACACTGGAAGTGGCCGAACCATTACACGCCCAGTTGGTCACCGGTACGTTGGTGATCGTGAACCACGGCGAAGGTTACGTGCTGCTTCCACGCACAGCGTGCGGACAAGGTTTACGAACGCTATGCCACGATGAACATGCTCGACCAGAGCCCATACCTGCCAGCGACGCGGGCGACAAGTACTACAAGCAATTTGAAGTGTCTGACGACCTGATCAGGTAGCTCCACAGCGCACGAATGCCCCGGAATTGCTCTTTGCAACATCGATAGACACAACCACTAGACGACCGGTCTAATCTCGTCTATCATTCCCGCTTATGGACACCGAACGCAGCAGCGTGCGCCAATACATCATCGACACCGCCAAGCCGATCATTCTTGGCAAGGGCTTCTCGGCGGTGGGCTTGAACGAGGTATTGAGCGCGGCCGCTGTCCCCAAGGGCTCGTTCTACCACTACTTCAAATCGAAGGAGATGTTCGGCGAAGCCCTGCTGGACAGTTATTTCGACGACTACCTGAACCAGCTGGATGCACTGCTCACGCGCCCCGGCCACTCTGCGGCCGAGCGTTTGATGGCGTACTGGCAGCAATGGCAGGAAAGCCAGGTCAGCGAATGTGTCGATGGCCGATGCTTGGCGGTGAAGCTGGGCGGTGAGGTCTCCGATCTTTCCGAAGCGATGCGGATCGCCCTGCACCGCGGTACCAACCGGGTCATCGATCGGCTGGCCCGCTGCATCCGTGAAGGCATCGCTGACGGCTCGCTGCGCTCGACCCTCGATGCGCAACAAACCGCCCAGACGTTGTATGAAACCTGGCTGGGTGCCACCTTGCTGAGCAAGTTCAGGCACGACCGCAGCAGTCTGGATGGTGCCATGGCGGCTACCCGGCAATGGCTGCAACTCCCCCCCGACACCACTCTTCCCGCATAGATTTCTACCCCATCAGGCACGCAATCCCACCTTATTGCCCACCCACTTTAGACGACCAGTCTAATCCAAGGACATTTCCATGCAGAATTTCGAATTCCATAACCCCACCCGCATCGTGTTCGGCACGGAAACGATCGGCAAGCTGAATACCTTGCTGCCCGCCTCGGCCAGGGTATTGATCCTCTACGGCGGCGCCAGTGCGAAGGCAAATGGCACGCTGGACGAGGTGAAGGCCGCGCTCGGTGATCGCCACGTTCAGGAGTTTTCCGGCATCGAACCGAACCCCACGTTCGAGACGCTGATGCGCGCAGTTGAACTGGTTCGCCAGGAAAAGCTGGGCTACCTGCTGGCTGTCGGCGGCGGTTCGGTGATCGACGGCACCAAGTTCGTCGCCGCCGCGGTGCCGTTCGATGGTGACCCGTGGAGCATCCTGGAAAAGCACGGCCGCAATATCACCACGGCGCTGCCGTTTGGCAGCGTGCTCACCCTGCCGGCTACCGGTTCGGAAATGAACAACGGCGGCGTGGTGACGAAGAGGGCGATCCACGCCAAGCTGGCGTTCTCCAGCACGCATACGTTCCCGCAGTTCTCGATCCTCGACCCGACCAAGACCTACACCCTGCCGCCGCGCCAGATTGCCAACGGCGTAGTGGATGCCTTCGTGCATATCGTTGAGCAGTACCTGACCTACCCGGTGCAGGCCAAGGTGCAGGATCGCTTCGCCGAAGGTTTGTTGCAGAGCCTGATCGAAACCGGCCCGGAGGCACTGGCCAACCCGCAGGATTACGCCACCCGCGCCAATTTGATGTGGATCGCCACGCTGGCCCTGAACGGCCTGATTGGTGCCGGCGTACCGCAGGACTGGAGCACCCACATGATCGGCCATGAACTGACCGCACTGCACGGCATCGATCACGCCCGCACGCTGGCCATCGTGTTGCCGGCCAGCCTGCATGTGCGTCGCGACACCAAGCACGCCAAGCTGCTGCAGTACGCCGAGCGGGTCTGGCAGATCCACGAAGGCAGCGAAGACGAGCGCATCGACCAGGCGATTGAAAAGACCCGCGCGTTCTTCGAGCGCATGGGCATCGCCACCCGCCTGCCGGATTACGAGCTGGGCGCTGAGGCGATCGACACCGTCATTGCCCAGCTCGAAGCACACGGCATGACTCAGCTCGGTGAACACCGCGATGTCACCCCGGCCACCAGCCGGCACATTCTGGAAGCCGCGCTCTGAACGATGACGCCGGCCTTCGGGCCGTCCTTTCACAGTCACAAGAGGTCACTCTCATGTCTTCCAATGCAACCATGCAACGTGCCATCGTGCTGAACTCCCGCCCGGTCGGCGCGCCCACGCCTGACAACTTCCGCCTGCGCGAAAACCCGTTGCCCACGCCCGCCCACGGCGAGCTGCTGCTGCGCACGCTGTATCTCTCCCTCGATCCGTACATGCGCGGGCGCATGAGCGACGCCAAGTCCTATGCCGCACCCGTCGCCATTGGCGACGTGATGGTCGGCGGTACCGTGTCGCGGGTGCAGGCCTCGAAACATCCGGACTTCAAGGAAGGTGATCTGGTGCTCGGCTTCAGCGGCTGGCAGGACCACGCACTGTCCGACGGCACCGGCCTGAGCAAACTGGACCCGCAGATGGAAACCTCGTCGCTGGCGCTTGGCGTGCTGGGCATGCCCGGTTTCACCGCCTACATGGGCCTGCTCGACATCGGCGAGCCGAAGGCCGGTGAAACCGTAGTCGTCGCGGCAGCCAGCGGCGCGGTGGGTTCGGTGGTGGGCCAGATCGCCAAGCTCAAGGGCTGCCGCAGTGTGGGCATCGCCGGCGGTCCGGAAAAATGTCGCTATGTGGTCGAGCAACTGGGCTTTGATGCCTGCATCGATCATCGCAGCGTGAACTTCGCCGCCGAGCTGGCGGCCGCCTGCCCCGATGGCATCGACGTGTATTTCGAGAATGTCGGCGGCGCGGTCTTCGATGCGGTGCTGCCGCTGCTCAATGCCTCGGCGCGCGTGCCGGTATGTGGCCTTATCGCCAACTACAACGACACCGCACTGCCCGACGGCCCCGACCGGCTGGGCCTGCTTGCGCGCACCATCCTGACCCGACGCATCCGCATGCAGGGCTTCATCATCTTCGATGACTACGGCCATCGTTACGGCGAATTCATGCAGCAGATGAGCCAATGGGTACAGGCCGGCAAGATCAAGTTCCGCGAAGACATCGTCGACGGTCTCGACCAGGCGCCGCAGGCCTTCATTGGCATGCTCAACGGCAGCAATTTCGGCAAGCTGGTGGTTCGCGTCGCCAGCGAATGAGGCCTCGCCGGCAAGACCGCTCGCTTCCCCATCTCCATTCAAAGAAGGCACTCCATGAAAATCCTGATGGTTCTCACTTCGCACGATCAACTGGGCAACACCGGCAAGAAGACCGGTTTCTGGCTGGAAGAATTCGCCGCGCCTTACTACGCGTTCAAGGACGCGGGCGCGCAGATCACGGTGGCCTCACCGCATGGCGGGCAGCCGCCGCTGGATCCCAAGAGCGACGATCCGTCGGCGCAAACCGACGCCACTCGCCGTTTCAAGGCTGACCCGGCAGCGCAGGCCGTACTGGCCAGCACGCACAAACTGCAGGACATGAAAGCCGGTGATTTCGACGCGGTGTTCTACCCGGGCGGCCACGGCCCGCTGTGGGATCTGGCCGAGGATGCTGCCTCGATCGCGCTGATCGAAACCACGCTGGCCGCCGGCAAGCCGGTGGCTGCGGTGTGCCACGCTCCGGGCGTGTTGCGCCATGTGAAGTCAGCCGATGGCAAACCGTTGGTCCAGGGCAAGTCCGTCACCGGCTTCACCAACACCGAGGAAGAGACCGTTGGCCTGACCAAGGTAGTGCCGTTCCTGGTGGAAGACATGTTGAAAAAGAACGGTGGCAACTACAGCAAATCCGGCGACTGGCAGCCGTACGTGGTCACCGATGGCCTGTTGATCACCGGCCAGAACCCGGCGTCATCCGAACCCGCCGCGCAGACATTGCTGAAGATGCTGGGCTGATCAACCCGCGCCAGCGATGCTGCCTGCGGCATCGCTGGCGCAGCGGTTCTCTCTGCTTCGGCGCGCGCGTCAGTGGTGCGCGATGCTCGACGCTTCCCGAACATCCGTTCTGGGGCGCGTATTTGGGGCAGCCGACCGTCCGTTGTTGGCCGGTCAGCGACTGTTGGTTGACGGCTGTTGCTCGACGATCGTGGCGACCCGTTTCAGCCCCTCGCGAACGACTGCTTAGCGGCAGGCAACTTAGCTGGCTGACCGCCTCTCCCTGGCCGGTTGCGGCTGATCGGTTGTGTCTGACAAGCGACCCTCATGCAGGTGGTCAGCCTGTTGGCGATGCCGATCCAGTCGGGTGCCAACCGTGGTCAACTGTGTGGGCAATGGGTACTCAGTTCATTGGCAATACGCACGGGTGGTTGACGAGATCGCGCGCAAACAAGCCGGAGCAGCGCGCCAGGCAACCAGCGTCCCGGCAGTAACTTCCGCAAAGCGTCTAACGAGCCGGGCGCTTGGCCCGGCCCGTCATTGCGATCAGGGATTCTTCACATACGCGTTCTTGCGCAGGTAGAACCACCAGTTGAGCACCAGGCACAGGGCATAGAACACCGCGAAGCCGTACATCGCCATCTCGGGTGTTCCGAGTTTGATTTGCGCGCCGATCACGACCGGCGCGGCGAACGCGCCATAAGCGGCGACGGCCGACGTCCAGCCAAGCACCGGTCCGGCCTGCTGGCTGTCGAAGATCGCACCAATGCTGCGAAAGGTCGAGCCGTTGCCGACGCCGGTGGCGGCAAACAGCACGATGAAAAGCGCGAGGAAGATAAAGAAATACTCCTCGGGCGTCGCTGAGTGGTAGGCCTTCATCATCACGTAGCCGACCGCCACCGCCGCGACAACCATCACGGCGCAGACCCACTGCGTGATGATCGAGCCGCCGACCTTGTCCGAGATCCAGCCACCGAGCGGGCGCGTCAACGCGCCGACGAAGGGGCCGATCCAGGCGTAGGCGAGTACCGGTAGCGCATTCGGATTCACGTGCGACGTCATCACGCCGTTCGCGTCGGGCACGTGAATGACGTCGAAGATGACCTTCATTGACAGCGGCAGCGCCATCGAGAAACCGATGAACGAACCGAAGGTGACGATGTAGAGGATCGTCATCGCCCAGGTGTGCTTGTTGCGGAAAATCTGGAACTGCTTGGCGACGCCCTCCTTCATCGGGCCGAAGGCGGCGAGCTTCATCACCGTCACCATCAGGATGATGTCAAGCAGGATCGCGACCCAGACGTTGAGCATCCCCAGGCCCGTCGGCGCCGGCAGGTACAACCAGAGCATGAAAATCGACGGCACAAACGCGAGTGTGTACAGGTAGATGATCTTCGAGAACGCGACGAGCGGGTTGCCGGTGGCGGGCGAGATCGTCTTCAGGTTGTTCATGCCAAACCAGCCCAGGATCGACAGCGGCACGAGTGACAGCACCCAGGCGAAGCCGGAGTTCTGTATCCAGGTCAAGGTGCCGGCTGGAATCTTGCCGAAGATCCAGCCGCTATCCTTGAGCAGGGTCTCGGGCCCGCCGCCGATGGCGCCGAAGAGGCCCACCGTCATGACGAACGGAACAACGACCTGCATCGTCGTCACGCCGAAGTTTCCCAGCCCCGCGTTCAGGCCGAGCGCCGTGCCCTGCAGCCGCTTCGGGAAAAAGCCGCTGATGTTGGACATCGACGAGGCGAAGTTGCCGCCACCGACGCCGCACCACAACGCCATCAGCTGGAAGGACCACAACGGCCAGTCCTTGTGCTGCAGCACGATGCCGGTGCCGATGGCCGGCGCGAGCAGCATCGCCGTCGTCAGGAAGATCGTGTTGCGTCCGCCCGCGAGGCGGATCAGGAACGATGCCGGGATGCGCATCGTCGCGCCGGCAATGCCGGCGATCGCGGTCAGCGTGAAGAGCTCGGCCTGCGTGAACGGAAAGCCGAGGTTCAACATCTGCACCGTGATGATGCCCCACATACCCCAGACCGCGAAGCCGCACATCAGGGCGGGGATCGAGATCCACAGGTTGCGGTAGGCGATCTGCTTGCCGGTCGTCTCCCAGAACGTGGGATCCTCCGGACGCCAATCGTCGATATCGGCGCCGCTTGATCGCGATCGTGGCACGGCGCCAGTGCCTGCTTTGGTGTTCATGGTGTTCCTCGGTTTGTCTCGTTTGAATCAGCCGGCGAGGCTGAACGTGGGGAATTTCCTGCCCATCATTCCTGTTGGCAGGTGGTTTTCGTGGCCCACAGCATGCCCGCACCACAGGGCACGGTGCCAAGCAGCCGGATCCAGATCAATACGTTGTTGGTGCCATCTTGCGGACCGGCCGGCCCCGCATAGGGCACGGTTGCAGTCATTCCCACTCTCCTCATGCGCGTCGGCACAGGAAGGCATGTTGATCCCAAGCCAGGCATCCGAATTGACGAATATCAAAAACCGGACGTGGCAAACTGTCGCGCTCGGTGAATGAGTGCCTCGATCTGCTCAGTTCTTTTGAACGAAAGTTGCCGCCAGGAAGACTCATCACCAGCGCGCGACGCGACGTCGGCCATCGACCGTGCCGTATCGAACCAAGAGCCCTCAGGCACTGGCCCTAATCATTTCGCCGCAACTCAGCCACGTTTCATGGTTCGCGAAAAGGCATGGCGTTCGGGGTGTAGCACAAGAAGCTCAATCAGGTGCCATTTGGCGCCGACCATCTTTCACCGGGTGCGACGCTTCGCCACGTCCGCTTTTTGATCTTCGTCAATCGAAATATCTGGCTTTGGAAACACCATCTTTGACGGCGTCGACTGCGCGAGGATCGATGGCATGAAGACAACCATGCTCTATTCAGGGCCGGCTGGTCCGCAGGATCGGACCAGCAAGGTCGTGCCGACGTGGTTTCAATTTTCGTGGTTCCAATTTCCCAACGGAGTAAACGTTCATGAAAAAAGACGACGGTAAATCGTTCGACGACATCAACACACTCGATCCGTCGCGGCGACACTTCCTGGGCACGGCAGGCACCGGTGCATTGTTGCTGGGATTGGGTGGGCTGGCCGTGCAGCAGCGTGCCGTTGCCGCAGAGAAGACCCTGGCTGCCACTTCTCCCGCGCACGACGACATCAGCGGCACGATTCTGCGTGCCGACACCGTGGTCGCGGATCCTACCCGGCTGCCTCCTCCCATCCAGCGCGCGCATTCGATCCATCACGAGATCGCTCTCGAGGCCCGTGAAGTGCGAGCCAGTTTGGATAGCGGTATCGAGTTCATGTACATGACCTGGGACGGGCAAGTCCCCGGTCCCATGATCAGGGTACGCCAAGGCGACACCGTGACCCTCACCGTAACAAGTGCCAAGACCAACTTCATGCCACACAATGTTGACATGCATGCGATCTACGGCACCGGCGGCGGCGCTGGTGCAACCTTGGTCAACCCGGGGCAAAGCCGTTCTGTATTCTTCAAGTGCGAGTATCCCGGGGCCTTCATCTACCACTGCGCAGTTTTTGACATGGACCTGCACATCAGCAGTGGCATGTACGGGATGATTCTGGTCGAGCCCTACGAGGGCCTTGCCAAAGTGGATAGGGAAATCTACCTGGGCCAGAATGAGGTCTATACCAAGGAGCCGTTCGGCACCAAGGGAGTGGCTCACTTCGACAACACCTCGATGGCTGCCGAAGACCCTACCTACGTGCTGTTCAACGGTGCCGTCAATGCGCTCACCCCCAGTCGCTTCGGGCCAATCAAGGCCAGGGTTGGCGAGACCATGCGAGTGTTCATGGTCTGCGGCGGCCCCAATCTGGGATCGAATTTCCATCCCATCGGCAACGTCTGGAAAGAGTGCTGGCCGCAGGGCGCGCTGGCCAATCCACCGCTGCGCTACATCCAGACCCAACCGGTCGCTCCCGGCAGTTGCTTTGTCGGACATCTGGATCTACCGGTGCCTGAAACCGTCAAGCTGGTTGACCACGCCTTGAGCCGGGTTACCCACAAGGGTCTGTTGGCCGAAATTGCCGTGAGTGGACTCGCGCAACCGGATATCTACCGGGCAATCAGCCAGTAACCACCCGCTTGCCCGCATGCGGGGTGGCCAAGCCGCTCCGCACACCGCTCATGCCATGGCCTGCAGTTTCACGTACCAGCCGGAGCTGATGCCGCAGGGTGCGCAACCCCACTCGAATCACACGGGAATTTGTCACCACCAATCGACCCGTTGGTGGCAAGACTCGCGCACAATCAACAGGTAGGAAAGTAATGAAAAACCTTCAGACAAAGCTACTTCTAGCCGCGCTGGCTGCCGTGCCGGCGTCACCGGCGTGGGCAGATACACCCCCCAGCGATGCGTCTGCGAATTCGTCGCAAGCTGCACCGGTCCAGTTGTTGTGGAATGCGCGACTGCGCGACGAATCGGTTGACGATGACGCATTCGCGAAGGATGCCCGCGCCGACACGCTGCGACTGCGCCTTGGATTGCTGGGCAACTTCGGTAACGGCTGGAGCGGTCTGATCGAGGGCACCGGGACCGCCAGTGCCGACAATCGTTATAACAGTGGTGCCAATGGCCAAACGCAATACCCCGGGATCACCGATCCCCATGGGGCTGGGCTGAATCAGGCCTGGCTGCGTTGGCAGAATCAGCAGTTCATCGCGACGGTTGGGCGGCAGAGGCTGATCCTGGACAACCAACGCTGGGTCGGCCCCGTAGGCTGGCGTCAGCTCGAACAGACCTACGATGCGATTGCGTTGCAGTGGCACCCTGCCAGTGACTGGACCGTGCGTTATGACTGGCTTGGTCGTGTCCATCGGGTGAACGGCCCCGATGCCATTAATCCGTTGGCCGCCAGACGTAAACTCGATACCAGCCTGTTCAATGTAGCCTACGCGCGCGGCACGCAAACTTGGGTGGGCTACGCCTATCTGCACAAGGATCGCGATGTGCCCACAGCCTCTACCAGCACCTACGGTCTGCGCTGGCTTGGCAGCTACGTCAAGCAAGGCAGCGGTCCCGGCTGGGCCGCCGAGTTCGCCCGGCAGTCCGATTACGCCAACAACCCGGCCAGTTACACGACCAACTATTGGCTGCTTGAACCGAGCTGGACGCTACGACGGGTGACAGCCAAGCTTGGGTGGGAACACTTGGGTGGTAACGGCCGGCACGCCCTGCAGACCCCGCTGGCCACGTTGCACGCCTTCAATGGCTGGGACGACCAGTTCGTGGTCACTCCGCCCGGTGGGCTGAACGACCATTATGCGTCGCTCAATGGCAAGTTCGCTCTCGGCATGCTGAAACCGCTTGGCTGGAACGTCACCTACCACAACTTCCGTGCAGCAACCGACGGTCACTACGGCAACGAGTGGGATGCGTCGGTCGGCTTTCCGTTGGCTTCAGGTGTACAGGCCCTGGTGAAGGTAGCTAACTACCAGGCGGACTGGTTCGGCCACGATGACACCAAGTTATGGTTCCAGATCGAGTGGAGCGGCAAACAGAATTTGTAGCCAAGCACCCACGTATCAGCCTGGCCCGGATGCACTTCGTGGTTCGACGCATGGAACGCCGGCGCTTCCCGGAGGTGGTCAGCGAGACCGACCTGCCGTAAATCATGGAGGCGACGGTACTCTCGCGTGGCCGCTGAGGCTACCGCGTTTCCCGTGTGGCACACGGCCGCGACCGCGCCGCCGACCCGGATCGCCGGATTGGTGGCGGGTGCGGCGAGTGAATGCCGCACGAAGCGATCAGCTCGATGGTGCGCGCGCGTGCCGTGCGAGGTGCCACAGGTTGCGTGCGACGCCGATGAACGCGGCGAACCATGCCACCAGTGCAATGGCGAAAAACAGTTTCGGCAACCAGTGCAGGAAACCGAAGCCCATCGCGCGGGTCAGCTCCAGCGTGCTGGTGGCATACATGCCCAGCGGAAACACCGCGCCCCAATACAACGGGTCGTAACGCAGCGGGAAACGCTTGTAGACGTAGCGCCACACGCCCAGCACCAGCAGCATCGGGATCCACCAGGTGCCGGTGGTCCAGTAGAAGATCGTGAAGCCCTTGATGAACGGGCGTAGCAGCAGCAGGAAGGGTGCATCCACCGTGTTGATGCTGAGCAGCGAGCCGGCCAGGGTCGAGATCGCCATCGCGCCCATGTTGATCCAGTACGGCGGCGACAGGTCGTCGGGGCGAAACGGGAAGAAGGTGTAGCGATAGAAGATCAGCGACATCATCCAGATGTACAGCATGCCGCCCCACAACCACATCGACAGCGCAAGGAAATTCATCTCCAGCTTGTACGGCTGCGTGGTGTGCGCCGCCAGCAGCGCACTGAGCACCGCGATCGACTGGGTCGCCACCACGGCCAGCAGCCAGCCGCCGCTGATGCCGCGATCCAGCGTGGGTTTGTTCTCCTTGATGGTGAACGCGGCAAAGATCGAGTAGGTCAGCAGCAGCCACAGTACGATCGCCACGCACCACAGGGCCAGGCCAGCGCGGATGTTGTCGGCCTGCAGCAGAAACTGGCTGCCCAGGATGCTGGAGGCGGCCACCATGGTGAAAAAGCCCGGGCCCTGCAGGTGGTCGACCAGATCGCGTGCGAACAACCGCGGGTAGCGGATCAACCGGGCGAGGAACAGCAGCCAGAGCACGCCATAGGCCGCCACATTGAGTCCGAACAGACCCCACGCAAGCCGGGGCAAGCCCAGCCGCCAGGCCCCGATCGAGATGATGCCGGTGGCCATGACCATGCCGAAATAGGCCGGCGACAGCTCGGCCAGTGCGGAAGACGGCGAGCGCGATACCTGTTGCATGGGCGTTTCTCGATAGGGAGTGCCGGGATCGTTGGTGGGAAGCCAGGAATGACCACGCTGCATCCATCGAGCGTGGCCCCTCGAGTGGCTGCGGCTGCGCCCCGCGGGGTCGATTCGCAGGTCAGCGCCAGCGGGACCCCGCGTGGTTACAGCGTAGGTGCATCGAGCGGCGTGTGAGTTGATTACAGTCAAGTCGCGGGCGAGAACGGCCGGGCAGGCCGCCGGGATAGGCCAGGCACTGGCGGCGGTGGCGCAACCTGGGCGACCGGTGCAGCTTTTCGACGCACCACGCCTGTGCCCCCGCGGTTGTACGATGGCGACGATTTCCTGCGTTAATGCAGGAAGGGATTTGTACTTGGCAAGCCGCTTACAGCAGAGAGGCTTGGCGCGTTGACCGCCAGTCTACTCCCAGACAGTCGGGCGTCTGGTCGTGCCTGCGGGATTATCGGCAATCGGCGGAGGAATAGCTTGTGGAGGTCTGGTTTTCGCGCATCGAGCCGGTACTGCACGAGGCTCTTGCACATCGCGACACTTACACGGCTACCCATTGCCATCGGGTCGGCATGCTGGCCTCCGCACTGGCACAGGTGCTTGGCCTCGCGGCTGATGCGCTGGAGATGATTGGCGTGGCCGCCCGCCTGCACGACGTCGGCAAAATCGGTATTCCCGACTCGGTCCTGCTCAAGCCAGGTCCGCTGGATGCAGCCGAGTGGGTCATCATGCGAGGCCATAGCGAGCGCGGCGAGCGCATCGTTCTGGCTGACTCTGGCCTGCCGTGGCGGAATAAGTTGGCCTCGATCATTCGACACCACCATGAGCACTACGATGGTGGTGGTTATCCCGACGGGTTGTGCGGACAGGCGATACCGCTGCTGTCACGCTTGCTGGCGGTAGTCGACAGCTATGACGCGATGACAGAGCCGCGTCCCTATCAGCCGGCACGATCTCACCGCGAAGTCATGGGGGCCCTGGCGGACGAGCGCGGCAACAAGCACGATCCACAGATGGTGGACCTCATGCTGTCGCTGCCAGAGGCATGGTTTGCCCGGCTTGATCGTCCGAGGTAGACACACCCGCACTGCTGCGAGCATCTTCTTGATGCGTGGATGGCGTGGGATACAGGCACCCGCCGGACCCAACGGTCCGAGGCGATACTAGGAAGGACTATCGAGAAAGAGGCCTGTGGCAGCCGATCAACATCAAGCACGGCCAACGAGATTTCGCGCGCCGGCTTGGAGACGTTCCTGCGCGGGGCATCCTTGTCCCCGGGTGACCGGGTTTGTGCCGCCACGGAAGGCTGCCGCGGCACGACGTCGCGGCGTGCTTCAGACCAGCAGCGCGACGGCCTTGATCTGTGCCCATAGTGGCAAGCCCTCACGCAACTGCAGGCGCACTGCCGACTGGTGCGACACTCGCGCCAGCAGCAGCGCCTCGCCGGCGCGAAGTCGGAGCTGGAGCTGGCCGTTGGGCAGGGGCGACAACGATTCCAGCACCGCCGGAATGATGTTCAGCACGCTGGTGTCGGCATGTGCGCTCATGGCCACACTGACATCGCGCGCCTGCACGCGTAACCGCACGATGGTGCCGGTCGGGTGTGCGGCGCCGTGGACGTGCAAGCTGCCGGCCGGTGTGTCGAGCAGCAGCATGCCATGGCCATCGTGCGCCGCCACGGTCGCTTCGAGCACCGCTGCCGCATCGTCGCGCAGCGCCCATGGCAGATCGGGACGATTGAGTACTTCCAGTGCCGGCCCGGCAACGAACACCTTGCCGGCTTCGAGCAGCACCAGATGATCGGCCAGGCGGGCGGCTTCCTCCACCGCATGGGTCACGTACAGCATCGGGATGTCGGCCTGCTGCCGGATCGTCTCCAGGTACGGCAGGATCTCGCTACGGCGCTCGACATCGAGTGCACTCAGCGGCTCGTCCAGCAGCAACCAGCGCGGACGGCACACCAGCGCGCGGGCCAGCGCAACGCGTTGCCGCTCGCCGCCGGACAGGGTGGCCGGCGAGCGCGCCAGCAACGTGCCCAGCGCCAGCTTGTCGATCCATTCCGGCACGGCGCCTGCCGCTGCGCCGGAGCGGCGCCAGCCATAGCGCAGGTTCTCGTGTACTGACAGGTGCGGCAACAGGGCCGCGTGCTGGAATACCACGCCGACCGCTCGCCGATGTGGCGGCAGGTACTTGTCCCCGTCCTGCCAGACGGCAGCGCCGATGCGCACCCGCCCGCGTGCGGCGGGCTCCAGGCCGGCAATCGCCCGCAACAAGGTGCTCTTGCCGCTGCCGGAGGGGCCGAAGACCACGGTGACGCCCTGCGCAGGCAGGCTCAGCGCCACATCCAGCGTGAAAGCCTTGCGCCGCAGCTGCAGGCGCAGTTCGATGTCCTGGCGGGTTTCAGTCATGCGCGATCGCCGCGCGCCGCCCCAGCCATTGCATGACCAGCAGCATGCCGAAGGAGAACACCAGCAGGCCGGCCGCCAGGCGGTGGGCATCGCTGTACGCCATAGCCTCGAACTGGTCGTACAGCAGCACCGAGAGCACCCGCGTCTGGCCGTCGATGTTGCCGCCCACCATCAGCACCACGCCGAATTCGCCGACGGTATGCGCAAAACCAAACAGCGCGGCAGTCACCAGCGCAGGTCGTGACAGCGGCAGCACCACGCTGGTGAAGCGGTCGAACGGGCCAGCGCGCAGGGTCGCGGCGGCCTCCAGCACGGCAGGGTCGATCGAAGCGAAGCCGGACTGCAGCGGGTGCACCACGAAGGGCAGCGAGTACAGCACCGAGGCGAACAGCAGGCCTTGGAAAGTGAACGCCAGTGTGCCCAGTCCCAGCGCCGAAGTCAGCTGGCCGATCGGGCCGCCCGGGCCCATCCCCAGCAACAGGTAGAAGCCGAGCACGGTCGGCGGCAACACCATCGGCAGGGCCACCAGCGCGCCGATGGGAATGCGCCAGCGCGAACGCGTGCGCGCCAGCCACCAGGCCAGTGGCATGCCCAGCAGCAACAGAATCAGTGTGGTCAGCCCGGCGAGCTTCAGGGTGACCAGGATGGCCGCAAGGATCGGACTCATGCCGCTGGGTACGGTACCGCTTCAATCATAACCATGGGCTGCAATGATGCGCCGTGCCGCCGCGCTGCGCAGGTATCTCAGGAAGCCGATGGCGGCCGGATTCCCGCGGCCGTGATTCAGCAGCACCGCGCTCTGGGTGATCGGCGGGTGCCAGCTGGCGGGAACCAGCCAGGACGAGCCGCCCATTTGCCGCTGCGCCTGCATTACCAGTGAACGCGGCAGCAGGCCCGCTTTGGCGTTGCCACTGATCACGAACTCGGTGGCCTGTCCCACGTTCTCGCCGAGCACCAGCCGTGGCTTGAGTGCGTCCCAGCGGCCGACGTGGCGCAGCACGGCGCGTGCGGCGGCGCCGTACGGCGCCAGCTCGGGGTTGGCGATCGCGAACTTGTGGAAGTCATGCTGGCGCAGTACGCGCTCGCCGTCGGTGATCAGCGTGGGGTCGCGGCTCCACAACACCAGCCGCCCGGTGGCGTAATCGTACAGCGACGAACGCACTGCCAGCCCCTCGTCGACCAGGCGCTGCGGCGTGGTGTTGTCCGCGGCAAGCAAGATATCGAACGGCGCACCATGGCGGATCTGCGCGTACAGTTTGCCGGTCGATGCGGCACTGATCTCGATGCGGCTGCCGCTCTGGTGCGCGTACTGGTCCGCCAGCAGGCGCGCCACTCGGGTGAAATTGGCGGCCACTGCCAGGCGTGCCTGCCCGGCCGGTGCCGCGGCGATGGCGACACGACTTGAAGGCCAGGCGAGCAGACCGACGATGGCCAGCAGGCTGAGTAGCAGGCGACGAAGTGGCATCCGGGGTCCTCGGGTTTGGGTTCGATCCGGCATCAACATGGCCGGCGGGTTCAGCCGGTGCCGCGACGTTTCGACGTGGACACGCTGCTGCTCCGGCACAGGTCAGCCAGCAGATCGGGACGCAGGATGCGCACCGATTTGCGGTCGACCTCGAGTACGCCCATCTCCTTCATGCGCGAGAACAGGCGGCTGACCGTCTCGACGACTAAGCCAAGGTACTTGGCGATATCGTAGCGTGACATCGGCAAGGTTAGCGTGATGGCGTCGCGCTGCAGGCGCTGGTATCGCTGGTATCGGTCGGTCAGGTTCTTCAGGAAGATGGCCAGTTGCTCCTGCGCCTGCTGCCGGCCCATCATCACCGTGTGGCGGTGCTCCTCGACCATCTCGCGGCTGATCACCCGCATCAATTGTCGATGCAATGCCGGCACTTCGATGGCGACCTGCTGCAGCCGGGCATACGGCAGCTCGCAGATGCTGGAAGCTTCCAGCGCCTCGGCGTGGCTGACATGCCGGTCGGTGGCCAGCGCATCGAATCCGACGATTTCCCCGGGCAGGTGGAAACCGAGGATCTGTACCTCGCCCGCCTCATTCAGGACGAAGGATTTCAGCGAACCGGAGCGCACCACGTAGAGCGCCTGCAAGCCATCACCGTCGCGGTACAGCATGCTGCCCTGGTCCAGCGCCCGCCTGTCCCTGACTGCGCTGTCCAGCCGTACCAGGTCGTCGCGACCGATGCCAGCGGGCAGGCACAGCTCGTGCAATGCACAGGAGCCACAGCTTCGGCGCAACTGGTTCAGGTCGAGAATGTTCGCGTTGGACTCCATGGGAACCATCTACAGGTGGGGAACGGCTCCGCCAGGGCAGTCTGCCGTTGAATCTGCATCGATTGAACTTAGCACGGAAGTCTGCTTCAGCACGCCGCCGCCAGTGCGGCACAACCGCGCAGGGCGCTTGGCAGGGAATGCTTCGAACGCAACCACGGGCAACCCGCTGCGTCATGCACCGCGCGCGCTCGGTCATGCGCGACGCAAACGCGGCAGGCGAGCCATGTGCATGACTGCGGCCCGCATGCCGCTGCCTGACTGGATCAGTCGCCGACGGCTACTGCCAGGATGCCGGCATCAACACAAAGATCGCGATCAGCGCCAGCTGCACCAGCGGGTAGTAGCTGGCGCGATCGAACAGGCGGGCGGCCTGACGGCTTGCGCCTGAGCGCAGCAGTTGAAGCCCTGGCCACAAGAGCAGGAATACGCCGGCCAGGGCACTGGGGATCAGGTAGGGCAGGCCCAGCTTCAGTGGCGACATCCGGGGCAGGAACAAGCTGGTGATGACGGCCAGGGTCAAACTGACGACGACCAGCCAGCCGGCGCCGCGCGGGCCGAAGACGAGCGGAATCGTGCGCGCGCCGATGCCGCGATCCTCCTCGATGTCGTTCCAGTCCGCCGGGATGTTCTGTCCGCCGATTTCCCACAGCATGATCCATGCCACCAGCACGCCGAGCAGCGGCAGCGAAGGATCGGGCTGGACCACGAACACCGCAGCGACCGGTCCGCACGACTTCACCAGCCCGCTGACCAGGGTGCGCCAGTAGGTCACCTTCAGCAGCATGCAGTAGGCCACTTCCAGCACGGCGGCGGCCAGTACGACGAACACGATCGGGGGGTTGATCAGCCAGGCACCGATCAGGGTCAGCACATACCAGAACCCGAACCAGGCCAGTCCGCTGCGCACGCTGAGCAGTTTCTGTGCCAGCGGATAGCGCAGCGCGCTGGCTTCCACCGAATAGCCCGCATTGATGCCGGCGACAGCGAATTTCTCCTGATCGGCCTTGACGCCTACCAGGTCATTCAGGGCGTAGATCGCGGTGTAGCCCGCGACCGCGGTGAACAGCGACAGCGCCAGTACCGGCCAGGCCGGGACGGTGCCCAGCCACAGCAGGGCAGCAAAGCCGGGCAGGGCCACGTCGAGGACGCCATGGGTGGAGCGGGACAGGGCGAGGAATCGGCGCATTGGGCTCAGCTCTTTTTGACGAAGGAGGCCATGTAGTTGACATCTTCACGGCCGGCATCGACCCGGAAGCGGCGCGTCAGCGGGTTGTACATCAAGCTGGCGATGCCGGTGAATTCCAGCCCGGCGGCGCGCGCCCACTCGCGCAGTTCGCGCGGTCGGATCAGCTTGCGGTAGCTGTGCGTGCCGCGCGGCAGCAGGCGCAACACATACTCGCCGCCGATGATGGCGAACGCGAACGCCTTGGGGGTGCGGTTGATGGTCGAGAAGATCGCCCGCCCGCCGGGCTTGAGCGCGCGTGCGCAAGCGGCAATCACCTGGGCCGGATCGGGCACGTGTTCGAGCATTTCCATGCAGGTCACGACGTCGAAGCTGCCAGCCTGCTCCTGCGCGAGCTGCTCGGCATTCTGGTAGCGGTAATCGATCGCCAGGCCATGCGCGCTGGCATGCTTGCGGGCGACCTCCAGCGACAGCTCGGACAGGTCGATGCCGGTTGCCTCGGCGCCGGTTTTCGCCAGGGCTTCGGTCAGAATGCCGCCGCCGCAGCCGACGTCGACGACGCGCGGAGGGGGCGTGTCGATCTGCGGCGCAGCCATCTGCTGCAGGATGAACTTCAGGCGCAGCGGGTTGATCGTGTGCAGCATGCCCATCTTGCCGTGGGCGTCCCACCACAGTTTGGACACGCGGTCGAACTTGGTGATTTCCTGGGCGTCAGCATTCGAGAACTGGGTCATGTTGCCTGGATGTCCGTGCGATGAGCGATTCGATGGAAGCGGTGATTTCGGCCGGGTTGATGTCATTGACGAAAACGCAATGGCCGAGTCCGTCCGGGAGTGGCACCCGTTGCCAGCCGTTGCGGTGTTCGATCCGGTCCAGCAACGAGTGCCACATCAGGTCGGTGTCCAGCACGCCGGTGTCCAGGGTGATCCCCAGCGCGGCAATCAATGCAAACACCCGCTCGACTTCCACGGCGTCGAGTAGCCCCCGGCGCCGGGCGATCAGCACCGAAACGGCGATGTCGAGCAGCACTGCCTCGCCGTGCAGCAGGCGCTCCTCGTGGTGTGTCTCGAGCCCGTAGCTGAAGGTGTGGCCGAAATCCACGTTGCGCGCCAGCTCGTTCTCGAACAGGTTCGGTTGCAGTTCCTCCAGCATGCCGGAGATGGCGCGGTCGAGAATCCTGCCGCCGTGATCGCTCTGGAAACAGCTGGCGATACTGTCGGTGCCATGCTGTTCGAGTTGTTCGAACAGGGCGACATCCTTGATTACCGCCAGCTTGATGATCTCGCACACGCCGTTGAGGATGTGCCGGTGCGGCAAGGTGGTCAGGAATGCGCGGTCGAGCAGCACCTGCCGCGGCGCTTCGAAGCTGCCCAGACGGTTCTTGTGGCGGTTGAAATTGACGCCGGTCTTGATGCCCACCGAGGCGTCGACGTAGCCCATCAGCGTGGTGGGCACCTTGATGTGCGGCATGCCACGGCGGTAGCTACTGGCGACGAAGCCGACCACGTCGGTCAGCACGCCGCCGCCGATGGCGATGATCGGTTCATCCCGGCGGTGGATCGGGAAGGCGTCCAGTTCATGCAGGATGCCCAGCCAGGCATCCATCGTCTTGGCCGCCTCGCCACCGGGAAAGCGTACGATCCGGGCCTCGATCCCATGCTGTGCGAAATAGGTATCGAGCGCGGCAGAGCAATGCTGCGCGACATGCTCGTCGACCACGACGAAGCGGCGTCCGGGGTTGCTACGGCCGGACGACAGCAGGGCGGGGTTGCCGGGGTCGAGCAGATCGGGCGCGCTAAGGATGTCGTATTCGATCCGGCGCCGGTGGCTGACATGCCAGCGGGTGGCGGCGTGGGTCATACCGCCTCCAGCCAGTGCGCCCTTGCCTGCAGCAGCTGCCGGGCTACCTCGCGCGCCAATTCCAGGTCGTGGTTCTGGTAGTGGCCGCACTGGTCGATGCGCTGATACGGTACGCCGGGCGCAGCGAGTACCTCGGTCAGGATGCTTGCCAACGTGTCGCACAGGACTTCGCTGCGCCCCTCGTTGAGGAAGATCAGGTAGAAGCCGGTCTGGCAGCCCATGACGCCCACCGAGATGAAACTCTCCGGCAGGTAGCGCTGGAAGCCTTCCAGCAGGAAGTGCTCCAGCGAGTGCAGCTCCGTGGTGGACAGGTAGTGCCCGGCGTTCGGCACGCACACGCGCAAGTCCACGCAATAGACCACATCACCGTGCCGACCCGTGCGCGCCGAGCGCAGTTTCACGCGGGGTGCCTTGAGCAGGCGATGATCAAGTTCGCCGACCAGCTGCGGATCCCAGCCCAGTTCTGTTAGTGCAATCATCAGCGGCCTCCGGCGGTCAGTCGTGCCTGTTCGCCCGGCGCGACCGTGAATGCGCTCAGGTGCCGATAGCTGTCGGCGAGCGCCTTCTCCCACGAGGCGACATGGTGGTACAGCTCGACGGCGCCGTAACCGGAGAAGCCGTGGTCGGTGAGGGCCCGGAAACTGGCCGCGAAGTCCAGGGTTCCCTCGCCGGGTATTTCGTGGAAGTGCACGACGCCGGTCAGCGTGTTGGCCACCATCCGCTCGACCAGCGGTGGGTTCCGGGCCCCGCGCAAGTACGCAATGATCGGCCGGGCCCGCTCCAGCACATCGAAACTCAGGCCGGGCACGGAAATCAGATAGGTGAAGATCTCGTCGTCCAGCGGCGAGCCGCCGGCATACAGGCTGGCGTAATCCACCCACGTCACCGCCTGGTCCACGCCGGCGCGTTGCAGCAGGGTGTCGATGCGTCGCCGTTGCGCGGGGTTCGCCGGCTCGTCGCTGAAATACAGCGGATGCGCCGCGTCCAGCAGCAAGTAGTCGGCGGTTTGCGGAAAGTAGACCAGGGTGCTGGCAAATCCCAGGTCGAAGGCCAGCTCGTCGGCGTCGCTGACAATTTTCAGGTTGTAGCCCTGGCGCGTGTCCGAAATGTGCAGGTAGCGCGTCAGCGGGGCGGCCCGGGCCAGTGCCGCGATGTAGTCGGGCTCGGAGCAGTACGCGTGACACAGGTCGACGTGCAGCCGGAAATGTGGCGAGTCGATTTCGTTGATCAGCGCCAGGCCGTCGTCGATCGTCTCGATCAGCATGCCCGGTTCGGGCTCGATCAGCAGCGTGATGTCCTCGTCGGGGCGGATCTCGCGCAGGCATTGCCGGATGCTGTCCAGCAGCAGGGCGTGCGGGTCGATCGAAGGGTTGCTGACGTGCTCGGCGCGGATGAAACCGCTGCCGAAGGTGACCAGCGACACGCCCAGCTGGCGCGCGACGTGGATTCCGCGCTTGACCAGGTCGATGCGGCGTTTGCGCCCGGCCAGGTCCGGATCCATCAACGAGGGTTCATGTGGCCGCAGCGGGTCGAAGAAGTGCGAGGCGGTGGCGACGCAGGCGCCTTTCACCCCGGCCGTGGCCAGACGCTGCCTGACCGTGGCCAGATAGTCGTCGCCGAGGTCGAACGGATTGAACTGATCGCGGTGGAAGGAGATCTCGATACCTTCGTAACCGGTGGCAGCGACGACGTCGATGGCCGCCAGAAAGTCCAGATTGGTCAGACCAAACGTGCTGTAACTGAGTTGTACTTTGCCCATGACTGCTCAATCTCAGTGTCCGTGCTTGCTGGCACAGGAAAGGGCCACCAGGAAAAGCCTGGCGGCCCTTTCGATTATCGCCTGTCATGCCCCGGACGGATAGACCTCAGCCTCTCAGGCTTGCGCCGGCAGGATTCGCAACAGCGACGTGGCATCGCTCATGCTCCCGCGCGCCTCCAGCGAGGCCAGGAAGCGCCACACAAACCCGATCGTCACCAGAAACAGCCCCGGATAACCCACGCCAGCGAGCAGATAGGGCAGGGTCGGGTCACCCACCACGCGTACGCGCGGCAGGTTGAAGCTGAGCAGGCTGAGCGTGATCATGAATCCGAAGACCCACATGCCCATCAACCAGATACCTGATTCGAACCCGGTGAGCGGGCGATGCCAGCCGGTGGCATCGCGAGGTGCTGCGGTATCGGCATGGGTCGTGTCGGCCGGAACCTGGATTCGCCGCCCCAGTGTGAACAAGTCATAGGCCAGGATGCCGGCACCTGTGGCAAAGACCAGGCCAAACATCGGCAGCAGCAGCTTGTAGACGTTCATCGCCGGCGAGACGTCGCCGCCGAACCAGTCCAGCCCGAGCACGCGGTAGACGTAGACCTGCACGGTGCCGCCGATCGAGAACGCGAACGCCATGCCGAGTACGCCGATAAACACCAGCCAGAAGCCGAGCTTGCCCAGGCGTTGGTCGTAGTTCGGCACCTTGCGCATGATCGGGATGGCGTAATAGGCGGCGGCAATACCCAGCATGCCGAAGGTGCCAAACAGCGCCAGATGCGCGTGCCCGGCCGTGATCCAGGTGCCATGCGACCACACGTTGGTAAGTGCAAAGGTCATCACGAAACCGAGGATGCCCGCGCCGACCAGCTCCAGCACCGTCGAGCCCAGGATAAAATAAAACGCCGGCGCATTTTCCAGTGGGCGCTTGTTGGTGTGGGCGTCCAGGTAGATGTGCCAGAAGCAGAACACCAGCGGCAGCGGCTCCAGTGCACTGAACAGCGAGCCCCAGAACTGCCAGAACTCCGGCGTGCCGATCCAGAAATAGTGGTGTGCGTTGCCGATCAGCCCGGACAGCCACACCAGCGTGATGCCCCAGAACACCGCAAAGCCCACCGACTTGATGTCGGCCTTGAACATCAGCACAAGGAACATGCCGATCAGGCTGATGTGGATGACCTCCCACACGCCCTCTACCCAGTAGTGCACCACAAACCAGCGGAAGTATTCCTGCAGGTCCAGCCGCTGTATGTAGAACAGGCCGAACACCCACACCACCATCAGTGCGGTAAAGCCCAGGCCGAGGCCCCAGTGCACCTCGTTCCACTCGCGTACCGGCGGGAACGTGCGCAGTACCACGAAACACATGATGGCGAAGCCGACGAGAATCAGGATGCCGGCAATCCGCCCGGCCTCCAGGTACTCCAGCCCCTGCTGCAGCCAGGGCTGCCCCAGCCACCAGCCGGCGATGCCGCGTTCGGCCAGGAACTGGGTGAAGAAGTTCCACACCACGATCACGATCACCGCGTAGAACAGGAACTTGATCAGCCAGGGCGTGACCATCTCGCGCTTCGACAGCAATGGCCCGACAAACAGCATCGCGCCGATGAAGCCGCACACGATCCACATGATGCCGAGGTTGAGATGCTCGGCGCGGGCGACGTTGAAGTTCAGTATGCCCACGAGCAAGCTCGGGTCGACTTGCTGCGCCGCCAGGATCAAGCCGTCCGCGACCTGGGCCATGAACAGCACCAGCATCAGCATGAAGAAGCGCAGGCTCAGCCGTTGGGTCTGGTATTCAATCTGCATCACTGCTTCTCCAAGGTGTGGAGGTAGGCGACGATCGCGTTGACGTCGTCTTCCTTCAACAAGGTGCCATAGGCAGGCATGACGCTGGCCGGATAGCCCGCCACGATCTTTGCGTTGGGGTGAAGGATCGATTCGCGCAGGTACGCGTCGTCGGCGCTGACCGTGCTGCCGTCGGCAAGGCTGACCTTCGAGTTGTACAGGCCGCCCCAGCCGGGACCGACCAGGCGTTTGTCATCGGTCGCGTGACAGGCGAGGCAACCGTTGTCCTTGACCAGCTGCGCGCCGTACGCTGCGGGGTCGACCTTGGTCGGCTCCGGCGCTGCTGCCGCAGGCGCCGCCGCAGCCAAAGCGGCGCTGCCGTGGGCAAGCTGCAGGCGATGATCGAGCCCTTGCACTTCCACTTTCGGCGGCCAGCCCTCGGTGTTCATCGCCGAGGTGTACTTGAGATAGGCGATCAGCTGGCCGATCTCGTCCTTGCTCAGTGGTAGGTTCGGCATCATGGTGGTCTTGCCACCGCGTCGCTCGATTTGTACCGCCGCGACCGGGAATTTCTTCAGGTAGGCGTCGATCGAGTCGGTGCCGGTGTCGGCGCGCTGATCGGGATCGAGCAGTTGGGCACGGACTGCGCCGGTAGTCGGCCAACCGCCCGCCGACGGCAGGAAGGCCGCGAGCCATGCCGGTCCCACGCGCTTGTATTCGCCGGTCAGATCCGGGCCCAGGTAGGCACCGTTGCCGACCATGGTGTGGCAGCCCATGCAGTTGTAGGCCTGAAACACCCGCTTGCCCTCGTTCGCGGTGTACTTGCCATAGGTGATCGTGTACGGCGTCGCCTGGCCGCGCGATTTCATGAACGAAAAGATCGACAGCGCGATGAAGATCGCCGTCATCACCGCCAGCATCACCAACGCGCCGCGCCGGCGTGGCGTCTCGCAGCTGCTGCCGCCCACTCCGCAACTCATGAGCGTTCCCCTTTGTTGGCGGCCGGACCCGGGTCGGTCGTGGCCGCCGCGGCTTCCTCGTTACCATGCAGAAACAGGATGTGCAGGCTGCCGATGAAGACATAGAACACGTAGACCGCCAGCACGAAGCCGAGCACGAAATAAATCCACCACGCCACGTGCGATGTGGGCCAGTACGCAAAATCGCGCCAGAATGGCCAGGACAACAGGAACGCTGCCACGCTGGCCAGCACTGAAAGCGTCAGGTCCGTGATTCGTTGCGACATGCGATTTCCCCTGAGGTTGGTTCGAGCACTACCGGGAAGTATCGAGAACCACCGAATCCCTTCCCCAAAGGATTCGCGTGTAATGCGCCTCGACTCTAGTGGGCCGGCGGCCGCGGCGATCTGATCCAGGTCAAGCCGAACCATCTTTTCGGTGCGCCCGCTGGCGTGTCGGCACGAGTCGACGATGCGTCGCGCCAGGGTGCCCTCGGCGGCGTAGCCGACAAACACCACGCTGCAGCGTTCACGCCACAGGTTGTGCTTCAAGTGGTGACGTACGCGACCGCCGTTGCACATGCGGTGGGATCGCGCCGCTGCGGATGCCGCGATGCAGGTAGTACAGGATTTTCTGGGTGCGCTCCAGCGCGAAGCTGGGGATCACCACGTTGCCGCCTTAAGACTCACATAAGCCGTCGGGGTTGCAATGGCACCCAAGGCAATCATGCCGATACCGAAGAAGCACCGTGAAACCCGCACTCATCGCACCCTTGTTGCTTGCCGCCGCCTTGTCGGCACCCGTCTTCGCCTCACCACAATGCAACACTGCGTTGCGCGCACAGTGGCTGACCGAGGCGGCGATGAAGCAGCAGGTTCTCGACCAGGGTTACACCTTCAAGGTGTTCCAGGTCACCGGCAACTGCTACGAGATCTACGGCAAGGACAAGGCCGGCAAGAACGTCGAGATCTACTTCGACCCGACCGATGGCCGCATCGTCAAGAAGAAGGGCGGCTGATCGGGTGCGCTGTTGAAAACAAGCTGTGCGGTAAGCCACGGACGGCCACCGCACGAGAGTCGTCAGCAACGAACCCGGGCGGCGAGGCTGTTCCGAAGGATGCGACTCAAGCACGAACTGCAGCCGCAAGCCCACGCGGATTGCGGCGGTTTCCCCCGACAGGCCGAAGAGGAATACATGAGATGAACTGGAAGAACACAACCGATCGCTACGGTAGCCTGTCGATCACCATGCATTGGCTGATGCTGGCCTTGCTGGTCGCGGTGTACGCCTGCATCGAATTGCGCGGGATCTACCCCAAGGGCAGCGCCGCGCACGACGCGATGAAAACCTGGCACTTCATGCTGGGGCTGAGCGTGTTCGCGCTGGTCCTGCTGCGTCTGGCCATCCGCTGGTTCAGCGGCCCCGCTCCGGGCATCCAGCCACCGCTACCGCGCTGGCAGCATCGGCTCGCGGCCTTGATGCACCTGGCGCTGTACGCGTTCCTGATCGTGATGCCGCTACTGGGTTGGCTCACGCTCAGCGCCAAGGGCCGGGTGATCCCGTTATTCGGCCTCGAGCTGCCACCCTTGCTCGATACGGACAAGGGATTGGCGCACGCGCTGGAGGACATTCACGAGACCATCTGCACCATCGGCTATTACCTGATCGGCCTGCATGCGGTCGCGGCGCTTTATCACCAGTACTTTGCCCGCGACAACATGTTGCGGCGCATGCTGCCGGCGCGACGCCGGACCTGATCGGGGTCGTTTCAGCCGCGTCGGGCAAGGCGGGACGGAAAGTCGTGGTGCACGTGCTAGCGGCGGTTGGCGAGAGCGTGCATTACGGCGAGCACCTGATTGGCGCGATGATCCACGGCCGCAAGCGTGCCCTGGGGCAGGATGTCGCAGGCGATGAAAAGGGCGAGGTGACTTGCGCGAGGTCAAGTCGGCCGGCCAGTCGTTGAATAAGATGACCTCATGCGCATCCTGTTAGCCGAGGACGATCAGTCACTGGGGCAGGCGCTGGCCGAGGGCCTGCGCCAGCTCGGCTATGCGGTGGACTGGATCACCGATGGCCCCCAGGCGGCGGCTGCCTTGAGCGACACCGATTACGCCGCCGCGATACTCGACTGGAACCTGCCACGCAGCAGTGGTCCGGCGATCATCGCCGACATGCGCCGGCGCCAGGACGCCACGCCGGTGCTGTTGCTGACGGCGCGCGATGATTTGTCCGATCGCGTGGCCGGGCTCGATGCCGGCGCCGACGATTACGTGGTCAAGCCGGTCCACCTGGACGAGCTGGCAGCACGGCTGCGTGCCTTGCTGCGCCGTGCCGACGGCCAGCTTGAACCGGCTATCCGCCTCGATCAGCTTGAAGTTGTGCCGGCCGCGCGCCGCGCCACGCTGGCCGGTGCGGCGCTGCAACTCACCGCACGCGAGTACGCGGTGCTGGAAACCCTGGTGCGTCACCCCGGCCGCGCCTATTCGCGCGAGCAGCTGGAGGACGCGCTGTACGGCTGGGACCAGGAAGTGGCCAGCAACGCGGTCGAGGTGCATGTCCATCACTTGCGCCACAAGCTGGGACCGGGCTGGATCCGTACCTTGCGCGGCATCGGCTACGCCATCAACCCGCCGGCTCCACGTCCATAATGCATCCCTCGCTCAACCGGCGTCTGGTGCTGCGCCTGGCTGCCGGTATCGTGCTGGTGTGGTGTGTGGCCACGGGTTGGATGGCCTGGCGCAGCCTGCACGAAGTCAACGAGATCTTCGATCAGATGTTGGTGCGAACTGCAGCCAGCGTGTTTGCGGTCATGCCGGAAACGCCCACCGCGGGTAGCACGGCGCGCCTGCCCGACAAGCACGTCATCAAGTCCGATCGTACGGCACAACGCCCTGCCATTGCGTTGCGCAACGCGCACGGCCGGTTGTTGATTGATAACGAAGAGCTGCCTGCGCTCCACTTTGATCGCGACGACGCGCATTTTCATACCGTGACCTACGGCAAGCGACGTTGGCGCGTATTCCAGCGCTGGGATCGCGAACGACAGTACTGGATCCAGGTCGCAGCACCACTGGACGAGCGCAACGAACTGATGCGCAAGCTGCTGGCGCCGACCTTGCTGGCCTTGCTGGCCTTGCTGGTGCTGGTGCCGCCCACCGTGTTTGTCGGGTTGCGCGGTGGCTTGAAGCCGCTGCGCCGGCTGACCCGCAGCCTGGCGGCCAGCACCATGCCGCTCATTCCCGTGCTCACCGACGCGCAGGTGCCGGTCGAGCTGGGGCCCTTCACCCGCGCCGTCGATTGCCTGGTCGAACGACTCAGGGTCGGCCTGGAGCACGAGCGGCACTTCACCGCCGATGCCGCGCACGAACTGCGGCATCCGCTGGCGGCGCTGCGGCTGGAACTGGATCTGGTCGGGCGCAGCGAGGAAGCCGCCGCCCGCGCGCAGCATCTGCAGCGGGCGCAGCATGCGCTGGACCGTATGCAACGATTGGTCACCCAGTTGTTGATGCTGGCGCGCGTCGAGCAGCTGACCGAGCTCGCTGACGTCGAACGCCTGCGCCTGGTGAGTGTGGTCGAAACCGCGTTGCGCGATCTCAGCGAGCGCGCGGCTGCGCGCTCGATCGAATTGTCGCTGGATCACGACGGCAACGATTTCGTGCGGGGTAGCCGCGGATTGCTCGACATCCTGGTGCAGAACCTGCTCGACAACGCCCTGCGGCACGCTCCCGAACGCGGCCAGGTCAATGTACGCGTGGGCGGCGCGGCCGATCGGGTGACGCTGGAAGTGAACGACAACGGGGCCGGCTTTGCGAGCACCGATCCGGCGCAGCTCGGTGAACGGTTCCATCGGCCCGCCGGCAGCCTGGGCGAGGGCAGCGGGCTGGGGCTTTCCATCGTGCGGGCGATCGCCACCTTGCATCACGGCCAGCTCGAGTTCGATCGCTCCGACCTGGGCGGTGCGCGCGTGCGTCTGATCCTGCCGCAGGCGACGGCTGCGCCGCCCTGACTTGGGCCGCGGACCAGACCGAGAAAACGTGCATTGCGAAACCTGGGCGACAGGTGACTGAGAAATTCAAACTCGAGTTTGGCATCTTGCGGGCCGATCGAGCGTATCCGCACGGACGTACCGTCGTGCAGCTTCTCGGTCCAGCCGCTGCTGGGGGTGTGTTGGTTTGTGGCGTGACTCGCTCCATCCTCAACCAGGTACTTCAGCCTACCAGTTGTCTGCAGTTGTCTATTGATCAGCCGGTCGCGGACCGGCTGGTGGCACTGACGGCACACACCCGCACCGTGCGACAAGACGAGATCACCACCGAATTGCTGGATGCTATCATCGGCTTCGAGGCACGCAAAGACCGTGAAAAGCGCAAACGCACATCGTGCTCGGCGGACCACACGCCATGACCCCACTGATCACTGCCCTGACCAACCCTGATGCCTATCGTCACCCGGCTCCCGGTGTCGAGATCATCGAGACGCACATCTCCTGGGTGCTGCTCGCCGGTGACTATGCCTACAAGATCAAGAAACCGGTAGTGTTGCCGTTTGTCGACTTCGGCACGCTGGCTGCGCGCCATCGCTACTGTGAGGACGAAGTGCGGCTGAATTGCCGGCTCGCCCCGCACGTCTATCTGGGGGTCGTGCCGATTACCGGCAGCGTCAAAACCCCGATCGTCGACGGCCGCGGCACCGTCTTGGAGTACGCGGTCAAGATGCGCCGCTTTGAACAAGACGCCTTGTTCGACCATATGCTCGCCCGCGGTGCATTGAACCCTGAACTCATCGACGGCCTCGCCGAGCGCATCGCGGCGTTTCATGCCAAGGCGCCAGCCACGACGAGTCCGGACTTCGGCACGCCGGACAAGGTGCTGCAGCCGGCACTGGACAACTTTTCGGAAATGCTGCCACATGCGGATTCCGCACGCCGCGCCAGGCTCGACGCGCTGGCCGACTGGACGCGACAGACCTTCGCGCGGCTTGAACCCGTGTTCGCCGCACGCCACCGCGACGGCTGGGTGCGTGAGTGCCACGGCGACCTGCACCTGCGCAACATCGCCCTGATCGACGGTTGTCCGGTGCCGTTCGACTGCATCGAGTTCAGCACCGAGTTTCGCTGGATCGACGTGATCAACGAGGCGGCATTCCTGGTCATGGATCTGATGGATCGCGGGCGGTCCGATCTCGGCTACCGCTTCCTGGACGGCTATCTGGCGGCAAGCGGCGACTACGCGGGCGTCTCCGTGCTGCGCTTTTATCTGGTGTACCGCGCGCTGGTGCGGGCCAAGATTCACGACCTGCGCGCCCATCAGGCAAATGCCGACCCGCACGAAGTGGCGCGGCTGCAGGCCGCCGCCGACCATTATCTGACGCTGGCACACGACATCGCGCGCGCAGAGAAGCCGGCCCTGATCCTGATGCACGGTTTTTCGGGCGCCGGCAAAAGCCGGGTAGCTGCCGCGCTGACCGAGGCCCACGGCGCCATCCGCTTGCGCTCGGACGTCGAGCGCAAGCGCCTGTTCGGGCTGGATGCCAGCGCCCGCAGCCACTCGGACCTCAACGCCGGCATCTACAACCGCGAATCTGGTACGAAGACCTATGCGCGCCTGGCCGAACTGGCGCAGACGATCCTGACAGCCGGCTACCCCGCCATAGTCGATGCCGCGTTTCTGGCGCGCTGGCAACGTGAACCGATGCGCGAGCTGGCCGACAGACTGGGCGCGCCACTGCGGATCGTCGACTGCACCGCCGACAGCGACACCCTGCGTGAACGGGTGAGTGCCCGCGCCGCGCGAGGCGATGACGCCTCCGAAGCAACGCTCGAGGTTCTCGAGCGCCAGATGACCTCACACGAGCCCTTCACCACCGCCGAGCAAGCGCAAGTCGTGCGCTGCGCGATGGAAGGCGCCGAAGCCGGCAGTGTCGCGGCTTGCGTGGAAAACGTCGTGAGCCACTTGAGTGATCCGGGATGCGATCATCCTCCACGGCGGGCACGTCGCCCTTGAGGATATGCGGATCGGTGCTGCAAATGGGTCGCAAAACGCTGTGCGTGATCCAGCGGTATTTTCAGGTGAGGCATGGGCAGCGTGGTTGGCCATGTGGTGGCTCGGCGTATTACTCAACGGCGCTTGCGCCAGGTACTCGGCACGTTCCTGATCGCGATGTGCGGCTTCATCCTCTGGCGCACGGGCGCTCGTCGAGGCGCGAACTACCTCTGACGCCTTGTCCTCGCGTTGTTCAGGTCAGGAATCCGGTTGGCTCGCGATCGCCAGAAAAATCGGATAATCCTGCACGGTTCCGTCGTCAGCTTCGCGACTGACGGTAAACGCGGTTGAAAACCGCACGTCGGCAAAGCCCGCGTCACGCAGCCAGTTGCCAAAGGTGTCCCGCGCAAAACCGTGGTGCACGACGCCTTTCGCCTCATGGTGAAAACCACCGTCCTCGGCATCGAGGTCGGCCAACGCGATGCGTCCTCCGGGTTTGACGTGATCGGCCAGCGTCTTGAGCAAAGCGGGCACGTCGTCGACGTGATGCATGGTCATCGAGCTGTAGATCAGGTCGTATCGCGTATCGGGCAACTGGTCCGGCACCATTCCCTCGATGGTTTCCACCTGGGTGAGCTGCTTGCTCTCGCATTTTTGCCGCAGCACATCCAGCATGCCCGCAGAGCTGTCCAGCGCCGTTACATGGGCCAGCGTGGGCGCCATCAACAACGTCACCAGGCCGGTCCCGGCACCAAACTCCAATGCTTGCTCCCGGCCTGTGGGCGACAACGCCGTGCGCATGGCCCGTGCCACTTTCTGCGCCATGAGGACGCGGCCAGGGTCACTGTCCCACTCGGACGCGATGGTATTGAAACGTTCGACGTTGGCTTGCCTGGTATCCATGGATCCGCTCCTGATCGGTACCGCCTACCCTACGCCAGTTGAGGAATGCCGGGCAAACGGAAGGCGTGGAACTCAGGCATGCATACCCCCATCGCCCACCCGGGAATGGCAGCCGCACGCGGTGCAAGGGGTATCCAGCCGCCACCCAGTGCCTTGAACAGCGCCACCAGATCGATCGCAGTGGCGGTGTGGGTGCGCGCGTACGCATCCTCGGCATCGCGCAGCACGCGCTCTTCGGCGAGCAGATCGGTGAGTGCGATGTCCCCTGCCTTGAAGCGCGCTTGTGCGTGCGCGTAGCTGCTGCGCGCAGCCTCCAGCGCCACGTTCTGGCGCTGCACTGCGTCCAGACCCGACTGATAGTTGCTCAGTGCGCGCTCCGCATCACCCAGCGCGGACAGTACGGTCTTTTCATAGGCCAGTGCGGCTTGCTGCTGCCGTGCTTCGCTGGCGTGGATCTCCGCCCGCACGCGACCGCCGTCGAACACGCGCCAGGAGATCAGCGGCAGGATCGAAAACGTCTGGCTGGCGGACTCGAGCAGGTTGCCCGCATCCAGCGACTGGAAGCCGCCGCTGGCGCCGATCGACAGCTTGGGAAACAGCTCGGCGGTGGCCACGCCGATATCGGCGGTGCGGGCGGCCAGGCGACGCTCGGCCGCACGCACGTCGGGGCGGCGGCGCAGGATGTCGGCGCGCTCGCCCACGGGTATCGGGGCCAGCGTGATCGGTGCGGTGCGGGTGTCGAGCAAGGTCAGCTCACGCTCCGGCGGTGCACCGAGCAGCACGCTGAGGCCCAATGCAGCGGCGCGCTGCCGCGCGTGGATACCGGGCAAGCCTGCAGAAGCGGCCGCCAGGCGTGCCCGCGCGGCGTCGACATCGGATTGCGCTGCATCGCCTGCGTCGAGACGTTTGCGGACCAGCTCCAGGGTCTGCTGCAGGGTCGCCAGCGAGGCTTCGCGCGCGGCCAGTTCGCGCTGCGCGCCGCGCAGCGTGAGGTAGCTGCGCGCGACTTCGGCGGCGACACTGATGCGCACATCGTTGGCATCGGCCTGCGCGGCCTGCATGCCGGCATTTGCGCTTTCCAGCGCACGCCGGGTTCGGCCAAACAGGTCGATCTCCCAGGCCGTGTCGAAGCCGGCATCGTAGATCGTCTGGTCGCGATCGAGTCCGGGAATGGACCCGATCGGCAACGGCCCGTTCTTGCTCTGTCGGCGCCGGTTCACGCTGCCGCTGGCTCCGACGGACGGTGCGTAACCGCCGGCGGCACGGTCGCGCAGTGCGCGCTCCTCGCGAATACGCGCCTGCGCCTGACGCAGATCGAGGTTGTCGGACAGCGCCGTGGCCACCAGCCGGTCCAGCACGGGATCGCCCAGCGTCGTCCACCAGGTCGCCAGGTCGGCCGATGTGCGTGTGTCCTCGGCTGGTTGCGTCCAGCCGCTGCCGGTGTCGACCCGCGGCGGCCCGCGATAAGTCGGACCGACCGCGCAGGCGCCAAGCCACAGCGCACCCAGCGCGGTAACTGCGGTGCGCGCTGCGTGAGCTTGGATGTTCGGTGAACGTTTCATGGCAACTCCTTCATCAATCGGTCACTGCAGGCGACTGCGCACCAGCAGCGTCGCCAGCGTCAGCGACACCAGGGCGATCACCGCCAGCGGCCAGGTATTGGCGAGAATGTCCGAAGCCGGCATCGCCTTGAGGAACGTGCCTTCGACGATGACCAGGAAGTGGGTGAGCGGAATCCCCTGTGCTATCCATTGCAGCACCAGCGGCATGTTTTCCACCGGTGTGGCGAAACCCGACATCAGCACCGCCGGCACGCCGATCGCGAAGGCCCCCATGATGGCCTGCTGCTGCGTCGCGGAAACCGCGGAGATCATTAGGCCGATGCCCACCACCGACGCGATGAACAGCAGCAGGCTCGGCAGCAGCAGCCAGAACGAACCGGTAAAAGGAACGCCAAACAGGAACGCCGCCGCGGCGATCATCATCAATCCCAGCACGGTGCCGATGGCAAGCGCGGGGACGGTCTTGGCGACGATGATTTCCAGCGTGGTGGTCGGCGAGACCAACAACTGGTCGAACGTACCCAGCTCGCGCTCGCGGGCGATCGACAGCGCGGTGATCATTAGTGCGCTGAAGAACACCAGGATGCCCGACAGCGCCGGCACCACGAACCAGCGGTAGATCAGGTTGGGGTTGAACCAGTGACGGACGACCACCGGGGACGCGCGCTGCGGCTCCTTCCTGGCCGCGCTGCCGACATTCGCCGCGATGGCGTTGAGATAGCCGACCGTGATCTGACCGGCATTGCTGCGGCGGCCGTCGACGATGACCTGCAACTTGCCGGTACCGCCAGCCACGATGTCGCGCGAGAAATCCGGTCCCATGTCGAGCGCGGCAATCACCTTGCGTTGGTCGATCAGCCGACGCAACTGGTCACGGTTGTGCACCGTGTACACCTTGTTGACGAACTCGGCGGCGCCGACTCGGGCTTCCATTTCGTACGACCAGTGGCCGGTATCCTGGTTGTAGACGGCGATGTTGGCGTTGCGTACTTCCAGCGTGGTGGCGAAGGTGAAGATCAGCAACTGCAGCAGCGGCGGCGCGAATACGATAAGGCGGCTGCGCGGGTCGCGCAGGATGCTGAGCAGCTCCTTGACGATCTGCGCACGCAAGCGGCCATTGATCCATGTGTTGAACAGGCGCCGCATCGCTCAAGCCTCCAGGTTCTTGCGCGTCTTGTACTTGGCGATCGCGAAGAAGAACACGCCGATCGCCGCCATCGCCGCCAGGTTCGGCAGAAACACGGCCCAGACGTCACCGGCCAGGAATACCGTCTGCAACGAGGACACGAAGTAGCGCGCGGGTATCAGGTAGGTAATGGCCTGGATCGGTGCCGGCATCGCGTCGATCTCGAACAGGAAACCCGAGAGCAGGAAAGACGGCAGGAAGCCGGAGAACAACGCGATCTGCGAGGCGAGAAACTGATTCTTGGTAACCGCCGAAATCAGCAAGCCCTGGCCGAGTGCGGGAATCAGGAATACGGCGGACAAGGTCAACAGCGCCAGCAGCGAACCGCGCAACGGCACATCGAACACGAAGATCGCGAGGGCCGCGGAGGCCAGGGTGGCGAGCATGCCGAGGATGAAATACGGCAGCAGTTTGCCGATCAGGATCTCCGCCACCGACGCCGGGGTGGACAGGATGGCTTCCATGGTGCCGCGCTCCCACTCGCGCGCGACCACCAGCGCGGTGAGCATGGTGCCGATGATGGTCATCACGATCGCGATCGCGCCGGGCACCAGCGCGCGGCGACTTTCGAGCTCGGCGTTGAACCAGTAGCGTGGCTCCAGCTTGATGGCTGCCGGCGGCGCGCTGGTACGGCGGCCTGCTGCCCAGGTCTGCACCACACCCTGCGCGTAATTGGCGACGAAGTTGGCCGTGTTCGGTTGCGAACCGTCGGTGATCACCTGTACCAGTGGTTGCGCTACGGGAGAGGCCAGCCGGCGTTCGAAATCCTGTGGAATCACCACAAAGCCGCGCAGTTTGCCGGATACCAGTTGCTCGGCCACCTCGCGGCGGTCGCGCGCCGGCGTGACTTTCAGGTAGCGGGTGCCGGCAAAGGCGGCGGCCAGCGACTGCGCCGAGGCAGCATCGGATTCCAGCACCACGCCAATGCGCACCTCGCGCACGTCCAGCGACACCGCATAGGCGAACAGGAACAGCAGCACGACGGGCAGCACGAAGGCGATCAGGATGGTGGACGGGTCGCGCATCGCCTGCAGGCTTTCCTTGCGCACCAATGCCAGCAGACGGCGCCAGTCGAATTTTCGGCTGGCTCGTTCCGGCGGTGTTTCGTCCGGACGAATAGCGGTGGTTTCCCTGTTCATGCCGCCGCCTTGGCGTCTGTGCGCGCCTCGTCTTCGAGATCGGCCGATTCAACCAGATGGATGAAGGCGTCTTCCATCGTCGGGTCGGGGTGCTGGTCGCTGCGGGAATCGCGCTTGAGCGCGTCAGGTGTATCGAGCGCGATCAGCCTGGCGCGGTACATCATCGCCACGCGGTCGCAGTACTCGGCCTCGTCCATGAAATGGGTGGTGACCATCACCGTCACACCCTTGCGCGCCAGGCCGTTGATGTGGGTCCAGAACTCGCGCCGGGTGATCGGATCGACGCCAGAAGTCGGCTCGTCCAGGAACAACACCGGCGGACGGTGCATCAGCGAACAGGCCAGCGCCAGGCGCTGCTTGTAGCCCAGCGGCAGCGCGTCCGGCGAGGTGCCGAGGTATGGCGTCAGGTCGAAGGTCTCGATCATCTCGTCAATGCGCTCGCGCTTGCTGGCGCCTTCCAGCCCGTACACGCCGGCGGAGAATTCGAGGTTCTGGCGTACCGACAGCAATCCGTACAGGGAGAATTTTTGCGCCATGTAGCCAAGCTGGCTCTTGGCGGCTCCGGTGGCGCGGCGCAGGTCGAGCCCGACCACGTGTGCCTCGCCTGCGGTCGGTTTCAGCAGGCCACAGAGCATCTTGAAAGTCGTCGACTTGCCGGCACCATTGGGGCCGAGCAATCCGAAGATCTCACCCCTGCGGACTTCGAAGCTGACGCTGTCGGTGGCGGTGAAATCACCGAAGCGTTTGGTCAGGTCCGTGCAGGACACCGCGATGTCCGAATCGAGTTTGACCGGATCCATGCGATCGGCCAGTGCCGACGTGCCACCCGGGCCGCCGCCGAGCAGATCGATGAAGGCGTCTTCGAAGCGCGCCTGCACGGACTCGAGTTGGGCGCCGACCTGGTTAGCCAGTGCATTAATCTCTTCGCGCCCGGCATCGGCGCGCAAGACCACGCGCACGGCGTCGCCCTGGATCACGCCGTCGCCGACGCTGCCCAGATCCAGTGCCCGCGCCAACACGGTGCGGCGCTCGCCGCTGACTCCGGTCAGGCGAAAGCTGCGCTGCTTGAGACGATCGGTAAGCTGCTGTGGCGGGCCGTCGAACTCGAGCTTGCCTTCGTTGAGCAGCAGCACGCTTTCGCAGCGCTCGGCTTCATCGAGATAGGCCGTCGACCAGACTACCGCCATGCCGTCATCGGTGAGTTCCTGCACCATGCGCCACAGATCCTGGCGGCTGACCGGATCGACGCCGACGCTGGGCTCGTCCAGCAGCAGCACTTCGGGTTTCGCCATCAGTGCGCAAGCCAGTCCCAGCTTCTGCTTCATGCCGCCGGAGAGTTTGCCGGCCAAACGTTGGGTGAATGGACCGAGCCGGGTAAATTCGAGCAGGCTTTCGAAGATGTCGGCGTGCTGGTCGGTATTCATGCCGCGCAACTGCGCGTACAGGCGCATGTTCTCCAGCACCGACAAGTCTTCGTACAGGCCGAAGCGCTGCGGCATGTAGCCGCTGACGACGTGGATCGCATCGTTGTCCTTGACCACATCCAGGCCGGCCAGCGTGACGCTGCCGCCATTGGGCACCAGCAGCCCGGTCATGATCCGCATCAGCGTGGTCTTGCCGGCGCCATCGGGGCCGACCAGGCCGGTGAGGCGACCGTAATGAATTTCAGCGCTGAAGCCGCGCAGGGCGTGGACCTCACCGAAGTGCTTGGCGACGCTGTCGATGATGACGGCGGGGTGATCCTTGCCGCGTTCGCGCGTCGTGTTGCTGGCGGGGTGCGCACTCATCTCAACGCTCTTGCGCGGGTTTGTCAGTGGTGCGGGCGGTATCGACATCGACCGTTACCGGCATGCCCTGACGCAGGCCCTGATCGGCATCGGCAACCACCACACGCAGCCGGTAGACCAGGTCGGTACGCAGGTCGGTGGTCTCCACCGTCTTCGGAGTGAACTCCGCGCGCGGCGAGATGAAACCGATCTGGCCACGATAGATCTTGTCGGAGGAATCGGTGTGCACGCGCACCGACGCACCGGGCGCAATGCGGCCCAGGTCCGGCTCGCTGACATAGGCGCGCACGTAAACCGGATCGCGCAGGCTCAAGGTGTATACGGGCGTGCTGCTCGCCACCATGCTGCCCGGTTCACGCACCCGCGCGATCACGATGCCGTCGCTAGGCGCCACCAGTTCCGTGTCCGCCAGCGCGGTGCGCGCCTGGGCCAGGGCTGCATCGGCCGCAGCTACCCGCGCCGCGCCGGCGGCGACATCCTCGCTGCGGAATCCATCCCTGGCCAGTGACAGTGCGGCCGCGGCCGATGCCAGGTCGGCCGCGGCCCGGTCACGCGCGGCACGGGCGACGTCGACGGTGCGTTGGCTGCTGGCACCCGATTCGAGCAGGGTGCTCTGACGCCTGAAATTGCGCTCGGCCTCGCGCGAGCCTGCCTGTGCCTGGCGCACGCGCTCCTGTACCTGCGCGATCTCCTGCGGCCGGTTGCCGCTGCGCAATTTGTCGAGTCCAGCCTGCGCTGTGTGCAATTGGGCCTGCGCTGCGGCGAGCTTCTCGCGATACGGCGTGGCGTCAAGTCGAGCGAGCACCGTGCCGGCGGTCACAGCATCGCCTTCGTCGAAGGCCATGCTGGTCACGCGGCCGGGCTGGCGGAAGGCCAGCTCCACCTCGCGGATGTCCACGTTTCCGTACAAACGCAGTACATCGGGATTGCCCCTGTCGTGCATCAGCCAGAACAGCGACCAGCCAGCGACGGCGATGACGGCGATGGCGAGCGCGATCCAGCGAGTCTTGCCAGTGGGGAGGCTTGGAGTCTTCATCGGCGGGTTTCCGTTCGGGACGATGCTTCGATCCTGATCAGCAAGTGATCGTCGTCGAGGGGTCAGTTTGGGCAAATGGCGGGAACGTGTTTTCGAATATCCCGGTTCCGACCTGATTGAGTGAAGCGTTTCATCAGCGGGCCTTGGCGATGCCTCGACGGTAGATGGCGAACGCCGCAGGGGCGCTCTTGCGCATCTGTTTGTTGTTGCCGAGCAGGAGTGCCTGTATGACCAGGCCCTGGATGCTGCCGATGAACAACGTGGCCGCGGCCGGGGCGTCCACCTTTGGATCCAGTTCGCCGCTGGCCTTGCCATCTTCGATCATTGCGCGCAGATGCTCGCCGTAGCGGCGGATCAGCGTTTGCACCATGCGCTTGGCCGCGGTCTCCTCGGCGCGTTGCAGTTCGCCAAACACCATGCGCGGCACACCGGGGTGTTCGATGACGAAGCCGATGTGCGCCAGGTACATCGCTTCGAGCGCTGCCAGCGGAGACGTTGCGCCACTGGCCGCACGCTCGATTCGCGCCAGCAGGCGATCGGCCGCCCACTCCAATGCCGCCTGCCAGATCGCGTCCTTGTTGGGGAAGTGCCGGAACAGCGCCCCCTGGGTCAGGTGCATGCGCGCGGCGATCGCGGCGGTGGTGATTTCGCTCGGGTTCTGCTCGGCGGCCAGCTCGATCACCGATTCGACCGTGCTCGTGCGACGGTCTTCAGCGGACAGGCGCTTGCGCGGGTGGTCCATGGCTACATCCAGAAATAAGTAAGTAATCAATTACTATCTTAGCCAGATGCCAAGCGTTGTCAACAGGTTTGTGGAAAACGACCCGGGTGGAGCGGGCGTGGCTGCTGCGGGTGCCTTCCCGCGGCAAAGAGCATCGCCCGCGAGTGGGCTCCTGCGCCAGGAACAGATGTGGGGTGCCCGAACCCGGCCACGATCAAACCCGGCAGGAGCCCGCTTGCGGGCGATGCCCTTGCTCTAAACGCCTGATGTGCCGCGTCGTTTTGACAGCTGGAAGTTCGACGCCGCTCAGCAACAGTGTTCACCTGCATTTGATGCAGGTCATGGCCGCTCAATGTGATGCGGCACATATTGCCGGCTCTGCATGGTTTTCATGGTCTTGCGCATGGCTGACTGGTATCCGTGGATCGTCCTGTTGCACCTGGCTTGCGCCATCGTTTTCGTCGGCGCGGTGGCGTTCGAGGTAATCGTGGTCGAATCGCTGCACAAATGTTTCGACATCCGCTGTGACGGCTTCAGCTGCGTCGGTTCACGCTTTAGTAACTGGCTGCTGCTCAAGGTTGTGCTCGCGTTCGGCGTGCTCGGCGTGTTCGTCAACGCGATGTGGGCGATGCGCCACGGCAAGATGGACGTGTGCCGCTTCAAGTACACCCATTGCCTAGTGCTCGCGCTGATGGTCGGCATCGTGTTCCTGGCCAAGACCATGTTCTACTACTTGTAACCATTCACTCGCGCAGGAGTTTCAGCATGTCCAAAGTTACCTTCCATGGCCAGCCGGTCAGCGTCAACGGCCAGTTTCCCGCTGTGGGATCCGCCGCGCCAGCATTCGCGCTGGTTGCCGGCGATCTTTCCGACGCCACGCTTTCGACCTTTGCCGGCAAGCGCAAGGTGCTCAATATCTTTCCCAGCGTCGATACGCCGACCTGCGCCGCCTCGGTGCGCCACTTCAACGAATCGGCCAGCAAGCTCGACAATGCCGTGGTGCTGTGCATCTCGGCCGACCTGCCGTTCGCGCAGGCGCGCTTCTGCGGTGCCGAGGGCCTGGATAAGGTGGTCAACCTGTCGCTGATGCGCGGTCGCCAGTTCCTCAACGACTACGGGGTGGCGATTGCCGACGGTCCGCTGGCCGGGCTGGCGGCCCGTGCCGTGGTGGTGCTGAACGAGCACGACAAGGTCATCCATACCGAGCTGGTCAGCGAGATCGGCAATGAGCCGGACTATGGCGCTGCGCTGCAAGCACTCGCCTGATGTCATAGGGCCGGCACCGTCCGCCAGCTTCGGGTCTGCTCACGGATCAGACAGAAAATGGTCGGCAAGCGTGGCGCTCACGGCGTCGTCGAAAGCTGTGGCGGGATTCATGTGCATCATGCGTACAGGGTAAGAGAGGTCAGGTGTGGAACGGAGGAGAGCGTATCCCGTCGTGATGACGGGGGAATTGGGAAGATGCCCGCGCTTTCTGCATAGGCTGCGCTGAATCCGCTCTGATCTGAGTCATTGCGCCATGGCGTGAGCTGCCCGACACTGGGTGCATGTCTCGATCTCGTCTGGAGGAGACACCATGACCCACGTCGTCACCGATAACTGCATCAATTGCAAATACACCGATTGCGTGGAGGTGTGCCCGGTGGATTGCTTTCACGCCGGTCCGAATTTTCTGGTGATCGATCCGGACGAGTGCATCGACTGCACGTTGTGCGTGGAGGAGTGCCCGGTCGGGGCGATCTTCCCCGAGCTGGACGTGCCGGCCGGGCAGGAGATTTTCATGTCGATCAACGCGGAACTCGCACCGAAGTGGCCCGTGCTGACCAGCAAGATCGCCGCGCTGGAAGACGCCGAAAAGTGGGACGGCGTGCCGAACAAGTTGCCGTTGCTGAAGCGCTGAGCCGGCGTTCGCAACAAAAGGCATCGCCTGCAAGCGGGCTCCTACGGCCTGCGCGTAATCAGTGCGCTGGCCCGCTCGGCAATCATGATCGTCGGCGCGTTGGTGTTGCCGGTGGGAATGCTCGGCATGATCGAGGCATCGACCACACGCAGTGCCTCGACGCCGCGCACGCGCAGCTCGCTGTCGACCACCGCACGATCGTCCTTGTCCATGCGGCAGCTGCCGACCGGGTGGTAGACGGTTTCGGCCTTGCGCCGGATGAAGTCCAGGTACTCGGCGTCGGTGTCCAGCTCGCGCTCGGGGAAGACCGGCTGGCCACGGCAGTAATCGAACGCGCCCTGCGCCAGGATCTTGCGCGACAGCCGCGCCGCCTCGAGCATCCGCTTCAGGTCATGCCCCTCGGCGTCGCCGAGATAGTTCGCGTGGATCGCCACGGGCTGCGCCGGGTCGGCCGAACGCAGGCGCAGGAATCCACGGCTGCGCGGGTGCAGATAGCACGCGTGCACGGTGTAGCCGTCGCCAGGCAGGCGATGGCGGCCATGGTCGTCGAGCTGCGCGGGCACGAAATGGAACTGGATGTCGCAGCGCTCGTCGTCGGCCAGACGACTGCGCACGAAACCGCCGGACTCGGCGATGTTCGAGCTGCCCGGGCCGTCGCGGGGGCGCCACCAGCGGATCGCCGTGCCGAGCTGGTCGAGGTGGTCGTAGGTGAGGTGCTTCTGGCGGCTGCCGACCACGGTGCAGATGTCCAGGTGATCCTGCAGCCCGGTACCGACGTCGGGCAGATCCGCCACCACGGCGATTCCATGTTCGCGCAAGTGATCCGCCGGCCCCAGCCCCGACAGCATCAGCAACTGCGGCGAGTTGATCGTGCCGCCGCAGATCAGCACCTCGCCGGCCGCGATCCGCCGCAACTGCACGCCGACCGCACGCCCTTGCTCCAGCAGCACCCGCTCGACCAGCACGCCGGTGCGTACCGTCAGGTTGCGGCGATCGCGTACCGGCTTCAGATACCCGGTCGCGGCCGAGCAGCGCGCGCCGTTGCGCTGGGTGACCTGGTACAGGCCGAAGCCGGCCTGCTGGGCACCGTTGAAGTCGTCATTGCGCGCATAGCCGGCCATGACTGCCGCCTCGACGAAAGCCTCGGACAGTGGGTTGTGATAGCGCAGGTCGCAGACGCCGAGCGGGCCGTCGGCGCCGTGCAGGGCGCTGGTGCCGCGGCTGTTGTCTTCGCTATGCACGAACCACGGCAGCACCTGTTGCCACGACCAGCGCGGACCGGCCTCCAGCAACAGCACGCGGGTGGTGGGGTTCGCGCTGAGCCGGTTGGCCAGCACGCAGCCGGCCGCGCCGGCGCCGACGATCACGTAGTCGTAGTTGTCCACGCGAAATCCCCTGCTCTGGCGGCGGGCCCATGTCGGCATGTTAGTCTTTTCGCGCTTCTCATTGGATGGGCCCTTGAGTCTGCCTCGCTCCGCTGTCCAGGAACAAGCTGCCGCGTCGAGGTTGTCCACGCTGGCGTTTTTCTTTCTGATGACGTCGTACTACATCATCCGGCCGGTCCGCGACCAGCTCAGCGGGGCCGTCGGCTCGACCTCGCTGCCGCTGTTCTACGGCGCGGTGTTCCTGGTGATGCTGCTGATCACGCCGCTATTCGGCTTGCTGGTGGCGCGATGCCGGCGGCGCCCATTGCTGGCCTGGAGCTACAGTTTTTTTATCGTGTGTCTACTCGCTTTCGTGCCCGCGTTCATGGCACAGGAACGCATCGGTGCGCGCGAACTTGGCGTGGTGTTCTTCGTCTGGGTCAGCGTGTTCATCCTGTTCGTGGTGTCGCTGTTCTGGAGTGTCATGGCCGACATCTTCAGCCGTGGCGAGGCGCGGCGGATGTTTTCGCTGATCGCGCTGGCCGGCATGGGTGGTGCGCTGTTTGGCCCGCTGCTGACCAAGCTGCTGGTGCAGGTGATTGGCGTGGCGCCATTGCTGGTGGTCTCGGCGCTGGCGTTGTCGGTGTCGCTTGCGCTGCTGCTGCGCCTGTCGGCCAGTCAGGCAAGCCAGGCTGGCGGGCATGCCGAGGATGCTGTCGGCGGCTCTCTCTGGGCTGGCGTCAAGCAACTCTGGTCGCACCCCTTCCTGCGCTACATGGCCTTGCTGATGTTGTTCGGTGACGGTATCGGCACGCTGGCCTACGCTCTGGTAGCCGACTATGCCAAGGCGCATTTCACCGATGCGGTGGCGCGCACCGCGTTCTACAACAACCTCGACCTGGCAACCAACCTACTCGGCGCACTGTTGCAGTGGAGCCTGACGCGCTGGTTGCTGATCCGTCACGGCGCCGGTTGGGGGCTGCTGATCCCGGCACTGATAAACGTGACGCTGCTGGGCGCGGTGGCGCTGCTTGGCGGTGGCAGCGTGGCGTGGTTGTATGGCGTGCCGCTGCTGGCGGTGATGCTGGTGGTCACGCGCGGGTTTGCCTACGGCATGACCAAGCCGGCGGTCGACGCGCTATATACGCGAGTACCGCGCGAGACACGCTACAAAGGCAAGAATTTCGTCGAGACCGCGGTCTGGCGCTTCGGCGACGTGGTGGTGACCAGCGCGGTGAGCGGGTTGCGCATGCTGGGTTGGGGCGTTGGCGGCCTCGCGCTGGCCGGCGCCGGTGTCGCTACGCTGGCGGTCGCGGCAGCCCGGCGTGCCGGCTGGTCGCCGGATCTGGCTCCCGAGGAGCCTGTGCACGACGGTACCGTCGGAAAGACCAAAGTCTGAGTCGCCGCACGTGGTGCTTTCGCGCCAATTACCGGGTACGGCGCTCAACCGGTGATGTAACGCTCCAGGTGCTCGATCTGTTCGGCCTGGGCGTCGATCACCGCCTTGACCAGGTCGCCAATCGAGATGATGCCGACCACCTTGCTGTCTACCACCACCGGCAGGTGCCGCACGCGACTGTCGGTGCACAGGCGCATGCATTCGAAAACATCCGTGTCCGGGCCAACGGTGAGTGGGGCGGCAGTCATGATGTCGCACACAGCGGTCTGCGACGAGGATTTCCCCTGCAGGATGACCTTGCGCGCATAGTCGCGCTCCGACACGATGCCGACCAACCCGGCATCACGCATCACCAGCAATGCGCCAACGCGGTGTTCGGCCATCTGCTTGATCGCCTCGAGTACCGGAGCTTCCGGTGCTACGCTAAAGATGGTGCTGCCCTTGTCTTGCAGGAGGTGTCTGACTTGGCTCATCTTGGGTCTCCGGGCGGTAGCCGTGCGCTGTCAGGCTTGAGTCTAGCGCGCAGCGGCGTTCGCGTGTAGTGAAGCCCGAAGCGCGGGCTCAGCGCGGGGTTTGCGGCGGATGCTGTTCCTCGACGAAATACAGCGGCCGCTGCTTGCTTTCGGCGTAGTTGCGCCCCAGGTACTCGCCGATCACGCCAAGCGCCAGCAACTGCACGCCGCCGAGGAACAGGATGACCAGGATCAGAGTCGGATAGCCGGCCACCGGATCTCCATAGATCAGCGTGCGCAGCAGTACCCACAATCCATAGACGAAGGAGGCCGCGGCCGACGCCAGGCCAACCCAGGTGGCGAGCCGCAGTGGGGCAGTCGAGAACGAGGTGATGCCCTCGATGGCGAGCTGGGCGAGCCGCCAGTAGTTCCACTTGGTGGTGCCACCATGGCGTGGTTCGCGCAGATAGTGCACGGCGGTTTGGCGGAATCCGATCCAGCTGAACAGGCCTTTCATGAAGCGTTGGCGTTCGCGCAGTTGTCCCAGTGCGTCCAGCGCGCGGCGGGAGAGCAACCGGAAGTCGCCGGTGTCGCGCGGGATCGCCGTGTCCGACAATTTTTCCATGCTGCGGTAGAACGCCGCCGCCGTGAATCGCTTGAAGCGGCTTTCGCCATCGCGCGCGGTGCGTGTGGCGTAGACCACGTCATACCCGGCCTGCCATTGTTCGACCAGGGCCGGGATCAGTTCCGGTGGATCCTGCAGGTCCGCATCGATCACCACCACGGCATCGCCGCCAGCGGCGTCAAGCCCGGCGGTAAGCGCCGCCTCCTTGCCGAAATTGCGCGACAGCCTGAGTGCGCCCACGCACGAGTCCGCGGCGAGCAGCGAGACGATGATCGACCAGGTATCGTCGCAGCTGCCGTCATCCACGTAGAGCACACTGCACGCCAACGGCAGATGATCGATGACCTCGCCCAGGCGCCGATGAAACAAACGCAGTACGGCCGCTTCGTTGTACACGGGAACGACGATGGTGAGTTGCGGCATGGGCGGCGCCAGTGAAAGTCCAGTTGCATGCTAACCAACGACGGACGACAGAGCGAGCCTCTCAGTGCGGCGGATGCGGCGGGGCGCGACCGTCGACATAGCCGGGGCCACCCAGCTGTTCCATCTGCTGCTGGATCCAGTTGGCGCGGCGCATCACGTAGGCACTGGGTCGGTCCGCGTGCAACCGGCGCGGGCTCGGCAGCACCGCGGCCAGACGCGCCGCCTGGGCCGGGCCCAGCTGGGCCGGCGGGGTGCGGAAATACGCCTCGCTGGCCGCACCCACACCGTAGATGCCGTTGCCCAGCTCGGCAATGTTCATGTAGACCTCAAGGATGCGCCGCTTCGGCCAGGTCAGCTCGAGCAACACCGTAAAATAGGCTTCCAGGCCCTTGCGCACGAAGCTGCGTCCATTCCACAGGAACAGGTTCTTGGCGGTCTGCTGGCTGATCGTGCTGGCGCCACGCAGGCGCTTGCCGTCGTCCGCGGCATCGATCGCCTGATTGATGGAGTCGAAATCGAAGCCGTGGTGGTAGGGAAATTTCTGGTCCTCGGCGGCCACCATCGCCAGCGGAACCCACGGCGATATCTGCTTCCACGGTACCCAGTGCTGGCGCAGCCGGAAACCCTTCTCGCCATGCATCCACGCACCGACCTGACGCTCCAGCATCACCGCCGAGGTCCACGGCGGCACGAAGCGCAGCAGCAGCACCGCCAGCCACGTCGACGCCAGCCAGGCCAGAGCGAGGATGCCCAGCCAGCGCAGCAGCTTGCGCCATCGGATGTGGTGGAACAGGCGAGTCATGGTGGTGCACCAGCGAAGGTGAGGGCAGTATAAGAGGCGTTGTGTCGCCGCCGCCGAACCCCCATCTGGTGGGCCTGCTCCCGACGAGAACCTCGATTGTGCCAAGCCAGCCCCCCGATACGCGGGCGCTGACGTTTGGCTGCAGCTGCAGCCGTGAGCGGGTCACCGCGATGCTGCGTACGCTCGTCGCGATGAGGTGGAGGCGGCGCTGGCGGCCCGCGGCGATGAAATCGAGGTGATCTGCGAGTTCTGCGCGCCGCGCTACCAGTTCGACCGGATCGACGCCGAACACCTGCTCAGCGAAGGCGCGGTACCCGGCGCACCAGCCACGGCCCAGTAGATCCGGGATCCGCCTCAGGCGAGCAGCAGCGGCTTGTCCGTGCCGAGCCACGCGCTGGCCGGCTGCGCGGTGGCGAACAGGAAGCCCTGTCCGTAGCGACAACCCACGCGCAGCAAGGCCTGGCGCTGTGAGTCTTGCTCGATGCCCTCGGCGATCACCTTCATGTGCAGCGAGTCGGCCAGCACCTGGATCGCGCGGACCAGGGCCAGGCCCTGGGTTTCACCGTCATCCGGTGGCAGCTCGGTGATGAACGAGCGATCGATTTTCAGGCTCTCGAACGGGTACTGATGCAGGTAGCTGAGCGAGGAATAGCCGGTGCCGAAATCGTCCAGCGAGATGCCGACGCCGTTGTTGCGCAGGTTCTGCAGCATCTGCTTGACCTGGGTCGGATTTCCCAGCAGCGCGTGTTCGGTGACCTCGATATGGATGCAGTGGGTAGGGACGGCGTATTGGTCCAGCAGGGCAAGCAGGCGCTGATCGAGGTCGACCGAGCGGAAGTGCCGGCCGGATACATTGATGCTGATCGAGCCTTCGGTTCCGATCAGGCGTACCGCCTGGATGCATACCTGTTCGAAGATCTGCCAGTCGATCGCCTCGGCGCAGCCGCATTCCTCGGCGATCAGCAGGAAATCATCCGGCAACAGCAGGCCGCGCCGGGGATGGTGCCAGCGCAGCAGGGCCTCGTAGCCGATCACGCGGCCGTCGGCCAGCGCGACGATCGGCTGGTAGTACGGTTCGAACTCGTTGCGGCTGAGCGCGTGGCGCAGGTCGCTCTCCATGTCCAGCAGCGACAGCGCCTCGCGGCGCAGACGGTCG
>SCRO01000121.1 GCA_004298505.1 Rhodanobacter sp.
GAGCGGTTTCCGGTACGCGAGATGATCAAGCGCGGCTGGATCGAGGCCACCAAGAGCATCGAGGTGCTTGAACAGCAGTTTCTCACGTTCTTCGACGTGAACAGCCTGGAGGATGAGATTCCGTTCTGCCACGCCGCCAAGAAAACCGAGGTCCACGATCTGCCCAGCATGTTGCAGCTGGCCTGGCTGTGCCGGGCTCGCCGCATTGCGTCGGAGCTCGTGATCGCCCCCTACACCGAAGCCGGCTTGCGGCAGGCCCTGCCGCGTCTGTCGGCGCTCTTGTCCGCCCCCGAAGAAACTCGGCATGTCGCTCGGGTGCTCGCCGAGTGCGGCGTACGCTTTGTGATTGTGGAGCCCATTCCGGGCTCCAAGATCGACGGCGCCTGCTTCTGGCTCACCGACGTGCAGCCCGTGGTGGCGCTGTCGTTGCGCCTGGATCGCATCGACAACTTCTGGTTCGTGCTGCGCCATGAGCTGGAGCACGTGCTGCGCCGCCATGGTCGGGAACGCGGATACATCCTGGACCAAGACATGGAAGGGACCGCGGCCGACCAGATCAATGACGAGGAAGTGGTGGCGAACACCGAAGCTGCTGAATTTTGCGTGGCGCAGGACGAGATGACCGGATTTGTGGCCCGCGTGGCGCCATTTTTCGCCGCAGAACGCGTCGTGCTATTTGCGCAGCGCCTCGACGTGCACCCCGGCCTGGTGGTCGGCCAATTGCAGCGGCGACTCGGACGCTACGACCTGTTTCGCAAGTTTCAGGTCAAGGTGCGGCAAGCGGTGACGTCGTCGGCGCTGACCGATGGCTGGGGTATGGTTCACACGGTTTAGAGGAGCGGAACATGTCTGGTTATACGAATGCCGTCAAAGAGTACGTCGAGCGCTACAAGGCCGAGGTCGGATCCGATGCGTTGCTCGATCCGCACGCGGTCGCCGAATGGGCTTTTCGCAACGGCCTTCACAAGCCCAGCGTCAAGACCGTCATCGACGCGATCGCCACTGACATCGCCCAAGTCTTTCGCGAGGAATACCGAGTCGATCGCCTCGGGCGCCGCTATCGCGCCAAACATGCCGCGACTCAGAAACGGGGCACCCAGACGCTATCGCTATGGGCGGATCTTGACGATCCAAACGCGCCCCACACCCACTTCGTCAAATCGTTCGCCCAGCGCCGCCTGCAAATCGTTGGCGACTGCGTGCAACTGGCGACGGACGTGGACGTCTACAACGACAAGCGTTGCCCCACCGTGCCGATCCAGGTCCCGCTCGACTTCACTCTGGACGTGATGGAGTTGCAGCAGGCCGTCAAGAAAGTGGCCTAGTCGAACGGATGAAGTACCCAGCACGACTGCCGGACGTACGTAGCACAGGTTGTTTTAGCGATCAGGTCCTCATTCCACCAGGAGAAGACGCATGGCAAAGAACGAAAAGACCGGCCCTACGGTGACAAAAGCCGCTTCGACGGTCTTGCGCGACCCCGGGGCCAGCAGGGTTGCCAAGTCGTTGGCGGGCAGCGCGCTGGCCCAGGCCCACACGGGCAAACAGTCCTCGCCGTCGACCGCGAAGACCGCCGCCAAAGTGCTCAACGATGGCCGCACGAGCGCGACCACGAAGTCGCTCGCCGGCAGCGTATTGACGCAGAAGACCCGGAAGTAATGGCCGGACTCGTGGACCGAGCTATCCATCGAATGCTCCACAGCGACCGGTATTCATGGGCTGCTCAAGCAAGGTATCCGCGTCCTTGCATTTTTTGGATGTGAAGTCCGGGCAGCGCCATGAGCCAACCGTTTGACGAGGCCAGCGACCATGCTCTCCTGCGACGCACGGTGCTCCTCGTGGCGTTGCTCAACCTCGGCTACTTTGGCATTGAATTTGTCGTGGCCCTTCGCATTGGGTCCGTCTCGCTGTTTGCCGACAGTGTGGATTTCCTGGAGGACGCATCGGTCAACCTGCTGATCTGGACCGCCTTTGCGTGGTCGCTCAAAGCCCGCGCACGCGTCGGCATGGGGCTGGCGGCCATCCTGCTCATCCCTGCGCTCGCCACGCTCTGGGCGGCATGGAACAAATTCCACGCGCCGCTTCCACCGGCACCGATACCGCTGTCGATCACGGCGCTGGGCGCGCTCGTTATCAACCTCTCCTGCGCGTTGATGCTTGCACGTTACCGAGCCCATCGAGGAAGCCTGACACGGGCGGCTTTTCTCTCGGCGCGCAACGACGTCTTGGCCAACATCGCCATCATCGCCGCCGGCCTCGTGACGGTTTTTTCTCCGTCGGCGTGGCCCGATCTGATCGTCGGTCTTGGCATCATGGCGATGAATGCCGACGCCGCCCGCGAGGTCTGGCGGGCAGCTCGGGACGAACATCGCAGCGCGATCGAAGCGGAGTCCTGATCCGTTTTATCGCACGACGAAGCTCCACCCTGACCGACTCATACGGACCCTGCTCCAACCTCTGCCATGGTCAACCAGCGGATGGCATCCCTTGGCAAGGGATGCAAGTTTCCATAGATGTCCGGTTCGGCGTTGCGATGAAGCGCCTCTCGCGCGGCATCGGCAAATCCGGAGTCGCGATGGGCGAGCCGTTCACGGCACAGGACCGCCAGAGCTACGCAGTCACTCAGTGCACCGCGGATCAGTTCGGCCCGACGTATGTTGTCCTGCGTGTCGTCGAAAAGTGCAGCGGCTGCACGAATCGCCGGATGGCCGTCTGCAAGCGCACGGCGTAGCACCCAAGGCGGCAAACGTGCGTGCATTCGCCGCAGAACAAGCAAGGCGCGTATGGCGGCAAGCCGACTGTGTACTCGCGACCCAGCCTCTTCGAACAGCGCCGGCAATGCCTGCAGCAAGGCGGCCCGGCCATATTCTTCAAGGCTTTCGAGGGAATCGGCCGCGGCTCGCTCCAGCACATCGTCTCTCAGCATGTCGACGAGTACAGGAGCCAGCGACGAAAGTCCAAGTCGGCCGGCCGCAGCCACGGCCGATGGCAGGCGCTCCACGTTGGCCGCGTAGATAGCGTCGACGCATCGTTCAGGGTAGTCACGCGTGATCAGGTGGCGAATGGCGACATCCTTGACCTGATACTCAGCCTCGCGCCGACTCGACGGAAGCCGCCGCCATGGGATGTCGTGCAAGACGTCCCTCAAGCCCTCACGAGCCATCGGCGACCGCAGACGTGCGAGCATGGAGATGGCAAACAGACGCCCGTGTGGGATTACCTGCGCGCCTTCACGCAGATAGCGACGCAGCGGTGCAATCGCGTGCTCACCCAGCGCCATGATGCGCTCGGTCGCGTCCACGCGATTTGCAAGATCATCGATGGATGCTTGCACCTCGGCCTCCCGATCCGGGGAACCTGGCACAAGGGTCGTGGCGGCATGCTTCGGGGTATGAAGTTCCCTAGCCGTGCGCGCAACAGCCCGCACCGGATGGTCGTGGAGCAATCGAACGGCGTCGTTCCATGATTCGTCGCGCCGCAACTTGGCCACTGCCCTGACAATCGCCAGGCCCTGCGTCACATCCACGGGGTGCGCAAGCGCGCATCGCGCCAATGGCAGGGCCGCCGCCGGATCACCGCGGCGTCCGAGCGCCTCGATGGCCATCATCCGCACATCGGCCAGCGGATGCCCCAAAGCGTGCACCAGGCGCGTATCGTATGGACGGCAACACCACTGCGCGATGTCGACACCGCAGCGCGGGCAGATCGGTAGCGCCTGCTCGATTTCGGCAAAGCAGTGCGGGCAGAAATAGACTGTCGTGGTCGCCTACCACGGCGACGCAAAGCCGGACCGCACCAACCAACGCGCGTGGCGGGAAAAACCCAGCCTAGACACGGGATGCAGATCATCACTCGACTCCTGATCCGGAGATTTCGAGTCACTGCAGGAGTCATCAGCCCTAGAGGCGATCGTAGGCGAACTCCATCGCCCATGCGCTTTCACGATACACCACGTCATTCAAGGATGGGGCGGCGGTCTCATCGGTCTGCGAGCTTGCTTTCCCCTGCCGTGTACGGCTAACGTCTGAGCTGGAGATGGCATTCTCCTGGAACCGCCGCAAGGCTGATGATGCCTACCTGTCCGGTTTCCGGAGGTAGGTTGCGTCCCTCCTCCGTCAAACCCGCTATGTATCGCCACGGGTGACGACGATGAATATTGAATCCCGAAGTTTCGCTAGATACCGCTCCTGCTCCGACGGTGCAGGCGCGTGGCTGCGTCAGTCCCGACCAGTCGCGATGGATGCAACCCTCGAACCCGTTAAAACGAATTCCGCGGAGGTTCTATGAACGGCTGCTCGCTTCGTTTCTACATGCACGAGAACCAGAAGCACCGGGGCATGCTCCTGTACGAATG
>SCRO01000122.1 GCA_004298505.1 Rhodanobacter sp.
GGCGAGAATTCGGCTGTGCGAGGACAGATTTTCGACGGTTCGCCGGCCCATGGTGGTTCCATGGGCCAAGAATCGGCGGAAATATGGACCGCACAGACGGATTCGCAGCCCGGCCGAGTAAAGTCCCACAGGCTCCTTGGAGCCTGTGGGACCGGCATTGACAGCCCCGCTGCATCGGCTAACGTCAACCGGCACGCTCATCGAGGGGCCTCCGTGGCGACACTCATTCCCACCCGCAACAGCTGTCTGCCACGCATGACCGGCGGCGAGAAGCGCGTCTCCGAGCGGCTGGAACAGAAGCTCGAGGACGACTACCTGCTGTGGTACGACGTGCCGGTAGGGCTGCGCCAGCGCCATCCGGATTTCGTGGTGTTCCACCCACGCCGCGGCCTGCTGGTGCTGGAGGTCAAGGACTGGAAGGCCGACACCATCCGACATGCCGACAGTACCCAGTTCACCCTGGTCACCGAGCGCGGCCTGGTCAAGGAGAACAACCCGCTGCTGCAGGCGCGCGCGTACGCGCTGGAGATCGGCGTGGTGCTGGAGCGCGACCCGGCGCTGCGCCACCCGGAGGGTTCGCGCTACGCCGGCAAGCTGATCATGCCGTGGGGCTGGGGCGTGGTGCTAGCCAACATCACCCGCAAGCAGTTCGACGAGGGCGCGCTAGGCGAGGTGCTGGCCGAGCACCTGGTGATCTGCCGTGACGACCTGTACGAGACGGTCGAGGCCGAGGCCTTCCAGGAACGCCTGTGGGCGATGTTCCCGCAGGTGTATCCGGTGGCCATGACGCTGCCGCAGATCGACCGCGTGCGCTGGCACCTGTTTCCCGAATTGCGGGTGGAAGCCGGCAGTGGCCAGTTTGGCCTGTTCGGTCCCACCGACGACGCGGTGCGACCGCTGGCCATCCCGGATCTGGTCAAGGTGATGGACGCGCAGCAGGAACAGCTGGCGCGTTCGATCGGCGGCGAGCATCGGGTCATTCACGGCGTCGCCGGCTCGGGCAAGACCATGATTCTTGGCTTCCGCGCGATGCAGCTGGCGCGCGAGCTTTCCAGGCCCATCCTGGTGCTCTGCTACAACAAGACGCTGGCGGCGCGGTTGGAACAGCTGATCGGCGAGTGTGGCCTGAGCGAGAAGGTACAGGTCTACAACTTCCACAAATGGTGCCACAAGATGCTGGTGGCCTATCACGTGGAGCTGCCCACCCAGGGCAGCAAGGACTTCTTCGAACAGATGGTGCAGAAGGTGATCGACGGCGTGGATCGCGACCAGATCCCGCGCTTCCAGTACGGCGCCGTATTGATCGACGAAGGCCACGACTTCGAACCGGACTGGTACAAGCTGATCGTGCAGATGATCGACCCGGCGACCAACTCGCTGCTGGTGCTCTATGACGATGCGCAGAACATCTACGGCAACACCGAGCGGCGCAAGATCAGCTGGAAAAGTCTCGGCGTGCAGGCGCAGGGCCGCACTACGATCCTCAAGCTCAACTACCGCAACACGCTGGAAATCCTTTCGGTAGCGCGTATGTTCGCGCAGGATTTGCTCCAGTCACGCGACGACGATGACGACGGCGTGCCGCTGGTCGCACCCCGAAGCGCCGGTCGCCGCGGCGCCATACCCGAGCTGGTGCGCACCGACACCGCGCGGGCCCAGCTCGACGTGCTGGTGGCGCGCCTGCGCGACGAACATGCGCATGGCCGCCCCTATTCCGACATCGCGGTGCTCTACCGCAACCAATGGGAAGGCGAAAAGCTGCACGAGATCCTGCAGCGCCTCGACATCCCCAATCGCCTGGCCGACAACGCCGGCAAGCAGACCCTGTTCGTGGTCGAGGACAGCGTCAAGCTGATCACGATGCATTCCAGCAAGGGCCTGGAGTTTCCGTTCGTGATCATCCCCGGCCTCGGCTCGCTGCCCAAGGAAGGTCAGCGCGAGGCCGACGAGGCGCGCCTGCTCTACGTGGCGATGACCCGCGCCACCGAACATCTACTGCTGATCCACCATGACGACTCGGTGTTCTCCAAGCGCATCCGCGACTCGATCAATGAGGTGCAGGCGCAGTTGCAGAGCGATTGAAATCGCAAACAGGCCGGCTAGTGTATCCTGACAACCGAATTCAGACTGAATTGAGGTCAACCATGAGCGAACACATTCTGAGTCTTTCCGACTTCAAGGCTGACGCCAGCCAGTTGTTGAAGCGGATGCGCGAACACGATGCCACGCCCCTGGTGTTGACACAGAACGGTCGCGCCAGCGCGGTGGTGCAAAACTACGATGAGTACCAACAGTTGCAAAAATCACTGGCCATGATGAAACTGATTGCCATGGGCGAAGCGGACATTGCCGCCGGCAAGCTCGTCCCGCAGGAGCAGGTATTCGCCAAGGCGCGCGCCCAACTGGCGGCGTACTTGAAGTCCGATGGTTAAACGGCGCGTACTGTGGACACTCCCCGCTCAGCGCGACCTTGAGTCTATCGTCCAATACATTGCCGAACAGCAGCCGGCAACGGCGCTGAACGTATTGAATCGCCTGCAAGCACGCGCTGTCTGCCTTGTGTCGCAAACTTCGCGCGGTCGTCGGGTACCCGAGTTGCGTGACATGGGGATCAACAACCATCGCGAAATCATCGAGGCGCCGTGGCGCCTCATCTATCGACCCGCCGACAAACACGTCTACATCATCGCCGTGTTCGACGCCCGTCGGGATCTTCGTGGCATATTGATGGAACGCCTGCTGCAGCTGCCTTGACGGCCCCGCCGAAGGAACGCCCCACGTAACCGAGATTCAGCGCGACGACGCCGAACCATGCTGGACGTCGCGGCAGACGATCCGCACATTCTTGCAGTGTGCTCAACACAAATACACATCACTTGGGCGCAGGCAAGCGGTACGGCGCCAGAAGTTCGGGCTGATCGAATAGCCCCGCAGGCAATTGGTAGCGAGGTTCACGGCCGGCGGCGAGCAGTTCCCGAATGCGCGTCGCGGAGATTTCCAACGAAGTGACCGACAGCGCGACCAGGCGACCCGCCGGCACGGACTGCAACGCGGCGGGGTTGGCCACCCAGCGATTGCCGATCTCCTGCTGCAGCTCATCCGGCAATGAGGCTTGTTCACCGGGTCGACTCAGCACGCCGATATGTACCAGCTCGAACAATCCGCGCCAACCATGCCAACCGGGCAAGCCGGCGAACGCATCGGCGCCGAGCAGCAGAACCAGCGGACGGTCGCCATGCTCGGCGCGCAGCTCGACCAGGGTATCGACCGTGTAGGACGGACCGCTACGCACCAGCTCGCGCGCATCCAGACTCAGGCGCGACTGGCCGCGCAACGCCACCTGCAGCATCGCCAGTCGCTGCGGCGCACTGGCGATCGGTGGCGGGCGATGCGGCGGCATGCCGGACGGCATCATCAGCACCGGGGCATCGAGCAGTTCGGAGGCTTCCCAGACCACGCACAGGTGGCCGAGATGGATCGGGTCGAAGGTACCACCGAAGATCGCCAGCGCTCTCACACCAGTGCTCCGGCCGCACGCGGTTCGGCGATGGCGACAATCAGCCGCTCGGCCTCCAGCCACGCATCCCCGGTCTCGCGCCCCTTGGCCAGGCGGTCGATGCGCGCCGCGCGCGCCAGGCATTGCAACCAATGGTCGCGCGGCGCGCGGCGCAGTGCCTGCCGGAACATCTGCTCGCGCGACTGCCACAGCCGCTCGGTCTTGGCTTGCGCCGCAAAGTTCTGCGCGTTGGCCAGGCGCAGCGCCAGTTGCAATTGATTTACCAGCCAACCCATCAACGCGATCAATTCGTCGCCCTCGGCGCGCAGACCGGCCAGCACACGCAGGGCACGTGCGCCATCGCCGGCAAACGCCGCGTCGGTGAGCTTGAACACGTCGTAGCGGGCGCTGTCGGCCACCAGGTCTTCCATCTCGGCCGCGTCGATGCGGCCTTCGCCATGCAGGACCAGCAACTTGTCGACTTCCTGCGCCGCCGCGAGCAGGTTGCCCTCGACCCGCTCGGCCAGCAAGGCCACTGCGTCGGGTGTGGCGGAAAGCCCGCGCGAGGCAAGGCGTGCGCCGATCCACGCGTTCCACTCGTGCGGTTTCGGTGCGTTGAACACCACCATGGTGCCGCTCGCATCGAGCTTCCTGCTCCAGGCGCCATCGTGCTTGCTGCTCCACTCCAGCGCGGTGATCAACAACGTGACATCCGCTGGCGGATCGGCACAGAACGCGTTGATCGCCTTGGCGCCCTCGATGCCCGGCCGCCCCGTGGGCAGGCGCAGGTCGATCAGCCGGCGGCTGGAAAACAGCGACATGCTGGCGCCGGCGCGGGCGAGATCATCCCAGTCGAAATGCTGCCCGCACTCAAGCACCTCGCGTTCGCCGTAGCCCAGCTTCCTGGCCTGCACGCGCAGCGCATCGGCGGCTTCCAGCACCAGCAGTTCATCGCCGGCAAGCAGGTAGGTCGAATCCAGTCGATCCGCCATCAACGCCTTGGACCACTGGCCTGGGCTGAGCGGCATCAGTACGTGCTGGCTGCCGTCGCCGGCACGGGGTGCTGTTCGGCCGCCTGCAGGCGGAACAGGATCGCCTGCACCATGTCGTCGTCGAGGCTCTTCTGGATCTGCTCGACCTGCGAGGCATTGCCGATCGTGTCGCTGGCGTCGTAGCTGTACTCACGCGACATGTTGATGTGTTGCGTCGGCACCAGCACCTGCCCGCTGGCATCGGTAACAACGAACTGCACCGTGTAGTGGATGGCGAATTCGCTGATGCGCGCATAACCGCCGGAGGTCAGCGTATCGGTACTGAAGGCCGCGGTCGGCACACGCAGTTCGGCAATGCCCGAACCGGCATCGTCCTCGACGGTGACGCCGGAAGTCCCCAGTGCGCGCGCCAGCTGGCGCTGGAAATAACTGTCACCGTTGACCGCCAGATGCACCCGCTGCATCGAAGGTGGCAGCGCGGCGTTCTTGCGCAGATGGAAACCACAGGCGCCCAGTGCAAGCGCGGCGAACAACAGCAGGGAGGCCTGAATCGGGCGACGCGCCTTGATGAAGCTCATGAATGTCATCCTGCGACGATGTTGACGATCTTGCCGGGCACCACGATGACCTTGCGCACCGTCATGCCTTCGAGGAAATGCACTACCTGCGGTTGTGCGCGGGCCAGCGCCTCGGCTTCGTCCTTCGAAGCGTTGACCGGCAGCTCGATGGTAGCGCGCAACTTGCCGTTGATCTGCACCGCCAGGGTCGCCGTGTCGCGCACCAGCGCGACCGGGTCGGGTTGCGGCCACGGCTGGTCTTCCAGCACGGTGGGCGCATGCCCGAGCACCTGCCACAACGCATGGCTGATGTGCGGCACCACCGGATTGAGCAGCAGCACCATCGCCTCCAGCGCCTCGTGACGCACAGCGCGCCCCTGCTCGCTGTGGTCGGTGAACTTGCCCAACGCATTCAGCAGTTCCATCAACGCGGCGATCGCGGTGTTGAACGCGTGGCGTCGGCCGAAATCGTCGCCGACCTTCTGGATCGTCTCGTGCAGCTGGCGGCGCAGCGCTTTCTGGCCAGCGTCCAGTGCAGCCGGATCCGTCGTTGGGTGACCCGGGTTCGCCGCATGCGTGGTCACGTCGCGCCACAGCCGCTTGAGGAAACGTGCCATGCCCTCGACGCCGGCCTCGCTCCATTCCAGCGACTGTTCTGGCGGCGCGGCAAACATCGAGAACAGGCGCACGGTGTCGGCGCCGTACTTGTCGACCATGGTCTGCGGGTCGATCCCATTGTTCTTCGACTTGGACATCTTCTCGGTGCTGCCGATCCGCACCGGCTGGCCGTCGGCCTTGAGCCGCGCGCCGCTGACACGACCGCGCTCGTCGCGCTGCACCTCGACCTCGGCCGGGTTGATCCAGTCCCTCGCGCCGTCGGCATGGTCGCGATAGAACGTCTCGGCGATCACCATGCCCTGACACAGCAGGTTCTGCGCCGGCTCGTCCGAATGCACCATGCCAGCGTCGCGCAGCAGCTTGTGATAGAAGCGAAAGTACAACAGATGCATGATCGCGTGTTCGATGCCGCCGATGTACTGGTCGACCGGCAGCCAGTAATTCGCGCGATCGTCGATCTGTGCGTTCGCGCCCGGGCTGGTGTAGCGCGCGTAGTACCAGCTCGACTCCATGAAGGTGTCGAAGGTATCGGTCTCGCGCTCGGCCGGCCCGCCGCATTGCGGGCACGTGCACTTGCGCCACTCCAGATCGGCCTTGATCGGCGATTGCACGCCCGCGAACGCCACCTCTTCGGGTAGCACCACCGGCAGCTGGTCTTCCGGCACCGGCACCGCTTGGCACTTCGGGCAGTAGATCACCGGGATCGGACAGCCCCAGTAGCGCTGCCGGCTGACGCCCCAGTCGCGCAGGCGCCAGTTGACCCGGCGCGAGCCGCTGCCATCGCGTTCGAAACGCGTGGCGAGCGCATCCAGCGCCTGGGCGAAATCCATGCCGTCGTACTCACCGGAATTGACCAGCACGCCGCGCTCGGTCCACGCGGCGTGCTCCTGGATGCGCCGCTCAAACTGCTCGACCACCCGCAACGGTGCGGAAATATCCTGGGCGCTGAGATCCCGCCCTTCCAGCGCAGCAAGCATGGGATACATACCGACGCCGCGCGACAAATCGTGCTGAATCTGATTTACGGCTTCGATCACCGAGGCGTCGACGATCACCATCTTGATCGGCAGACTGTATTTTTGCGCAAATTCCCAGTCTCGCTGGTCGTGCGCAGGTACCGCCATCACCGCGCCGGTGCCATAGCCCATCAGCACGAAGTTGGCGACCCAGATCGGCACCGGCTCGCCGCTGACCGGATGGATCGCGCGCAGCCCGGTATCCATGCCGCGCTTGTCCTGGGTCTCCAGCTCGGCTTCGGACACGCCGCCGTGCTTGAGCTCGGCGATGAAGGTCGCCAGCTTTTCGTTGTTCTCCGCAGCTTTCAGCGCCAGTGGGTGTTCAGCGGCAATCGACAGAAACGTCACGCCCATCAAGGTGTCAGGACGGGTAGTGAACACGCTCAGCGGCTCGCCCTCGCCTTCCAGCACGAAGTGGATGTCCAGCCCTTCGCTGCGCCCGAGCCAGTTGCGCTGCATCGTCTTGACCGCATCGGGCCAGCCCGGCAAGGCATCCAGCCCGTCCAGCAGTTCCTGCGCGTAGTCGGTGATCTTGAGGAACCACTGCGGAATCTCGCGCTTTTCCACCACCGCGCCCGAGCGCCAGCCACGGCCATCGATGACCTGTTCGTTGGCCAGCACGGTTTGGTCGACCGGGTCCCAGTTCACTACTGCGTTCTTGCGATACGCCATGCCTTTCCTGAGTAGGCGGGTGAACATCAGCTGTTCCCAGCGGTAATACTCCGGGCGACAGGTGGCGAACTCGCGGCTCCAGTCGATCGCGTAGCCCAGCGACTTGAGCTGGCTGCGCATGTGTTCGATGTTGGCGTAGGTCCACTTGGCCGGCGCGGTGTTGTTCTTGATCGCGGCGTTCTCGGCCGGCAGGCCGAACGCATCCCAGCCCATGGGCTGCAGCACGTTCCTGCCGTTCATGCGCTGGTAGCGACTGATCACATCGCCGATGGTGTAGTTGCGCACATGCCCCATATGCAAGGCGCCGGACGGGTACGGCAGCATCGACAGGCAAAAGAACTTCGGCCGACTGGAATCCTCGGTCACCTCGTACGCGTGCTGCGTGTTCCAGTATTGCTGCGCGGCGGCCTCCACCGCCTGCGGCCGGTAGGCAGCCTCGTCGTGTTCGGGGGAAGTTGGGGCTTGCTTGTCCTGCATGATTGCGCTGCCATGGTGCGGTTGATGCGGTTGGTGCAGCCCAGCGGAAGCCGGCTGCGATGAACTGGCCAGACTAGCCCAGCGCGAGCCAGCCGCCAAGCCGTGGTGCCCGGCCGAGCACGCTCAATCGGCAGGGCAACTGGCGGATCGACCGGCTTCAAGCGCCTGCGCCACTTTGGCGATCTGCCCCGCCAATTCGTGCAGCGCCCGCTGGTGGCCCTGCACCAGCGCGGCGTAGCCTGGAGCGACCGATTCGCGGATACGGCTGCTGCAGGCCAGCGATGCGGGCCTCGTACCATGCAACAGACGCACGCCCCACGCCCCGTCGAGCAAGGCATAGCTGCCCGGCTGCGAATCGAAACGGCGCAGATCCAGCCTGACCTGCAACACGGGTTTGCCACTGGATGGCATGCCACCAACGTCGCGACCGGGCAGCTCCCGCGCCAGGTCGACCGCAAGCGCGCCGTGCACCTCGTCGACCAGCGGTGCGATCCAGCGCTCGCCTTCGAGCAGCGCCACGCTCTGGCCACCCTCGCGCACCACCAGTTGCGGCTGGTCGACTTGGGCCGGCACGCTCACCGGCAGCAGTTCGAACGCCAGCGATGCTGCCGGATTCGGAGCTTCGGCGCTCGCCGATGGCAGCAAGGTGTAGTAATGCATCGGGGCCGACGCACAGGCGGCCAGCAGCGCGGCGGCGGCGGCCAGCAGCAGCGGTTTGGCGTGACGGATCATGGCTTGCTCCCCGATTTCGGCTGGCTCGGCTGGTGGGGCGGCGCCAGCGGGGTCGGTGGCGGATCGGCCCGGCGTCCGCGCAGCAGGGCTTCCGGATGGCTACCCAGATAATCGGTGAGCACGCGCAACGAACGCGCCATGCGTTGCACCTGCTCCAGCGTCGCGCTGAGGTTGCGCCGCAGCGGCGAGTCGCCCGAAAACGCCTCATTCGCGCTGCCCAAAGTTGTCTGCACACCGTGCAAGGTGTCATTGAAAGCGGGCAAGGTCTGCCCGTTGACCTGCTTGAGGGTGGCGTTGAGTGCGGCCAGGCTCTGGTCCAGGTGCTTGCCGATACTGTCGAACGGGACCTTGTCGAGTTTGTCGACAATTTCCGCCAGTTGCTCCTGCAGTTTGTCGAAACTGCCTGGCGCGGTTGGTATGGTCAGCGGCCTGGCGCCCGGATCGAACGCCACTTTCGCGGCGTGCGGCACAAAGTCCAGCGACACATACAGCTGCCCCGTGAGCAGGTTGCCGGAACGCGCCTGCGCACGCAGGCCGTGTGCAATCAAGCGCCCCAGCATGCGCGACAGGGCCGGCTTCTCCCCGCGCGCCTCAGCCATGGCCTCGAGTTTCTCGTAGGCGCTGCCCAACCGCTGCGGGTAAACCACCGCACCGACCAGCACCGGGAATTTCTGCGTCTTTTCGTCGTAATCCAGCCGTACCGAGACCACCTTGCCGATATTGATGCCGAGGAACTCCACCGGCGCATCCACGGCCAGCCCGCGCTCCGATTGTTGAAAGCGCATGCGGATGTAATGCGGCTCGCCGTCCGGCGGTGCCATCGCGGTGTCTTTATCGCCAAACAAGTTGAAGATGGCGTTCCCTGGTGCCGGCGTGCTGTCGTGCGGTCCTGGCGGATCCTGAAACGCCACGCCACCGGCGAGCACGGTCGCCAGCGATTGCGTATTGAGCTTCAATCCGTTCGCACCGACCGACAGATTCACGCCACTGGCATTCCAGAAGCGGCTGGACCTGGTCACGAAGTGGTCGTTCGGCCCGTCGACAAAGATGCGCACCGACACGCCCTTGCCGTCCTTGTCCAGCGCATAGGAAGCCACGCGACCGACCTGGATGCGCCGGTAGTAGACCGGCGATCCGACGTCCAGCGAGCCGAGGTCGTCACTGTGCAACACGAAGCTGCGCCCCCGCGCGCCATGGTTGACCGCTGGCGGTGCCTCCAGCGCGACGAATTCATCCTGAGGTTGGTTCGACTCCCCGACATCAGCGCCAATGAACACACCGGAAAACAAGGTATCGATGCCGGACACGCCACCCAGCCCGATGCGCGGGCGCACCACCCAGTAGCGCGTGCCCTTGGTGGCGAAACCCTCGGCGCTCTTCTCCAGCGCCACCTCCACCAGCACGTGGCTGCGGTCGGCGCTGAGGCGGATCTTCTTGACCTTGCCGATCACCACATTCTTGTACTTCACCGGCGTCTTGCCGGCATCCAGCCCTTCCGCGCTCTGGAAGCTGATGGTGATCTGCGGGCCCGCCTGCATCCAGTTGTGAATGACCAGCGACAAGCCCACGAGGGCCGCCAGCACCGGCACCAGCCAGATCATCAGCGACTCCTTGAACCGGCGCTGCTTCACCACTGGGCGCGGCAGCTCGTCGCGCGGCGGCTGGCCCTGTTCGACGTGGCTGTCTTCAGTCATCGGTATTCCTGCCATCCCAGATCAATCGCGGATCGAAACTTATCGAAGCGAGCATGGTGAGCACCACGGTAAGCCCGAAGAAAATCACGCCAGGCAACGGTTCGACCCGGCTCAATACGCTGAAACGCACCAGCGCCGTCAACAGGGACACCACGAATACATCCAGCATCGACCAGTAGCCGACGAATTCGACCAGGCGGTAAAGCTTCGCACGCTGCGGCCGGGCCCAGTCGCTGCCGCGCTGGCTGCTCACCAGCAGCATGCTCAGCGCGAGGAACTTCAGCATCGGCACCACGATACTGGCGGCAAACACGATCACCGCCAGATCCGGCGAGCCCTTCACCCATAGCTCGACCACGCCGCTGATGATCGTGTTGTCGTCGATATCGTTCAAACTGGCCGTGCGCATGATCGGCAGCACGTTGGCCGGAATGTACAGGATGAAGCCGGCGATAAGCAGCGCCCAGGTACGCGCGTAGCTGTTCGCCTTGCGCCGATGCAAGGTCGAGCCGCAGCGCGGGCAGGCCATCACATCGTCCACGCCGTCACCGCCCCATTGCGTGTCACCAGGCACGTTGCGGCACACCAGACCGCACACCTGGCAACCGATCACGCCCAGGTCGACAGCACGCGGCAGAGTGTTCATGCGCCTGGCTCCGGCGTCTGCTCCCACAGCTGGCGCATGTCCACGCCGGAGAAAATGGTAATCAGTAGCGTCAACGCCCCGTAGGCATAGATCCCCGGATCGGCCGCCACGTCAAAAAAGGTGTGCGCCTTGACGATGGCCACCAGCGCACCGAGCACGAACACCTCGCTCATCGTCCACGGCCCGATCCGGTGCAGGATCACCATCAACGGTGCAAAACCCGGCGCGCGCCGGCCGGCACGGGCGAACCACAACAGCCAGCCCATCACCAGCATCTTGATCATCGGGAAAAAGAATAGCGTGGCCGCAGCCAGCACCGATACCACCTGGGCATCCTGTTGCCACATGACGTCGATCATGCCCCACAACGTGGTGGCGCGGTACTGACCGTTCAGACCCAGGGTGAAGATCGGCCAGACATTCGCCTGCACAAACACGATCATCGACGTCAGGATCAAGGCCAGCAGCGCGTTCGTGGTCAGCACACGATGCCGATCGAGCTCCGCACCACAGCGCGTGCAACGCGCCACCTCGCCGCGCTCCAGCGGGCGCCGCCGGTACACGGTGTCGCAATGTTCGCAGACCAGCAACGCTGCGGGCGCGGGCGCGCGCATGTTGCGGGTAGCGTGTTCCAGGATGGCCATCGGTGGATTCTCTCAAATCCCTCGTGAACGTGCTGCCCTACACATGGCGCGCCCGCGCCAGCCTGCTTGATATGCTCGGAATCGCCCTGATCTGAAACCCCGTATGCAACCGCCGGAGCCTTTCGTGACCGATACCGCCAGCACATCCCACGTCTTCGACGTCAACCAGCAGACCTTTGAAACCGAGGTGCTGCAGGCTTCGACGCAAATCCCGATCCTGGTGGACTTCTGGGCAGCCTGGTGCGAGCCGTGCAAGTCGCTGGGGCCGATCCTGGAAAAGCTCGCCAACGAGTTCAACGGAAGTTTCCGGCTGGGCAAGGTCGATGTGGACGCCGAGCAGGAGCTGGCCGCGATGTTCGGCATCAAGAGCATCCCGACCGTGATGCTGGTCAAGGATGGCGAGGTACTCGATGGCTTCACCGGCGCGTTGCCGGAAGGTCAGTTGCGCGAGTTCCTCGCGCGCCACGTGCAGCCGCTGGAAGGTGAGCCGCCCGCGGCTGACGGTGCGGACAGCCCGGCAGAAACGCCCGAGGCGGCGATCAACCGCCTGCAACAAGCGATCGCGACCCAGCCGGCCAAGGCCGAGCTCAAGCTCGAACTGGCGCTGGCCCTGATGCGCGTCGGCCAGGCCGATGCCGCCCAGGCCGAGCTGGACGCCCTGCCCGCGAATCTGGCCACGGACGCGCGGGCACAGCGCCTGCGCAGCGAGCTGGATCTCGCGCACGCCGTGAAGGAAGCCCCCAGCCTGACCGAGCTGCAACAGCGCGTCCAGGCCAACCCCGAGGACTGGGCGGCGCACGATCAGCTCGGCGTACGCCTGCTGCTGGAGGGCGATCCTGACGCCGGCCTGGAACAATTCCTCGTCATCCTGCAAAAGGCGCGCGACTGGAACGAAGGCCAGGCGAAGAAACGCCTGCTCGCCGCGTTTGCCACGCTGGATGATGCGGAACTGGTGGGACGCTATCGGCGACGGATGGCGTCGATGATGTTTTAGGGCGGGGAATCGGGAATCGGAAATCGGAAGAGCATGGCGCTTGGCCGCTCTCACGTTGCCTGCGAGACCGTACTTCGACGTATGTCCGGTTAAACTGGATCCGACTTCAGTTATCCAGACACTTCGCCCATGCGTGCCAGCACGTTTCGTCGCCTGCTCAATTTGTGGCCACCGTTTCTGATCAATGCGATCCGGGTGCAGTCGCTCAGCGACGACTACACCGAGGCGAAGGTGGTGTTACAGCTGCGGCCGTGGAACCGCAATTACATGAAGAGCCAGTTCGGCGGCAACCTGTTCGCGATGATCGATCCGTTCTGGATGTTGCTGGTGATGCACCAGCTGGGCAGCGACTATTACGTGTGGGACAAGGCCGGCGCGATCGACTTCGTGGCGCCGGGCTACGAGGACGTCTACGCACACTTCAAGCTGGAGTCCGGCGTGGTCGAGGAACTGCGTGCGGCAGCGGCCGGCGGCGACAAAGTACTGCGCTGGTTCGAGACCGAGGTGAAGACCGCGTCCGGCACGATGATTGCGGTGGTGCGCAAGCAGGTCTATGTGCGGCTGAAGCCGAGGGCGCGCTGAGCCGAACCTACTCGCGTTCGAAACCGGCGAGGGCATCCAGCTGCCGTGAAGCACGCAACAGGCTGCGACCGCTCATGTCATCAACCAGCCGTCGCAACGTCGGCGACTTGATCGGCCGCACGGCAAGGTGGCGGGCCAGCCACAGGCATGCACCCATGCCGATCACGCCCACGCCAATCGTCGCCCATCAGCAGGCTCCAGCGCATCGAGGCGCGGGCGTTGTCCAGCCTTCGATCACGAAAATCCTGACGCAACAATGCTTCCATCCCGTCCTGGCGCAGATCCATTTGCGCCCAGGCCTGTTTCATCTCATCAAGTTCCATTGTCACGCTCCTGGGGTTGTCGCGCGGGTCATCCGGCCGCGCAGCTTTTGTTTGATGCGACTGATCTTGGTCGCCACATTGGTTTCGCTGAGGCCGAGGATGTCCGCCATCTCGGCGTAGTTGCGGTCTTCCAGGTAAAGCAGGATCAAGGCGCGATTGAGTGGATCGAGCTGGCTAATGAATGCGTACAGCTCGACCAGCCGCTCGTCAGGCTCGGCAATTACCTCACCGCCACCCACGGTTTCCAGGTGCTGTGTCTGCAACGGTTCGAACCTGTCCTGCTCCGACCAACGCTGCCGCCTCACCTGCGAGATCGCCACGTTGAGCGCGATCCGATAAAACCACGTCGAGAACTTCGCCTTTTTCTCGTCGTAGCGCACGAACGAACGCCACAACTGCACGCTGATCTCCTGCACCAGATCCTCATGATCGGCGGCAGTGCGGCTGTACAGACCCGCCACCTTGAACACGATGCCGCGATGCTCGTGCAGCAGAGCTTCAAAACGTTGCTGGTGTTGCCTGGCTGTCATCGGGTCGATCTTCCAAGGTTCCATCCATATTCGCCAGGCAGCGAAAAAAAAATCACACCGGGACGGAGACACCCTCGATGCCCAGGCAGCGATCGCCGCGGCGTATCAGCTTTCGCGTGTGGTTGCGCCGATGGAGCGGCAATGACCGGCGACGCCACTGCCGCCGAAAACCGGCTCGGCACCACGCTCGCCAGCTTCCAGCCAGGCAACCTTGGCGCGCAGGTACTTCTTCATCGTGCGGATGCGCCCAGCCTTCTCCTCGACGGCCTGCAACTGGTCGCGCATCACGGCCAGCTTGCGCGCCGTATCCATCGCGCCAGCCGCGTATTCGCGATTGAGCGCAACGATCTGCTTTAGCGTGAAACCGAGCTGCTGCCCGGCACGAATCAGTGCCGCGCGCTCGACATCGGGCATGCCGAATTGCTGATACCGATTGCTGCCATGAGCTCCCACGGTGGGCGTGATCAGCCCGAGTTTGACGTAAAGCCGCACTGCGTCGCGGCTCAAGGTGGTCCGGCGGCAAAACTCGGCAATCAGCATGACGCATCTCTTGACTTGGGGCTTTAGTCCCTAGTTTAGACTGCGCTCAAGCAACCCCCAAGGAACCCCACATGATCAGCAAGACTGTTCTCATCACCGGTGCATCGTCCGGCATCGGCGAGGCGAGCGCGCGCCGACTGCTCGCCGATGGCCACGTGGTCTATGCCGCAGCACGACGATTGGAACGCATGCAGAGGCTGGCCGATGCGGGTGCGCGGCTGCTTTCGCTCGATCTCACCGAGGATACCTCGATCGTCGCCGCGGTCGAGGCCATCCGGCAGGCGCGGGGATGCCTCGACGTGCTGGTCAACAATGCCGGTTACGGCTCCTACGGCGCGCTGGAAGACGTGCCGTTGGAGGAAGGGCGGCGGCAGTTCGAGGTCAACCTGTTCGGCCTGGTGCGGTTGATCCAGCTGAGTACCCCGATGATGCGCGCGCAAGGCAGCGGCACCATCGTCAACATCACCTCGATCGGCGGCAGGATGCACGAACCGCTGGGGGCCTGGTACCACGCCACCAAGTTTGCAGTAGAAGGTCTGAGCGACTGCCTGCGCATGGAGCTGGCGCCGTTCGGCATCCACGTAGTGGTGATCGAACCCGGCGCTATCCGCACCGAATGGAGTGGTATCGCCCAGCACAGCCTGCTGCAGTATTCCAGCCACACCGCCTATGCGGCACAGGCCAAGTCACACGCGCGCATGCTGGCGGCCAGCGATACCTCGAAACTGAGCTCATCGCCTGAGGTGGTCGCACGCACAATTGCGCGCGCCGTGCGCGCCCGGCGACCGCGCACCCGCTATCCGACCGGCGGCGGCGCGCGCACGATCCTGTTCCTGCGCTGGATCCTCGCCGACCGCACGTTCGATGCGATGATGCGGATCGCAGAGAAGCGGCTGGGTTGATCGCGGCGCACAGGCTCACGAACGACAGCTGACCAGGCTAGGAGCCTGTCGGACTTTGGTTGGCCGGGCTGCGAATCCGCCTGTGTGGTCCATATTTCCGCCGATTCTTGGCCCATGGAACCACCATGGGCCGGCGAACCGTCGAAAATCTGTCCTCGCACAGCCGAATTCTCGCCTCGACCACCAAAGTCCGACAGACTCCTAG
>SCRO01000123.1 GCA_004298505.1 Rhodanobacter sp.
TGCGAGGCATGGCCGGCGGTGAAGAAGATCGCCGACTTGGTCAACGAGTGCACCGTCATGTGCAGCAGCGCGGCGAAGTTTGCCAGCGGCCCGCCCATGCCGAACGCGAACGTGATGATGCCCATGTGCTCGATCGAGGAGTAGCCGAACAGGCGTTTGATGTCGCGCTGACGCCACAGCAGGAACGCCGCCAGCACCGTCGAGAACAAGCCGAACGCCATCAGCATGCGTCCGGGCAGTGCCGAGTGCATCGCGCCGACGGCGAGAATCTTGCAGCGAACCACGGCATACATTGCCACGTTGAGCAGCAACCCCGACAACACCGCTGAAACCGGCGTCGGGCCCTCGGCATGGGCATCGGGCAACCAGTTGTGCAACGGGGCAAGGCCGACCTTGGTGCCGTAGCCGACCAGTAAAAACACGAAGGCCAGGCTGATCACGGTCGGATCGAGCCGGCCCTTCACCGCATTGAGGTGCGTCCACAGCAGCGCGCTCATGCCCTCGCTGCCGAGCACCCGCTCCGCCGCGAAATACAGCAGGATGGTGCCGAACAGAGCCAGCGCGATGCCGACGCCGCACAGGATGAAGTATTTCCACGCCGCCTCGATGCTGGCGCGGGTGCGATACAACGACACCAGCAGCACCGTGGACAGCGTCGCCGCCTCCATCGCCACCCACAGCAACCCCATGTTGTTGGTCGACAGTGCCACCAGCATCGCGGCCATGAACAACTGATACATGCTGTGGTACAGCCGCAGGCGCTGGGCGTTGAGCCGCCCGTGTTCTTCCTCGATGCGCATATAGGGGCGCGAGAACACCGCCGTGGTGAAGCCGACCAGCGCGGTCAGCGCAATCAGGAACACGTTGAACGGATCGACGAAGAACTGCTCGTGGGCCACCGTCATCGAGCCCTCGCCGATGATGCGCACCACCAGGGCCGCGGCAGCGATCAGCGTGGCCAAGCTGACCGCAACATTTATTTCGGCGGCGGATCGCCGCGCACCGAAAAGGGCCAGCAGGATTGCACCCGCCACGGGGATGGCCAGTACCAGCACAAGCTCCACGTCAGTCCTCCTTGAGTGCTTCGAGCTGATGCAGGTCGAGGCTGTCGAACTGCTCGCGGATCTGGAAGAAAAAGATGCCGAAGATGAACACGCCGACCAGCAGATCCAGCGCGATACCCAGCTCGATCACCATCGGCATGCCATAGGTCGTGCTGGTGGCGGCGAAGAACAGGCCGTTCTCCATCGCCAGGAAGCCGATCACCTGGGTCACCGCCTTGTGCCGCGCAATCATCATCAAAAAGGCGAGCAGGATGACGGCCATGGCGATGCCCAGGGTCTGCCGGGTCACCGTGGTGGCCAGCGAGCTGATCGGTTGGGCCAGCCCGAAGGCAAAGATCACCAGGCCCAGTCCCACCAGCATCATGGACGGAATATTCACCAACGGATCGCTGTCACCCTCGATGCCGAGGCGGCGCATCAGCCGTAGCAGGATCCACGGCATCAGAAAGACCTTTTCGACCAGGGTCAGCGCGGCCGAGTAGTACAGGTGCGGCAAATGCGCGGTGGTGGCTACCAACAGCGTGGAGGCGGTCAGCACGGTGCCCTGCCAAGCCAGTAAAACAATCAGACGCCGCGTACGCCGTTGCGCGAGCATGGCGAAGGAGATCATCAGCAGGCCGGCGGCCAGGACATGCAACAGCTGGGCGGCAAGGGTCAGTGAAGGCATGATTCAGGATTGCAGCAACAGGTGGACGAGCAGGCCCAGCACGGCCAGCAGGAACGCCATGCTCAGGAACTCCGGTGCACGGAAGATGCGCAGCTTCGCCGAGACCGTTTCGATCACCGCCAGTACGGCGCCGGCCACGGCCAGCTTGATCACCAGCAGCGCCACCGCCAGCAGGAGCACCAGCGGGCCCGCCTTATGCGGGGCGATCCCCCAGGGCACGAACAGGGCGAAGCCGATGCATGCGTAGTTGAGCAACTTCAGCCATGACGCCCATTCGATGAGGGCCAGATGGCGTGCCGAATACTCCAGCACCATGGCTTCATGGATCATGGTCACTTCGAGGTGCGTGCCCGGGTTGTCGATCGGAATGCGGGCGTTTTCCGCGAGCAGCACCATCACGAAGGCAACGCCAGCGAAGGCCAGGCTCGGGTGCAGTACGAGCCCGGACATACTCAGCGAGCCTTCCACGACCGTCGGCAGCGCCGTGCTGCCGAACATCAGAAACACGTTGAACAACACCATCAGCAAGGCTGGCTCGGCGAGAAAGCCGATCATCATTTCGCGTCGTGCGCCCATGCTGCCGAAGACCGAGCCGATATCCATCGCCGCCAGGGCGATGAACACGCGCGCGGTCGCGAACAGGCCGACCAGCGCGATCGCGTCGGCCACGCGGGCCATCGGCAGATCGGTAGTCACCGAGGGGATGATCGCCGCCGCCATGGCCATGGCGGCAAACACGACGTAGGGCGCGGCGCGGAACAACGGCGAGGCGTACGTGGCCAGCGCCGCGTCCTTGCGGAACAGTTTGCGCACGCTCCGGTAGGGCTGCAGCAAGGGCGGTGCCGACCGATTCTGCAGCCAGGCCCGGCATTGCGCGACCCAGCCCGCCAACACCGGCGCCAACGCGACGACAAGCACCACGCCAGCCAATTGGCCGAGGAATGCGAATGCGTTCACAGGACGAATACCAGCAACACGATCAGGGTCAGGAAGCTGTACAATAAATAGATGGCCAAACGTCCACGCTGAAACACGGAAAGCGCGTCGGCCAGCCAGCCGGTGGCACGGGCGAGTGGCAGATAGAGTCCATGCCAGAACCGATCGTCGATCTGGATGCGGTAACGGGGCGCGAGGTCATCCGGCGCGGGCAGTTCGCGCTGCATGCGAAAGAATGGCCCGAACATGTGCCGAATCGGCTGGCCAAACCCCTCGGCAGTGTCCTGCATGCGCGGAGTCAACGCGGGATAGCCGCAGTTCCATGGTGGCGTGCGGCGCATGCGACCGTGGTACATCCGCCGCACCAGCACGAACATCACCGCGATCACGCCGGCCATGCCCAGCAGCAGCCACAGACCACTGTAAGAGGCCTGCATCCGTGCCACCGGGGCGATCCACCAAGGTGCGGGACCACGCTGGACCTCGCTCCCGACCAAGGTACGGGTCACGGCGGCGACGAGATCCAGCGCCGCTTGCGGGAACACGCCGATGAGGATGCAGCCCAGGGCCAGCCAGGCGAGTCCAATCCGTTCGAGCCAGCCAGCATCCTGGGCCTGCATCAACGACGGTTCACGCGGCTGGCCCAAAAAGACCACACCATAGAACTTGACCATCACGTAGCCGGCCAGCGCCGCGGTCAGGACCACCACCGCGGCTCCCAGCGGCACGATCATGTTGATGAACGCGTGCGGGATGGAGGGCGTCGTCAAAAACGCCTGCAACAGCAGCCACTCGGAGACGAAACCGTTGAGCGGCGGCAAGCCGGCGAGCGCCAGGGTCCCGATAAGCGCCAGCGTGGCGACCCAGGGCATGCGCCGGATCAGGCCGCCCAGTTTGCCCAGGCTGCGCTCATGGGTGGCATGCAGCACGGATCCGGTGGCGAGAAACAGCAGACTCTTGAACAGCGCGTGATTGAATGTATGCAGCAAGGCCGCCGCCAGGGCCAGCGCCGCCAGCAGACGCATATCAAATGCGTAGGCCAACATCGCCAGGCCGATCGCCGCCACGATCAGGCCGATATTCTCGATGGAGGAATAGGCCAGCAACCGCTTCATGTCGGTCTGCACGGCGGCGAAGACAGCACCGAACAAGCCGGTGCCCAGCCCCAGCACCAAGGTCAACATGCCCCACCACCACGGACCATCATGGAGCAGATCGAAACTGACGCGCAGCAGCCCGTAGATCGCCACCTTCAGCATCAGCCCGCTCATCATCGCCGATACCGGCGACGGTGCGGCCGGATGGGCCTCGGGCAACCACACGTGCAAGGGCACCAAACCGGCCTTGGCGCCAAAACCGAACAATGCCAATCCGAACGCCACCCCGGCCCACGCCGGCGAGAGCGTGGCGCCACGCATCGCGTCGAACGTCATCAGCCAACTGCCACCGTGCAACACGCCAAAACACAACAGCAGCGCGAGCGCCCCCACGTGCGCTATCAACAGATAGAGAAAACCAGCGCTCTGGATCTCCGGGATGCGGTGCTGCGTGGTCACCAGGAAGTACGAACTGAGCGCCATCGTCTCCCAGGCCACCATGAACAGGTAGGCATCGTCGGCGAGGATGACCATCGCCATGCTGGCCAGAAACGTGTGGTACTGCAGACAGAGCAAGCCCGGCGCGGTACCTTCGCCTACACGAAAATAGCCTGCCGCAAACACCGAGATGCCGGCGCCTACGGCGCCCAGCAGCAGCAAAAAGCACCCGGAAAGCGCGTCGAGGCGAACGTGAAACGGCAGGTCCGGCAAGCCCAGCGGAAGCACCGCACGTTCCACCACAAAGCCGTTGGTGAGCGCGGAAAAACCCACGGCAGCGATGCCCAGGGCGACCAGCGCACCCGCGGGGAACAAGGTGTAGGCCACCCAGCCGATGCGGTGGGAACGCAGCAACCCGGCCAGTCCCAGCACGAGCCAGGCCACTACCAAATCGAGCAGAATCGTCATGGGCGGGGGGGCGGCAGGCGGATTCGTCGCTGCTGCTTTGCCACGCTGCCTGGCACCGCGACGGCCGGGGTGCGGGGAGGTGGCAAAGCGCAGAGGGCTGGGCTAATCATGATAATAGGATTACCATTGAAAACGTGCCAAGTGTAAGGCTGATGGAACTCAAATGTCACTAAAAATTCGTGCCGCACGTTGGTCCACATTGATTGTTCCGCGGAAGAATGCAGCCCTTTCAACCCAGGAAGTTGCGTCCAGTGAAACCAGACTCCCGACCCATGCCCATTGAAAAGCACACCGCTCGGCTGACCATTCTGATCGACCCGCGCAAGAAGGCCGTTTTTGAGCACTTGTGCGCAGGAGAAGACACCACGCCGTCGCAGGTCGTGCGGCGGCTGATCCGGGAATACATCGAACAGAAATCGGGACGCCCATGGCATGCGACAGAGGCCCCCACTGAAACGGCGACGCCGATACACGCCGGTCCCCTTGCCCGCAGACGCTGAATCGCCTTCGGTGAGGGTGAAATTTCGTTCAGCCAGGCGGCATGATGTCCAGAGAGTTCGTGGGTGGAAGTGCGTGGCGCGGCCGAGACTGGCCGCCCTGGCAAGCCGCGCGCTGCCACATGCAGGCCTGCTCGACCTCACCCTTCATCATTTTTTTCAATCGCTTGGGCCTGCGTTGAATAGATCAGAAAACATCCTCAACCAGCAGGCATCAACATGAACGCACGCATACTCGACGGCAAACGCATCGCACAGGAACTGCTGGGCCAATTGCGCCTCCGGGTTGCCGCGCGAGTGGCGCAGGGATCACCCGCGCCCGGCCTGGCGGTGGTGTTGGTCGGCAACGATGCCGCCTCGGCGGTATATGTGCGCAACAAGCGCAAGGCTTGCCATCAAGTCGGTTTTCGCTCGTTCAGTCACGATCTACCCGCCGACACCACTCAGGCCGAGCTGTTCACGCTGATCGATCGCCTCAATGCCGATCCAGACGTGCACGGCATCCTGGTGCAGTCGCCGCTGCCCGCGCATATTGACGAGGAGGCGCTGGTCGACCGCATCGACCCGGACAAGGATGTGGACGGTTTCCAGGCGATCAACGTGGGTCGGCTGGCGCTGCGTCGGTTCGGCCTGCGCCCGTGCACTCCTCGCGGTGTAATGACCCTGCTCGGGCATACGGATCGCCCGGTGCGGGGCCAGCATGCGGTAGTGGTGGGCGTATCCAACCACGTGGGGCGTCCACTGGTGCTGGAGTTGATGATCGCCGGTTGCACGACCACCGCATGCCACCGCTTCACCCGCGACCTGGGGAATTTCGTGCGCCAGGCCGATATCGTGATTGTCGCCGCCGGCAAGCCCGGACTGGTTCACGGCGAATGGATCAAGCCTGGAGCGGTGGTGATCGATGTGGGCATCAACCGCCTGGACGATGGCCGCCTGGTCGGCGACGTGGAGTTTGAGCCGGCCGCCGAACGGGCGAGCTGGATCACGCCGGTGCCCGGTGGCGTGGGCCCGATGACGGTGGCCACCTTGATGGAGAACACACTGGAAGCCGCCGAAGCCCGTGCCAAGGCGCTGCCGAACGACTGAGCCGCTGGCACGCGACGCCGACCATCTGGCGAGGCTTGCGGCCCAGCGCGTATAATTCTCTCTTTGCAGCGGGACTTTTCCATGCGCATTCTCGCCGAGGCTCTGACCTACGACGATGTTTACCTGGTTCCGGGCCATTCCATCGTATTGCCGCGCGACGTTGATACCTCCGCGCGGTTCACTCGCAACTTGCGCCTCAACATTCCGATCGTCTCCGCCGCGATGGACACTGTGACCGAAGCGCGCCTCGCCATCACCATGGCCCAGAACGGCGGCATCGGCATCATCCACAAGAACATGACGGCTGAACAGCAGGCCGCCGAAGTGCGGCTGGTCAAGAAGTTCGAGGCCGGCGTGATCCGCAGCCCGATCACGGTGGGCCCGGATACCTCGATCAGCGAAGTGCTGCGGCTGACCCATGCGCACAACATCTCCGGCGTGCCGGTGGTGGAAGGCAACCGGCTGGTCGGCATCGTCACCAGCCGCGATCTGCGCTTTGAACGCAAGCACGACGATCCGGTGCGCAATATCATGACGCGCCAGGACAAGCTGGTGACCGTGAAAGAAGGCGCCAGCCAGGACGACGTGATGCTGCTCTTGCACAAGCATCGTATCGAGAAGGTGCTGGTGGTCAACGACGCATTCCAGCTGCGCGGCTTGATCACGGTCAAGGACATCCAGAAGGCGCGCGACAACCCGCATGCCGCCAAGGATCAGCATGAGGCACTGCTGGTCGGTGCGGCGGTGAGCGTAGGCGGCGACACCGAGCAGCGTGTCGCAGCGCTGGTCGATGCCGGGGTCGATGTGCTGGTGGTGGACACGGCGCACGGGCATTCGCAGGGTGTGATCGACCGCGTGGACTGGGTCAAGAAGCATTTCCCGCAGGTGCAGGTGGTGGCCGGCAACATCGTCACTGGTGAAGCGGCGCGTGCGCTGCTCGATGTCGGCGCGGATGCGGTGAAGGTTGGCGTGGGTCCGGGCTCGATCTGCACCACGCGCGTCGTCGCCGGCGTCGGCGTGCCGCAGATCACCGCGATCGACCTGGTGGCCAGCGCGCTCAAGGATGAAATTCCGCTGATCGCCGATGGCGGCATCCGCTATTCCGGTGACATCCCCAAGGCGCTGGCGGCAGGCGCGTCCACCGTGATGCTCGGCTCGATGTTTGCCGGCACCGAGGAGTCGCCGGGCGAAGTCGAACTGTTCCAGGGCCGTTCGTACAAGAGCTACCGTGGCATGGGATCGATCAGCGCGATGCAGCTCGGTTCGAAGGATCGCTATTTCCAGGACGAGGCCGATGCCGACAAGCTGGTGCCGGAAGGCATCGAAGGCCGCGTGCCGTTCCGCGGCCCGCTGCACAACATCATCCATCAACTGATCGGCGGTCTGCGTGCGTCGATGGGTTATCTGGGTGCGGCAACCATCGAGGATGTGCGGCACAAGGCACAGTTTGTGAAAGTCACCTCAGCCGGTATCACCGAAGCGCACCCGCACGACATCCAGATCACCAAGGAAGCGCCGAATTACCGGCTGAATTCCTGAGGATCGGGAATCGGGAATCGGAAATGGGGAATCGTTGAAAGCGACGCCCCGTTGTTCCATGCCTCGCGATATATTCCGGCCGCGCAGCACTTGTGCTCTTCCATTCCCGATTCTCCATTCCCCATTCCCGGCCATCCCATGACCAACCTCCAGCGCGACAAGATCCTGATACTCGACTTCGGCGCGCAGTATACGCAGCTGATTGCGCGGCGCATCCGCGAGCTCGGGGTGTATTGCGAAATCTGGGCCTGGGATCACGAGCCGGCCGAGATCGCCGGGTTCGGCGCCAAGGGCATCATCCTGTCTGGCGGACCGGAGTCCACTACGCTTGCCGGAGCGCCAAAAGCGCCCCAGCCAGTGTTCGCTGCGGGCGTGCCGATCCTCGGCATCTGCTACGGCATGCAGACCATGGCTGCGCAGCTCGGTGGCGCTACGGAAGCGGCCGAGGCCCGCGAGTTCGGCCATGCCTGCGTAGACATCGTCTCGGCCAGCCAGCTTTTCGACGGACTCAGCGATCATCCAGACGCGCACCGGCTCAATGTCTGGATGAGCCATGGTGACCATGTGGCCACGGTGCCGCCGGGCTTCGTGGTCACTGGCACCACCGATCGCATTCCCGTGGCCGTGATGGAAAACGTGGAAAAGCGCTGGTACGGCGTGCAGTTCCACCCGGAAGTGACGCATACGAAGCAGGGCGGGGCGCTGCTCAAGCGCTTCATCAACGATATCTGCGGCTGCGCCACGCTGTGGACCGCCGCCAACATCATCGACGACCAGATTACCCGCGTGCGTGAGCAGGTCGGTGAGGACCTCGTATTGCTGGGCTTGTCCGGCGGCGTCGATTCGTCCGTGGTTGCCGCCTTGCTGTACAAGGCGATCGGCGACCGCCTGACCTGCGTGTTCGTCGACACCGGGTTGCTGCGCTGGCAGGAAGGCGACCAGGTGATGGCCACGATGGCCGAGCACATGGGGGTCAAGGTGATCCGCGTCGATGCCGCCGACCGCTATTTCAAGGCACTCGAAGGCGTGGCCGATCCGGAAGCCAAGCGCAAGATCATCGGCGGCCTGTTCGTGGAGATCTTCGACGAAGAATCGGAGAAGCTGATCGTCGCCGGGGGCAGCGTGAAGTGGCTGGCGCAAGGCACGATCTATCCCGACGTGATCGAATCGGCCGGCAGCAGGACCGGCAAGGCCCATGTCATAAAGAGCCATCACAACGTGGGCGGCCTGCCGGCGCACATGAAGTTGAAGCTGGTCGAGCCGCTGCGCGAGCTGTTCAAGGACGAGGTGCGCCGGATCGGCGTGGAACTTGGCTTGCCGCGCACGATGGTCTATCGTCATCCGTTCCCGGGGCCGGGCTTGGGCGTGCGCATCCTGGGCGAAGTAAAGCGCGAATACGCCGAACTGCTGGCGCGCGCCGATGCGATCTTCATCGACGAACTGCGCAAGGCGGATCTGTACGACCGCACCAGCCAGGCGTTCGCCGTGTTCCTGCCGGTGAAGTCGGTCGGCGTGGTCGGCGATGCGCGTGCCTACGAATGGGTGATTGCGCTGCGCGCGGTGGAGACCATCGACTTCATGACGGCGCACTGGGCGCACTTGCCCTATGAGTTTCTTGACAAGGTTTCCAACCGGATTATCAATGAATTACGTGGTATTTCTCGTGTAGTTTACGATATAAGCAGCAAGCCGCCGGCTACGATCGAGTGGGAATAATAAAATCAACCACTTGCAGGCGTCATTCGAAGGCCGAGAACATGCTGGCTTTCTTATGTTGTTACGCCAATCCATTGAAATGACGGAACAAATCCAGCCAAGCTCAAGCAAATTCTCGGATGCCGATGTGCAGTACATGCGCCGGGCCCTGCAGCTGGCAGCCCACGCGCGTGATGCCGAGGACGAGGTGCCGGTAGGGGCGGTGCTGGTGCAGAACGGGGAGATCGTGGGCCTGGGCTGGAACCGCAACATCACCTTGCACGATCCCACCGCTCACGCCGAGGTGATGGCCATGCGCGCCGCCGGCGAGAAACTGGCCAATCACCGGCTGTCGGGTGCGACGCTCTACGTCACGCTGGAACCGTGCTCGATGTGCGCGATGGCGATGATCCACGCTCGCCTCGGCCGTGTGGTGTATGCAACCGCGGACCCCAAGACCGGCGCCGCCGGCAGCGTATTCGATACACTTGTCGACGTGCGCCACAACCATCGCATCGAGGTAGCCGGTGGTCTGCTGGCGAAGGAGTCGGCCAGCCTGCTGCGCGAGTTCTTTCGTGCCAGGCGCTCTGAACCGCACTGATCGTGCAAGTTGTCGAGTATTGTCGTGCTGTTCAAGCCGTCCGCATCGCCGGCGCTGGCACCAGCGCGATTGCTTGGCGCCGCATCATCGTGTGGCTTGCGGCGCATCGCACTTTGGCGTGGAATCCCATACGTATGACCAAACTCGAAACTCCGTCGAGCCTGCTCAAGACCACGCGTAAACTGGCGCATGACGCGGCCGGTTTGACGTTGACCACACCCAGCCACATCTACAACCCGCTGATCTATGCCTGGGCCGCCCATCGGGAATACCTGCGACGTTACGGCAGCAAGCGGGGGAGGGTGCTGTTGTTGGGTATGAACCCCGGGCCCTGGGGCATGGCACAAACCGGCGTGCCGTTCGGCGACGTGGTGATGGTGCGCGAGTGGTTCGGCATCGAAACAGCGCTCAGCGATGTGCTTCCCGAGCAACACCCAAAGTATCCAATCCTCGGCATGGCCTGTCACCGCAACGAAGGCAGCGGCTCGCGGCTGTGGCGTTGGGCCGAGGCACGCCTCGGTTCGCCAGAGGATTTTTTCAAACGCTTCTTTGTGTGGAATTACTGCCCACTGCTGTTTATCCGGGATGGACGCAACCTGACGCCGGAGCATCTGAGCCAACGCGACGCCGCCGCACTGGCGGCGGTCTGCGACCGTGCGCTTGCGGCGGTCATCCGCGTGCTCGCACCAGCTACCGTAGTCGGCATCGGGCGTTACGCCGAACGGCACGCCGTAGCATTGCTGGGTGCGGCGGCAGGTGTGCGTTATCTGCCGCACCCGAGCCCGGCAAATCCGGCCGCCAACCGCCACTGGCCGGAACTGGCCGAATACGCGCTCAAGCCCTGGTTGCCTGCGCACAAATAACTCCTGGAAGGCGCTCGCGTACGTCAGCGGACGCCGCCTGTCACACCGCATCTGCGAGGTCTGATCACGTTCGCATCAGCGCAAGACCTGGAGATCCATGCTCAATGGGCAAGAGCAGCCAGCACCTTACCCGGATTCATGATGCCCTGCGGATCCAGAGCCTGCTTGAGCGACCTCATCAGGGCGAGCTCGACGGCACCCTTGTAACGCACCAGCGCATCGCGCTTGAGCTGGCCCACGCCATGCTCGGCGCTGATCGACCCATCTACGGCGTGGACCCTGTCGTGCACCAGGGTGAACACGGCATCCTGCCGGGCCAGCAGATCGGCCTCGGTCCAGTCGCCGCCACGGGCCACGTTGTAATGCAGATTGCCGTCACCGAGGTGGCCAAAGATCACATGACGGATTCCGGGAAAAGCCTCCTGCAAGGCGCGGTTGGTGTCCCGCACAAACAATGCCATGCGCGACATCGGGATCGACACATCGTGCTTGATGCTCTTACCGGATGCCTTTTCAGCCAAAGGAATGCTCTCACGCAGATGCCACAAGGCCTTGCTTTGCGCCATCGAACCGGCGATCACCGCATCCTTCACGCAACCGGACTCGATGGCCTCGGCCAGGACGCTTTCGAAACGTTCGCGTGCGTGCGCCTCGCTTTCGGTGTCGGACAGTTCCAGCAGGGCGTACCAGGGCAGGGCCGCTGAAGCCCCCTCGAACGGCAGACGTTGCTGGGGAAAACAATGCGCCACGTCCTCAAGGCAGTTGCCAGCCATCAACTCGAAGCCGGTGAGCGAGGGACCGAACCCATGGCGCGCCAGCGTCAGCATGGCGATCGCGTTCTCGATCGACGACAGCGCCAGCAGCGCGGTGCAGCGCGCGACCGGCAGCGGATGGAGCTTGAGCGTGGCGGTCGTGATGATCCCGAGTGTGCCCTCGCTGCCGATGAATAGGTCGCGCAAGTCGTAGCCGGTGTTGTCCTTGCGCAGAGCGCGCAAGCCATGCCAGATATCGCCCTGGGCGGTGACGACCTCAAGACCGAGAGTCAGCTCGCGCATCGTACCGTAGCGCAGCACCTGGGTACCGCCGGCATTGGTGGCCAGGTTGCCTCCGATCGTGCAACTGCCTTCTGACCCCAGACTCAAGGCGAACAGTCGGCCAGCGTCGAACGCGACTTCCTGCACTGTCTGCAACACGCAGCCAGCCTCGACCTCCATCGTGTCGTTGTCCAGATCCATGCTGCGGACGCGGTTCAAGCGTTGCAGCGACAGCACCACCGCTCGCCCGGAATCATCCGGCGTGGCGCCGCCGCACAGACCGGTATTGCCGCCCTGCGGCACGATCGATACGCCTGCTTGGGCGCACGCGCGCACTACCGCGGCCACCTCGTCGGTCGATCCGGGACGTACCACCGCCAGTGCACGGCCGCTGTAGCGTTCGCGCCAGTCCGTCAGACAAGGCGCCGCATCCGTGCCCGTCAATACCTGTTGCTCTCCCACGACGGCGCGCAAGACATCCACCAGGTTGCTCATGATCGGCTGTTTCCCAAATCCGCGATGTCACGTCGTGGCATGATAGCGTGATACCGGAGATGTAGAGACCATCCGCCGCAGACTCAATGCGACGGTACGGGGTGCGCGTATCGAGTCGGCGCCGGTGCTGTGGTCGCCTTTTGTCGCTGCGGACTTTGATCATTTCGATCCGCACCAGTTCCGCTGCCGGACTGCGCGTTCAACCCCATCGGCGCATAATGCGGCACCTGTTCCTGGACGACGCGAATAACGGAGGATCGACATGCTCGCAGCATTTTCTGTCTGGCCAAACGGTGGAAGCGGGAACGATTCCGTGCACGATGCGGTGGCCGCCGCGGTGAGAGTGGTTCGTGCTTCAGGGTTGCCCAATCGCACCGACTCGATGTTCACGACCATCGAAGGCGAATGGGACGAAGTCTTTGACGTGATCCGTCGGGCGACTGATGCGGTTGCCGCATATGGGTCGCGCGTCGGTCTGGTCATCAAGGCAGACATCCGACCCGGCCATAACAACGAGCTCACCGGCAAGGTAGAGCGTCTGGAGAAGGCTATTGCCGAGCAGAACAAGGCCTCGGGTTCGGTGTAAAATCTGCTGACATTTCTCGAAAATAGAGGATTTATGCCTGTTTCAAAGCCTCGGAAACCATCGAGCGGGAGTGAAGTCATGAAGCGCAAGCGCGCTATTGCCACGACGGCCAAAGCCCCGAAGCTTTCCCGTACGCGCGCCCCCGATCACATGACTCCTGCCGATTGGCAGCGCGGCTTACGCCGGCAATTCGGGCGTGAGCAGGTGTTCGAGTTGGAGAATCTCGGGACGGAACCGTTTTTCTCCGAGTTTCGTGTTGGCAATCCGGAGTCGAAATCCAATTATCGCGTGGCCATCCGCGGAACACGACCGGACGACAACTTCTGTACCTGTCCCGATTATGCGACCAATGAATTGGGTACATGCAAACATATTGAATTCATACTGGCCCAACTGGTAAAGAAACGCGGTGCCAAGGCAGCTTTTGCCCGTGGCTACCAGTGTGCATTTTCGGAACTGTATCTACGCAACGACGGTGGGCGAACTATCCATTTTCGCTCTGGTACGGATTGTCCAGCGAAGGTGGCGAAGACCGCCGCGGCGTTGTTCGACGTGTCCCATGGTTGGCGGTTACCGGAAACCCGTTTCGACGAACTGGGACGCTTCCTCGCTGGCGCGGCGAAGACGGGCCACGAAGTGCGCGCTCGCGACGACGCGCTCGATTTCGTTGCAGGCCGCCGTGATGCATCGCATCGTGCCTCGGCATTGGACGACACGTTTCCGCGTGGTGCTGCCGATCCTTTGCTGAAGAAACTGCTCAAGGTGCCGCTTTACCCTTATCAAGCCGAAGGCGCGCTGTTTGCAGTGCGCGCCGGGCGTGCATTGATCGGCGACGAAATGGGCCTGGGCAAAACCATTCAGGCGATTGCGGCAGCGGAGATTCTGGCGCGGCATTTCGGTGTGTCGAAGGTACTCGTAGTATGCCCGACCTCGCTCAAGTATCAGTGGCAGAGTGAGATGCTTCGCTTCTCCGGCCGCGCGTCGCGAGTGGTCGCCGGAAGCCTCGCCCAGAGACGGAACGAATACGCCAGGGAGGATTTTTGCAAAATCACCAACTACGAGAAGCTCAAATCCGACCTTGACCTGATCTCCGCATGGGCGCCGGAGTTTGTGATCGTGGACGAAGCGCAGCGTATCAAGAACTGGAACACCATCGCGGCGAAAGCACTCAAGCGCATCGACAGTCCGTATGCCGTCGTGTTGACGGGCACACCACTGGAAAACAAGCTGGAAGAACTCATTTCCATCGTCCAGTTCGTCGACCAGCATCGCCTCGGACCCACCTGGAAGCTGCTGCATGAGCATCAGCTCAAGGACGAAGCCGGACGTGTGACTGGTTACACCAGCCTTGAGAAGATCGGCCAGTCCCTGGCGCCGATCATGCTCCGTCGGCGCAAATCCGAGGTGCTGCTTCAGCTGCCGAAGCGTACCGTCCAGAACCTGCTGGTGCCGATGACCGAGATGCAGACGGCCTATCATGAGGAGAACGCGGACATCGTGACCAGGATTGTCCAGCGCTGGCGTAAAATGAGGTTTTTGTCGGACCAAGACCAGCGACGACTCACCTGCGCCTTGCAGAACATGCGGATGTCGTGCAACAGCACCTATCTGCTGGACCAGAAAACCGACCACGGCGTCAAGGCCGACGAGTTGGCGGCGTTGTTTGAAGGTCTATTCGTCCAGCCGGAAGCGAAAGCGGTAGTGTTCAGCCAATGGACGCGCACGCATGACATCGTCATTCGTCGGCTCAAGGAACTGGGTATCGGTTATGTCAGCTTTCACGGCGGCATACCATCGGAAAAGCGGCCGGCGCTGGTGGAGCGTTTCCGCGACGATCCGCACTGCCGCGTATTCCTGTCGACCGACGCGGGCAGCACGGGGCTCAACCTGCAACATGCTTCGACGCTGGTGAACATGGATCTGCCGTGGAATCCGGCGGTACTTGAACAGCGCATCGCGCGTATCCATCGCATGGGACAGCGCAAGCCCGTACAAGTCGTCAACTACGTGGCCAAGGGAACGATCGAGGAGGGCATGCTATCGGTGCTGGCTTTCAAGCGCTCCCTGTCGGCGGGTATTCTCGACGGCGGTACAGGCGAGATTTCGCTCGGAGGCTCACGTCTCGGCCGCTTCATGAAGGACGTGGAAAACGTCACTGGCCGCATGGGTGAGGGCGAGGCAATGGCCCTGCAGGAAGAGGCCGTCAATGTCGCTGCCGCGCCTGACGAATTGATGAAAAACGCCACAACCGCGGACACGAACATCGGCGATGGCGGAACCCGACCAAAGACCGCCGCCACCGAAACAGCGCCGCAGGATGCAAGCCCCGAACCCTGGTCCGGGCTGCTGCGGTTCGGCGTGGAACTGATGTCAGCATTGAGCACGCTGGGAAATGGGGCGGCCACCGCCCACCCCTGGGTCGAACGCGACCCAGCCACAGGCGCATGCAGCCTCAAGTTGCCCCTGCCACCGCCGGACACGGCAAGGCAGCTTGCCGATGCGCTCTCGGCGATCTCAAACGCTTTGTTGCGCAAATGACAGATAATAACCTTGAGGCATCGGGATCATTCTTGGCCGAATACGTACAACTCTGGGCACGACCCCGTTTAGCGGATTGTAATATGGCGATTGATCGCACAATAAATATCTTTACAATCAATATCTTGTACGGTTATACCTAAAGCCAAATTATTGGAATAGTGTCGGTCTTGCTAGGCTTAAGGCCTTGAGTAGCCCACACTAAACAATTCCACTCATTAGATACATTTCTTAAGTGTTCCAGCAATTTGGCAGTGTCCTGTAGGTCCTGGGCGATTTCCCGGACCGTGATTTTCCATCCGCTGGGTGCTTGGAGTTCCTGCCGGTGCGGGTCAAACGTCCACTTAAATTGCATTGCAGCTCCTGTGTTTCCGGAGCGTTCTAGCAATTACTGTGCCAATCGCCAGTGTTAGGATGCAAGTTAACATAATATACATTATGCGAAATTGTGAAGGTGCCTATGAGGCCTGCTCGTCGGCGTGTTCGGGTCTGGTATGTGTCTCCCGAGCAATTCCGGGAACTGCGCCACGGCTGCCTGTTGAGCCGCAAGGCGTGCGCCGAATACCTCGGCGTGTCGTTGCGCACGGTGCGGCACTGGGATGCTGGGCGAAACCGCGTGCCGTGGTCGGTGGTGCGGATGCTGCGCGTCTTGAGGATGGGCGACTTGCTGCCCGGCTATTGGGGCACGGGTCGGTCGGCCTCGGCCGACGGCACCAAATGGAGCGTGTACGAGCAAAACATCCTGTCCGAATATCACATCCGTTACGGTGGTTACGGTGGCATCGGCTACTACCACGTGTCCGACAAATACATCGCACTGTTCAGTCGCTTCATACCTTGCGGCGCGTATGAGGCGATCTACATCCTCGATGGCCTCATCGAGAACCGCTCGGATATCCGGCCTGATACCGTGCATGGCGATACACAGGCGCAGAATTTCCCGGTATTCGGGCTCGCCCACCTGCTCGGTATCGAACTCATGCCGCGCATCCGTAACATCAAAGATCTCTCGCTGTCCAAGCCCGACCCGCAGGCGACGTATCCGCATATCCAGGCGCTTTTTGGCAGCGAGGGCAGCATCGAATGGAACCTCATCCCCTCTACTTTAGCGCCCAAAGATGATTTCCTTGCCCTCGTGATCGCGATCCCACCCACGCAACTGGTCGCGGATGTGGGCGATACCCTGGCGACCGAGCGCATTGCGTTCTTCATCGAGTACCTGACCGTCCAGCAGTTCAGCCAGCCGCTGCGCAGTAGGCAACATGGCATCCCAGGCGTCGAGTGCCGGAATGGGTGTGGGCAAGGTCATGAAGAAGCTGACGCCGGGCGTACGCAAGGCATCCAGCCGCGCTAGGTCGAAGTTGCCTGGTTTGAGCATGTTGGCGACACTGAAGATAGGGTCCAGCTCACGTTTTCCGTCGACCAGCCGGTGGTAAATGCCCATGTCGCCGAACTCAAGCCCGGCCTTCTCGGCGGCCACGACCAGATCTGCGCCATTGAAGTGCCCTCCTTCGCGAGCCACCACGAACAGGGTGACGATACGCTCCACGGGAAGCTGTGCCGGGCGACGCCCCAGATCCGAACGAGGGGCCGGCCTTGGTGCTGCCGGAGCCGATATCGGGGGCTTGCCGGCGACCGGCGGCGTCGGCGACTGGTCTGTATCCGAAGGCGCACGCAAAGCGTCCACGATCGAGGCGGCATGACCGGCTAGCCGGTGGCGGGGCCTGCCCTGCGCCTGTTCACCGGAAAGCGTGGCGCCGAGGCGCTCCAGTTCTTCGCGCAAACCGACATCAAGTTCACCTTGAAATGGGCGCGCGACCGCAGGATTGTTCTCGACAGAGCCTTCATTGCCTTGACGGAAGAACGGATCGTCCGCCAGGCTGGAGCCACCGACGGTGGGCTCACGCCGCTCGCGACCATGTCCTTCGCTGGCCGTTCGCCGCTTGCCCTGCTCTTTTCTCGGCTGACCGAATAGCCAGATCAGGGCCAGTACGATCAGGCCGACGATCAACAGCGGAACACCGACAGCAGCGTTCCAGGCAAAGGCGAGCACGGGTTGCACGGTCATCATGGGATCCTCAGGCTGCGCCTGCCAGTTTAGCCGCTTCGGCCAGGTCCACCTGCACCAGACGCGAGACACCCGGCTCGCGCATGGTCACGCCACACAACTGGGTGGCGGCCTCCATGGTGGCCTTGTTGTGGCTGATGAAGATGAATTGCACGTGTTCGCTCATTTCGCGAACCAGGCTTGAGAAACGGCCCACGTTGGCCTCGTCCAGCGGCGCGTCGACCTCGTCGAGCAGGCAGAACGGCGCCGGGTTGAGGCCAAAGATGGCGAATACCAGCGACACTGCAGTCAATGCCTTCTCACCACCGGAAAGCAGCGAGATGTTGGACGGGCGCTTGCCCGGTGGACGCGCCATGATCGTCACGCCGGTATTGAGCAGGTCGTCGCCGGTCAGTTCCAGGTAGGCGTGACCGCCGCCGAACAAGCGCGGAAACAGCTCCTGCACGCCGGTATTGACCTTGTCGAAGGTTTCCTTGAAACGCTGGCGCGTTTCGCGATCGATCTTCTTGATCGCGCCTTCCAGCGTTTCCATCGCACTGACCAGGTCGGCCAGCTGGTTGTCGAGATAGGCCTTGCGCTCGCTTTGTTCGGCATGCTCCTGGATCGCGGCCAGGTTGACCGGCTCCAGCCGGGCGATCTTCTGGCCCAGCTCGACGAGCTGCTGCCGCCACTGGTCCGCATTGATGTCTTCGGCCAGTTCGGCGAGCAGGGTTTCCAGTTCCAGCCCGGACGCCTTGATCGCCTCGGCCAGCTGCTCGGCGCGTAAATGCAGCGCCTGTGCGGCAAGACGCTTCTCGGACAGGCTTTCGCGCAAGGCTGACAGGCCCTGTTCCGCCAGATGCCGTTGTTGGTCGAGTTTGCGAAACTCGAGGTCGCATTCTTCCAGCGCGCGACGCGCCCCGACCAGTTGCCGGTCGACCAGCAAACGCTGATCGAGACAGGCCTGCCGTTCGGCCTCCAGCTCGGCGATGGGGTCGGAGCCCGCGGCCAGCTGTTCGTTGATCTCGTTACGGCGCGCCTCGATCTGGCGCAGTTGGGTGTCCATGCGACCCAGGGCTTGCTCGAGCGAGGCCAGCGAGGAGCGTTTGGATTCCAGCGACAGTGCCAGTGAGTGTGACTGGTCGGCCGCCTCGCGCGCATTCATGCGCGCTTCTTCGCGCGCCTCGAGCAAGGCACGCCGTTCGTTCTCGAGTTCGCGGCGCTGATCTTCCTGGTCACCCATCAGGCCGACCGCCTCATCCAGGCGTGCACGCGCCTCGCGGGTCTGGCCCTGCAATTCGTCGAGCTGGCTGGCGAGATCGGCCAGCTCGCCGTTGACCTTCTCGGCGCGTGCGCGGGCCGTTTCCAGCTTGCCGCGGTGGCTCTGCATCTGGCCCGCGAGTTCGGACAGGCGCCGATGCGCGTTGTACAGCTCGCGTTGCGCATCGTCCCGAGCGCGCTCGGTCTCGAACCTGCTGGTGCGCAGTGCTTCCAGTTGTTCGGCGGATTCCTCCAGTTGCGCTTCCAGCGTCGTGATCTGCTCGCTGAGCAGGCGCAATTCACGTTCACGCGCGAGCACGCCGAGCTGGCTACCTTGCGCCCGGCGCACCCGCGCCCAGCCCGGGCCCAGCCATTCGCCGGCTGGCGTGATCACCGATTGGTACGGCGCCAGCGCGGAAAGCGCCGCTACGCGTTGATGGGCGTCGTCAAGCGAGCTGGCGGTGAGCACATGCCCCAGGATGGCGCTCGCGGCAGCCGGTCCGCACACATGCGCAGCTAGCGTCCCAGCGGTACCGACCCCACCGTCGACAGCATCCAGCAAGGTGACATCGGCGTGCTCGATGGCACCGAATTCGGCCGCAAGGGCGTGCGCCTCATCCACCAACACGCTGTCAAGAAAACCGCTCAGCGCCGTTTCCACCGCGATTTCCCAGCCAGCTTCGACCTGCAGCGATTCACCCAGACGCCGCGAATGGTTGAGCCCGAGCCGCTCCAGCCACTCGCTGGAGGAACCTTCATCCTGGCCGAGTGCGGCGTGCTGCAGCGCCTCGAGCGAGGCTTGCCGGCCACGCGCCGTTTGCAGTTGCGAGCGGGCCTCGTTCAACGCCGACTGCAGCTGGCGTTCCTGTTCCTGCACCTTCTCGTGGCTGATCTTGTGCTGGTCGAGCAGGCTGCCGAGCGTCTCGACGCGTTCGCGCTGGATTTCGTGTTCGTCATGCAATTGCTCGCCGGTCGCATCAAGCGAGGACAGGTCGGTGGCGTCGCGTTCCGCTTCCAGCGCCTCGCGTCGGCGTGCAAGATCGATCGCCTGGCGATCCAGATAATTGAGCTTGGTGCGTTCCACCTCGGCGGCACGGTTGGACTCGCCCGCATGGCGGGTATGGTTGTCCCATCGTTGCTGCCAGTCGGCCAGTTTTGCTTCGGTGTCGCGCTGGGCCTCGGTGGTGTCGTCCTGCATCTGCTGCAGGGCCTCGAGTTTCGGTTCACCTTCGGCCAGCGCCAGGCGCAGGGCCTCGCCCTGCTCGCGGTCGGTGGTGATATGCGCAGCCAGCTCGGCGTACTCGCGTTCGCTGTCCGCATGGGCGCGCTGCAGTCGCTCGGCGCTTTCCCGGTTGTGCCGCACCTGCTGCTCGACCCGGGCGATCTCGGCGCCGACCTTGTAGACGTCTGCCTGCACCGCATTCAGGTGCTCGTTGGCGTCGGTGTGCCGTGCACGCACGCTTTCCAGCTGCGCTTCGATCTGGCGCTGGCCGGCAAGCTGTTTCTCGATCTCGACCTCGGCGGCAGACAGCTCCGATCCCTCGTCGTCGTACTGGCTTTTGAGACCACGGTACTCAAGTGCGCGCAGTGCGGCTTCCTTGTGGGTCTGCTCTTCTTTGAGCGCCTTCCAGCGCTCGGCCGCGCGAGCCTGGCGGTTGAGGTGCTCGAGTTGCTTATCGACTTCGTCGCGCACGTCGCGCACGCGGTCGAGATTCTCGCGGGTGGCCTTGATCCGGCTTTCGGTTTCCTTGCGCCGCTCCTTGTATTTGGAGATGCCGGCGGCCTCTTCCAGATGCGTGCGCAGTTCTTCCGGGTGTGCCTCGATGATCTGGCTGATCATGCCCTGCTCGATGATCGAGTAGCTGCGTGGGCCCAGGCCGGTGCCGAGGAACAGGTCGGTGATGTCGCGCCGGCGGCAACGCGCGCCGTTGAGGTAATACGAAGATTGGCCGTCGCGGGTGACCTGGCGCTTGACCGAGATCTCGGCATACTGGCCGTATTCGCCCCCGATCGAGCCATCGGCATTGTCGAAGATCAGTTCGACCGTGGCCTGCCCCACCGGCTTGCGCGTGTTGGAGCCGGAGAAGATCACATCGGTCAGCGAATCGCCGCGCAGGCGACTGGCCGCGCTCTCGCCCATCACCCAGCGGATCGCGTCGATGATGTTGGATTTGCCACAGCCGTTGGGGCCGACCACGCCGATCATGTTGCTCGGCAGATGCAGGGTGGTCGGGTCCACGAAGGACTTGAAACCGGCGAGTTTGATGGTGCTCAGGCGCATGCGCTCTTCAACGGGTCAGCGGTAAAGCCCGACCAGCCGGGCGACAAGGCACTGTGCCAAACGCGCGGTGGCGCTGCAATGCATTTTCTAGTAATGTTCTACTTGAATAAATAAATATAGTCATTTGTTTATTCGATTAATTTTCAGTCGCGTCGATCGACAAGGCGTGGATCCCGTGGTCCATGAGCTCGGCCACCGCCGCATAGATCATCCGGTGGCGCTGCAGCGGCAATTTCCCGGCGAAGGCGGCGCTGACGATACGAACATGGAAGTGACCCTTGCCCTCCCCCGTATGGCCGATGTGCAGGTGACCTTCATCCGTGATCTCCAGTTCCGTGGGGGCCAGTGCGTCCGCCAGACGCCGACGGATCTGCCCGGTCATGGCTTCACTCACGCCGGCAATGCCTTGCGGAAGGGCCTGATCTGCACTTCGGCATAGACGCCGGCAGCCACGTACGGGTCGGCATCGGCCCAGGCCTGCGCATCGGCCTGCGACGGGAACTCCGCCAGGATCATGCTGCCGCTGAACCCGGCGGGGCCGGGGTCCTCCGCTTCGATGGCTGGGAACGCACCGGCCACGAACAGCCTGCCGGCATCCAGCAACGCCTGCAGGCGCGCGATGTGCGGCGGGCGGGCACCCTTGCGCTTTTCCAGCGAATCAGTGACGTCCGTGGCAATAATGGCAAACCACATGGTGCAGGCTCCAAGCTCGAAGTAGACCGCGAGTTTAACCCACCCTGTCGCTCACGCGAGACGCGCGGCCTGGGCCAACCGGGCGGTATCGACACGCACGAAAATCGAATCGCCCAGCGCGGTCAGGACATCGCCGGCATACACCTCGCACAATATGCGGGCCTTGCGCGCTACTTCGCCCTCGACGCGAGCCTTGAGCAACAGCGGCACATCCATCGGCGTGGGCTTGAGATACTTCACCCCGAGGCTGCCGGTAACGCAGTCGATGCGCGGCTTGCTGTCCGGCGCACGGTCCTCAGCGCGATAGTGGTAGGCCATCGCGGTCCAGTTGGAGTGGCAGTCCACCAGCATCGCGATCAAGCCACCGTAGACCAGGCCGGGCCAACCATGAAAATCGGCAGCGGGTGTGTGTGTGCAGACCACGTGGACGCCATCCTCGTGCCAGTGGCTCTTGATGTGCAGGCCATGCGGGTGGGCACTGCCGCAACCGAAGCAGACGCCGTCGGGGGCGGCCAGGTCCTGCAACGCGGGCGTGCTCATGATCAGCTCTCCGGCCGCATGTAAGGGAACAACAGCACGTCGCGGATCGAGGCGGAGTCGGTCAGCAGCATCACCAGGCGATCGATACCGATACCCAGGCCGCCGGTGGGCGGCAGCCCTACTTCCAGGGCGCGGATGTAGTCGGCGTCGTAATGCATCGCCTCGTCGTCGCCGGCGTTCTTGGCATCGACCTGCGCGCGGAATCGCGCGGCCTGATCCTCCGGGTCGTTCAGCTCGGAGAAGCCGTTGGCGATTTCGCTGCCGTTGATGAATAGTTCGAAGCGGTCGGTCATGCCCGGATCGGTATCGCTGGCGCGTGCCAGTGGCGACACCTCCATCGGGTGATCGGTGATGAAGGTGGGTTGGATCAGGGTGTGCTCGACCGTGTGTTCGAAGATTTCCAGCAACAGCTTGCCCCAGCCGTAAGCCGGCTTGATCGGGACACCAAGGCGTTTCGCATGGGCGGCCATGGCGTCGCGGTCGCGCAACTCCTCGCGCCGGATCCCGGGGTTGTGTTCGAGCACGGCGTCTTCCATGCGCCAGCGGCGGAACGTCGGGCCGACGTCGATGGCGACACCCTCCCAGCTCAGTTCCGTGGTGCCGAGCACGTTTTGTGCTGTGTCGCGGATCACGTTTTCGGTGAGATCCATGATCTCGCGGTACGTCGCGTAAGCTTGGTACAGCTCGAGCATCGTGAATTCGGGGTTGTGCCGGGTCGACACGCCCTCGTTGCGGAAGTTGCGGTTGATCTCGTACACGCGATCGAAGCCGCCGACCACCAGTCGCTTCAGGTACAACTCCGGCGCCACCCGCAGATACAAGTCGAGATCCAGCGCGTTGTGGTGGGTGACGAACGGCTTGGCGGTGGCGCCACCGGGGATGAGGTGCATCATCGGCGTCTCCACTTCCATGAAACGCCGGGTCGGCGCCTCCAGCCACTGGCGCATGGTGCCGATGATGCGCGAGCGCAACATGAAGGTGCGCCGTGCTTGCTCGGTGACGATCAGGTCGACGTAGCGCTGGCGGTAACGCTGCTCCACGTCGGCCAGGCCATGGAACTTGTCCGGCAACGGGCGCAGGCTCTTGGTGAGCAGGCGCAACTGGTCCACGCGGACCGACAGTTCGCCCGTCTTGGTGCGCATCAGCGAGCCTTCGGCGCCCACGATATCGCCCACGTCCCAGCCCTTGAAGGCCTCGTAGGTCGCGCCCAGCGTGCCCTGGTGGATGAACAGCTGAATGCGGCCGGTCTGGTCCTGGACGTGCACGAAGCTGACCTTGCCCTGCCCGCGCTTGAGCATCATGCGGCCGGCGATGCTGACCCGACGCGCGGCCGCCTCAAGGGCCGCTGGCGTGTGCGTCTCCTTGTCGGCAAACTCGTCTTGCAGATCGCCAGCAAAGCTGTCGACCTTGAAATCGTTCGGGAATGCGATGCCCTGCCCGCGCAGCGCAGTCAGTTTCTCGCGGCGTTCGGCGATCAGTTTGTTCTCGTCGACGGCGGTCGTGAATTCTTCTGACATGGGTCTACTGCTTCAAGGGATTGCGCACCGGCAGGCGCGAGACGTAGCGGAGGAAGTCACGGTCGGCCGTCCACAACTGACTGACACCGTGATCGACACAGATGGCGGCGATGCGTGCATCGTGCACCTGCGAACCGGCCACGTCACCATCGATGCACAGTTCGGACAGGGTCATGAAGTGGTCGGGGCTCTCGTACAACAATTGCAGGTGATCGCTGCGCAGCCAGACCGAGATTGCCTGCAGCGCCATCGGCAACGCTGTCGGCGACTTGTAGATACGCCCATTGGTCACGTTGCCGATGAACTCGTGCACACACGGCCAGGGAATCGCCCAGGGACGCCGGCCATTGCTCAGCGTGGACATTGCCAGCAGCGCCGCGTCGTGCTGCTCGGCGAAATCCGGACGATGCGCGTACACCAGGATATTGGTGTCGACCGCGATCATCGCCGCCGGGCCTCTTCCTTGATCCTGCCCCAGGAAGCATCGGCAAAGGGCTCGTTCAGTCCGGTCGCCCCATCGAATACCACCGTTTCGATCGGGGCGGACTGGCTCTCCGCCCGTGCACTCAGTACCTGTTGCAAGCCCTGTTCGACCAGCGCCCGCAGTGTCGTGCCCTGGCGTCGGCTGGCGCTGCGAGCACGTTTCAAGAGCGCGTCGTTGATTTCGATGGTCGTCTTCATATGGGTAACCCGTATTGAATAATATGGGCCCCCGTACTATTGCGCAGCGACAGCTTGGACGTCAAGCATCACTGCGCTTGGAACCGGCTTCCAGGCCGGATTTCAAGCTCGCCTCGATGAATTCGTCGAGATCACCGTCGAGCACTTTTTGCGTATCGGTACGCTCGATACCGGTGCGCAGGTCCTTGATGCGGCTCTGGTCGAGCACGTAGTTGCGGATCTGGCTGCCCCAGCCGATGTCGGACTTGCTCGCTTCCAGCGCATCCTTTTCGCTATTGCGCTTTTGCACTTCCAGCTCGTACAACTTGGCGGCCAGCATCTTCATCGCGGTATCGCGGTTCTGGTGCTGGCTGCGGCCGGTCTGGCAAGCGGCGACCGTGTTGGTGGGAATGTGCGTGATGCGCACCGCCGACTCGGTCTTGTTGACGTGCTGGCCACCGGCGCCTGATGAGCGATACACGTCGGTGCGCAGATCCGCCGGGTTGATTTCGATGTCGATATCGTCATCCACTTCCGGGGACACGAATACCGAGGTGAAACTGGTGTGGCGGCGGTTGTCCGAATCGAACGGCGATTTGCGCACCAGCCGGTGCACGCCGATCTCGGTCTTCAGCCAGCCATAAGCGTAATCGCCCTCGACCCGGAACGTGGCCGACTTGATGCCGGCCACTTCGCCGCCGCTGACTTCCATCAACTCGGTTTTCCAGCCGCGCGACTCGCACCAGTGCAGGTACATGCGCAGCAGCATCTCGGCCCAGTCCTGCGCCTCGGTGCCGCCGGCGCCGGCCTGGATGTCGACGAACGCATTCATCGCGTCCATCTTGCCGGAAAACATCCGCTGGAACTCCAGCTTGGCGACTTCGGATTCCACCTTGGCCAGATCATCGATCACCGACTGTGTGGTGCCGTCATCGCCGTCGGCGATGGCCATTTCCAGCAGCTCGCCGGCATCGGTGAGGTTGGCGGTCATGCGGTCGATCCCGTGGACGATGCTGTCAAGCCGGGCGCGCTCGCGGCCCAATTCCTGCGCGCGCGCCGGATCGTCCCACACCGTGGGACTCTCCAACTCGCGGGTTACTTCCTCAAGGCGTTCGCTCTTGATGGCGTAGTCAAAGATACCCCCTGAGCGACTCGACCCGGTCCCGGAGGTCCGTGATCTGCGCGAGGATCGGATTGGTTTCGATCATGTGCTGTGCCAATGAGGTGACAGGCGAAGCCGAGAAGCATAGCAAACCGCTCAAGCCAGTGCGTCGGTGTGCACCCCGCGCACGGCCCGACCGGAGGGATCGGCCGCGTTGGCGAACGCCGGATCCCAGGCTAGCGCGGCTGGCGAAGAACAGGCGATGGACTTGCCGCCAGGTACGGTGGCCGCACAGGCCTCGCCCGGAAAGTGCTGTTCGAAGATGCGCCGGTAGAAATAGGCTTCCTTGGTAGCCGGGGTGTTGAAGGGGAAGCGGGCCGCTGCCGCGGCGAATTCGCGGTCGCTGACCTGCTGCTCGGCGTGCGCCTTGAGCCCGTCGATCCAGCCATAACCCACGCCGTCGCTGAACTGCTCCTTCTGCCGCCACAGGATCGCGTCCGGCAGGGCACCGACAAAGGCTTCGCGCAGCACGGCTTTCTCGATCCTGCCGTGCCCGGCCATCTTGTGGCTGGCATCCATGCCCATCGCCACATCGATGAACTCCAGATCGAGAAAGGGCACACGCGCCTCCACCCCCCAGGCCATCATCGCCTTGTTCGCGCGCAGGCAGTCGTAGCTGTGTAGGGCGTCGAGCTTGCGCACGGTTTCCTCATGGAAAGCCTCGGCCGAGGGCGCCTTGTGGAAGTACAGGTAGCCACCGAACAACTCATCCGAGCCTTCCCCGGAGAGCACCATCTTCACGCCCATCGCCTTGATCCGCCGCGCCAGCAGATACATCGGCGTAGCCGCGCGGATGGTGGTGACGTCGTACGTCTCGATATGCCGGATCACGTCCGGCAGCGCGTCGAGTCCTTCCCAGAACGTATAGACGAAGCCATGATGCACGGTGCCCAGCGCCTCGGCGGCAACCTGTGCCGCAGCCAGGTCCGGCGAGCCTGCCAGCCCGATGGCAAACGAATGCAGTCGTGGCCACCACGCCTCGCTGCGATCACCATCCTCGACCCGCTCACGTGCGAACCGCGCGGCACAGGCGGCGACCAGCGACGAATCCAGCCCGCCGGACAACAGCACGCCATACGGCACGTCAGTCATCAGCTGGCGATGTACCGCCTGCTCGAAGGCCTCGCGCAACTCAGGCGGCGTGACGGCGCGGCCTCGCGTCGCGGCATAGTCGCGCCATGGCTTGGCGTAATAGGGCTGCAACTTGCCGACGATGCTGTCGTAGACGTGGCCGGGGGGAAACGCCGCCACGTCCGCGCACAGGCCGACCAGTGCCTTCATCTCCGAGGCCACGCACAGGCGCCCCTGCTCGTCGTGTCCCCAGTACAGCGGACACACGCCGATCGGATCGCGCGCGATGAGGTAGCGCCCTGCCTCGCCGTCCCACAGCGCGAACGCGAAGATACCGTTGAGCTGCGGCACGAAATCGGTGCCGTGCTCGCGATACAACGCGTTGATCACCTCGCAGTCCGACCCGGTGGTGAAGTCATAGTCCAGTTCGGAAGCCAGCTCGCGATGGTTGTAGATTTCGCCGTTCACCGCCAGCGCCAGCGCGCCGTCACGCGAACGCAGCGGCTGCGCGCCGCTGGCCGGGTCGACGATGGCGAGGCGCTCGTGCACCAGGATCACCCTGGCGTCGACAAACACCCCGCTCCAGTCCGGCCCACGATGACGCTGGCGTTGCGACAGTTCCAGCGCCTGGCGGCGCAAGGCTGCCAGGTCGTCACCGGGTTGCAGATCGAACATTCCGAAAATCGAGCACATCGCAATTCACCTCGTCATTAAAAAAACTGGACACACAAACAACGAAAGCCCGCACTTGGC
>SCRO01000124.1 GCA_004298505.1 Rhodanobacter sp.
CCTTCAGCGCCAGCAGGTTGTCGCCGAAGATCAGCCGGTTGTCGAACAGGTCGTCATCACCCACCCGCTGCGCCGCGTGATACGACCGCTCCGGCTCCTCCAGCAGAATCCGCGGCTCCAGCTTCAGCCGCTTGTCCTTGCCGATCCAAGTGAGTTCGAGTTTTTGCTTGTTCATTACGTTTTCCAGACTTGCTACACGCGCGCACGGGCACGGGCCTGGGCACGCGCTTCCAGTACCGCTCGCACTTCGGCATACAGATTGACGTTGGCGTGTTCGCGGTCGGCAAGCGTGACGGTGAACGCATAAGGCTCGTTGTCATCACTCCCATCCGACCACGCACTGTCCTGACGGGTGATTACCACGAACAGCTTGTTGTCATGAGCAATCGGTTGTTTGAAGCTCCAGCGGGAAACCTGCAAGGTGCCACCTTTGCGCACGCTGTTGGGCAGCCAACGGCCAGTGCCGCGTTCGCCCATGCCCTCTTCGCGGTTACGTATGAACGCTTGTGTCACTGCATCCAGGTCCGGCGCAGCGACCAGCGTGAACGACAGCTTGCACATTCGATAGTCTAGTCGCGTCGTCCGCACCGCCGGGCTGTAAGCCATGGCGACACTGACTTCGCGCGTTCGACGCCCTCGCGACCAGAAGCTTTCCGGCAATGGCAACTCGAAGAAGTGATGCTTGTCGTTCTCGATTCTCTCCTCGGCGAGCAACGTAACGACGCTATCCAGTGAGCGAAACAACGCCGCCTCATCGAGGCACCCATAACCCACCACCCGCAACAGTTTGTCGCGGCCCGCGGTACCTCCATCGGGGTTCAGCAGAGCTTCGCATGCTTGAGGCCAACGAGCATGCGCACCGATCAGCGCTCGTAGCAGATTGGGCGTCGCATCCGGTAGTTCCGCGAGCAGTCGCGCCGCCTTGTGGGCAACCAGCGGTGCGGCGTAGCTGGTCCCGATGTCCTCGCTGAATGCCGGTCCGCCGGCGAAACCACCGTGGAGAGAGACCACGCCCAAGCCGGCGTTTCGGAAGCCGCCGCCTGCTCGCGGGATGGCTACATTTCCTGCATGCTCGACGATATCGGGCTTGATCGCGCCGTTGATCGTCGGCCCGCAGCGGGTGAGCGGAAATGGTTGATCCGTTCTCGCCAGCGGGCGATCTTCGAGATGGTTCGCGTAGCGCTGCGCGTCCCGACTGGCCTCATGCCGGGCCAGACCACCCACGGTCAAGGCATTGAGCGAGGTAGCGGGATCAAGCAAGCGCGCAGATTCCGCCAGCAGGTAATCGGGATAATGCTCGCGTGCATCTGCGGGCAGCAGCGAATACAAGAGATTACCGGTTGGCACGACAAACAGCACGCCGAGCTCACGCGTCAGGCGATCCAGCGTGTACGCCAGTCCCCGAACGTGCCGTCCGTCATAGACCTTGTTGAGGTCACCATAGCTAAGATTGAAAACGCGACATCCGTACAGCTCGTGCAGATCACGCACGGCGGTTTCCACAGCTTTCTCGACGAACTCGGTCTGGTCATGGCCATCGTCGTTGAACACCTTGCCCGAAAAAAGTCGGAGTTGCGGCACAAATTCCCGTGCCCGTATGCGCTCGGCAATATCACCGTAGAGCGCCAGCCCACCCACAAACGTACCGTGCCAGGGTTGCGCATCCTCGGCGTCACGCCGCGGGAGGACATAGCCTTGCGCGTCGCCCACCGCCGGCCCCAGAAGCGCATGTCCAGACGTCAAGCCTGAATCCAAGACTGCCACGGCGGGGGCATCGACCGCCGGTGCGTCCACAGCTGGAAATTGATTGATGTCCGTGAGCAGAAGCTGCACCGACACGCCGAGCCGCGGTGGGAGATCGACAGTGCGCACATCGCGGTAGTGCAGTATTTGTTCTGCCTGATCGCGATTGCAGCGCACGCGAACCATGACCAGCGAGGGCTGCAAGATATCGTCCAGTCGCTGCGCACCACTTTCGCCAAGCCACTCCAGGAACGAGTCGAGCAGTGCTCGACGTCTGTCGGGCCGATCCTGGGGCCAGAGTTCAACGTCCAGCACGAACCACTCTCGGGCAGGAAACCCTTGCTCGCGCAGGGCTGCGCCCGTACGGTCCTGCGGCGTCCATTGATCGAAGTCTTCGATGGCTGGCATACAGCAGTTCTTTGCGGGTGACTGTGTCGCCTCGCGCCAAGGTCGCCAGACGGCTTTCGAATTCGGCCAGCCCGTCGGCGGTGGCAAAGGCCAGGACGATGGACTCATACTCCTGGCTGACAATCTCGACACCGGGAATCCGGTCAAACCGTGGCACGCTTTTATCGCCTGGCTGTAGACGAATCTTGAGCAGTTTCCTATCGTCGAACCCACCCACGTCCTCGGCCAGCTCAGGTCGGCGAACCTGTTGGAGCCTTTGAGCCAAGTGGGCACCATGAGCTCGAACATCGGCAGGAGGCGGGCCGTCCATATACCGCTTCTTGTGTATTTCTGTCAGCGGTGCTTCACGCTCCAGACGCAGATGTTCATACGACATAGCCCCCTGCTCTCCCTACTCAATCCTTGTGGCGATACTCACGGGCGAGAGCGGCATCGATATGGCTCTTTTCCAGAAACTCCCGCCCGGACAGGATCATTTCCTTGATTGCCCGCCGCAGCACCCGTTCGATATCCGCGTGAGCCATGCCCTTGAACTGGGTTGCAATGCGCCCGTCGTCCGGCTCGAAATCTCGTCGGACACCGGACAACTTCAACGACAACAATCGCTTGATCTGCTCCATGCTGGGAAGCTCGAAGCGGATCACCTCGTCAAAACGCCGCCACACGGCCTTGTCCAGCAAGGTTTCGTAATTCGTCGTCGCGATGAGAATGCTGTCGCCGCGATAGCCATCCATCATCTGCAGGACTGCATTCACGGAGCGCTTGAGTTCACCATGGTCGGCGCTGTCGCCGCGATCCTTGGTCAAGGCGTCGAATTCATCGAACAGTGCGACAACAGGCCGGCTGGCGATGTAGTCAAAGACCTTGCGCAAGTTCGCCGCCGTCTCCCCCAGAAATGACGAGACGACCGAATCAAGCCGGACCAGAATCAGCGGCAGCGAAAGGCTATGCGCGATCACCTCGGCCGCCAAGGTTTTGCCGCAACCGGGCGGGCCGCAAAAGAGAAGCTTCTCGGCAGGCCTCATGCCATAGGAGCGCAGTACATCCGCACGGTTGTGCTCCATGAGAATTTCATCAAGCGCCGCATGTGTGGCATCGGACAGGATGATGTCCTTCTCGTCCCGAATGACGACGCGCTCTTCAAGCAGCGCCATGCCGCTGTCCTTGTTGGACGGAAGATCGACAAGAGCGTGCAGCTTTCGCTCATCCCCAGCCGACGCTCGATCACCATAGAGCAAGCGCTCGAGATCGTTGGCGAGCAGGTGATGGTTCTTCTCGCGCTCTTCCTGGATGACTGCTTCTGACGCCGCGCGAAACCCCGAGGTATCGCCCCGCACACCAGATTTGATCAATTGCCTGAGCAATTTGCCGTTTGCCATGGTCAGACCTCCTCTAACGGTCTCGTTCGTTCAGCACGCGCCGAACAGTGGGCATTGTTGTTCAATTTACACAGCCTGCCCAGCTTCGCTTCCAATCCCCTCGAATTCGAGGGGATTGGAGTCTGGGCCGCTGAGCTGTTCCCAGACCCCGAGAAGCAGCATGACATCCTTGTTCCTCAACGCCTGTTCGATCAGGGCGCTGCCACCATCAAAGCCTCTGACCAGATCCATTCCAGGTGAGTTCGAGTTTTCGCCTGGTCATCAATGATTTCCCGGCAACGCCAACCCGATGCGTGCGGCAATCTCGGTGGCGAGCGCCTTGAAATCCGCGTAGGCACTGGTCACCGCGCTGGCGTGCGCGCCGATGGCACCATCGGCCGAACGCAGGGCGAAGATCGGCTTGCGCGCTTCCTGCCCCAGTGGCATCAGGCTGTTGTAGTTCTTGAGCATGGCCAGGCAGTAGGGATCGCTTTCGATCGGCGGTACCGGCATGAAGCCGGGAGTTTCGCCGAGAACACTGTGCCGGAATTCGGCGGGAATCTGGTCCAGCCATCGGGTATACGCCTTGACCGGTCGGGTCAGACGTACGCCGTGGCGCATGGCCACATAGCCGGTGGGCACCATGTCGCCCGGTGGCAGCGTGAATTCCGGCGCGACCCACTCGTTGCGGCGCTTTTCCCAGCCGGCGCGCCACTCGCGCAGGGTCGGCCCAAGATTGCGCAAACCTTGCAATGAAAACAGATCCGCGCCCAGGGGCACGATGACGTGGTTGCTGGCCAGCAAGGCCGCACGATTGATTGCACCCAGATTGGGGCCGACGTCGAACACGATCAAATCAGCGTGGAAGCGGTCAGCCGATTCCTGCGCCGCGCGCCAGAAGGCGGTGAGGATGCGGAAAGGGCGCGTCTTGTTCTTGTCGCCCAGCGCCTGGGCCCAGGTACCGGACAACTCGTCCTCAAAGCTGGACAGGGCAAGATCGCCGGGGATCAGCGCAAGCCTCTCCTCAATTTTCTGATAAGCCACGGGCGCAAAGTCGCCGACATCGGTCAGTGGCTCGACGCTGCGAAAGATGGTGGACACGCCGGCATCGGCACCCCACAACTCGGCGAGCCGGTCCTCATCCAGAAAGGCTGCGGTGAGATTGGCCTGGGGATCGAGATCCACCGCCAAGACGCGTACGCCGAGGTTCGCGAACATGGCCGACAGGTGGTAGACCAGCGAGGTCTTGCCGACGCCGCCCTTGTTGTTGAAAAAGGTCAGTACGGGAATGCTCATGCCGCTCTCCGCACAATGACGAGCACGTGGGTGTCGCTGGGATGGAAGTCAGGCTCGGGGTTGCCATTGGCCGCGAGCAACCGACGTGCGGTGGCGATGCCCACACCGAAGCGCTGTACGTAGCCCAGCACCTTCATGGCTTCGGCCAGATGCGGGTTGCGGTAGTCGGTCATGCCAGGCATGCCGAAGTTGGCTGCCGTCACTATGCCAAAAGGACCTCCCGGATTGACGATCTCGATACGGTCGTCGAACCAGGTCAGGCGAATCGGCGCGTTGGTCGCCTCGTAGCTGCGGTGCATGACGGCGTTGCGAACCAGTTGCTGGAGTGCCACCAGGGGGTAGTCCGCCTGCCGCCTTTCGGTATCTGCGGCGTCGATATTCACCCCGACTGATATGTGCGCCTTGAGCTTGTCGTCGATCCGCGCGAGTACTTCCTCAAGGCGACCGTCGATGGCGGCCTCGTCGATGATCGGGTCCTCCAGCGCCGTGCCATCGATCCGCAGAAACTGCAGATAGGCGCAGGGAATCAGGTCGCGCGGGCGGTTGCCGATGACCAGACTGCCAAGCACCGTGGGAATCGCGCTGTCCACGGCATCGATCATGCGGCAGGCACTGAGGCGTTCTGCATAGCTGCGGTGGTTCGCCTCCAGCGTATCGGCCGAGAAGGCACCCGGCAGATACTCGTTCTCGAACACACTGCGGTTCAGATCCGCCAGCGTGGCAAACGAAACCGGTTGCAGATCGAATGGCAGGTCGCGATGGCGACGACGCTCGTTGAGCACGCGCTCGTCCTGCGCGCTGGCAATACCGCGACGTGGCCCGGTTCGAACATAGGTTCGTCCCTTGTAGCGAACTGGCGGTGCGTCGGCTGGAAGCACCGTGATGACGGCCAGATCGAACCCGTGCAAGTTGCGCTTTTCCACGCTCATCGTCGGCATGGGCTGGATATTTCCATCCGAGCGCATGTCTGCCAGTGTGCGCAACAATTCATCGGTAACCACAAGACCTGCAGCACTGCCATCATCCTTCGCACCAACAAAAGCGACACCCGGTCGGCTGTGTCCGGGCAAGTCGTTGGCAAAGGCGCAGATAGCCTGCCGCAATTTTTCCGGCGCATCGCCTTTGGCGCTTTCCTTTCGTTCTGCCCGGTCCGATTCGATATCCGACAGCAAGGCTTCGAGTTCTTCGTCTGAGAGTCGCATCATGCCTGTCCTGACGTGGGGCTTCGATTTTCACACACTGCGACTCGGTTCGCGGTAACCGAGCGGCGACCACCCACCATGCCCGCACGCATGCCATGCGCCGTACAGCGATGCGGCCGGACCATCGGACTCATGCCGTGGCGCGGAGGCCAGTCAGTTGCCGGCGCTTCGCGCCACGCCGTCCAGCAGCTTGATGAAGTTGCGCTTCGGCTTGAACCGCACGCGAAGCTCGGCCAGGTAGTCCCCAAATTGCGCCGACTGCCGCGGCGTTTTCATCAGGGTGCCGATCCTTCGTATCAACTTGATGGCATCGGCGTAGGCCCGGTTGTTGGTTTGCTCAACGATCGGTGGAACGACTCGGCGATAGAGGCTGATGGCGTCGTCCGGGCGCGAGGGTTCGAGCGTTCCGGCCAGCGCGATCAACAGATTCGGATGGCATGTGCCCCGCTCGACCGCTTCCCATGCCGCGTCGAGATCTTCTTCCCATAGTGCGATTTCCAGCCGCAGCGAGCTATCGGGTGTCGACAACTTCGACGGCGGACGCTTCCAATGGCTTGGCGCATTCCACGCCACCTCGGCAACTTTCGCCAGCGCCCGCTCACGCTGTTCCGGCCAGCGACCGAGCTTGTCGGCTACATCGTGCAGCTTCTGGTAATAGCCGAGCGCCGGCTGTTCTTCAAACTGGATCCAGGTCAGTTGCAAGGCTTCGTCCTTGCGCTTGCGCTTGAGGTAGGCGGCGACCAGAAAATCCCGCAGCCGGTTGTCGGTGCGCTGCGGAAAGGCCTGCAAGCCGCGTTCGGCCCACTCCAGCGCCTTGGCTGGCTGCCGTGCCTTGGCCCAGATTTCGGCGATATCGAGATAGCTCCAGGCGGAGGAAAGATCGCGCGATTTGATCGCGACCAGCTCCTCGACATCGCCGCTGGCCTCGGCCAGACGCTCCATGATGCGGGTGATCGTGAAGCGGGAGTCGTCGCATCCATCCTTCGCATCACGTGGCTTGAGCTTGCGCCACTGCGCCTCGGCCAGCTCGCGATAACGGAGGAGACCCACCTTGCCGAGCACATCGCGATAAGTGAGCGCGTCGAAACTCCACACCCCGAACGACAGTGTGGTCTCCAGCGCAAACAGGCGTTCGGCCAGGGCGGTGGGCGCCGGGGTGGCCATGATGCATGCCTGCAGATGCAGCTCGCCGAGGCGATGGACAATACCGCCGACACCGCCGTTCGAGTCGTCGACGTGTTCCATGGCCTTTTCAAGCCGCTCGATGGCGTACTCCGCCAGCTCCACCAGCAAGCCGGCGGTGTCGGGTTGGAGCAGTTCAGCCATCGATTCGGCGACCTGCTCCACATCGTCGGCGAAGGAGTCTGCCTCGCGCCAGTCGACGAAGCCGTGGATGCGCGTCGCCTCCTCGATCGCCCGTCGAAACGCGGTGGCCACGTTGCCGCTGCTACCGCGGGCGCGCGCGGCCTTCAACAGCAACGATTGGTAGAGGTGATCGTCGCGCCCAGCCACCTCCAGCAACAGTTCGATCAGGCCATCGGCTGGTTGCCTTGCCAGATACTGCTCGATGTCGTGCCACGGATCGCGGCGCTTTTTTTTGCCAGGTGCGGCGCCGACCTTGCGCTCGCCAACCGGCTGTTCCAGCCAGGCCAAGCCCAGCGCCACGCCGTGCTTGCAGAAATAGCCCTCCGCGGCGTGCGGACAGCTGCAGTTGAAACCCAGCACACCGTGCTCGTCGCGCAGTTCGACCTGGTAGGTTGTGCTGCCCTCGATCTTCGCGGCCACCTTGTCATCGGTAATCCGCAGACGCCCGACGGCGCCGACCGCCAGATACTCCTCGCCGCGCCGGAAAGCCGCGGAGCCGGCCAGGTTTTCGAGACTTGCGCGGGAAATCAGCTCATCGATCATGCTTCGGAATCTTCATCACAGCCCCTGCGCCGCCTGCGCCACCGCGCGGAACAACGCGCGGCCCTTGTTCATCGTCTCCTCCCACTCCGCGGCGGGGTCGGAGTCGTAGACGATGCCGGCGCCGGCCTGCACGTGCAGGCGGCCATGCTGGATCACCGCGGTACGGATCGCGATCGCCGTGTCGGCGTCGCCCCACCAGCCGATCCAGCCGATCGCGCCGGCGTAGATGTTGCGCTTGTACGGCTCCAGTTCCTGGATGATTTCCAGCGCACGGATCTTTGGTGCGCCGGAAAGCGTGCCGGCGGGGAACGTGGCTTTCAACACGTCCATGTAACTCAAGCCGGGCTTCGCCGTGCCCTGCACCTGCGAGACAATGTGCATCACGTGCGAGTAACGCTCGATCGCGAACGAGTCGCTGACTTTCACACTGCCGTTCTCGCTGATCCGGCCGATGTCGTTGCGGCCCAGGTCGATCAGCATTACGTGCTCGGCGCGCTCCTTCGGGTCGGCCAGCAGTTCCGCTTCCAGCGCCTGGTCTTCCTCCTCCGTGGCGCCGCGCTTGCGCGTGCCGGCCAGCGGACGCACCACGACCTTGCCATCCTTCAGTCGCGCCAGGATTTCCGGCGAGGACCCCACGATCTGGGTTTCGCCGAGATCGACGAAATACATGTACGGCGACGGGTTCAACGCGCGCAGGGCGCGATACACATCCACCGGCCGCGCGTGGAACGCCACGCTGAGCCGCTGCGACGGCACCACCTGGAAGATGTCGCCGGCACGGATGTATTCCTTGGCCCGCTCGACCATCGTCTCGAACTCTTCCCGCGTGAAGGACGAGGTGAAATCGGCCTCGTCCAGCGCCACCGACTGCGCCAGTTGCGGATAGGAAGCGCCACCCTGGCGCAAGCGATAGACCAGCGCATCGAGCCGGCGCTGCGCCTCGGCATAGGCCCGCGGCTGCGCCGGGTCGGCGTGCACGATGAGATAAAGACGACCCTTGAGGTTGTCGAACACGGCGACCTCTTCGGCCAGCATCAGCAACACGTCGGGCGTACCCAGCTCGTCGGCGCGATCCCACTGCGCCAGGCGCGGCTCGATGTAGCCGATCGTCTCGAAACCGAAGTAGCCGACCAGTCCGCCGCTGAACGCGGGCAGCTGCGGCAGGCGCGGCACGTCGTACTGCTGGCGCAGCTTCTCGATCTCGGCCAGCGGATCGTCGAGGTGGCGCCGCTCGGTAACCTCGCCGGCATCCTCCACCTCCAGCTCATGCCCGCGCAGGCGGTACACCCGCTTCGCCGGCAGGCCGATGATCGAATAACGTCCCCAGGTGGCGCCGCCTTCGACCGATTCGAACAGGAAGGTGTACGGGCCATCGGCCAGTTTCAGGTACACCGACAGCGGCGTGTCGAGGTCGGAGAACACCTCGCGCACCAGCGGGACGCGCGTATGCCCGTGGGCCACCAGCGCGTCGAATTCGTCTCGGGAGATCACGTTGAGCGTTCCGGATGGCCGAACGGAGAGCGCCCATTGTAGGCGAAGCGCGAAGCGGCCACGCGGCATCCGCTTGATACGCCGACAGGCAGCGTCATCGACCCCGGCCACGCCAGCGACCGCGGCAGCCCCGACCAAGGCGATCCTGGCAACGATCCCGCCAGGCACCACGGCAACTCCGCCAACGGCACGTTCGACGCCCGCGCCGGCCACCACCGCGAAAACCGCCGCCGCGCCCGCTGCGGAATCGTCCGGCGTGCTGCCGGCCAGCGCCGGCACGATCAGTCCTGCCCGGCCCGTGTCCAGCGCAGCGACATCCGTTGCCCCACCAGCAACGTCACGCCACTGATCGTCGGTCAGTCAAGAACGTCAATCCCCTGTTGCTGCGCTATCCAATGTGTGGTGGCACAGCTCAACCACCCAGGCGCTGCCGCGGCATGCCGTACAAGGTGAGGCTGAAGGCCACGCCACTGCCGTCGTCGAGATTGCGCGCGCTGGCGCTGCCGCCGTGGCGCTCGGCCACCAGTCGCACCACGTACAGGCCCAGCCCCAGGTGCGGCCCGTCGCCGGGGGTGCTCTTGTCGCGCAGGCTTACCAGGGAATCGAACAGACGACCCTGCATCGCCGCAGGCAACAGCGGCCCCTGATTGGCAAGCTCGATCTCGGCGCCTCCCTCGACCTGACGCAGACGCAGACGCAGCCAGCCATGTTCGGGTGTGAACGAGAGTGCGTTGTCCAGCAGCTTGTCCAGCGCCTGCGCGATCAGTTCCGGCGCGCCATGCAGCGGCAGCGGCGATTCCGGCAACTGGCATTCGAGCCGGCGCGTGCCGATCAGCGGCCGGTAACCGTCGGCGCACCCACGCACCACCTCGCGCAGATCGACATCCTCCGGCTCGGCCGCCTCGATCGAGCGCTCCATCCGGCTCGATTCACTCATCGCGCGCACCAGCGCACCCAGCCGCGCGACGCCATCGCGGGCACGCGCCAGGTAAGGCACCGCCTGGTCCGGCAGGGCCGCACGCTCCTGCAAGGCATGTTCGAGGTTGTCCAGCGACGACTTCACGATCGCCAGCGGCGTGTTGAGTTCGTGCGACAGCTTCGAGGCCAGGGTACGCAGGTAATCGGTATAGCCGCCAACCACGACGAACAGCTTTTCGAAACTGCGCGCGAGGTCGCCGATCTCGTCCGGCGCATCCGTCATCGGGAAGCGACCGGCCTCCAACTGGCCGTCCAGACGTCCGTCGTTGCGCTGGGCGCGCTCGGCGGCGTTGCGCAGCCGCGCCAGTCGCAGGCTGAGCCGCGTCGCGAACGCCAGCAGGATGCCGCCGGCCACCAGCAGCACGCCGAAGCTGGTCAACAGCAGCCCGAACAAGGCACGGTTGGCCAGCAGCGGCACGGTACGGCTGGCCTGCTCCAGCAACAACACGCCCTCGACCTTGCCGGATTGGATGATCGGCACCGTGGCCGCGAGCACCACGCTGCCGCGTTCCTCGCCCTGGCGCCATACGCTGACGGCCTTGCCCGCGCGCGCCTGTTCGACTTCAGCCGTATCCAGCCGCGGCACGTCCTGCGACCATGGGTTGGCGTCCTCCAGTCGAGTCGCCAGCAGCGAGCGATACACCAGCGCGGCGAACCATCCCGGTTGGCCATCGGCGCCGGGAGCACTGTTGAGCTTGCCGCTGCGCGCCAGCAACCAGCCCGAGGGCGACAGCACGCGCGCCTGCACCCGGTCGGGCATGAGCTGGGCCAGTTCGCGCGAGAGCGCCGCGGAATAGCGGCGCAGCGGGCGGGTGTCCGATGCCATGCGGTCACCACCGGCGCTGGCGTCGTACGCGCCCACGCCCAGCGCACGCAAGTCCAGCTGGCGCGGCAGGCGCAGTTCGACCTGGTAACCACTGCCGTCCTCCTGCCAGCGTGCGCTGAGCTGATCCGGCAGGCCAGCTACCGCCGGGTCGAGCGGCAGCGCGGTCAACGGTCCCGGCGCTGCGCTGGCCAGCAGATAACGCCGCTGGCCGACGGCATTGCCGAGGGTGAGGATCAGATGGTCGGCCAGCAGGGCATTGGGGTCCTCCGTATCGGCGCGGGTGCGCCGGGCATCAGCCACCCGCGCATACAGGTAGAGCCCAGCGGCGTCTTCGGCCAGCAGCAACTGGCCGCGCCGCGCGAACGGTTCGCTCCATGGCGTCAACGGCGCCCAATCATCGCCGTAACCGTCCACCGTGATCGATCCCGGCGCCTGCTGCACGTACCAGCTCGGACCAGCGGCCGGCGCCAGTGCATGAGTCACCACCAGACTGCGCGCCACCACCTGCGCCGAAGCCTGCAAGGCCTGCGCCTGGCCGTCGCGCAGCAGGGCCTCCATCTGCCGCACATCGAACCAGCCCGCCACCGGCAGCGCCAGGGTGCACAGCGCGACCAGCAGCAATTTCCGGCGCAGCGTCATGCCGTCACCCGAACCGGATCAGCCCGCATGAGCCGGCGGCGCCCGATAACGCGGGTAGCGCGACGCCACCACAACGCGCGTGAACGCGTCGAGCAGGGCGCGCCGCGACGGATCGTTGTCATCGAAACTCATCGAGCAGCAGCACGACCCAGATTGCACGTCTTGTCACGGCTTCCACCGATAGCCGACGCCATGCACGGTCTCGATCGCATCGAACTCCGGCGCCACCGCGATGAACTTCTTGCGGATGCGCTTGATGTGCGAAGTGATGGTGGCATCGTCCACCACGAGTTCGGCCTCGCGCATCAGCTGGTCGCGGTTCTTCACATGGCCGGGGAAACGGATCAGCGTGTGCACCATCCAGAACTCGGTGACGGTGAGCGGTACCTCCTGGTCGTTCCAGGTGATCCGCATGCGCTCGGACTCCAGCTTCAGCGGACCATGCTGGATCACCGTCTCGCTGGACGCCGGCGCCTTCAGCGACTCGATCCGGCGGAACAGCGCAGCGATGCGCGCGGCCAGCTGGTGCAGGCTGGTGTCCTTGCTCAGGTAGTCGTCGGCACCCAGGCGCAGGCCGGAGATCACGTCGAAATCCGAATCGCGC
>SCRO01000125.1 GCA_004298505.1 Rhodanobacter sp.
GAGGACAGATTTTCGACGGTTCGCCGGCCCATGGTGGTTCCATGGGCCAAGAATCGGCGGAAATATGGACCGCACAGGCGGATTCGCAGGCCGGCCAACCAAAGTCCGACAGGCTCCTAGCTTCCAGCGGATCGGGCCGGCTCAGTTGACCGGCACCTGCGCCAACTGGGCCAGCCGACGAACTGCCACCGAGGCGATCGGATAGTCCGCGTTCTGGGTGAGTATCTCTGCCAGCATGCTGCGGGTGTGCTGCAAGGTGGCATCGTCACGCTGCAGCCACGCCTGCACCGGGGAGAGAGCCGTGCGATCACTGGCCAGGGTCAGCACCTGCAAGGCCAGCGCGCGATGCTGCTGGTTGAGTTCGTCCAGCAATGAACCGCGCGCCTGCGCATGCCAGTGACCTTCGACCGGCAACGCCTCGATCTGCCCGCGCAACCATTCCAGGTCCAGCGCCTCGCCCAGCTCGAAGAACACGCGCGCGACCTGCTCCATGGGCTGGCCGCTTTGTTGCACCACCTCGACCATGTCCAGGGCCGCACGCAGATTTGGCACGCGCGCGAGCCGCAGGCCCAGCTCGGCCGGCAGGCCCAGGCCCTCCCACTTCTCCTGGCTGCTGGAGAAATCACCCTTGCCGGTCGGCGTGAGCACCTCGGGCAGCACACTGCGCAGCGCCGAGACGCCTTCCTGATAACGCGCGACATTGTCGGCGATATTGAGCGAGCCACCCGGACGGTTGAGCAGCCAGCGGGTCATGTGGCGCAGCAGCGACCAGATCTGCTTGACCGCGTCGACCTGGGTATCCTCGGCGACCTTGCTGTCCATTGCCTCGATCAGCGCCCACAACTGCCGTGCATCAAGAATCTCGCGCGCCGCCGTGTACGCCTTGGCGATCGCTGCCGGGCCCTTTCCGGTGTCCTCCTGCATGCGCATCATGAAGGTCGCACCCATGCGGTTGATCGTCGAGTTGGTCACCGCCGTGGCAATGATCTCGCGCTTGAGTCGATGCCGCTGCATGTGTTCGGCGTACTTTTCGTGCAACGGCTCGGGGAAGTAGCGCATCAGTTCCTTCGACAGGTACGGATCTTCCGGCACGTCGGAATCCACCAGCTGCTGGAACAGGCGCAACTTGTCGTACGCCAACAGCACTGCCAGCTCCGGCCGGGTCAGGCCCAGCCCGCGGGTCTTGCGCTCGGTCAACTCGGCGTCAGAGGGCAGGTTCTCGACCTGGCGATCGAGCGTGCCTTCGGCCTCCAGCGTACAGATAAAATGCGCCATCGAGCCGATCCGCCCGACCGACTGATGTTCCATCAGGGTGATCGCCTGGTTCTGCCGGTAGTTGTCCCACAGCACCAGTTCACCGACCTCGTCCGTCATCGCGGCCAACTGGGTGTTGCGCGCCTCGTCGGTCAATTCGCCGCGCTTTACCGCATCGTTGAGCAGGATCTTGATGTTCACCTCATGGTCGGAGGTGTCGACGCCGGCGGAGTTGTCGATGAAGTCGGTATTCAGCAAGACCCCCTTCTGCGCGGCCTCGATGCGACCCTTCTGCGTCATGCCGAGGTTGCCGCCCTCACCCACGATCCTGCAGCGCAGGTCGGCACCGTTGACACGCAGTGCGTTGTTGGTGCGATCGCGCACGTCGGCATGCGTTTCGGTAGAACACTTCACGTAGGTGCCGATGCCGCCATTCCACAGCAAGTCCACCGGCGCCTTCAGGATCGCGCTGAGCAGGTCGGTCGGGGCCAGGTGTTCGACGTCGCTCTTGAGCCCGAGCGCCTCGCGCACTTGCGGCGAAATTGGAATCGACTTGGCGCTGCGCGGATACACACCGCCACCGGCGGAGATCAGCGACTTGTCGTAGTCGTCCCAACTCGAGCGCGGCAACTTGAACATCCGCTCGCGCTCGACCAACGTCCGTGCCGGGTCCGGATTGGGATCGAGAAAGACATGCTGGTGATCGAATGCGGCCAGCAGCCGGATATGCCCGGATAACAGCATGCCGTTGCCGAACACGTCGCCGGACATGTCGCCAATGCCGACACAGGTGAAGTCCTGGCTCTGGCAGTCACGGTTGAGCGAACGGAAATGACGCTTGACCGACTCCCATGCGCCACGCGCCGTGATGCCCATGCCCTTGTGGTCGTAGCCATGCGAGCCACCGGACGCAAACGCGTCGCCAAGCCAGTAGTTGTGCTCGATCGAAATGGCATTGGCGATGTCCGAGAACTTGGCGGTGCCCTTGTCGGCGGCCACCACCAGGTAGGGATCATCCGGATCGTGGCGTACTACGTCCTGCGGGTGCACCACCTTGCCGTCGACCAGGTTGTCGGTGATATCGAGCAGGCCGTTGACGAACAGCTTGTAGCAGGTGATGCCTTCGGCCAGCACCGCGTCGCGATCGCCGTCGGTCGGCGACTTCTTGACGAAGAAGCCGCCCTTGGAGCCGACCGGCACGATCACCGTGTTCTTCACCATCTGTGCCTTGACCAGCCCCAGCACTTCGGTGCGGAAGTCTTCGCGCCGGTCGGACCAGCGCAGGCCGCCGCGTGCCACCGCGCCGAAACGCAGATGAATGCCTTCCACGCGCGGGGCGCAGACCCATATCTCGCGATACGGCACCGGTTTGGGCAGCTCGCGCACCTGGTGGGAATCGAACTTGTAGCTGATGTACGGTCGGTACTCGCCATGCCAGCGCTGGAAGAAGCTGGTGCGCAGCGTGGCGCGGATCAAGCCCACGAAACTGCGCAGGATGCGGTCCTCGTCGAGGCTGGCCACGTTCTCCAGCAGGGTGCCGATGGCGCCTTCGACAGCCTTGATCTGCTCGGCGCGAGGCCGCGACAGCGCGTTGCCCAGCTCGTCGATCAGGCTCGGCTGCGCGGCCTGGATAGGGGCCGGCATCAGGGTTTGCAGCTCGACCGCAAGGGTTGCGCCGGTGACCTTGAGTTCTTGCGCCGACAAGACCTCGCGCCGCGGGTCGAGTCTGGCCAGGAACAACTCCACCAGCAGGCCGGTGATCGCCGGATAACGGTTGAGAATTTCCTCCATGTAGGACTGCGAAAACGTCACCCCGGTCTGCAGCAGGTATTTGCTGTAGCCGCGCAACATGGCCACCTGGCGCCAGCCGAGCTTGGCGCCCAGCACCAGCCGGTTGAAGCCGTCGTTCTCGGCGTTGCCGCGCCAGATTTGCTCGAACGCATCCTCGAACAGCGCGCCCACCTGCTCGACGCTGAAAGCGAGCTTGCCGACCGGCTGCACCTCGAAATCCTGGATCGACAGCGGCGCGTCGCCGGGAATCTCGTAGACGTGCTCAGTAAGCACGCGCAGGCCGAGGTTCTCCAGTTGCGGCAGCACTTCGGACAGCGAGATGTCGCCACCCGCGCGATA
>SCRO01000126.1 GCA_004298505.1 Rhodanobacter sp.
GTTCGAGGCGAGCGGATCACCGCCCGCCACTCGTGAGCCCGGAGACCGGCCTGGACGCAACTGGTGGCTCGCGGTGGGCGAGACCGAACCACGGTCTGTCCGCCCGTCGTTCCGTCTTCCTCTCGTCGCCTGCTGCCAGCCCACTGGACATGGCGCCGCGCGCGGGTGCGCGGCAATGAGGAAGAACACATGAAGAAGTCTTTGCTGGCCGCGGCCTTGCTTGCCTGCACCATGGGCGCGCAAGCCGCCGACCAGAACGATGCCACCGCGCTCAACCCGGTGGTCGTCACCGCCACGCGGACGCCGGTCACGATCGAGGATTCGCTGTCGTCGGTGACCGTAATCACGCGCGCGGACATCGAGCGGCTGCAGCCACTGTCGGTATCCGACCTGCTGGTCGGCCTGCCCGGCGTCAGCGTGGCCCAGGCCGGCGGCCTCGGCCAGCCGACCTCGCTGTTCCTGCGCGGCACCAACTCCTCGCACACGCTGGTGCTGATCGATGGCGTGCGCATCGGTTCGGTGACCACCGGCATGGCCGCGTTCGAGCAGTTGCCGGTAGAGCAGATCGAGCGGATCGAGATCGTGCGCGGCCCGCGTTCGAGCCTGTACGGCGCCGATGCGATCGGCGGGGTGATCCAGATATTCACCCGACATGGTTCGCGCGACGGTGGCCTCAAGCCCTCGTTCAGCCTCACCGCCGGCAGCGACAACCTGCTGCGTGGTCAGGTCGGCCTGTCCGGCGGCAGCGAGAACGGCTGGTACAACCTGAGCGTGGGCAAGCAGTACACGCGTGGCATCAATGCCTGCAGGATCGGCGCGGGCGAGGTGTTTGCAGGCTGCTTCACCGACGAACCCGATCGCGACGCGTATCGTAACCAGAACCTGGTGTTGAACGGCGGCTACCGCTGGGACAACGGTACGCAGATCACCGCCAACTGGCTGCGCAGCCTGGGCGAGGTCCACTTCGACGGCAGCTATCAGAACCGCAGCCGTACCGTGCAGCAGACGGCCGGCTCCGTACTCAGCTTCAACCCGCTGCAGGCGTGGAAGAGCACGCTCAGTATCGGTCAGAACCTCGATCGCTACGACAACTACGAGAACCAGACCTTCACCGGCTACATCTATTCGCGGCGCAACCAGGCGTCCTGGCAGAACGACATCAGCGTGGCGACGAACCAGCTGCTGACGCTGGGGATCGACTGGCAGGGCGAGCACGTCGACAGCGACACCGGCTATCTCGCCGATCGCCGCCATGACACCGGCGCGTTCGCGCAGTATCAGGTCACCTTCGGCCACCACGAATTTGCCGTATCAGCACGGCGTGACGACAACAGCCAGTACGGCAGCTACAACACCGGTGCCGTGGCGTGGGGGTATCACTTCGATGACGGTCTCAAACTCACCGCCAGCTATGGCAGCGCGTTCCACGCGCCCACCTTCAACGATCTCTACTACCCCTACGGCAGCGGCAATCCCGACCTGAAGCCGGAAAAGTCGCGCAGTGCCGAGCTCGGCCTGAGCCAGCAAAGCGGCCGCTGGAACTGGGCGTTGAACGCCTACCAGACGCGTATCGACGAGCTGATCGTGCTGGACAGCAACTACTATCCGAGGAACATCAGCCAGGCACGCATCCGTGGCGTGGAAGGCCAGCTCGGTGTCGATCTCGGCGGCTGGCAGCTGCAGGGTTACCTGACCTGGCTGCAGCCGCGCACCGAGGATGGCGGTCCAAACGACGGCAACGTGCTGCCACGTCGGCCCGAGCGCACCGCACGGCTGGATCTGGATCGCCGCTTCGGTGCCTTCGGCATCGGCGCGACGATCAATGCCGCCGGCCACAGCTACGACGATGCGGCGAATGCGCATCGCCTGGGCGGTTACTCGAGCACCGATCTGCGCGCGAGCTGGCATTTCGCGCCGGCATGGCAGGTCGAGGCGCGACTGGCCAACGTGTTCGATCGCCACTACGAAACCATCTGGTACTTCAACCAGCCCGGTCGCAGCGTGTTCCTGACCTTGCGCTACAGCCCCGCCACGCGCTGATTTGTCCTCCGGCGCCGGCAGGGAAACCGGTGCCGTCACGCCACGGGGCGGCCACGGACGCAGCGAGGCGGCGCTTGCGCCCGATCACCATGACCACTCTGGTGGCCATGGGTGCGGCGCTGCCGCCGATGCCCGCCTCGCCGAAATAGCCGGCCAGAAACCTGTGCCCAAGGGGCCCGCTCGCGGGCGATGCTCTTTGGCCTGGATTCGCAATTCGCAATTCGCAAGGGCAACAGCATCGCCCGCGAGCGGGCTCCTACGGGACGGGTGGTGCCATTTACACATTCACCATATGCATCATGGCACTCGCCCCCGGCTGGGAGCACGACGTGCGTTGCCCGCTGCGCCAACGTCAAGTGGCGGCAGACGACAGCTGCGGAACCAACGTGGGCGCGCCGCTCGAATCCAGCGCGATCATCACAAAGTGTCCGCTGGTGCAGACGCGGCGGTCGCCGCTCAAGAGATCCTCGGCGGTCATCTCCACTTCCACATGTATCGAGCTGCGCCCGACCTTCACCACGCTCGCGACCAGTTCGACCAACTGCCCAGTGCGCACCGGCACGCGGAAGCTCACTTGCTCCGAACGTGCGGTCACCACCGTCATGATAGTGATGGTGGCCTCGGGGCGTAAGTGCAGCCTTTCCGGCACGGGAGGCGCGATGCGCTGTCGGGTTAGGATGGCGTGCTTGGGCGAGTCACTGGCACGGCTGCTCCCCACGCTATCGAATTCCATGGGAGCAAGCTATGCATGTGATGAGCGGCAAGGCGCGACTGTGCGGCGTGCTCGTTTTGGGGCTGCTGTCGAGCGGCGTGGTGGCGCAGGGACGGGTACTCACCAGGGCAGACTATGCGCGTGCGGAAAGTTTCCTGTCGTACAAGACGGCGCCGCTGGTCGACCACGCGGTGCAGCGCGTGCACTGGCTGGACGACGGCCAGTTCTGGTATCGCGACCACGACGCCAACGGCGACCATTTCATGCGGATGAGCGTGGCCGACGGCAAGGCGGTGCCTGCGTTCGACCAGGCCGCCCTGGCCGCCGCCCTCGGCAAGGCGCGCGACAAGTCCGTGGATGCCACCAGATTTCCGCACGACTTCGGCTACCGCGTGAAGCCGGACGGTCGCCTGCACGTGACACTGGGCGACAAGCAGTACCTGTGCGAGTTGCACGATGTCGCTGTCTGCACCGAGGAGCATGCCGGCAAGGAGTCGGGCGTGCTCTCGCCGGACAAGAAATCCGAGGCCTTCATCCGCGACTGGAACCTGTGGCTGCGCGACCTCGCCACCGGCAAGGAGACCCGGCTCACCACCGACGGCATCGAGGACTTCGGCTACGCCACCGACAACGCCGGCTGGAAGCACACCGACAAGGCGATTGTGGAGTGGTCACCCGATTCGAGGCAGATCGCCACCTTCCAGCAGGACCAGCGCCAGACCGGCGAGATGTACCTGATCAAGACGAAGGTCGGGCATCCCGAGTTGCTGAAGTGGAAGTATCCGCTGGTCGGCGACAAGCACGTCACGATGATCGAGCGGGTGATCATCGACGTGCCCACGCGCAAGCTCGTGCGCTTCAAGATGCCACCCGACCAGCATCGCTCCAGCCTGTGCGACGACGTCAGTTGCGGCCCCCACGGCGGCTGGGACGACGTGAAGTGGGCGCCGGACGGCAACACCCTGGCGTTCGTCTCCACCTCGCGCGACCACAAGCACGAATGGTTCCGTATCGCCGATGCGAGAACCGGCAGGGTGCGCACAGTGTTCGAGGAGAAGGTGCCGACCTATTACGAGAGTGGCAACGGCGCGGTGAACTGGCGTTACCTGCCGAAGTCGCACGAGGCGATCTGGTTCTCCGAGCGCAACAACTGGGGCAACCTGTATCTGTATGACTTGGATACCGGCAAGCTCAAGCACGCGATCACCACCGGCGCGGGCAACGTCACCGGAGTGCTCAGGGTGGACCCGAAAACGCGCACCGTGTGGTTTCGCGGCGTCGGCCGCACGCCAGGCGTGAATCCCTACTACCGGCAGTTCTTCAAGGTCAGCCTCGATGGCGGCCCGCTAACCCTGCTGACGCCGGAGGCGGCCGACCACACGATCACCCTGTCGCCCGACGGCCAGCATTTCGTCGACGCGTATTCGACCCCGACCATGCCGCCGGTGACATTGCTGCGCCGCGCGAACGACGGGCACACCTTGGCCACGGTGGCGCGCGCCGACCTCAGCCGCCTGCGTGCGGCCGGCTGGGTGCCGCCGATCCCGTTCACGGTGAAGGCGCGCGACGGCAGGACCGATCTGTACGGCCTGATGTTCAAGCCCACGAACTTCGATGCGTCGAAGAAGTCCCCGATCATCGACTACGTCTACCCCGGCCCGCAAACCGGTTCGGTGCGCGGGCGCAGCTTCCTGGCCTCGCGCAGCGACCACCAGGCGATGGCCGAGCTGGGCTTCATCGTGGTGGCGCTTGACGGCATGGGCACGCCGTGGCGTTCCAAGGCCTTCCACGACGCCTACTTCGGGCACATCGAGGACAACACCTTGCCCGACCAGGTGGCCGGGCTGAAAGAACTGGGCAAGCGTTATCCATGGATCGACCTCGACCGCGTCGGCATCTGGGGTCACTCCGGCGGTGGCAATGCCACCGCCGGGGCGATGTTCCATTACCCGGATTTCTTCAAGGTCGGCTGGGCCGAGAGCGGTAACCACGACAACCGCAACTATGAGGACGACTGGGCCGAGAAATGGCAGGGCCTGCTGGTCACCGACAAGGACGGCAAGAGCAACTACGACGCGCAGGCCAACCAGAGTTTCGCGAAGAACCTCAAGGGCCACCTGATGCTCACCTACGGCACGCTCGACGACAACGTGCCACCGTCCAACACGCTGCTGGTGGTCCAGGCCCTGATCAAGGCCAACCGCGATTTCGACATGATCGCGATCCCCAACGTGCACCACGGCTATGCCAAGGCCACACCGTACATCACGCGCCGGCGCTGGGATTATTTCGTGCGCTACCTGGCCGGCAAGTCGCCGCCGCCGCAAGTTCAGCTCAAACCGTGGCCGTGGCGTTGACGCGGCGCGCACCCAGACGCGCTCGTGCGACAGGTGCGTATCGCGCAAGGCACGCCAGCGCTTGCCCGGCAAGCAAAGCAGCGAACACGCGCTGTTTCATGGCTTGTTGGGCAGCGTCGTTGACGGGGATGTGCCGTTGGCCGATCTCAACGCGTCATGAATTCTGTGCTCCTCACGCTCGAACTCCTTGCGGAGATGCCTGTACGACTGTGCTTCAGTCTCACTGAGCTGAAGCGCGACGCCGGAAATGTTGCCTGCCTGTAATTGCGCATACAACCTCGTCATTCTGGTTGAGCACGTCCCAGCGGAACTTTACGGTCCCTCGACGCAAATCCTTCCGTGATGGCGCCTGCTCGAGCACTAGCGCATGCAGCCGCAACGCGTCGCCAGGTCGTACTGGCTTGAACCAGCGAAGTTCATCGAGCCCGGGAGAGCCGATGCATGACGTCTGGAGCAGGTAGCCGTCGCACATCAGCCGCATGGCGACGCCGCAAGTTTGCCAGCCGCTGGCAATGAGGCCACCGAAGGGCGAGGACTTCGCTGCCGCTGCGTCGGTATGGTAGGTCTGCGGATCGTACTCCTGCGCGAACGTCACGATCTGCTGCGCCGAAAGCGTTCGCGTCGGCGATTCGTATTCCCAACCAGGAACGAAGTCTTCCCAATACAGAATCGGTGTCATCGCCGCCGCTCCCGAACATTCGATTGCCAGCACCGACTTGGCGTGCTGGCGCAGAATGTACTTCTGGATTTTGCCGGTCGACGTCTTCGGCAGTTCCCCAAAAACAACTTGCTTGGGTACCTTGAAGTGCGCGAGATGCGTACGACAGTGTGCGATGATTTCCTCGTCGGAGGGTTTGACGCCATCCCTCAACTCGATGAAAGCGCACGGCACTTCACCCCATTTTGCGTCAGGCTTGGCGACGACCGCCGCTCCGATGACCGTCGGGTGGCGATAGAGAACATCTTCAACTTCGAGCGAAGAGATGTTTTCGCCGCCAGAAATGATGATGTCCTTGGAGCGATCCTTGATTTTGACATAGCCGTCATGGTCAACAACGGCCAGGTCGCCGGTGTGAAACCAGTCGCCGACGAAGGCTTCCTTCGTGGCGGCTTCGTTCTTCAGGTAGCCCTTCATCACCAGGTTGCCCCGGAACATGATTTCGCCGATGGTTTCGCCGTCGCGCGGCACGGGCTGCATGGTGTCGGGGTCGAGTACCGTGATGGCTTCCTGCATGTGGTAACGCACGCCCTGACGGCCGTTGCGTGCGGTACGGATGTCGATCGGCAGCTTGTCCCATTCGGGCTGTTTAGCGCAGACCGAAGCGGGACCGTAGGTTTCCGTCAGACCGTAGACGTGGGTGATGTCGAGTCCCATGCGCTCGGCACCTTCGATAACGGCGGCGGGCGGCGCGGCGCCGGCGATGAGTCCGCTGACTTGATGTTCGATACCGGCGTACCATTCTTGCGGCGCATTGATCAACATGCCATACACGATAGGCGCACCGCACAGGTGGGTGATCTTGTGCTTGCGGATCAGGTTGAAGATCAGCTTCACATCCACCTTGCGCAGGCAAACGCTGGTTCCGGCATTGGCTGCGAGCGTCCACACGAAGCACCAGCCGTTGGCATGGAACATCGGCAGGGTCCACAGGTAGACGGCATGAGGAGGCATGCCCCAGGAGATGATGTTGCTTGCGCAATTCAAATAGGCGCCGCGGTGGTGATAGACGACCCCTTTCGGATTGCCTGTCGTCCCCGAGGTATAGTTGAGGGCGATCGCATCCCATTCGTCCTCCGGTAGCGACCATTCGAAGTCGGGATCGCCTTCCGCGAGAAAGTTGTCGTAGTTCTTTTCTCCCAGCGATTTGCCGCCGGTAAAATCGGGATCGAGGGTGTCGATGACGAGGGGCTTCTTTCCCTTCATCAAGCCCAAGGCGTTGCCGACCGCTTCGGAGAACTCGGGATCGGTGATCAGCAGCTTGGCCTCGCCGTGCTCCAGCATGAAGGCAATGCTTTCCGCGTCCAGACGGGTGTTCAGTGTATTCAACACGGCACCCACCATGGGGATGCCGAAATGCGCTTCAAACATCGGTGCCGTATTGGGCAGCATGACAGCCACGGTGTCGTTCTTGCCAATGCCCAGGCGCGTCAGCGCCGACGCCAGACGACGACAGCGGCTGTAGGTTTCTGCCCAGGTGTATTGGCGGCTGCCCTGGATGACGGAAATGCGATTGGGATAGACGAACGCCGAACGCTCAAGGAAGCTGAGCGGGCTCAGCGGGACGAAATTGGCGGGGTTGCGATCGAGTCCCGTCAGGTACGGATTGTCAGATGCCACGGCCGTCTCCATTTAACGGAAGGAATTTGCAGGATATGCAGAAGGGAAATCGCCCCGCATGAATTTTAGCGAAGGCAGTGATGGCTGGCATATCTCAATAGCGCCCAATCAAGTTCGATGCCGGCATCACAGCGCACCGTCGGCGCGCAGTGCGGCGATCTCGTCGGTACTGAAGCCCCAGTCGCAAAGCACTGGGCCGCCGTCCGCACCCGGCGTCGGCGCTTTCGGCGCGTCGAGAATGGAGCGGCTGAAGCGCGGCGCCGGCGCCGGCTGCGTGATGCCGTCGACTTCGATGAACGTGTTGCGCGAGCGGTTATGCGGGTGCGAAGGCGCCTCGTCCATGTCGAGGACCGGCGTCACACAGGCGTCACTGCCTTCGAGCAGCGCGCACCACTCGTCGCGCGTCTTGGTGGCGAACACCGCGACCAGTTCTTCCTTGAGCGCCGGCCACTGCTGGCGATCCCACTGGGCGCCGAAGGTGGGGTTGGCAATGCAGGCCTTCTCCAGCAGCAGCGCGTAGAACTGCGGTTCAATTGCACCGACCGCCAGCCATTTGCCGTCGCGGCAGCGATAGGTATCGTAGAAATGGGCGCCGCCGTCGATCAGGTTGCTGCCGCGTTCCTGCGTCCATTGCCCCATCGCCTTTAGCGTGTACATCATCGACATCAGCACGGCCGAGCCATCGCTCATCGCGGCGTCGACCACCTGGCCGTGCCCGGAGCTGCGCGCTTCGACCAGCGCCGCGAGCACGCCGACGGCGAGCAGCATGGCACCACCGCCGCAGTCAGCGACGAGGTTCAGCGGCACTACCGGCTTCCGGCCCGGCTCGCCGATGGCGTGAAGCGCGCCCGAGAGCGACAGGTAGTTGATGTCGTGTCCGGCCGCATTGGCCAGCGTCCCGGTTTGGCCCCAACCGGTCATGCGGGCGTACACCAGGCGTGGATTGCCAGCGAGGCAGACCTCAGGGCCGAGGCCGAGCCGTTCCATGACGCCTGGCCGAAACCCTTCCACCAGGACATCGGCGCCGGCGATCAGGCGTAGCGCCGCCGCAATGGCTTGCGGCTTTTTCAGATCGAGCGCCACGACGCGCCGGCTGCGGTTGAGGATATCGATCTTCGGATCGAACAGATCGGCGGTCGGCTGTCCGTTCACGGACGGCTTGCGCTCGATGCGCACCACCTCGGCGCCAAGATCGGCCAGGAGCATGGCGCCCATCGGGGCCGGTCCGAGTCCCGCGATTTCAATGATCTTGACACCGTGCAATGGTCCCATGACGTCGCCTGTTTATTCAGCTGCGATGGCGCGCCCGATGACCAGGCGCTGGATGTCGTTGGCGCCTTCGTAGATTTGCGCGATGCGCACATCGCGATAAATCCTTTCGACCGGAAAGTCGCTGACGTAGCCATAGCCGCCGTGAATCTGGATAGCGTCGGAACAAACCTTCTCGGCGATCTCGGAGGCGAACATCTTGGCCATCGAGGCTTCCTTCAGACAGGGCTTGCCGGCATCCTTCAGGGTCGCCGCGCGCCAGACCATCAGCCGGGCGGCGTCAAGCTGGGTCGCCATGTCGGCGAGGCGGAAGGACACCACCTGATGCTCGATGATGGGCACGCCGAAAGTAAAGCGCTCCTTGGCATACCGGATGGCGGCTTCGAGGGCGGCCCGGGCCATGCCGACCGACTGGGCGGCAATGCCGATGCGTCCGGCCTCAAGGTTGGACAGGGCGATCTTGTAGCCTTCGCCTTCCTTGCCGAGCAGGGCCGAAGCCGGCACGCGGCAGTTCTCGAGCAGAATCTGGGCGGTGTCGGAAGCATGCTGCCCCATCTTCTCCTCAATGCGCGCGACGATATAGCCGGGCGTCGTGGTCGGCACCAGAAAGCCGGAAATTCCCTTCTTGCCGGCGACCTTGTCGGTGACGGCAAAAACGATGGCGACGTCGGCGTACTTGCCCGTGGTGATGAACTGCTTGACGCCGTTGAGCACGAAATGATCGCCGTCGCGGTCGGCGCGCGTGCTGATGGCGGCGGCGTCGGAACCGGTGTGCGGCTCGGTCAGGCAGAAGCAGCCGAGCTTCTTGCCTGAAGCGAGCGGCTTCAACCAGGTTTCCTTTTGCGCATCAGTTCCGTATTTCATGGTGATGCCGCAGGCCAGCGAGTTCTGAACGCTGACGATGGTCGAGGTGGCGCCGTCGCCGGCGGCGATTTCCTCAATGGTCAACACCAGGCTCATGTAATCCATGCCGGCACCACCCCATTCTTCCGGTACGACCACGCCGAGCGCGCCCAGTTCGCCGAGTTCCTTCAACGCCGCGGCCGGGAACGTGTGGTTCCTGTCCCATTCACCAGCAAAGGGGGCGAGGCGTTCCTGGGCGAAGGCACGCATCGAGTCCCGAATCATTTCCTGTGCTGAATTGAGGATCATGGCAGTCTTCGCTCAGCACATTTCAACGGCAAGCGCAGTGGCTTCGCCGCCGCCGATACACAGCGATGCGACGCCGCACTTCTTGCCGTACTTCTTCAGCGTGCCAAGCTAAGGTGACGATGATGCGCACGCCGGACGCGCCGATCCGGTGGCCGAGCGCACACGCGCCGCCGTGCACGTTGACCTTTTCCAGCGGCAGCTTGAGATCGTGTGGCACCGCCATGGTGACGACGGTAAAGGCTTCGTTGATTTCAAAAGCGACTCGATTCCACCCACCACGGCCGCGCCGAGATTGGCCGCGGCAGGCTGCTGAAGCCGCCCTGAAAACTGCCCGGCGCGGTGCGGGCAGCGGAAAGGATGACGATGGGATCATGTGACATTGGTTTGTCCAGATAAAGTTTGAACGGCGACTACTTGGCAGCCATGCGGATGGCGCGCCCTCTTTGCCGACGACTTTCTCGGCCAGCACGACTTTGCCGCCGCGCTCGACGACCATGCGCGCCGTTGCCGCGCTCAGACCGGAGCCACCGCCGGTCACCACGAATACATTGCCCTTGATCTGCATGCCGCTCTCCCTGGGAACCTGTCGGGCTTTGGCTGGCCGGTCGGCGAATCCGCCTGTGTGGTCCATATCCCCGCCGAGTCTTGGTCCATAGCACCGCTATGGACCGGCGAACCGTCAGGAATCTGTCCTCCCCCAGCCGAATTCTCGCCTCGACCACCAAAGTCCGACAGGCTCCTGGCTGGTCACTGAGCAATCGACTTGAATGCCATAACCAATAGATAAAACCATGACTCTATGCAACCGTCTGGATCGATTCCATGCCAAATTCGCTCAACTTGGATGCTAAAATTTGCCACTGGTCATTTGCCTCCGACGATATGGACACGAAGAGCATTGAAAAAGGGACCATATCGATCTGCTTTGTTGCCGAAGCGCTGGAGTGCATTCGGGCTCGGGGTCAGGATCAGAATCGACTGTTGACGCAAGCGGGCATCTCTCCCGAATTGCTGGAGTCCCCGCAGGCAAGGGTTTCGTCGACGCACTACGGTCAGCTGTGGCACCTCATCACCCAAGCCATGGATGACGAATTTTTCGGCATGGACCGTCACCGCATGAAGGCGGGCAGCTTTACCCTGCTTTGTCATTCCGTCATTCACAGCGATACGCTGGAACGGGCGTTGCGGCGGGCGTTGCGTTTCCTACATCTGGTCCTGGACGACATGGTGGGCGAATTGCGCTGTGACGGCGACCTTGCTCATATCGTGGTGAAGGATCATGTTTTCGGGCAGCCTGAAACCGCGGCGCCACCGGCGCGCGCCTTCGCCTACGGCACATACCTGGTCATGCTGCACGGCCTCGCGTGTTGGCTGGTCGGCCGGAGAATTCCCTTGCTGAAAGCCGATTTTCGCTGTCCCGAGCCTGTATTCAGCAATGAGTGGCGAGTTTTATTTTGCCAGAATATCAATTTCAATGAGAACCACTCGGGCATTAGCTTCGCGGCGGAATTTCTGGAACTGGCGAACATCCAGAACGAACGGACCATGAAGGATTTCCTGCGCACGGCGCCGGCGAATTTCCTCGTCAAATACAAGAACAGCGCAAGCCTGGCCGCGAAGATAAGGCATCGTCTGCGTGAGACCGCCCCCACCGCGTGGCCGGATTTTCCGACCCTGGCCAATCAGTTGAACTCATCGACAGCCACCCTTCGGCGCCGTCTGAGTGACGAAGGACAGTCCTATCGCTCCATCATGGATTACTTGCGGCGCGACCTGGCTATTTCCCTGCTCAGCGACACGACACACAGCATCATGGAAATCGCCAACGAGCTGGGCTTTGCCGAAACCAGTGCGTTCCATCGGGCGTTCAAGAAATGGACCGGTGCGCGCCCAAGTGAATACAGATGTATTGACAGCAACAAGCCATCAAGTTCCCCCGCACGGGCACAACAAGCGGCAGCTATGTCGCCGACAACGGCCGTTAAGAATGTGGCGACTCTCAGGTCGCGAACGGCCGGTCGTGGCCGGGTGCGCTCCAATGCTTCGAACTCAAGTGATTTCTACGGCCCACGCTCCTAGGAGCCCGTCGGACTTTACTCGGTCGGTCTGCGAATCCGGCTGCGGCCGAGCCGGCTTACGTTATCGTTTGCCGTTGTCATCGCGATCGATCTGGCGTGGCTGGAATCATCGGCAGCGTCGATAGCAGCTGCCTGCGTGTGGATTTTCCACCGCAAGGTTTGAACCACAGGCTTTGGCCGGTCAGCTTTAGAATCAGGTACGGCGAAACACGAAAGATTCGAATTCAGCTCCCAACCGCTCCAGATCCGGTGTCTTCCAGGCAGGATGCGGACGTCCGTCGATGCGGCACTCCTGCAGGGACCAATGTCGCACGCCGGCCTCGCGCAACTGGTCGGCGAGACGATGCAGCTCGCCCTCGGGAAACAAGCCGGGATGCCAAGTGGTGCGGCATTCGTAAGCGACCTGGTTGTCCAACAGATCGCGCAACGTGCTGGCGACCTTGCGCCCGCTATCGCGCCGGTGCGTGACGTGGTCATAGAGATGCCACGGCGCCTTGATGTCCAGCCCGATCCAATCCATCTGCGACAGCAGTGGACGCAGTCGCGCCGGATACATGCCGCCGGTATGCAAGGCGACGCGATAGCCGAGTCCCGCCACCGCGGTGATGGCGTCGCCCAGGTTCGCCTGCAAGGTCGGTTCGCCACCGGAAAACACCACGCCATCGAGCAGGCCTTGTCGGCGGCGCAGAAACGCCAGCACCGCCGTCCACTCGACGCCGGTGCTGGCCCGGGCGGGCAGGAGGTGCGGGTTGTGGCAATAGTCGCAGCGCCACGGGCACCCCTGCAGGAACAGCACCGCCGCCAGTCGACCGGGAAAGTCGATGGTGGTCAGCGGTGTCATTCCGCCCACCCGAATCATGCAGCACGATCCAGCTTGGCTGCCTGCTCTTCGAAGAATCGGCGCTCGTGGTGCTCGCCTTGCTTGCCGATGTTGAAGCTGGATACCGGGCGGTGGTAGCCCATTACACGGGTCCACACTTCGCAGCGCTGGCGCTCGCTGTCGGCAAGGGTGATGGCGGTGGTTTCATTGGCGGATGTCATGGGTAGTGCTCCTGTCATTTTACGGGTGGGTGGAACGGTGATGCCGCTCAGGCGGCCTGCTTGCGTTTGCGCACGAGCAGATCCTCGTCGCAGCTGGGGCAGAACTCGTGCTCGCCGGCCAGGTAGCCGTGCACCGGGCAGATCGAAAAGGTGGGCGTGATCGTGATGTACGGCAGCCGGAACCGGGTCAGTGCGCGGCGCACCAGTTCACGACAGGCGACGCTGCCGGACAGCCGCTCGCTCATGTACAGGTGCAGCACGGTGCCGCCGGTGTAGCGCGACTGCAATGCGTCCTGCCGCTCCAGCGCCTCGAATGGATCGTCGGTGAAACCTACCGGCAGTTGCGAGGAGTTGGTGTAGTACGGCTGTGCCTGGCTGCCGGCTTGCAGGATCTGCGGCCAGCGCTTGCGATCTTCCTTGGCGAAGCGATAGGTGGTGCCTTCGGCCGGGGTGGCCTCCAGGTTGTAGAGGTGGCCGGTTTCCTCCTGGAAGTCGGCCAGCCGGTTGCGCACGTGGTCGAGCAGGCGCAGCGCGAGCGCGTGGCCCTCGTCGCTGGTGATGTTGAGCGTGTCGGCGCTGAAGTTGCGGATCATCTCGTTGAGGCCATTCACTCCCAGCGTGGAGAAGTGGTTGCGCAAGGTGCCGAGGTAGCGTTTGGTGTACGGAAACAGGCCGTCGTCGATCAGTTGCTGGATCAGCTTGCGCTTGATCTCCAGGCTGCGCTTGCCCAGCTCCAGTAGCTCGTCCAGACGCGCCAGCAGCGTGGGTTCGTCGCCAGCATGCAGGTAGCCCAGTCGCGCGCAATTGATGGTCACCACGCCCAAGCTGCCGGTCTGCTCGGCGCTGCCGAACAGACCGTTGCCACGCTTGAGCAGCTCGCGCAGGTCCAGCTGCAGGCGGCAGCACATCGAACGGATCATGCCGGGATCGAGTTCGGAGTTGATGAAGTTCTGGAAGTACGGCAGGCCGTACTTGGCGGTCATGTCGAACAGCCGCTCGGCGTTTTCCGACTCCCACGGAAAATCTGCGGTGATGTTGTAGGTGGGAATGGGGAAGGTGAACACGCGCCCCTTCGCATCGCCGCGCGTCATCACCTCGATGTAGGCGCGGTTGACCATGTCCATCTCGGCCTGCAACTCACCGTAGGCGAACGGCATCTCCTCGCCGCCGATCACCGGCACCTGCTCGCGCAGGTCGGCCGGGCAGACCCAGTCGAAGGTGAGGTTGGTGAACGGCGTCTGGGTGCCCCAGCGCGAGGGCACGTTGAGGTTGTAGATCAGCTCCTGCATCGACTGCAGCACGCTGGTGTAGTCCAGGGCATCCTTGCGGATGAACGGCGCCATGTAGGTGTCGAACGAGGAGAACGCCTGGGCGCCGGCCCATTCGTTCTGCATCGTGCCGAGGAAGTTGACGATCTGCCCCACCGCCGACGACAGGTGCCGCGGCGGCCCGGCCTCGACCTTGCCGGGTACGCCGTTGAGCCCTTCCTGCAACAGCGTGCGCAGCGACCAGCCGGCGCAGTAGCCCGACAGCATGTCCAGGTCGTGGATGTGCAGATCCGCGTTGCGGTGGGCGTTGCCGATTTCCGGCGGGTAGACGCACGACAGCCAGTAGTTGGCGGTGACCTTGCCCGAGGTGTTGAGCACCAGCCCGCCGAGCGAATAACCCTGGTTGGCGTTCGCATTGACCCTCCAGTCGGCCCGGCTCAGGTATTCGCTGATGGTATCGGCGACATCGACAAGAATTCGATCGTCGGTGCCAGGCAAAGGAACTGTTTCAGTACTGATTCCACGCAATGTGCTCATGCTTGCCGCCCTCGTTTTTTCAAAATGCCGTGCTCAACATGTTCGCCACCAACCTGTCCAGGCCTGCCGTCGGTTTGGATGAGCACAACGAATCCGGATGCCAGCCGCGCATCAGAACGCCATATCAAACGCCACCTCCCCCTGCACGCCGACCTGGTAGGCCGAGACGCGCCGCTCGAAGAAGTTGGCCAGTTCCTGCACGTCCTGCAGGTCCATGAAGTCGAACGGGTTCTTCGCGGCGTACTTCTTCGGCAGGTCCAGTTGGACCAGGCGCTGGTCGGCGCAGTATTCGAGGTACTGGCGCATGTCCTTCACCGACATGCCGGCGACGCCACCGGAGAGCACGTCCTCGGCGAAACGGGTTTCACAGGCGATCGCCTCCTCCATCATCTGTTCGACCTGGGTGCGCATCTCATCGTCGAACAGATCCGGCTCCTGCGCGCGCACCGTGCGCACCACCTCGAACGCGAACGCCATGTGGCAGCTCTCGTCACGGAACACCCAGTTGGTACCGGCGGCTAGACCGTGCAGCAGGCCGCGCGAGCGCAGGTAGTAGACATAGGCGAACGCGGCGTAGAAGAACAGCCCTTCGATGCAGGCAGCAAAGCAGATCAGGTTGAGCAGGAATTGGCGCCGGTGTTCGCGCGTTTCCAGTCGATGCAGGTTCTGGATCGAGTCGATCCACTTGAAGCAGAACGCACCCTTCTGCCGGATCGATGGAATCGTCTCGATCGCCGCGAACGCACCGTTGCGCTCGGCCGGATCCGGAATATAGGTGTCGAGCAGGGTAAGGTAGAACTGTACGTGCAGCGCCTCCTCGTACAGCTGGCGCGACAGGTACATGCGCGCCTCCGGCGCATTGATGTGCTGGTACAGATTCAGCACCAGGTTGTTCGAGACGATGGTGTCACCGGTGGCGAAGAACGCCACCAGGCGCCGGATCAGATGGCGATCGGCAGCGGACATCCTGGTGTTGAGGTCACTGGTGTCCATCGAGAAATCCACTTCCTCGACGGTCCAGGTGTTTCTGATCGCGTTGCGATACATCTCGTAGAAGCCGGGGTAGCGCATCGGGCGCAGGGTAAGTTCGAAGCCCGGGTCGAGGATGCGAGAAGTGAGTGAAGAGGAGTGAGAAGTGAGAGATGATGTGCCGGACATGGAGGTGCTCCTATGCATTATCGAGAGACGGTGGTCTGGGAAAGAGCCATGCAAGTTGCTCGGGAGGTTTATCGGCTTGTGCGGTTTCTTCCGCGTGAAGAGACGTATGGCATGCGGGCGCAAATGACTCGTGCAGCGGTATCCGTGCCAAGCAATATTGCCGAAGGCTGGACTAGGGAATCGAAAGCGGAGAAGCGCCAGTTTCTAGCCATCGCACAAGGCTCGTTGGCGGAGCTGGAAACCCAGCTGACGCTATGCGAAGAGAGCGGCTGGCTGTCCATCGCGCAAACAAAGCACCTCAGGCGAGCCATCGACGAAACAAGTCGAATGTTGACAACCTTTCGCCAACGCCTGCGACCGCAAGCCCGACCCACCGAAAAAGTGAGAAGCCGCGCATCTGCTCTTTCTCACTCCTCTCCACTCACTCTTTCGTCTACTGGCAAGCCTCGCAGTACTCGGGGTTTTCCAGCGAGCAGAACACGGCAGCATTGGCCTGCGCCTGGTCCGGCACTGCCGACACCGTGGTCTTGGCAATCCTCGTCGCGGGCCGCGAGCGCAGGTAATACGTGGTCTTCAGACCGGCTTTCCACGCGTACATGTACATGGAACTCAACTGGCCGATATTCGGGTTTTCCGTGAACAGGTTCAGCGACTGGCTTTGGTCGATGTAGGCGCCGCGTGCGGCGGCCAGTTCGATCAGCGCCTTCTGTGGCAGCTCCCACACGGTGCGGTAGATGGCGCGCAGGCGTTCGGGGATCGCGGTGATGTTCTGGATCGAACCCTCCGCGAGTTTGATCGCGTCGCGTACCTCGGATGTCCACAGACCAAGCGTCTTCAGCTCGTCGGCGAGGTAGCGGTTGACCTGCAGGAAATCACCGGACAGCGTCTCGCGCTTGAACAGGTTGCTCACCTGCGGCTCGATGCATTCGTGGCAGCCGGCAATGGATGCAATCGTGGCGGTGGGCGCGATCGCGATCAGCAGCGAGTTGCGCAGGCCGTGCTGTTTGATCTTCTCGCGCAGGCCGTCCCAGCGCGCGTTGTCGTGCAGCGTGGCAGTGGGCCAGTAGTCGAACTGCAGTTCGCCGTTGGCCGCGCGGCTTTCGGCAAAACCGGGATGGGCGCCGTCGTCCTGGGCCAGTTCGCACGACTGCGACAGCGCGTTGAAATAGATTTCCTCGGCGATGCGGGTGGACAGCGCCAGCGCCTCGGCCGAATCGAATGGCAGGCGTAGCTTGAAGAACACGTCCTGCAGGCCCATCACGCCGAGGCCGACCGGACGCCACTTCATGTTCGCGGTGTGCGCCGTGGCGATCGGGTAGAAGTTGAGATCGATCACGCGGTTGAGCTGGCGTACCGCGGTGCGAACAGTGGCGGCAAGTTGCTCGAAAGCAAACACGCCATCGACGACGTGCCGTGCCAGGTTCACCGAACCCAGGTTGCAAACGGCGGTCTCGTTCACCGAGCTCACTTCGAGGATCTCGGTGCACAGGTTGGACAGGTGGATCACGTTCTCGGGGTTGGCCGTCTGGTTGCTGGTGGCGTTGCAGCGATCCTTGAAGGTCATCCAGCCGTTGCCGGTCTGTGCCAGCGTGCGCATCATGCGCGCGTAGAGATCGCGGGCCTTGACCGTCTTCACCGCGAGGCCTTTTGCTTCCGCCTCGCGATACAGGCGGTCGAACGTCTCGCCCCAGCTATCGACCAGTTGCGGCATCACCTTCGGATCGAACAACGACCAGTCGCCGTCGCTCTCGACCCGGCGCATGAATTCGTCGGGGATCCAGTTGGCGATATTGAGGTTGTGCGCACGGCGCGCGTCGTCGCCGGTGTTGTCGCGCAGTTCGAGAAAGTCCTCGATGTCGGCGTGCCACGATTCCAGGTAGACGCAGGCCGCGCCCTTGCGCTTGCCGCCCTGGTTTACCGCGGCGACCGAGGCATCCAGCGTCTTCAGCCATGGCAGCAGGCCGTTGGAGTGGCCGTTGGTGCCCTCGATCAGCGAGCCGCGCGAGCGCACGCGCGAATAGGCCAGGCCGATGCCGCCGGCGAACTTGGACAGCTTGGCCACGTCGGCGTACTTGTCGTAGATCGCCTCGAGCGAATCGACCGGCGAGTCGAGTAGGTAGCACGAGCTCAGTTGCTCATGCGCGGTGCCGGCGTTGAACAGGGTTGGCGAGCTGGCGATGTACTCGAGCGATGACAACAGCCGATACAGTTCCAGTGTTTCCGGGATGTCGTTGCTGCCCAACGCGCAGGCGATGCGCATGAAGAAATATTGCGGCGTTTCCAGCACCAGCCGCTGCTGCGGATGACGCAGCAGGTAGCGGTCGTACACCGTGCGCAGGCCGAAATACTCGAAGCGATGGGTGGCCTGCGGGTCGATCGCGTCGTTGAACTTGCGCGCGTTGGCCGCCACGAAATCGCGCAGGCGCGGGTTGAGGATGCCGAGCTCGGCACCGCGGGCGACAGATTGCGAGAAGCTCTGGATCTCCTGGCCGCTGACCTCCTTGTCGATGAAGGCGCCGAGCAGGCGCGCGGCGAGCTGGCCGTACTCGGGCTCTTCGGCGGTGAGTGCCGCGGCGGTGCGGATCGAGAGCTGGTCCAGCTCCTGAGTGGTGGCCCCGTCGTACAAGCCGCCGATGGTCTTCAGCGCCACGCGCAGGGGATCGACGCCGTGCAGGCCTTCGGCGTTGCGGCTCACCGCACGCACGATCTTGTTGACGTCGACGGTTTCCTGGCCACCGTTGCGCTTGGTCACGTGCATCTGCGCGTGGTTGTGCGGCGGGGTCAGCGCGAAGGCGGGGCCGGACGAGGAGGGCATGTCGCCGGGGGTGGGTGATTCGACGCGCGCGGTGGTGCGCTCGCGCTCAACGGTATCGAGGGGTTGCATGGCTGGTGGCTCCGGGGCATGGACCTCAAACGCCTGCCTCCCGCGAGCAGGGCCTGATAGCGAAGGTTCCGGAGGCGACGCGCAAGACCCGCGCCAAAACGGCGCCTGCCTTCACGACGCACTTCCCCGCGGAAGCCGTCACTACGCATCGGGACACGTTCGTCCCGATGTGTCGGCAGGTCTTCGGACTTGCGGACATGGACCTTGCGATCCGCCTACTTGCTCCCGCTTCCCAGCCGCCGAGGGCCAGTGCTTGTGGGGGCGTTCGTTTCCGCTTTACCGCTGCGGGGCAGTTCCGGAGTTACACCGGATTCCCTTTTAAGCCCGACCGATGTCGCATCTGGTCGGGCACCGACAGACACAACATATCGGGTTGTCTCGATAACGTCAACCCAACAGGTTGTGCATAAGCCGCGTACGTAGGGTGACAGGCGCCGGGGTGGTCGACGTCGCAGCTACAGCGCGTCGAGATCCAGCTCGCCGGTGCGAATGCGAATGACCTGCTCCAGCGTACTGACGAAAATCTTGCCGTCGCCGATCTTGCCGGTGCGCGCGGAGGCCTGGATGGCTTCCAGCACGCGGTCGAGCTGGTCGTCGGCCATGGCCACTTCGAGCTTGATCTTAGGCAGGAAATCGACCACGTACTCGGCGCCGCGATACAGCTCGGTATGGCCTTTCTGGCGGCCGAAACCTTTTACCTCGGTCACCGTGACGCCTTGCACACCGACTTCGGCGAGTGCCTCGCGTACATCGTCCAGCTTGAACGGCTTGATGATTGCCACGACCAGTTTCATGAAGCATCCCTCGATTCGGCAGGCATCGGTGCGACGCCACCGCAAAACGCCATTCTGCCTGTCCAGCGCAGTATTGTCGCCTGATCCGCAGCGGTGTAGGACAATTCCTACAATCTTTGAAGGAGCATACCGATGGCGGCGACCTTTTCCATTCACCTAGTATCTAACCCGACGAGTGCGAGGCGCTGTCCATGATGGACAAGCAGGATATCGACCAGATTGCCCTGCGGCTTGTGTCGTTGGTACCGCCAGGCATGGCACAGGTGCAGCAGGATTTGCGCGCCAACTTCCAGGATGTTCTGGCGCAGGGATTGCGCCGCTTCGACCTGGTCACCCGCGAAGAATTTGACGTCCAAACGCAGGTGCTGGCCCGCACCCGCGCCAAGGTCGACGAACTGGAGCAACGCGTGGCCGAACTCGAGGCCGCCGTGGCTGCCCGCGGCGACCAGCCGTAACCACCTCCCGGGAGCCGCCTCCGATCCGTCACCCTCACCCCGAGAACGATCGGAGGCGGTTATTTAGCAGCGCTGCTGATGGAGTCGCGCGATGTTTGTGCCTGTCAGCGCGCCGCCCCACATGCGTTACCGGCTCACGGTCGCATGAGTCTTGCGGTCACCCTCAGTCGCGCCCAGGACGGTATCGTCGCACCGCAGGTCATCGTCGAGGTACACCTTTCCGGTGGCTTGCCTTGCACGAATATCGTCGGCCTGCCCGAGGCGGCGGTGCGCGAGGCGCGCGATCGCGTGCGCGTGGCGATCCAGAACACCGCGTTCGAATACCCCAATCGCCGGGTCACGGTGAACCTGGCTCCGGCCGAGCTGCCCAAGGACGGCGGCCGCTTCGACCTGTCGATTGCGCTGGGCATTCTTGCCGCCAGCGGCCAGGTGCCGCGTGAAAGGCTCGACGATTGCGAATTCCTCGGCGAACTGGCGCTGACTGGCTCGCTGCGCAGGATTTCCGGTGTGTTGCCGGCGTTGTTGCGCGCGCGCGCGCGTGGCCGCCGCGTGGTGGTACCGCGTGAGAACGCCGCCGAGGCCGCGCTGGTGCCCGACGTGGATGTGCGCGTTGCCGAGACTCTTGCCGAAGTCTGCGGGTGGCTGCGCGGCGCGCACGAACTGTCCGCACCGATCGGCATTCCCAGCGACGGCGGTGCCCATGACGGCCCCGACCTGGCCGACGTACGCGGCCAGCTGCAGGCACGACGGGCGCTGGAAATCGCCGCAGTGGGCGGCCATCACCTGCTCATATCATGTCCAAATAAACCAAGGATGGTGTCATGAACTATCGAACCTTCGGAGAGAGCGGGCGCGCGCCAAACGATGTGCCTATGGACGATCACCGACGCCGTGGCTCAGCTGAATTTGCAGAGTTCTTGGCGGATATCTCACACCCCGGCACAGGGGAAATTCTGGCTAGCCGGCTCGCTGCATGGTTGCGTCAGACGGAAGACGAGTTCCGTGGAAAGTGGCGTGCTCAATGCGGCAAGCCCTCATGGGCAACCTATGTCGATGAGATTCTTGATGTACTCGATTTGGTGCAATACGAAACCTACGACATGGGTGCAACCATAGACTGGTTCTTGAACAGGCGCCTTGCTCACTTTGGGATGCAAACGCCGCAGGAGGTAGCCTTACAAGGACGAGGGCACAAACTAGCCCTCGCCGTCATCACTGGCGAAGCTCCTGTCCCTTGAGCTACGTGCGATGTAGCTTTGATGCAAAGCGTGTCCGGATGCAGGCAAAGTTACCTACGCCGCTGATGGTTACGAAGTTCAGTAACGACGCGCGCAACAAGTTCGTCGGGCGAGATGTTCAGCGCGCCAGCGAGCTTGAAAAGTGACTTCAAGGTAGGCGAGCTCGATCCGCGCTCAAGCAGCGAGATGTAGTGCCGCTGCAGATCGGCTTCGAACGCAAGTGTTTCCTGCGTCTGCTTGTTTTCAAGGCGCAGTGATCTCAGAACTTTTCCGAACGCTACCTCTGGCTGCACGCTGAGCCCGCCTGCTTCCAACCTTCATCGTTGGCGGAAACAGTGGGCGGGTTCGCTCGGTATGTCTGTTCAATATACTGAACTTTGTACACTATAATGTACGAGCGCTAGAGACCTCCACCGGCATGGCAGGGCGCCTCAAGTGCGACCGTCAGTGTTGGCTTGGTTTGAATCAGGGGATCGCTATGAGATTGGCTACGGGCGCTGGTGCATTGATGGCGATGATGGCTTTGCTAAGCGGATTGCCAGCGGTATCGCATGCACAAAATGGCGGGTGGGCAACTGGGAAAGGCGAGGTGGCTTTCTCGCAGAATCGGTTTCCTGAGCTTAAAGGTCTGACCTACTCGCAGGAGGATCAAAGAAAGGCAATCAATCTATGCTCGCAATACGGGGGCGGCAGCCAAAGTCAGCTATGCAATTTAGCTACTGAGTTCTACATGAAAGAAGGTCAGCAGGCAGCTGACGCACAGAGGCAGAAAGAGACTTCGGCTGCTACGCAAGCCACCGCGCCGACAGAGCAAAGCTCAAAGGATGAAGAGGCACCAGCGTCGCCAATTGCACCTCAAGAGGTTGCAGCAACTTCATTGCCAGCTGCATCTCAAGAGGTTGCAGCAACCCCACCGCCAATTGCACCTCAAGAGGTTGCAGCAACCCCATCGCCAGCCGCACCTCAAGAGGTTACGGCAACTCCATCGCAAGCATCGAACGACTCGGGTGCAATCAAACTAGCAACAGCATGTAGTTCAGCAGAAAGTCCAAGCCGCCAGTGTGCTGACTATTTGCGCGCAGAGAAAAGGTCTGCGGCAGAAGCGGAGATGCAGACGCAACGCTTGGAGAAGACACGACTTCAAGCACAGGCGGAAGCTGCATCCGAGCAGAAGGCAAAGCAGCAAGAAAAGCGCGATGAAAGTTCTGCCCTCTATTGGAAGGTAGGTATCCTTGGGTTCCTTATCTCGAACGTAATTCTTTTTGTCGGCGCGGCAAAAAGAAAATTCGTAGTTTTTTACGACAAATGGGACATCATCCACGCTGTTTTGATATTTGTATCGCCTGCGTGTGGCTACTTTCTGGCGTGGCTGATTGACGTAGGTACTTCTGGGGAAAGTTTCCTACATCCGATATGCATCGGACTGGGATGGGCACTGGCAGCATGGTTTTCTGTGGTGACGTTGATTTCAAGCATAAGGCATAACAAGAACGTCACAATTGGTATCTTTGTAGGCTTAATGAAAATCTACACAGTCATTCTGATTGCATCCATCGCGTTGCTGAGTTTCACCATGCTGAATAGCAACATGGGATCAATGCCAAAAGACATGGATACTCTTGAGAAGATGCAGCGTGTGAAACAGGATAAGGTAAACGGCGCGATGTGGGCTGTTTTGGCTGCCGGACTGCTCTACGTCCTAGTGAATGGAGCAGAGGTTTACGAAGAGCGGGGCTGGAAGCTTCCTGCATAGGCTGTTCGATCCGAATTGCGACCCCAGTTTACAAACGGTAAAAAGCCGCGGAGGAAAACTATGGATCAGTTAACAGCTGATGGCTATGACTTTGAGATTGATGCTGGGTGGGAGCTTCGCAAGGATCCGCAGCGCGCAATCTGTCGATGGTGCTTCATCTATCATTACTTGCGTGATGATGATGACGAAATGGTCTATGACGAGAACGGATTGCCGCACATCGTAGGCGTAGCGGCGGGTTATTCCGGTGGCGGCTCCTTTGAGCTTGAGCGTTTTTATCTTGTCGGCGATCACCCGGATAACATCTCCAAGCTGTACATCGAACGTGGATATGAAGTTGTCGGTGATGTGGAATTCGGTGAATGGTGGAGCGACATTGATTCGAATGTCGTCGGCGTTGCCGAAGCTGCGTATCAAGTCTTCTTCAAGTGGCACGATGAAGAGGGTTGGGGTGAGCGCGACCAGTGAGCACGAGCAGTCTGTTTGAGGGTCAGACCGGGTGTCTTGATCGGATTGGTTGATGGGGGCAAGGTGTGGTGCCCTCGGGGATTTTGACGAATCCCCGAGGGCTGTCGCCACAACCG
>SCRO01000127.1 GCA_004298505.1 Rhodanobacter sp.
TCTACCTTCCTTTCGGCTATCCCGCGCAGCACGACAGCTGTTTTACATCCTTGGTGAAGGTCTGCGCCGCCAGCTTCAAGCCCTCGACCATCGTCAGGTACGGGAACAACTGATCGGCGAGCTCCTGCACCGTCATGCGTGCCCGGATGGCCAGTGCGGCAGCCTGGATGATCTCACCCGCTTCCGGCGTGACCGCCTGCACCCCGATGAGCCGGCCGCTGCCGGCCTCGGCGACCAGCTTGATAAACCCGTGGGTGTCGAAGTTGACGAGCGCCCGTGGCACATTGTCCAGTGAAAGCGTGCGGCTATCCGTCTCGATACCTTTCAGGTGAGCCTCCGCTTCGCTTAGGCCCACGGTTGCGACCTGGGGCTCGGTGAACACCACCGCCGGCATGGTCGTGAGATCCAGGGCCGCCTCGCCCCCCATCATGTTGATGGCGGCACGCGTACCGGCGGCGGCCGCCACGTAGACGAACTGCGGCTGGTCGGTGCAATCACCTGCGGCGTAGATGTGCGTCGCACTGGTTTGCATACTGCGGTCGATCACGATGGCGTTCTGGGCATTGACGGCAATACCCGCGGCATCCAGCGCGAGACCGCGCGTATTGGCGGTCCGACCGGTCGCCACCAGCAGCTGATCGGCACGCACTTCACCGTGCCCGGTAGTGAGCACGAATTCGCCGTTCACGTGCGCAACCTGGTTCGCCTGCGTGTGCTCCAACACCTCAATGCCTTCGGCGCGGAACGCGGCCGTGATGGTCTCGCCGATGGCTGGATCTTCACGGAAAAACAGCGTGCTGCGCGCCAGGATCGTCACGCGACTGCCCAACCGAGCAAACGCTTGCGCCAGCTCCACCGCAACCACTGACGAGCCGATGACAGCGAGCCTTGGTGGAATGGCACCGCTCACCAGTGCTTCGGTGGACGTCCAGTATGGCGTTTCCTTCAAACCCGGGATGGGCGGAACCGCCGGGCTGGCACCGGTGGCGATCAGGCAGCGATCGAAGGAACCCTCCGTCTCATCTCCTGCCGTCGATTTGACGACCAGCGTGTGTGCGTCCTTGAAACGCGCTTCACCACGCAGCAGTTGGATGTTGGGGCTGGTGTCGAGAATGCCCTCGTACTTGGCGTGCCGCAATTCGTCGACACGACCTTGCTGTTGGGCGAGCAGTCGGTCACGCCGAACCACTGGCGCCGTACTGGAGATGCCGTCATCGAACGGACTGGTCCGGCGCAGGTGCGCCACGTGCGCGGCACGGATCATGATCTTTGAGGGCACGCAACCGATATTGACGCAGGTACCGCCGATGGTGCCGCGCTCGATGATCGTCACCTGAGCGCCAAGTTCCGCGGCCTTTAGAGCGGAAGCCATGGCCGCGCCGCCGGTGCCGATGACAGCGATACGCAGACGCTGCTCGGCATCGGTGGGCTTGGTGCCGACATCGCTGCGGGACTTGAACAGACCGCCCAACGAGTCCAGCGCCTGGTTGAGCCTGGACGGCTTGGCCGCAGGTGTGTCGGCGTGCGCTGATGGAGCTGCGGCGACCCGGTAGTTTTTCGGCAAGGTCGCGTTGAGTTGCTCCAGACTCAATGGCTGGATGCTGCGGATATGCGCCACACCTTGTGGGTAGGCGACGTCGGCCACGACGATGTCAGTGAGCGTCTTGAGCGCCTTCTCGACATGCCGAGCACAATCCGCGCACGTCATGCCGGTCACGGAAAGGGTTTGTTCGTTCATGATGTTCCTGGCAGATAGGGGTGTGCCGCTTCGGTTTCGAGCAAAGCGGCCCACCGTTGAATCGATAGAAAGGTCATACCAACATCGCAGTCGCGGTATGGCCCGATCAGCAGCAATAGGGCACTACGACGATCAACAGAAGCACGATGCCGATGACGATCGCCGCTGTGATGAGGTCGGTTTTCTTGGCAATCAGCCACACCTTCATGTGTTTCATCTCCGGATGTCATGCCGAGGGGGCTGGTCGCTGGCTATTCGCGGGCGTGATCCAAGAACCCGCCAGTGGAAGGTCATGGCGGCCACTCAGCAACAGCTGGGGTCTCGGTTCGCTCCGCCGTGACCTTTTCCCGGCGGGGATACCAGATCCCAGATCGATACCGCGACCATCAACACCAGACCGGGATAGAGCAACCACGCCGTGGGCAACCCCATGGTGCTCATGA
>SCRO01000128.1 GCA_004298505.1 Rhodanobacter sp.
CTGCAGGGCTTGCAACCGAAGACGATCGCCGCCTACGCACGGGCGATCCGGCACCTGGGCGCGTACTTTGACGAGCGCATCGATGACCTGAGCGAGGCGCAGCTGACCGACTACTTCAGCGATCAGCTGCAGACCCATTCCTGGAGCACGCTCAAGCACCGCCTGTACGGGCTGCGGTTCTACTACACCCATGTGCTGCACACGCACTCGCGCCGGCGGCGGCGATCGATCACACGCGGCGGCTGTGGCGCACCAAGCAGACCCGCGGCAAGTCGTCCTGGCTGTTCCCCCGCAAGGCCTTGGCCAAGGTCTTTCGGGCCAAGCTGCTGGCGGGGCTCACGCAGGCGGGTCTGGTGCTGCCCAGACATCATCCCGAGCGATGGGTCGTGGACTGCAAGGCCGTCGGCGCCGGAACCAAAGCGCTGGTGTACTTGGGCCGCTACCTGTACCGGGGTGTGATCCGGGAGCAAGACATTCTCGCGTGCCGAGACGGGCAGGTCACCTTTCGCTATCAGGACAGCAAGACGCGGCGCATGCAAACGCGCACCCTGCCGGGTGCCGACTTCCTGTGGCTGGTGTTGCGCCACGTCTTGCCTCGACGCTTCCGGCGGGCGCGCAACTTCGGCTTTTTGTACCCCAACAGCAAGCGGTTGATCCAGCTGGTGCAGCTCCTGCTCAAGGTCAACCTGGCCGCGGCCGCCGCGTACTTCAAGCCGCGTCCCGTACTCACCTGCCCTGGCTGCGGCGGCGCCATGAAGATCATCGCCACACACCTTGCGCCACCACCCACAAGGCGGGATCGACCGCCCGATGGAGTCACGGAATGCGCGGTGATGTAACCGCAACGACCCTCATCAGGACGCTGGCTTTCGGTGCCAACACGCCGACAATGGTGCTTGGCCAAAATAAGGCCAACATCGAGGTTCAATGCCTCCGCACCCCGCCAAGTCGCATGATGAAGCCGCATCAAGCCCGCACGCAACATAATCCGGTCGCATCCCGGGTCAGTAACGGTTGAGTTCCCAAAAGCTATCTACATAAAGCAGCACATGGCGGACCGGGCTTGTCCAACAAACGGTTCAGATCGCGGCTCGCTTTGCTCGCGCGATCTAACCTTTCTCGTTATGCCTTGTCATGTCTGGGCCTGACAATATTCACCTCAAGCTCACAGCCTACAGCATGAGCATACCGCCGAAGTGTTGCCATGGACGGCGAGTGCTTGCCAGTGCTCAAGGATGATTCAAGGCGGGTAACAGCCGGTGCCTTGGTGCCCATACGGCTGGCAATTTCAGCTTGCGACAGACCGGCCCGTTCACGAGCCTTGAGCATTTGCCTGAGAAGCGAAAACTCTGGGTTCATGTTTTGGTAGGCAGCCAACGTCTCGGGGTTGGCCAGAAGTCTTTCTCGAAGTTCAGCGTGACTCATTGCCTTTTACCTCCGCCATGCGACGCTTGGCAATCTTGATCTCTTTAGCGGGAGTCTTCTGCGACTTCTTGATGAAACTGTGCAGCACGACGATCCGCTTGCCTACGAGGGTGCAATAGAAAATCCGTGCGATGCCCTCGTGGCCTTTGACTCGGAGCTCGAACAATCCATCCGACATGGCTCGCGTGTGCGGCATGCCGAGGTTGGCACCAAATTCCAGCATGAGATCCGTAAGATGCAGGTATTTGGCCGCCATGCCCGACGGGAGCTCTGCAAGGGCCCGCTCCACGGCAGGACTAGCGTACTCGATGCGCCATGACATGCTGGTATGGTAACATATATGTTACTTGCGTCAAGCTCGCGAACAGCAGGCATAACGCCCAAGCTCGGCCGCCACCGGAGCAGGCGAAGCCTGCGGAGGGAACTTTAGCCGCGCCAGCGGTTAAAGCGGTCGGCTGCAGCGACTTGTTGGACGAAGCCGCTACGCGGCAGAACGGCAGCTCCGCGGAAATCTAAAATGTAGCCTCACCCCTCGTCTCCGAGGGACATTCCAGCAAGATTTGATGAGGCTACCGGACCATGAAAAC
>SCRO01000129.1 GCA_004298505.1 Rhodanobacter sp.
GGGGATCCCGCGATATCCATTCGCTGCTTTCTATGGGTAGGTTACCACTGCGCTGCGTACAAACCGTTTGACTGAAGTCAAAAGTCGGTCGCCACCGTCACCCGATGGGCCAAACAGCGCCAATCGAATGCTTGGCGGATGGTAGCCGCCATCTACGTCCATGCCATCGACCGACAGTGGCATCGCCACAATGGACTTGCACGCGACGTCCTTCTTGCTTGGCAGGTTCTCCACGAACGTCTCCATGCCTGAGAACATGGAATCACCTTGAGCGGCTGCGCCTCAGCAGGCCAGAGCCTAGTCCGATCGCCGAACGCCCAGAAGGTGCTTCTCACGGACGCTAAATACTCAAAAGAACTCGTATTCGACTTGCGCCAGCACGGTGCGGCGCGGCGCCTTGGCATTGATGCCGAATACCATGCCCAGTCGGTATTCAATCTCGCCGGTCGTACCGGGGATGTGCCAATCGCCGGCCACGACGGGGCCCGCCTGATAGGCATGGTCGCTGGGGCGACCATACGCCTCGATACCCGGACGAAACGCCGAGGACACCGTGTAAGTGCCTTGGTAGCTGTAACGGAACTCGTACTTGCCTGCAGCGCCGGCACCCAGCTGCTTTTCCCAGATCAGGTTGACCGTGTGGGTGAAACGGCCTGCCGTTTTTTCGATCAGGGGGCCGAATTCGGCGGTATCCGGCGTGCCGGGTCGCGTGTTGTGCTCGTAAGCTGCGAGGAATCCGAAATCGGCCCAGTACTCGCCGGGTGGCGTGAGCTGGAAGGTGTTTTCGAACTCGTAGCCCAGCAGGTGCTCGCCCTCGCCCGGCGCCTTCTGGTACTTGGCGACATACAGCTCAGCCTTCCACCAGCTGTTGAAGGCGTGCGCAAGCGAGAGCTCGGCGGCGCTTCCGTCGTGGTAGTCGGCGCGCGGATCGTCGTACTGGTACCCGCGCAGCTCGATCTCGCTCTGCGTCGCCACCACGTGTGGCGAATACACGACGAAGTCGTCGGCATGCGCCTGTTGCGCACCGACCGTGCAGGCGATGGTGAGACAAGCGACGGTAAGGAGGCGTTTGTGCTGCAAGGATGAGGAAGGCATTGAGCGGACCAGACGGGTCATCGGGAAACTCACACAGGATTCGGGACGCGAGCGGCTCTGCCCATCGCCCATGACGACAGGCACGCACGACCGCACGGAGATTCAGGAAGGCTGATTGGCAGCAACTGGCGACGGCGCAGGCCTTGCTACAAAGCGTGGCGCCATCAGCATGCCCATCACAAGCAGCAACACGGTAATCAGGTAGAACGCGATTTGGATGCCGCTGGGCCGCGCGTCGTAGCCGACCAGGATGTGGAGCGCCTGTCCCAGCACCGAGCCGTTATCCAGCAGCGCCGAGCTGTTCCACAACTGCGCCCCCCACGCCGGCAGCCAGTCCGCCTGCACCAGGAAACGCGCGGCGGTAGAAGCAAGCCCCGCAGCGAGCAGCACCAGCAGCCCGTTCGTTGCGCTGAAGAAATGGCGCAGCGGAATGCGCAGCAGACCGAAATACAGCGCGTAACCAACACCAACGCCGCCGATCAAGCCCAGCGGCACCCCGGCCACGAGATCACCGGTGCCAGCGCCGCCCGCGGCCATGCCGTACAAGAACAGCACGACCTCCGACCCCTCGCGAAGTACGGCCAGCGCCACTACCGCCAACAGCATGGTCAGCGAGCTGGAGCCAGTCTTCACAGCATGCCCGACAACCTGCATCTGCTGCGCCAGTTCACGGCCATGGCTGGACATCCACACCACGTGCCAGCCGATCATCAGCACCGCCGTCAGCAACACCCCGGCGTTGAACAGTTCCTGCCCGGCGCCATTCACCGCCTGCTCGATGAAGCCGGCAAAGCCGGCCACCAGCACCGCACCGACCACACCCAGCAAGATGCCCCCGCTGATGTAGAAGCCGCGCCGCGGTACGCCACGGGTGGCGGCTGCCACGATGGTGACGATCAGCGCCGCTTCGAGCACTTCACGAAAAACCAGCAATGCAATGCCAAGCATGTCAGCGGCTCACTGCACGACCAGCACGCCGTTGCCGGTGGCGCGATGGAAATCATCAAAGAAGGTGTAGCTCCCGCGATCCAGCGGGCCGACGAATACGGTTGCCGTGGTGCCCGGCAGCACGATCTGCTCGCGGTTGAAGTCGTTGCTCTCGAACTCGGACGGCGTGGCGTCCTCGTTGCGCACCAGTAGCTTGAACTTGGTGTTGGCCGGTACATTCAACGTCGTCGGTTGATAGGTATGGTTGTGGATAACCAGCGTGTACTCGGGTACGGCACCCTCCGCCACGCACGGGAGTGCAGCACAGAGCAGGATCGCAGGCAGAAACAGTTTCATGAGAGCAGGCATGCAGCAAAGAGGATGACGATTGAGTAAATAATAATTGTTCGCATTTACTTGTCAAGGGAATGCCCGATCCCGAATCAACTCAAGAGCCAAGCCGTATCCATCCCGGGAAGGTGCATACTCCAGTGACTGCTATCGCTATTACTACGGAGGTTGCGATGAACACGCTTTCCAAAGTCGTGATGTCAGCACTCGGTGGGCTTGCACTGAGCGGCGTTGCACTGGCCCAGAACACCGCGCCCAGCAGTTCCAAGTCGAGCATGGGTTCGATGAGCAGCATGCAGGGCAACATGCGCGGCATGATGGGCATGCATCACGCCATGCAAGGTATGCACACCATGCCCGCCACCGTGACGTCCATCGATGCGAAAACCGGCATCATGAAGGTTAGTGCCGCCGGCATGGGCCTCACGCTGCATTTTCCCCCGGCCTCGGTAGCGCACCTGAAAGCCGGTGACAAAATCACCCTGCACCTCGGCTTCAGCAAGCCTTAGCGGCACCGACTGCATTCCCCCAATGGCACGGTCGACGCCGTAGAGAGCCGGCGTCGACATCGCGTGCCACTACAGATGGGCGTGCCCGTCACTGGACGGCTTCGAGCCGACCGAGCTAGCCCTCGCGGGCGGTGGTGCGGAAGCGGCACCCTGACCGGGCATATCCATGCCGCTCATGTTCATGCCCTTCATGATCGGCGCACCGGATGCGCGCGCATCGCCATTCCCGTGGCTGTGGCTGCTGGCTTCGTCCATGTCCATGTCCTCATCCGGCGGCGCCTTGGCCACGATGGCCTTGTATTCGGCCGGTGTCATGCCGTGCAGCTTCTCCAGGAAGGCCACCATGCTCCAGATCGTGGGATCGTCGTGGCCCGCCTTGCCCCAGGCCGGCATCGCGCTCATCTTGATGCCGTGCTTTATCACCCAGAAGGCGTCTTTTGGATCGACATGCACCTTGGAAAGGTTGGGTGGCTGCGGGTACATGCCGACCCTCAGCTCGGAGTCGTTCACGCCAGGCGACAGATGGCAGCTGGTGCACATCGCCGCGTACTGGCCGGCGCCTTTCAGGATCAACTGCGGATCGTTGAGGTTCGGTACGGTCAGGTCCTCCGAGCGCAGGTGGATCGAGCGGTTGCGCAGGGTTTGCAGCACAGCGAACACGGGCTTGGTGTGGTGGTCGTCGGCGCCGATGTTGTACAGACCGGAATAGACGAAGACGCCGGCGCCGATGGCCAGGACACCCAAGGTGACGGCGACCGTGATGACGTGTGCAGTGTGCTTTTTCATGGGTAATCCCCCTCAGAACCAGATGCGGACACCGGCCACGATCTGCCGGTCGAGTACGGGTTGATGATCTTGCCGGGCGTAATCGGCGGTGGTGCCGACGCGGCGTACCCAATTCACGCCGATGTAGGGCGCGAACTGGCGGTGGAACTCGTAGCGCAGGCGCAGGCCGAACTGCACGTCGGATACGCCGCTGCCGATACGGCGCTGCGGATCGTCCTTGCCGTACAGGTTGACCTCGGCCTCGGGCTGCAGGATCAATCGCTGGGTGAATAGCAGTTCGTAGTCGGCACGCAGGCGCGCGGCGGTGCGGCCGTTGGCGCCGACGTAACCCGTGGCCTCCAACTCGAACCAGTACGGCGCCAGGCCCTGCAAGCCGAACGCAGCCCATGTCCGTTTCGGGCCTACCCCAAGATCCTGGCGCACGCCGAGCTGGGTGCCCCAGTAGGTGGCGATGGCGTGGTTCCAGAGGGCCTCCAGATCGCCATCGTCGAGTTTGCCGCGACGGCTTTCGCCCTCCGTACGAACCCATAGTTTGTTCGTGTCGTTGCCGTACCAACCTTCGACCTCCCAGGTTTGGCCATTCCCGTCGCGACCGTGGAAGGCTTCCAACTGGTCGATCAGCAACATGCCCAGTGGCGTGTCGTCCGCCATGTCCATGCCCTGCATGGAACCGTAGCCGACACCGTCGGAATAATCGGGGCTGCGTGCATTAGGCGGCGGGTTGCCACCTTGCATCGGGCCCATCGTCATGCCCGGCATCGCGCCCATACTTGCCGCTCCGCCTTGATCCTTCGTCGGCATTGCGCCGTGATTCATGCCGGCGTGATCCATCCCCGACATGTCTTGCGGACTCATGCCGGGCATCGACGCGTGGTCCGACCCCGGCATGTCGCTGGCGGGTGCCGCCGACGAAGCCGGTTGGGTGGGCATCGACATGCCCTTCATGGCGCTGTGATCCATTCCCTTCATGCCATCCATGGGGTGGGAGAGCGGAGTCGACGGCGCGGTGCGGCGTTTCTTCTTGGCTTTCTTGGCGGGCGTTTTCGCCGCCGGCTGCGTCGTGCTGCTCGCCGGCGCCGGCATGGTCATGCCGGGCATGCTGCCGTGATCTATGCCTGGCATGGCGCTCATATTTATCGGCGACGTGCTGCTGGACGCCGGTGTGTTCTGCGCGGTGGCCGCCAGGGGCAACGCCAGCAGGAGCGCTGCCAATAGCAACGGCGGATTCGCGCGCGGTGGGCGGATGCAATGAACGGTCGTCATGACACCACCACCTCGCGGAACATGCCCGCCTCCATGTGATACAGCATGTGGCAGTGGTAGGCCCAGCGACCGAGGTTGTCCGCACTCACCCCGTAGGCGACGCGCTGCGCGGGTTGCACGTTGACGGTGTGCTTGCGTACCTGGAACTGGCCGTCGGGGTTTTCCAGCTCGCTCCACATACCGTGCAGGTGGATCGGATGGTTCATCATGGTGTCGTTGACGAGCACGATACGCAGCCGCTCTCCGGCACGGAAATGGATGGGCTTCGCGTCGGAGAACTTCACGCCGTCGAACGACCACATGTAGCGCTCCATGTTGCCAGTGAGGTGCAGTTCGATCTCGCGGCTGGGTTCCCGTTTGTCGATGGAGCCGCCGAGGGTGTGCAGGTCGGCGTAGGTGAGCACGCGGCGTCCGTTGTCGCGCAGGCCCGTGCCCGGATCGTCGAGGTTGGTGCGCGGCATGTCCACGTGCATGTCGACGCCCGGGTTGTGGTATTCGGTGCGGGCGTGACGCACCACGGGCGCAGCGGCCATCGCCATGCCCCCCATGCCCATGCCAGGCATGCCCTGCATCCCGGGCATGCCTGCCATCCCTTGCATGTCGACGTGTCCGGATGTGCCCTGTGCCATCGCGCCCATCATGTCCACCATGCTCACGGGCATGCGTGGATCCATCGCGGGTACCGCCGCTTCCATACCGGGCCTCGGGGCGAGCGTGCCGCGGGCATAACCGGTGCGGTCGATCGATTGGGCGAAGATCGTGAACGCCCGATCTTCCTGTGGCTCGACGAGCACATCGTAGGTCTCCGCCACCGAGATGCGGAACTCGTCGACCGGCACCGGCGCCACATCCTGGCCGTCGGCGGAGATCACCGTCATCTTCAAACCCGGAATGCGCACGTCGAAGATCGTCATCGACGAGCCGTTGATGAAGCGCAGCCGGATCTTCTCGCCCGGCTTGAACAGGCCCGTCCAATTGCCGGCCGGGGCGGTGCCGTTCATCAGGTAGGTATAGGTGTAACCGGAGACGTCGCTGAGATCCGCCGGGCTCATGCGCATCTGGTTCCACATGCGCCGCTTGGCCAACGCTTTCTGCAGACCCAACTCGCGCACGTCGTGGAAGAATTCCGGCACGGTCGGCTCGGCGAAGTTGTAGTAGTCGCTTTGCCGCTTCAGCGTGGCGAAGATGTGCTCGGGGCTGGTGTCGCTCCAGTCGTTGAGCATCACCACGTAGTCGCGGTCGCTGGGGTTGCGCTCCGGGCCAGCCGGATCGATCACCAGCGAACCGTACAATCCGGTCTGTTCCTGGAATCCCGAATGCGAGTGGTACCAGTAGGTGCCGCTCTGGCGCACCGGGAAACGGTAGGTGAAGGTCTCGCCCGGTGCGATGCCGGGGAAACTGATGCCAGGCACGCCGTCCTCTTGGAACGGCACGATGATGCCGTGCCAGTGAATGGACGTGGGCACCCGCAACCGGTTGGTCACACGCATCGTAACGGTGGTGCCTTCCTTCCAGCGCAGGGTCGGCCCCGGAAGGCTGCCATTGACGGTCGTGGCCAAGCGAGGCCGGCCGGTGTAGTTCACCGGCGTTTCGGCGATGTCGAGCGCGAAGTCGGTGCCAGTGAGGATGGCGGGTTGGCCTGCGCCGGTCAGCGCCCAGGCTTTGGACGGGCGCAGCAGGCCGAGCGCGGCGATGGTGCCACCGAAGGCGACACCTTGGACGAAACGACGCCGCGACCAGACCATCGCGGGTGGGGGAAGGATTTTCATGGGGCCTCTCCAAGGCAAGCGGCATCCTCGTGGTGATGCCGATCACAGCCAATGGCCACGAAGGTCGGCACGCGACCGTCATGCGCCAAGCTCATCGAAACGAGGGGAGAATCAGACCGCCGGGGGTCGGAGTGGGGGCGCGCTTGTCCCTGAAGGGGGCGCCGTGCGCGAAGGCACTGCGTAGCTTGCCGTCAACGCCGTCGAAACCAGCACTACCGTCGCCCTCGGCAGGAGCGCCGTGGCACACAGTGCGGCGCAGGCACACTGGCCAACCGAACCGCCGCAGCAATTTGCTGTGTGTTGGCAACAGGAATCAGTTGTGCTGAACGTTGCCGAGTGGTGGCAGTGCATGCCGTGTCCCGCGATCGCAGTGACCGTCGCATGCGCGGGCTGGGCGTGGGATTCGATTGGCATGCTCATGGGAGCAGCCGCCACGGATTGGATCACGAGCACCAGCCACGCCAGCACGCTCATCGCGCGGAGGCGACGTGAACGAGCCAGTTGGCGCAGGGAGAGTCTCATGACGCGAGCTTACTGGGGCGCTTTCGCCCTCTCAACTCTGGAGGTGGGTTTAGATAGTGTATGAACGCTTTATCGCAGTAGGTATAGTCAATCCGTTGGGGGCGCCAGGTCATCTAGGCCTCGTGCATAATGTGTGGTCAAGCGCAGCAACTGGGCTCAGTTTGCGTCGTGGCCTGCCCGCTGACGACATCCTTGTAAGCCTTATAGGCTTTCAGGGCCCACATTTCACCGACGCAGCCGCCCATGGTCGAGGCGACAGCCAGCACGTCACCCAGTTCTGCCTCGGTCGCACCGAAAGTCACAGCCTGTTGCACGTAGAACACGATGCACGGCTCGCAGCGTGCCGAGATTGACCAGAGCATCGCGGCGAGGGCCTTCTGACGCGCGGGCAAGGCGCCGTCCGTGAAGATCGCGGCCTGCCGCATCTGCTGGATATGACGGGTCACCCCATGAGTCACCTTGGCGAAATCGCCCATCAGGTCGAGCACGGGGTCGATGGCTTTCAACGACATAAGCGGGGCCTTCAGTGTTGCACGGTGGAGGGATAGCCGGCATCCGCCGTCGCGTGGGTCAGCGTGGTCGGCTGCGTCTTGGCGTCGTCGTAGGTGACGGTCACGGTTTTCTTATCGACATTGGCGGTGATGCCACCCACGCCGTCGATCTTTTGCAGGGCCTTCTTGATGGTGATCGGACAGGTCGGGCACGTCATGCCGGGCACATCGAGCGTGACCGTGCGGGTGGTGGCCAAGCCGGCGGTGGAGACACCGGCCAGTATCAGGGCAAACGCGAGCGTGGCTTTTTTCATAGGGAAGTCTCAGTAAAACCAGGGGGCGACATAGGGAAAACCGAAAGCGACGAGCACCAGGGTGACGACGATCCAGAACAGCCGGCGGTAAGCGCGACGAACCGAGGGGACTGCGCACACCTCACCCGGCGCGCAGGCGGCTACCGGACGGAAGATCCGGCGATAGGCGAACACCAAGGCAATCACCGAAACGGCCAGGAACCATGGCCGAAACGGCTCCAGCCGGGTCAATTGACCGATCCAGGCACCGCTTAGCCCAATGCTGACCAGAATCAGCGGCCCTAGGCAGCAGGCGGAGGCCAGGACGGCGGCCAGGCCTCCGATGACCAGGGTGCTTTTTTCGCTGTTTCGGGCCACGAGACGTCCTGCTGGGATGGATGGGCGATTCGGCGTAACCTTACTTCCGTAGTGAACTACGGAGTCAACCTTCCATGGGTTACACGATTGGCGCCTTGGCCAAGGCCACCGAGGTCCACGTCGAAACGATCCGCTATTACCAGCGGCGCGGCCTAGTACCGGAGCCGGCCAAGCCACTCGGCGGCATCCGCCGCTATGAGGACATCCATGCGCGCCGTCTGCGATTCATCAAGCATGCGCAGACGCTGGGCTTCAGCCTGGATGAGGTCGCCGACCTACTGGCATTGGAGGACGGCCGTCATTGTCGTGAGGCCGAAGAGCTGGGCGCAAACAAGTTGGCCATGGTACGTGAGCGCATCGTGCAATTGCAGCGTGTCGAGCAGGCACTGGCTGCTTTGGTCGATCAATGCCATTGCAACACCGGTCAAGTGCAGTGCCCGCTGATTGCCGCGCTGGAGCAGGCAGCGTAAGGGCGGTCAGTCCTTCAGATATCCATCGCACTCGGCGATCAGGCGTTGCACCTCCAGATCGTCGGCGTCCGGCCGTGCTAGCAGGATGGCACGCAGCTCGGCGATCTGCGTATTGTTCGGGATGAGCTCCGACGGGCTTTCCCACATCCAGTCGACCATGATCGAGTACAGCTCCGCCGCCGGCAGGGAAGCTACTTCACCGCGCGTCGGCACATACATCCCCATACGCAGCACCGGATTGTCCCGGCCATGGCTTTCGCGGGCCGCCGCGAACGCGCTGTCGGGCATGCCAAAGCGATCATCGGGGGACGGTGTCATGGGCGCTCCTTGGGCAAGGGGATCGTGGCGCGCGCTTGCGTCGTGCTGGCATGCCGCGCGTCTTCTTCGGCGTGCAAATAGATGGACGTAGTGGCGATCGAGCTGTGCCGGAGATTGTGCTGGATATGATGCACCGGGTTGCCGGCCTCGGCCTGGTGTGTCGCGGCCGTATGCCGTAGCCAATGCGTGGAGGCTCGCCGCAATCGTGCGGCCCGCACCGGATCGGTGGGCGCAACAACTTCGGCGACGCGCCCGAGCGCTTCTTTTACGATCAGGTACACCGCTGTCGCGGTGAGAGGGGCATCGCGCCCTGCAATGCCAAGGATCAGCGGGCGCGGGCTGTCGCTGCCTGGAACGACGGGCAAGCCGTGAAAGGCACGGTAGCTGGCAAAGTCGGCCATCAGGGCCTCGCTGATCGGCACGTCACCCTCCACGCCACCTTTGCCGGTCACGCGCAACCACCAACAGCCGCGACGATGGAACAAGTCGCTTTCGCGCGCCTGGGCGGCTTCCGAGGCGCGCAGGGCGGTCTCGTAGAGCAATCGCAGCACCCAACGTGCGCGCTCGTAACGCTGTCGGTCTCGTCCGCTCGCCTGCGGCCATTGCTCCACGTGAACAAGAACGTCCTGCCACAGCGCACGATCCAAGTAGCGCTCGATGGTCCGTCGACCTTGACGGCCACGCCGGCTACGCGGCTGCAACGCGAACGGTGTGCCGGCGAGATACCCGGCGCGCACTAGGTAGTTGAACAGGCCCGACAAGATGCCCAGCGCCTGGCGCTGGCTCCGTTCCGATAGTGGGCCGGCAAACAACCGTCGGTGATCGCCACGGCGCGCCAGGCTTTCATCGCACCACGTTGGTAGCGGTTGAGCCAAGAACGCCTCGTAGGCCAGGACATCCTCTCGCGTCAGGCTGGATACGGCTTTGCCACGAATCTGAGTTGCCCACAGCAACAGACGCTCGGCCTCTTTTCGGTAACTGCGAAACGTGTGCGGTGAGCCGTGGTATTCGGCCAGCCACAACCCGATGGCCGCGACATCGTCGTTGGCCGCGATCTGTCGTGATGCGCTGGCAGGCGCCCGGTTGGTGCCCGCCATCCCGGAGAGGTGAGTGGGTAGTGTCGCGGGGACGACGGTGCTGAGGGCAAGTTCGCTCACAGGCTTTCCGATGTCGGAAGGGGTATGGACTTCAAGCGTACACCCAAAAGACTTTTGATTATGGGAGTTATCGTAAATTTC
>SCRO01000130.1 GCA_004298505.1 Rhodanobacter sp.
TGATCAACTTTTCCTTGAGCAGGTCCTTCATCTGCTGCAAGGCGTCGCGACGTACATTGCGGATCGCGATCTTCGTGTTCTCGCCTTCGTGGCCGACGTGCCTGGCCAGTTCGCGGCGGCGTTCTTCGGTGAGTGCCGGCATGTTCAGCCGGATCACGGTACCGGCGGTGGTCGGCGTGATGCCGATATCCGAGGCCATCAGGGCCTTCTCGATCGGTGCCACCATGGTCTTTTCCCATGGCGTGATGTTGATCGTGCGCGAGTCCGCCAACGACACCGAGGCGACCTGGGACAGCGGCGTGTCGGCGCCGTAATAGGGCACCTTGATATGGTCCACCAGGGTGGTGCTGGCGCGCCCGGTGCGAATGCGCGTGAGATCGTGCCTGAGCGATTCGATGCTCTTGCCCATGCGGGTCTGCGCATCGTTCTTGATGTCGTTGAGCATGTGTCGTTTTCCGGTGAATCTGGCAACGTTCAATTATAGCAGTGACTGCCGCAGTGCCCGCCGTCGACCTGATCCGGCCTTCAGGCGACCAGGGTACCGATCGATTCGCCGCGCATGATCCGCATCAGGTTGCCCGGCACCGTCATGTCATAGATGCGCAGCGGCATGCCGTGGTCGCGGCACAGCGCAATGGCGGCCGTATCCATCACCTGCAGGTTACGCTGGATCACGTCGGCGTAGGTGAGCTGCTCGTAGCGGGTGGCGTCGGCATGGCGCGCCGGGTCGGCGCTGTACACGCCATCGACCTTGGTCGCCTTCAATACCAGGTTGGCGCCGATCTCCACCGCACGCAGCGCTGCGGCCGAGTCGGTGGTGAAGAACGGGTTGCCGGTGCCGGCGGCGAACAGCACGATGCGGCCTTTTTCGATATGCCGGATCGCGCGGCGCCGGATGTAGTCCTCGGCCACGTCGTGGATCTGGATGGCGCTCATCACGCGCGCATAGCCACCGCACTTCTCGATCGCATCGGCCATCGCCAGCGCGTTCATCACCGTGGCCAGCATGCCCATGTGGTCGCCGGTGACCCGGTCCATGCCGGCGGCGGCCAGCCCGGCGCCGCGGAAGATGTTGCCGCCGCCGATCACGATGCCGATCTGCACGCCGGTGCGCTGCACCTCGATGATCTCTTCGGCAAGCCGGACGATCACCTTTGGATCGATGCCGTAATCGGCATCGCCCATCAGCGCCTCGCCGGAGAGCTTGAGCAGGATACGACGGTACTTGGGCTGGTCGCTCATGAAATCTCCGGATTGTGTGGGGCAAACCGACGCATTGTAGCGGAGAGCAGGGGGCGACAGGGACGATGAGTGAGTGAAGAGGAGTGGGAAATTCGGGGCCTGCAGCGCCAAGCGCTCACCTGGGAACCAAAAAGGCCACGGTTTCCCGTGGCCCTCGCTTCGAAGCATCGATCTTTCTGAACAGTCCGGCTATGCAGGGCCGGTCTTTCATGCAGGGATGACTATCACCTCAAGCCTGCCTGCTTCATCACCTCGGCGGCAAAATCCTCTTGCACTTTCTCGATACCTTCGCCTACGGCAAGACGAACTACCGAAATCACCTCGGCGCCTTCCTTCTTCAACGCGTCGGCAACCGTCATGTCGGTGTCGAGCACATAGGGCTGGCCGAGCAGGGTCACTTCGGACACGATCTTGTGCAGCTTGCCGCTGATGATCTTCTCGAGGATCTGGGCCGGCTTGGCCTTGTCCTTGTCGGACAGCAGGCTCAGCGCGATGTCCTTTTCCTTGGCGATGAATTCGGCCGGCACGTCCTCGGCGCGAATGTGCGCCGGGTTCATCGCGGCCACGTGCATCGCGATGCCCTTGGCCAGTTCCACGGAACCGCCGGTGAGCGCGACCAACACGCCAATGCGGCCGCCGTGAACGTAGCTGCCGATCACGCCGTCGCTCTCGACGCGGGCCAGGCGGCGCACGTCGATCTTCTCGCCGATGGTGGCGATCAGCGCCTTGGCGGCGTCCTCGACGCTACCACCGCCCGGGTAGGCGGCGGCCCTCAGCGCGTCGACGTCGGCGGCAGCGGATTTCAGCGCGACATCGGCGACGGCATCGCTGAACTTCAGGAAGCTGGCGTCCTTGCCGACGAAATCGGTTTCGCAGTTGATCTCGACCAGCACCGCCTTGGCGCTGGCCTGGGCGGCCACGATGCGGCCTTCGGCGGCGATGCGGCTGGCCTTCTTGTCGGCCTTGGCCAGGCCGGACTTGCGTAGCCACTCCATCGCCGCGTCGAGATCGGCGTGGTTCTCGACCAGGGCCTTCTTGCATTCCATCATGCCGGCGCCGGACCGCTCACGCAGTTCCTTGACCAGTTGGGCGGAAATAGTGCTCATCGGTAATTCTCCAATGCTTGGATGGCGCGACAGCGAACGAACGCCATCGCGCCTTGATCTCGGGCGTTGCGGCGGCGGTCGGTTGACCACCGCCGCAGCGCTTATTTGGCGGTGGGGGCGCCGTCGTTGCGCGGGCCACGACCGTGGTCACGGCCACCTTCGCGGCGCGGTGCGGACTTGCGCGGGGCAGCCTCACGGCGCGGGCGATCGACCTTGGCCACCGGGTTGCCTTCCTCGTCCAGTTCGACGAAGTCGTTGCCATCGCCCTGGGCGGCGGCCGGCGCAGCGGCCTTGCCTTCGAGGATCGAGTCGGCCGCGGCACGGGCGTACAGCTGGATCGCACGGATCGCGTCGTCATTGCCCGGGATGGCGTAGTCGACCAGATCCGGGTTGTAGTTGGTGTCGACCACGGCGATCACCGGGATGCCGAGCTTCTTGGCTTCCTGCACGGCGATGTCTTCATGGCCGATGTCGATCACGAACAGCGCGTCGGGCAGGCGGTTCATGTCCTTGATGCCGCCCAGCGAGGCCTGCAGCTTGTCGCGCTCACGGCGACGGGCCAGCACTTCGTGCTTGACCAGCTTCTCGAATGAACCGTCGGTCTCGGCCGCTTCCAGTTCCTTCAGGCGCGAAACGGACTGCTTCACGGTGCGGAAGTTGGTCAGCATGCCGCCGAGCCAGCGCGAGGTGACGAATGGCATGCCGGCGCGGGCAGCCTCTTCGGCCAACGGCTCACGCGCCGAACGCTTGGTGCCGACGAACAGGATGGTGCCGCGCTTCTGCGCCAGCGCCGACAGGAAGTTCATCGCGTCGGTGAACAGCGGCAGGGTCTTTTCGAGGTTGATGATGTGGATCTTGCCGCGGGCGCCGAAGATGTAGGGAGCCATCTTGGGGTTCCAGTAACGGGTCTGGTGACCGAAATGGACGCCGGCTTCGAGCATCTGACGCATGGTGACTTGTGCCATGGGTGTAACTCCGATTGTCGGTTCCCCTGGAGCGGAACCTGGGGGTTGGGACCTCCACGTATCCCCGGCTTCGACCGCGACTGGCCCGATTTTGTTGGTGGGCGGGGCGCGGCACCCCGAAGGCGGTGCCGATACGTGTGTGGCGTTGGTTTGGGTGTTGTACCGCTGCGGGTTACAATCCCGGTTTGCTTTGCACTGGCCGGATGTCGAAACGACCACGCCAGATCAGCAGAACTCCGAAATTGTAGCCGGTACGCCGGCAGTGCGGCAAGTCGCTGGATTTCAAGCGCTTCTGTCGCCATATGAGTGGAATCCATGGCTATTACCCTAAAATCCCCCGAAGACCTCGAACGCATGCGCGTCGTCGGCAAGCTGGCGGCCGAAGTGCTGGCAGTGCTCAAGGACTACGTCAAGCCCGGCGTCACCACCGAGGAGCTGGATCGCCGCGCCTACGAGTACATCGTCAATGTGCAGAAGGCGGTCCCCGCCAACATCGGCTATCACGGTTTCCCCAAGACCTTGTGCACCTCGGTCAACCACGTGATCTGCCACGGCATCCCGAACGAGGGCAAGGTGCTCAAGGACGGCGACATCGTCAATATCGACGTGACCGTGATCAAGGATGGCTGGCACGGCGATACCAGCCGCATGTACTTCGCCGGCACGCCGTCGGTGCTGGCCAAACGACTGGTCGACACCACCTTCGAAGCGATGATGTGCGGTATCCGGGCGGTACGCCCGGGTGCCACGCTGGGCGACGTCGGCCACGCCGTCCAGTATCATGCCGAAGCGGCCGGCTTCTCGGTGGTGCGTGAGTATTGCGGGCATGGCATCGGCAAGGTCTATCACGACGATCCGCAGGTGTTGCACTACGGCAAGCCCGGCACCGGTATCGAGTTGAAGAAAGGCATGACCTTCACGGTCGAGCCGATGATCAATGCCGGCAAGCCGCAGACCCGCCAACTTCCGGATGGCTGGACCGTGGTGACCAAGGATCATTCGTTGTCGGCACAATGGGAACACACCCTGGTGGTGACTGACGACGGCTTCGAGATCCTCACGCCCTGGCCCGATGCCTGACTGACCCCGGGCTCCTACCGATCACAGGCTTTTGACGTCATGTCGCCAGCACCAGCCGTCCTTGTCCTGCCGCCATTGCCGCGCCTGCCGGTAGCCGTACCGCGTTCGGGTGTGTCGAGCGAGGCACGGCGTGCCCTGCGGCAGCTGCTGGGCGACATCGATCGGGCCCTGGCCACCGCGTTCCGCGATGGTGCCGACGCCAGCGCGCTGGCGCGGCGACGCAGTGATTCGGTCGTTGCGCTCGTTGCGCATGTATGGGTGGCCTGTCTGGGTGAGGTGACTGGCGCCGCGCTGTTTGCCGTGGGTGGTTTCGGTCGCGGCCTGCTGTTCCCGTATTCGGATGTGGATCTGCTGGCGCTGGTGACCGCACCGGAGCCGGCGCGGCTGCGCGCGCTGGAGCAGTTCTTCGCCACCTTGTGGGATGTCGGCCTGAAGGTTGGCCACGCCGTGCGCGAGCCGACGCAATGCCGGGCGCTCGCTGCGCACGATGTCAGTGTTTTTACCAGCCTGCTGGATGCGCGCAGGCTGGCCGGCGATCCGGCCTTCGATGCCCAGCTGCGCGCCATCGTCGACGATCCGGCGCTGTGGCCACCGCGCGAATATCTGGCGGCGCGCCTGGCTGAACGCGACGCGCGGCATGCACGCTACGATGATACTGCCTACAACCTCGAGCCGAATCTCAAGGACGGGCCCGGCGGCCTGCGCACGCTCGACTCGCTGCGCTGGATGGGGCGGCGCCTGGCGCATGCGCGCGATCTTTCCGAAATGGTTGCCGAGGGCTTGCTCGACCCCGCCGAGCAGGTCCAGCTGGAGCAGTCCGAGGCGACCTTGCGTCGCTATCGCTATGCCCTGCATCTGGAAGCGGGCCGGGCCGAGGAGCGATTGCTGTTTGATTACCAGCAAGGGCTGGCGGCGCGACTGGGCTTCGAGGACGAACACGCAAAGAATCTGGGCGTTGAGCAGTTCATGCAGGGCTACTACCGGGCGGCCAGCCAGGTCGAGCGGCTCGGCGTACAGGTGGCCGAACGCTTCGAGGAGATGCTGGAACCACCTGGTGAGGAGCAGCCGGTAGGCGCCGACTTCGTGCGCTACGGCGCACGCCTGGCGGCGCGCGACCTGGAATTGTTCATGCGCCGGCCGGCCGCCCTGGTGGAGATCTTCATCGCCCGGCTGGATCAGTCCGGTGTCAGGGGTTTCAGTGCCGACACCATGCGGCGCATCCACCAGGCCACCGACACCCATGGCGCCCTGCTGGCGCAGGATAGCGAGGTGCTGGGCGCGTTCCTGCGCCTGCTGCGACGCGGTGCGCCAGCGGTGGAAGCATTGTGGCGGATGAACCGGCACGGACTGCTGGCGGCAATCCTGCCGGCGTTCGGCAAGGTGTTCGGGCGCATGCAGTACGACCTGTTCCATGTCTACACAGTCGACGAACACACCTTGCGCGTGTTGCGCAACATGGCGCGCTTCGCCGACCCGGCTGCGCGCGCGGAGTTTCCCCAGGGCTGCGAGATCTGGGCCAAGCTGCCCAAGCCGGAAGTATTGTTGCTCGCGGCCTTGTTCCACGATATCGCGAAGGGTCGTGGCGGCGACCATTCGGCGCTGGGTGAGCAGGATGCGCGCGAGTTCTGCATCCGCCTGGGTCTGCCAGCCGGGGACGTCGAGCGCGTCGCCTGGCTGGTACGCCACCATCTGCTGATGAGCGCCACGGCACAACGCCAGGACATTACCGATCCCGAGGTGGTGCATCGCTTTGCCGAAGTGGCCGGTGACCGCGAGCGACTCGGCCAGCTGTACCTGCTGACCATCGCCGACATCATCGGCACCAGTCCCCGACTGTGGAACAGCTGGAAGGATCGCTTGCTGGCGGATCTTTACGCCGCTACCCGTTATGCCTTGCGCAGCGATGTCGAGTTGCCGCGCGATGCCGGCGAACGCGTGCGCGAGTGCGCCGAACACGCGTTGGCGCTGCTGATGGACGGAGGCTTTGCCGAAGCGGAGGTGAGGCGTGCGTGGACCGACTTTCCGCAGTTGAGCTTCCTGCGTCACCGGCCCGAGCAGATTGCCTGGCAGACCGGTGCAATCGTGCGTGCGCAGGGCGCATCACCGATGGTCGCGGTGCAACCGCTGTCGGTGCGGGGCAGCACCGAGCTGTTCATTTACACGCCGGATCGAGATGGCCTGTTCGCCACCGTGACGGCGGTGCTCGACCGCTTGCGCTTCTCGGTGATGGAGTCACGCATCCTCAGCTCGCCCACCGGAATGGCGCTGGATACCTTCCTGCTGCTCGAGGCCGACAGTCAGCAGCCGGCTAACAGCGCCCGTGCCGAAGAACTGCAGCAACGCCTGCAGCGCGCGCTGGCGCAGTCGGCTGGCGTGCAGCCGAGCAAGCGCGGCATGTCGCGCCACCAGAAGCATTTCCAGATGGCGCCAAAGATCAGTTTCCACGCGGCTGGCGACCGTACCCAGCTGGCGCTGGTCGGTACTGATCGGCCGGGGCTGCTGGCGGCGGTGGCGCAGGTGATGTTGAGCGAGGATGTACGTGTGCACGATGCGCGCATCGCCACGTTCGGCGAGCGCGTCGAGGATTTCTTCCAGCTGACCAACCGGCACAATGCGCCGCTCGACGCCCAGCGGCAGGAGCGGTTGCTGCAGGCCTTGTTGGCACGCATCGGCCTGCGACAGGATTGATGTCCACTCCCTGCGTTATCATCCTCACCGCTGCGCGCTGCAGCGGCCACGTGTTTTCTTCATGACCTATCTGCTGATCAAATCGCTGCACCTGTTGTTTGTCATCGCCTGGATGGCCGCGGTGTTCTACCTGCCACGAATCCTGGTGAATCTGGCCGAGGCCACGGGCGAGCCGGCGGTGCAGGCGCGGCTGCAGTTGATGGGTAGGCGGTTGTACAAGTTCGGCCACAATATGTTCGGCATCGCTTTCGTGTTCGGGCTGGCGTTGTGGCAGGGCTGGCGCGTGTTTCCCACCGCGTTGCCGCATGTCACCGCCGGCACGCACTGGATCGACGCCAAGCTCACTCTGGTGGCCTTGCTGCTGGCCTATTTCGTGTGGGCCGGGCGCCTGCTCAAGCGCAGCATCAACGGTGGCACCCTGCCTGCGGCGCGTGCGCTGCGCTGGATCAACGAGCTGCCGGTGCTGCTGTTGCTCGGGGTGATCTATCTGGTGATTGCCAAACCGTTCTGAATGTACCCGGCGCTCTCGCAGACATCGGTCGCGGTACGGGATGTTCGCTGTATCCGACAACGAGCGCGTCACCGTTCTGCACGGGGGGCACCGACGTGACGATCGACCACCAGGCAGCCAGCTGCGCCTGACTTATGCAGAAATGACTGGATTTTCGGTCGGATATTTCTATTGTATTCGCTCCCGATTTGAGATAAGCGCAGCGTTCGACTATCATCCATAGTTTACCTTCGTACAAACCCGGGCCGGCTTGCACTCTTGCCAACGACCCCAGCGTCATCGCGCCCTGTGTTTGTTCCGATGCTTCATCGTGGAGCGTCTCCACGTGCCTTCCTGCGCACGCGGCAATTGAACTCTAGGTCCAGGGGCCGATGCAGAAAATCAAGATCGAACATCTCACCAAGGTCTTCGGACCACGACCGGAACAGGCGCTGCGCATGCTCGACGAGGGCGCGAGCAACGCACAGATCCGCAAGACCGGCAACGCGGTCGGTATTGCCGATGTCTCCTTCGAGGTCGAGCAAGGCGAGCTGCTGGTGATCATGGGCCTCAGCGGCAGCGGCAAATCGACCCTGCTGCGTTGCCTCAACCGGCTCAACCCGTCCAGCCGCGGCAGCATCTGCATTGATGGCGACGACATCACCAGGTTCGATCGCGAGCACCTGCTGGAGCTGCGCCGGCGCAAGATCAGCATGGTATTCCAGCATTTCGCGCTGTTTCCACGGCGCAGCGTGGCCGACAACGCGGCCTATGGACTGGAGATACAGGGCGTCGACCCGGCAGCACGTCGCCAAAGTGCGGTTGAGGCGCTGGAGCTGGTGGGCCTCAAGGGCTGGGAGGATTCTTTTCCGGATCAGCTCAGTGGCGGCATGCAGCAGCGCGTCGGGCTGGCGCGCGCGCTGGCGGTGAAATCGGACATCCTGCTGATGGACGAGGCGTTCAGCGCGCTCGATCCGCTGATCCGTCGCGACATGCAGCAGGAGTTGGCGTCGCTGCAGCGGCGCATGAAGAAGACCATTGTCTTCATCACCCACGATCTGGACGAGGCGCTGCAGTTGGGCGACCGCATCGTGCTGATGAAAGACGGTCGCGTGGTACAGATCGGCACGCCCGAGAACATCCTCAACCATCCGGCAGACGACTACGTGAAGCGCTTCGTGGAAAACGTGGACATGTCGCGCGTGCTCACCGCGCGCTCGGTGATGGGCCGCGCTCCCGAGGTGGCATTTCCGCAGGACGGCCCGCGCACCGTGTTACGCAAGATGACCGAAAGCAGCGACACCAGCATCCTGGTCGTCGAACGTGACCGCACCCTGGTCGGCATGGCGATGCTGGATGAACTGGCCAAGGCGGTGAAGGACGGCCGGCAGAGTATCGACGAACTGATCCAGCGCGATGCGCCGGCGATCGGCCCGGACACGCCGTTGACGGAGATCATCAACCTGATGGCCACATGGCCGTACCGGCTGCCGGTGGTCGATGAGCATCGTAAGTTGCTGGGCGTGGTGACGCGCCCGCAAGTGATCGATGCGCTGGCGCAAAACAGCACGACAGACGCTGCCGCCGAGCAAGCGAGGAACGCTGCCGTATGATCCTGGATATCCCTAAGTTTCCGCTCGCGCATATCACCGACGTCGCGCTGGACTGGCTGACACGGAATTTTTCCTGGCTGACCCAGGCGCTCAGTCACATCACGTCAGTGCTAATCAATGCGATCGTCGCAGGTCTGTTGTTCCTGCCGCCGTGGTTGCTGATCCTGATCGTTGCCGGCATCGCCTGGCGGGCGGCAGGTCGGCGCGTGGCCATCTTCAGCGCGCTGGGCCTGCTGTTTCTGTGGAACCTGCGGTTGTGGGAACCGACCGTGCAGACGTTCACCCTGGTGCTGATCTCGACCCTGATCGCCGTCGCCATCGGCCTGCCATTGGGCATCGCTGCCGCGCTCAGCAAGCGCACTTCGAAAGTGGTCATGCCGATCCTGGATTTCATGCAGACCATGCCGGCCTTCGTCTACCTGATTCCGGCCATCCCGTTCTTCGGCCTGGGCGCGGTATCGGCCAGCGTGGCCACGGTGATTTTCGCCACGCCGCCGACGATCCGCCTGACCGCGCTGGGTATCCGCCAGGTACCGGCCGACCTGATCGAGGCCGCCGACGCGTTTGGCTCCACGCGTCGACAGAAACTGTTCAAGGTGCAGTTGCCGATGGCCGTGCCGACCATCATGGCCGGCGTCAACCAGACCATCATGCTGGCGCTGTCGATGGTGGTGATCGCCGCCATGATCGGCGCCGGCGGACTCGGCGGCGAGGTGTGGCAGGCGATCCAGCGACTGGAACCGGGCAAGGGCTTCCAGGCTGGCCTGGCCATCGTGATCTTGGCGATGATCCTCGATCGCGTCACGCAGAACATCGGCCGCGGCTCACGCAAGTCCGGCAATCCCTGAATTTCCCAAAAAAGGAAGGTTCCATGATTCGCAAGCTTCCCATGCGTCATTTGTTATCCATCGCGCTTACGACATCGGCGCTGGCGTTGGCCGGATGCTCCAGCGGCGGCAGCGGTAGCGACAACGGCCAGGCAGCCTTAGCCGGCTCGGCGGCGGCGAGCGCAGCATCCGGGCCAACCAGCGCCGCCGACCAGCTCGGCGATGGCCATATCAAGCTGGTCTACGTGGAGTGGGCCAGTTGTACGGCCGCCACCAACGTGGTCAAGGCCGTGCTGGAGCAGAAAGGCTACACCGTCGATGCCGTATCGGTCAGTGGTGCTGCAATGTACTCGGCGCTGGCCAACAACGCGGCTGACGCCACCGTCTGCGCCTGGCTGCCGACCACGCATGCCAATTACTACGCGCGTACCAAGGACAAGCTCGACAACCTGGGCCCCAACATGACCGGCACCAAGCTCGGCCTGGTGGTGCCTGATTACGTGAGCATCGATTCCATTCCCGAGCTGACCAAGCACGCCGACCAGTTCAAGGACCGCATCGTGGGTATCGACCCCGGTGCCGGTGAGATGGGCCTGACCCAGGATGTGATCAAGCAGTACAAGCTGCCGTTGAAACTGGTGGCCGGTAGCGGCGCCACCATGACTGCGGCCCTGAAGAGCGCGATTGACAACCACCAGTGGATCGTCGTCACCGGCTGGACGCCGCACTGGATGTGGGCGCGCTGGAAGCTGAAGTATCTGTCCGATCCGAAGGGCATTTACGGCAAGGGCGAGAATATCGACACGCTGACGCGCAAGGGCCTGCAGCAGGATGACCCGGAGGCCTACGCGATCCTGGACGCGTTCCACTGGACTCCCGACGTGATGCAGGAAGTCATGGCCACCAGCCGCAAGCCGGGGCAGGATCCCGCATCCAGCGCGAAGCAGTGGGTCGCCAGCCACCCCGACGTGGTATCGACCTGGACCGGCGCCGCTCACTGATCGACACCACCACCTCATCCGCGCTCGGCGATGGAGTTGCCCGGCGCGGATCTTCACAGCAAGGGGATCGCCATGCACAAATCAATCCGGTGCACGCTAGGCGCGTGCGTCGTTGCGGCCTTGTCCGTCCCATCCATGGCTGCAGCAATGGATGCCGGACAATCCAGCGCATCCAGCCAGGAAAATTCCGCGACAAACATCCGCATGAATGCCATGCAGCAGCAGATCGACGCGTTGCAGAAGCAGCTTGATGCGATGCGTGCGGCACAGGCCGCTTCAAACCTGGCCGCGAACAAGACGCCGCTCTCATCCGCGCCGGTGACCGCGCGCGATGCGGCCAAGACTTCGGTGGCGAAGGTCAAGCCGAAGCAACAGGCCGAAAAGTCCGACGAAGGCATCCATATCGGCGGCGCGATGCGCTTCCAGTACAGCTACGAGGATTACAACCGAGGCAACGTGCAACGCAAGGGCGATGCTGATTTCGACATCTTCCGGTTGAACATGCGCGGCAAGGTCGATGACATCGAGTTGCAGGCCGAGTGGCGCTGGTTCCAGTACATGAGTGCGATCAAGTTCGCCTGGCTGGGCTACGACTTCAGCAAGACCTCGCAGCTGCAAGTGGGCATCACGCGCATCCCGTTCGGCAACCAGCCCTACGATTCACACAGCTACTTTTTCAGCTCGAACTACTACCTTGGGCTGGAGGACACCTACCATGCCGGGGCCGAGTACGTGTATGCCGGCGACCCGTGGAACGTGCAGCTGGCGTTCTTCAAGAATGACGCCATGGGTGGCGTGGATGGCTACGTCAGCAACCGTTCCAATAGCTATTCGTACAACGTGGTCGGCGTGCGCCAGCCGGGCGACGGCATCTTTGATAATCCGAGCCATCCCATCGGCAGCGCCAATACCTCGGCTGCCCGCGTGGCTTACACCTTCAAGCCCGGCGACGTGAAGCTGGAGCTGGGCGCCTCTGCCCTCTACGGTAGCCTGGAAAGCCCCGCCGCGAGTGTCGGCAACTACCACGCCTATGCGCTGCACATGAACGCGGATTACAAGCGCTGGAACGTGCAGGCGCAGGCGTCACGCTACCACTACCAGGTCGATGGCGGCGCCGACCGCCTGGCCGTCGGGGCGTACGCGTTCTACGACTCGATCCCCGCCCGCGCCGACACCTATACCTTCAACGTGAAGTATCACCAGCCGGTGCAGTGGGGGCCCATCCACAGCCTGGATTTCTACAACGATTATTCGCTGGTCACGCACAAGTCGGGCCTGCTGCCGAGCACGTTCATGAACGACCTCGGCGTGGGCGTATCCGCTGGCGACCTGTACACCTATTTCGATTTCCTGACCGCGCGCAACCAGCCGTTCGTGGGTGGCAGCATGGCCGGCGACGGTGCGGTGGAGCATCGCGTCAACGTCAATTTCGGCTTCTATTTCTGAATGCCCCGGCCCGGCTCCGCGGCGCGCCGGCGTTGACAGCGCCGACGCGCCGGGCTAGTTTTTCGCTATCCGCGACCGATCCAAGGTGGCCTGCAAGCAACTGCCGGTCGAGAGTGCGACATGGACACTACGACGTTCTGACGCTGACGCTTCGCGCCGAGGCACCCGAGGGCGCGCGGCGCCCTTTTTTTATTGGATTCGCATTGCCCGCCTCAAGGTCGGACAGGGGGAAAGCGAATCTCGACGACAGGTCTTCCAACAACGCACGCCGCATCGGCGTGCCGGTAATCGAACATGATCCAGATCACTCTCCCCGACGGCAGCAAAAAGCCCTTTGGACACCCCGTCACCGTGCAGGATGTGGCCGCCTCGATTGGCGCCGGCCTGGCCAAGGCCACCCTGGCCGGCAAGGTCGATGGCAAGCTGGTCGATGCCAGCTTTCCGATTGAGCACGATGCCAGCGTGCAGATCGTCACCGAGAAAAGCTCGGAGGCGCTGGAGATCCTGCGCCACTCCACCGCACACCTGATGGGGCAGGCCGTGCAGCGGCTGTTTCCGGGCGCACAGGTCACGATCGGCCCGGTGATCGACAATGGCTTCTACTACGACTTCGCCTACGAGCGTCCGTTCACGTCCGAAGACCTGCCGAAGATCGAGGCCGAGATGCACAAGATCGTGGCCGAAGCGCTGCCGGTGACGCGCAGCGTGAAGTCACGCGATGATGCGGTGGCGTTCTTCCGCGGCCTGGGTGAGCACTACAAGGCCGAGATCATCGAGGGCATTCCGGCCGATCAGGACCTGTCGCTGTATTCACAGGGCGAGTTCACCGATTTGTGCCGCGGCCCGCACGTGCCAAACACCGGCAAGCTGCATTCGTTCAAGCTGATGAAGGTGGCCGGCGCCTATTGGCGCGGCGATTCGAACAACGCGATGCTGAGCCGCATCTACGGTACCGCCTGGCTCAACGACAAGGATTTGAAGGCGTACCTGTATCAGCTCGAGGAGGCCGAAAAGCGCGACCACCGCAAGATCGGCAAGCAGTTGGACCTGTTCCACCAGCAGGAAGAAAGCCCCGGCATGGTGTTCTGGCACCCGAACGGCTGGGCCATCTGGCAGCAGGTCGAGCAGTACATGCGCAACGTGTACCGCACCAGCGGTTACCAGGAAGTGCGTTGCCCGATGGTGCTGGATGTATCGCTGTGGAAAAAGTCCGGGCACTGGGACAATTACAAGGAAAACATGTTCTTCACCGAATCGGAGAAGCACACCTTCGCCTTACGGCCGATGAACTGCCCTGGCCATGTACAGATCTTCAACGAAGGCTTGCGCAGCTACCGCGACCTACCGCTGCGCTACGGCGAGTTCGGCGGCTGCCATCGCAACGAGCCGTCCGGCGCGCTGCACGGCATCATGCGCGTGCGCGCGTTCACCCAGGACGATGGCCACATCTTCTGCACGCCCGGGCAAATCGAGTCGGAGGTGACCGCTTTCCACCGGCAGGCCATGCAGGTGTACGCCGACTTCGGTTTCGAGAATATCGACGTGGCACTGGCGCTGCGACCCGATCAGCGCATCGGCGACGACGGTGTGTGGGATCGCGCCGAGGCGGCGTTGCGTGGGGCGCTGGCGGCGGCCGGGGTGAAATGGACCGAGCTGCCCGGCGAAGGCGCCTTTTACGGTCCCAAGATCGAGTACCACATGAAGGACTCGATCGGCCGCGACTGGCAGGTGGGTACCATGCAGGTGGATTTCATGATGCCCGAGCGCCTCGGCGCCGAATATGTCGATGAACACTCGCAAAAACAGCATCCGGTGATGCTGCACCGGGCCATCGTGGGCTCGATGGAGCGCTTCATCGGCATCCTGATCGAGCACCACGCCGGCCTGCTGCCGGCCTGGTTGGCGCCGATCCAGGCGGTGGTCCTCAACATCACCGATGCGCAGGCCGATTATGTCGGGCAGGTAACGCAAACCCTTGTCGACAAAGGTTTGCGGGTACAATCGGATTTGCGCAACGAGAAAGTCGGCTATAAAATCCGCGAACATACAATGCAGAAAGTGCCGTATCTGCTTGTGGTCGGTGACCGCGAGAAAGAGACGGGCAGCGTTTCTGTGCGTACCCGTTCCGGCGAGGACCTGGGCAGCATGCCGCTGGCCGATTTCGTCGAGCGACTGGGGGCCGAGACCCGACGCTGAGCGTCGAGCGGCCTTTTTCATTACTTCTTCTGGAGGATCGTGGTATCGCAACCACCGACAACAAGGGCAATCGTCGCAACCTGGAAATCCGTGTGCCGCGGGTGCGTGTCATTGGAGCGGATTCCGAGCAACTTGGCATCCTCAGTCGTGACGAGGCGCTGGCACTGGCGCAGGACGCTGGCATGGATCTGGTCGAGATCCAGCCCAATGGCGATCCGCCGGTCTGCCGTATCATGGATTACGGCAAGTATAAGTTCGAAGCCCAGAAGAAGGCGCAAGCCGCCAAGAAGAAGCAGAAGCAGGTCGAGATCAAGGAAGTGAAGTTCCGCCCAGTCACGGACGTGGGCGACTACCAGATCAAGCTGCGAAAGATGCTTGGATTCCTGGAGGAGGGCGACAAGGTCAAGGTCACGATCCGCTTCCGCGGCCGCGAGATGTCACACCAGGACCTGGGCCAGAACCTGGCCCGGAAGATCCAGGAAGACGTGGGCGACAACGGTCAGGTCGAGTCGTATCCGCGGCTCGAAGGCCGCCAGATGGTCATGATGATCGGTCCGAAGAAAAAATAGGATTGCCGCGTCGAGGGCCGGGGCCTGAGGAGCCCGCTCGCGGGCAATGCTCTTTCGCTGTTTGGGGCGGGGCAAGCCCGCCCCCTCTCCTCAATCCTCTCCCATAGGGAGAGGATTCGTGGTCAGCACTTGGTGCTGGTGTTTGGCTTTTTGAACCCGTATGATCACGGGTTCGACCCGCCGGAAGGGTCGTGCACAGATCATGGCAGGATGGAAAGCGTGGTCCTCGGGTCACCGCCAGATCAGTCAGAAACCGGAGTCGTCCAGGCCGGACGAGCTCCACACAAGGAACTACTCATGCCCAAGATCAAGACCAACCGGGCGGCTGCGAAGCGTTTTCGCAAGACTGCGTCGGGCAAAATCAAGTGCGGTCACGCTTACCGGTCACATATCCTGACCAAGAAGTCGACCAAGTTGAAGCGCGGCCTGCGTGCCAAGAACCACCTCAAGGTGTGTGACGCCCCGGGTGTCGCGCGCATGTTGCCGTACTGAAGACGAGGAGATAAACCATGGCTCGTGTAAAGCGTGGCGTTACCGCCCGTCGTCGTCACAAGAAAGTCATCGGCCGCGCCAAGGGCTACTACAACGCCCGCCGCAAGGTCTTCCGCGTTGCCAACCAGGCCGTCGTCAAGGCTGGCCAGTACGCCTATATCGGCCGCAAGCAGCGCAAGCGTCAGTTCCGCGCCCTGTGGATCGTGCGTATCAACGCCGCAGCACGCATGTTCGGCCTGTCCTACAGCCGCCTGATCAATGGCCTGAGCAAGGCCGGCATCACGGTGGACCGCAAGGTGCTGGCAGATATCGCCGTGCACGACATCAAGGCGTTTGGCGTGATTGCCGAAAAAGCGAAGGCCAGCCTGGCGGCGTAGTTTGTGTGCAGCCCTTTGGGCTTGCGCCTTCAGGGATGAAGGAACAAATTAAGTGCGGGGAGGAGGCCGACGCCTTCTCCCCGCTTTTGTTTTGGAAAGCGCTTTTTGCGTTTGCCTCCTCTCCTCACGGGGAGAGGATTGAGGAGAGGGGCTAAGGCTTGCTTCGAACTTCAGTCGAAGCACGCTTCGGTCAGGCAGTATCGCAAGAGTGGCCCCTCACCCTGTCTCCCCGAAGGGGAGAGGGGAAGCAGCGAGAAGTGCATTGCTATGAACGATCTGGACAGCCGCGCTGAACAAGCGCTGGCCGATATCGACAAGGCCGACACGCTGGAAGCGCTCGATGTGCTGCGCGTGGGCCTATTGGGCAAGAGTGGCATCGTCACCGCCGCGCTGAAGACGCTGGGCGCGCTGGCGCCGGACGAGCGCAAGGCGCGCGGCGCCGAGGTGAACCGGATCAAGCAGCGACTGGGCGATGCACTGGTCATGCGCAAGCAGGTGCTGGAGCAGGCCGAACTTGACCGTCGGCTGGCCTCCGAAACGCTCGATATCAGCCTGCCCGGTCGCGACAGCGAACGTGGCGGCATCCACCCGATTACCCGAGCGCTGGAACGCATCGCCGCGATCTTCGCGCGACTCGGCTACCAGCGTGCAGATGGTCCGGAAATCGAGGATGACTGGCACAATTTCGAGGCGTTGAATTTCCCGCCGCACCATCCGGCGCGCGCCATGCACGACACCTTTTACTTTGGCGACGGACGTCTGCTGCGCACGCATACCTCGCCGGTGCAGATCCGCTCCATGGCCGGTCGCCAGCCGCCGATCCGGATCATTGCGCCGGGCAAGGTCTATCGCAGCGATTCAGATCAGACCCATTCGCCGATGTTTCACCAGATCGAAGGCCTGCTGGTCGACGAGACCTCGAGCTTCGCCGACCTCAAGGGCACCCTGGCCGAGTTCGTTCGCGCCTTCTTCGAACGCGACTTCGAGATGCGCTTTCGCCCCAGCTATTTTCCGTTCACCGAGCCGTCCGCCGAAGTGGACATTCGCTGGGATGCAGAAGACGGCTCCCGCCGCTGGCTGGAAGTGCTCGGTTGCGGCATGGTTCATCCAAATGTGCTGAAGAATTGCGGCATCGACCCGGAACGCTATACCGGCTTCGCGTTCGGTCTCGGGGTGGAGCGCTTTGCGATGCTGCGCTACGGCGTCGCCGACCTGCGCGCGTTCTTCGAGAACGACCTGCGGTTTTTGAAGCAATTTGCATGAACGGGAATCGGGAATGGGGAATCGGGAATCGTAGAAGCGGCGGCAATGTCCACGCTCTGGCTTTTCCCATTCCCTATTCCCGATTCCCCATTCCCGGATCAAAACCATGAAATTCTCCGAGAACTGGCTGCGCGAGCTGGTCGAGATCAAGGCCGATCGCAGCCAACTGGCCCATGCCCTGACCATGGCGGGTCTGGAAGTGGAAGAAGTCACCCCGCTGGGCGACGATCTGGCGGGCGTGGTGGTGGCCGAGATCGTTGCGGCGGAAAAGCATCCCGAAGCGGATCGGTTGCAAATCTGCAAGGTCGACGCGGGACAGGGTGAGCCGCTGCAGATCGTCTGCGGCGCGCCGAACGCGCGGGTCGGCATCAAGGTGCCGCTGGCTACCGTTGGGGCGAAGCTGCCTGGCGGCTCCTCCCGGCCATCCATGGCCTCCGGGGCACTCGGGCTCCTGCCCAGCGGTATCGCGATCAAGGCGGTGAAGCTGCGCGGTATCGAGTCATTCGGCATGCTGTGTTCGGCGAAAGAGCTGGGCATCGATGCCGATGCATCCGGCCTGCTCGAGCTGCCGCCGGACGCGCCGGTGGGTCGGCCATTGGCAGATTACCTGGGCTTGCCCGACGCCAGCTTCGAGCTGAAACTCACGCCGAACCGCCCGGACTGTCTCGGCCTGGTCGGGTTAGCCCATGATGTGGCGGCCTTGTTCGGCAGCACCGCGAAGGTACCGACGCAAGCGGCCGCGCCGGTCACCGGGGAGGCGCGCCGCGGCATCCGCCTGGAAGCGGGCAAGGATGCGCCACGTTATCTCGGCCGCATCATCGAAGGCATCGATCCGGCCGCGCGCGCGCCGCTGTGGTTGGCCGAGCGCCTGCGACGTGCCGGGCTGCGCCCGATCAGCGCCGTGGTCGACGTCACCAATTACGTGATGCTGGAGCTGGGCCAGCCGCTGCATGCATTCGACAACGACGCGCTCGAGGGCGACATCGTGGTGCGCCACGCGCACGCGGGCGAAACGTTGAAAATCCTCGATGGCAGCGTGGCGAAGCTCGACCCGGGCTTCGTGTTGATTGCCGACGAAAGAAAAGGCCTGGCCGTGGCCGGCGTGATGGGTGGTTACGATTCGCGGGTTATCGACACCACGCGCAACATCTTCCTCGAGTCCGCGCACTTCGCGCCGGCCGCGATCATGGGGCGCGCGCGCAAGCTGGGCTTGCACACGGAAGCCTCGCATCGCTTCGAGCGCGGCGTCGATCCGGAACTGCCGCGGCGTGCGTTGGAGCGCGCCACCGAATTGCTGCTGGCAATTGCCGGCGGCAAGGCTGGGCCGGTACTGGTCGCGGAAAACCTGGTCTATCTGCCGGCACCGGTCGCAGTGACCTTGCGTCGCGCGCGCCTGAAGCGTGTGCTGGGTGTGGGGGTGGCCGATGCCGAGGTCGCGCGCATCTTCACCGCGCTGGGCATGCAGGTCGTGGCGACGACAGATGGCTGGCAGGTCACCGCGCCGAGCAGCCGTTTCGACATCGAGCACGAGGAAGACCTGATCGAGGAGGTCGCGCGGATTTTCGGCTACGACAACATCCCCACCGCCACGCCGACCGGCGCGTTGACCCTGGCGATCGAACCGGAGGCGCGCATCGGTGAACTGGCGCTGAGCGAGCAATTGGCTACGCGCGGGTACTACGAGGCGGTGAACCTGTCGTTTGTTCCGGCAGAGCTTTTGGCGCGCTGGGGTTTCAGCGAACGATTGGTGCCGCTGGCCAATCCGCTATCGGCGGACCTGGCCGTGATGCGCCCTTCGCTGCTGCCCGGACTGATCGAGGCCTTGCGTCACAATCGCGCGCGCCAGCAGGAACGTGTGCGCCTGTTCGAGCTGGCGCGTGTCTTCCAACAAAGTGCGTCCGTGCGCGAAGAACCTGCCATCCATGGCCGGACTCTTCAACCAGCAGGCGCCCCGCCGCTGGAAACACCCACTCTTGCCATCGCCGCGTGCGGGAATGCGCGAGCCGAGCAATGGGGCGAGCCGGCGCGGACGCTGGATTTCCATGATCTCAAGGGCGATCTCGACGCCTTGATCGGCTGGGGTGGCGAGCCGCAGCGCTGGACGGTGCACGCTGACGGCTTGCCGGCATGGCTGCATCCGGGCCGTGCTGCGCGCGTGGCGCGCGATGGCGAAACCGTGGGCTATCTTGGCGCCCTGCATCCGCAATTGGCCGGAGTACTGGACCTGGGTACCGACGTTCATGTGCTGGAAGTGGCGTTGGAGCCCTTGCTGGCCCGACGCCTGCCCCAGGCGACAGGGATACCCCGCTTTCCTGCGGTGCGCCGGGATATCGCGATGGATCTGCCGGAAACCATCAGCTGGTCACAGATTGACCAAACCGTTCGCGCCACGCTCGGTGCGCGGCTCAAGGAGCTGCGGCTGTTCGATCGTTACAGCGGCAAAGGCGTCGAAGCGGGCCGAAAAAGTCTCGCTATGGGCTTGATTTTGCAGGACGCTTCACGCACCCTTACAGATGAAGACGCGGACCGCTGGGTGCGTGAAGCCGTGAATGCATTGGAGCAGACATGCCGGGGGAAATTGCGAGGATGAGATGGCGCTGACCAAAGCAGAAATGGCCGAGCGGCTTTTCCTCGACGTGGGTCTCAACAAGCGTGAGGCGAAGGAATTCGTGGATGCCTATTTCGAGGTGGTTCGCGGCGCGCTGGAAAACGGCGAGCAGGTGAAGCTGTCCGGTTTCGGCAATTTCGATCTGCGCATGAAAAACCAGCGACCGGGACGCAACCCCAAGACCGGCGAGGAGATCCCTATCTCGGCGCGGCGGGTGGTAACGTTCCGGCCGGGACAGAAACTCAAGGTGAGAGTCGAAGGCTATGCTGGACCAAGGGAATAATACCGAACTGCCGGCCATCCCGGCCAAGCGTTACTTCACCATCGGTGAAGTGGGCGAGCTGTGCGGTGTAAAGCCCCACGTGCTGCGCTACTGGGAACAGGAGTTTCCTGCGCTCAACCCGGTCAAGCGCCGCGGCAACCGTCGTTATTACCAGCGCCACGACGTGCTGATGATCCGCCAGATCCGCTCGCTGCTATACGACGAGGGCTTCACCATCACCGGTGCACGTGCTCGTCTGGAAGGCCCGCAGGCGCGACTGGAATCCAGCATATCGCACCAGATCGTGCATCAGGTCCGGATGGAACTGGAAGAAGTGCTCACGCTGCTGCGGCGTTGAAGGCTTCCGGACGCACCATGCGAGCTGTTAGACTTGCTTGCTTGCCGAATGTCGGGGCGTAGCGCAGCCTGGTAGCGCATCTGCCTGGGGGGCAGAGGGTCGTCGGTTCGAATCCGGCCGCCCCGACCAATTTGGAAAGTATCGTCATGGCACCTGCGGGTGCCGTTTTCGTGTGCGCCCAGACTCCCGAGTACCGCAGGAGCCCGCTGGCGGGCGATGCTTTTGATTTGATCCAACCTCGTGCATCAAAGGCAAGGCATCGCCCGCGAGCGGGCTCCTAACCGTGGTGTGCCCATTCTCCCCTCAATACAGTACCCGGCTGCGCAATGTGCCCGGAATCGCCGCCAGCTTCGCCTTCAGCATGTTCGCCTGTGCCTCGTCGGCGCTCATATCGATCACCACGTAGCCGACCTCGCTGTCGGTCTGCAGGAACTGCGCGTCGATGTTGAGGTTGCCGGTGGAAAACAGCTCGTTGATCCGCGACAGCATGCCGGGCACGTTGCGATGGATGTGCAGCAGGCGGCGGCTGTGCGGATGCTCGGGCAGGGCGACCTCGGGGAAGTTCACTGCCGAGAGGGTGGAACCGTTGTCGCTGTAGCGCACCAGCTTGCTGGCAACTTCGATACCGATATTGTCTTGTGCCTCCAGCGTGCTGCCGCCGATGTGGGGGGTCAGGATCACGTTGTCCATGCCAACCAGCGGCGAGACGAAGGCGTCGTCGTTACCCTTCGGTTCGGCCGGGAATACATCCACGGCCGCACCAGCCAGCCGGCCCTCGCGCAACGCCGTGGCCAGCGCGTCGATGTCCACCACGCTGCCGCGCGAGGCGTTGATCAGCATCGCGCCGGCGTGCATCTTCGCCAGCTGTTCGGCGCGAATCATCATCTGCGTGGCTGGAGTCTCCGGTACGTGCAGCGTGACCACGTCCGAGCGCTCCAGCAATTCGCCCAGGCTGGCGACGGCGCGCGCATTGCCCAGCGCCAGCTTGGCCTCGATGTCGTGGAAGATCACCCGCATGCCCAGGCTCTCGGCCAGCACGCCGACCTGGGTACCGATGTGGCCGTAGCCGACGATGCCGAGCACCTTGTCGCGGGTCTCATAACTGCCGTTGGCCGACTTGGCCCAGCCGCCGCGGTGGCACTGCGCGTTCTTGTGCGGAATGCCGCGCAGCAGCATGATCGCCTCGGCGATCACCAGCTCGGCCACGCTGCGCGTATTCGAATAGGGGGCGTTGAATACCGGTACGCCGAGCCGGTGCGCAGCGCCCAGGTTCACCTGGTTGGTGCCGATGCAGAAGCAGCCCACGGCGATCAGGCGCTTCGCCTGTGCCAGTACCGCGTCGGTCAGCTGGGTGCGCGAGCGCAAGCCGACAATATGCGCATCGGCAATGCGTGCCTTGAGTTCGTCCTCCGGCAGCGATTTCGCATGGAGTTCGACCTGAGTGTAACCGGCGCGGTGAAACACCTCGACCGCACTGGCGCTGATCCCCTCCAGCAGCAATACCTTGATGTCCTGACGGGGAAAGGAAGTTTGCATCGTATCGACCCTAGTGTGGAGGAACCCCTACTATGCCAGAGCCTGAGACAAATTGCGGCACCGCAGCACTAGACGCGGAGTGATGCGGCTGGCAGGCTGTGCGAATGACCCCGGAGCCCCGCATGTCCAACCCCCGTCTTGCCCAATTGAACCGCCGCTTGCCTGGGTTGCGAGTGCTTGCCGAAGCCGGCGACCTGGAGCATTACGGGCGCGACTGGACACGCCGCTGGACACCGGCGCCATTGGCGATTGCCCTGCCGGACACGGTCGAAGAAGTGCAGGCCGTCGTACGCTGGGCGAACGACGAGCGGGTTGCAGTCGTGCCGTCCGGTGGCCGCACCGGCCTGTCCGGTGGCGCTGTGGCAGCGAACGGCGAGCTGGTGCTCAGCCTGGAGCGGATGAACCGGGTGCTGGATTTCAACGCGGTGGATCGCACCCTCACCGTGCAACCGGGAATGATCCTGCAGCAGGTGCACGAGGCGGCGCATGAGCATGGCTTGGTCTATCCCGTCGATTTCGCCGCACGTGGTTCGTGCTCGATCGGCGGCAACATAGCGACCAATGCTGGCGGCATCCGGGTGATCCGTCATGGCAACACGCGCGAATGGATTGCCGGCCTGAAGGTGGTCGCCGGCAACGGCGAGTTGCTGGAGCTCAACCGCGGCCTGATCAAGAACTCCAGCGGCTACGACTTTCGCCAGCTCATGATCGGATCCGAAGGCACGCTGGGCATCGTGGTCGAAGCCACGCTGAAGCTCACCGAGCCACCGCCGCCGTCCCGGGTAATGTTGTTGGCACTGCCGGACATGGGTGCGCTGATGGAGGTGTTCGCGCTGTTTCGTGCGCGACTGGCGCTGCAGGCGTTCGAGTTCTTTACCGACGTCGCGCTGCAGCATGTGTTGGCGCATGGTGCGCAACGCGCCATCGAGGGCAATCACCCGTACTATGTGGTTGCCGAGTTCGATGCGGCCGATGAGCGGCAGCAGGAAGCGGCGCTGGTCGCGTTCGAACGCGCGCTGGAGCAGGGTTGGGTCAGCGACGGCGTGATTGCGCAGAGCGAGGCCCAGGCCGCGGCCCTGTGGCGACTGCGCGAAGGCATTACCGAGAGCCTGGCGCCGCGGCGACCGTACAAGAACGACGTGTCGGTGAGAGTCAGCGCGGTGCCGGGTTTCCTGGAGGAGATGCAGGCCTTGCTGGCGAACGAATATCCCGGCATCGAGGTGGTCTGGTTTGGTCACATTGGCGACGGCAACCTGCATATCAACGTGTTGCGGCCGGACGATCTGGCTGAAGCTGCCTTTATCGCCCAATGCGAGCAGGTAACCCGGCTGCTGGCGGCGACCCTGCAACGTCACGGCGGCAGCATTTCGGCCGAGCACGGCATCGGCCTGGTCAAGCGCGCTTACCTTGCAAGCACCCGCAGCGCCGCGGAGATCGCGCTGATGCAGGGCGTGCGCAAGGTGTTCGATCCGCACGGCATCCTCAATCCAGGCAAGCTGTTCGAAGCCGACTGAGGTCTGGAAAATGCCGCCCGTGCTAGTCTTTCGGGCTTGCCCGTCGGATTCGAGAAGCCGTCATGTCGCCGTCGCCATTGCGTTCGCTGTATCCCGAAATCGAGTCGTTCGACAGCGGATTCCTGCCGGTCTCGCCCCTGCACACGCTGTACTACGAGCAGAGCGGCAATCCGCACGGCAAGCCGGTGGTGTTCCTGCATGGCGGCCCGGGTGGCGGCACCAAACCCAAGTGCCGGCGCTTCTTCGACCCGGCGGTCTACCGCATCGTGTTGTTCGATCAGCGCGGCTGCGGCCAGTCCATGCCGCATGCGGAACTGACCGACAACACCACCTGGGATCTGGTCGCCGACATCGAACGTCTGCGCCAGCACCTGCGCATCGATCGTTGGCAGGTGTTCGGCGGGTCATGGGGTTCCACGCTGGCGTTGGCCTACGCGCAAACGCATCCGGACAAGGTGACCGAGCTGGTGCTGCGCGGCATTTTCATGCTGCGCCGGCAGGAGCTGGAATGGTTCTACCAGAAGGGTTGCGATGCGCTGTACCCGGATGCCTGGGAAACCTACCTGTCGGCGATTCCCGAGGTCGAGCGCGGCGACTTGATGAGCGCCTACCATCGCCGCCTGACCAGTCCCGATGCGAAGACCCGGACCGCCGCCGCGCGAGCCTGGTCGGTATGGGAAGGCGCCACCAGCTTCCTGTGGCAGGATCAGTCGCACATCCAGTCCAGCGGCGAGGACGAGTTTGCGCTGGCGTTCGCCCGCATCGAGTGCCACTACTTCGTCAACGGCGGCTTCTTCGAACATGACGACCACTTGCTGCGCAACGTGGACCGCCTGCGCAACATTCCGGCGGTCATCGTGCAGGGACGCTACGACGTGGTCTGCCCAATCCGCAGTGCGTGGGACCTGCATCGCGCCTGGCCCGAGGCCGACCTGTGCATTGTGCAGGACGCCGGACATTCCGCATTCGAGCCGGGCATCCTGCACCAGCTGCTGGAGGCGACTGATCGCTTCGGACGCTGAGCGCCCGTCGCGACAGAGCGGGTAGGAGCCCGCTCGCGGGCGATGCTTCTGCTCTTGATGCACGAGCAAACTCAAACTCCTGCGGTTGATCTTAAGCCGTTCGTCAGCAGCTGCCTGGTGCTGAAAATCCTGTCGCCGGCGTCACCGAGGCCGGGCAGGGGGTAGCCATGCCCGTTCAATCGTTCGTCGATCGCCGCGGTGTAGATCTCGATCTCCGGATGGGTTGACTCTAGCCGCTTGCGGCCTTTGGGCGCGGCGACCAGGAACAGGCCCCTGATCCGGTACACCCGCACGTGGCGCGACACCCGAGCTTGGCGAAGCGGCCCTGCGCACGCACGCTGGCGGTTGCGCGTGGGCAGGGTCGTTGCTGTTGGCGGTGGCGCTTATGTTGCCGTCGATGCCTCGGCGCCGTCGCCCTTCAGGCAATGGCTCATGAAGACCTTGCGCTCGGCGCCCTTGAGCGCCTTGGCCTTGGCGTCGGCGTTGCAGGTTTTCATCTTTCCCTGCTGGGTCTGTCGGGCCGACGGTGCAGCCGCTGCGTGGCCTTTCAGGCAGGAACCCATGAAGGTCTTGCGTTCGGCACCCTTCTTGCCGGTCGCCTGCTTATTGCAGTCGATCATGCGTTGTTGCTGGGCGGTATGCGGTTTGCTGGCCGGCGCCGCTGTGCTGGATGGTGGGGCGGCGGCGAAGGCGACACCGGCGAAGGCAAAGGCGACGCTGGTGGCAAGCATGCGTAGAGACATCGACATCATGGAGTCCTCCCTGGGTTAACCGGCGGTTGCCGGCTGAAGGAGTCTATGTCCGACGGATGCTGCGGGAAGTAGGCCAAATCCGACGCACGCGAAGTATTTGGCTGCGGCGAGCGGAGGGCCGTCGCCGCAGCTGTACCGCTCGCGCAAATTCAGGCAGCTGCGGCCTTGGTCTTGCGCGGCCCTTCCTGGAGCGCCCTGCGCACGTGCGACACGATCAGGTCCACCTCGGCGCTGGTGACCTTGAAGTGCGGGGTGAAGCGCAGCGAGTTGCTGCCGCCGTGGATCACGCCGATGCCATGTTCGCGCATGTATTCCTCGGTCGAACCGGCGCCGTAGCACTTGTACTCCGCAGCCAGTTCGCAGGAGAACAGCAAGCCGGTGCCCTGTACCTTGGTGATCAGGCCGCCGAGCTCGTTCTTCAGCGCGTTGAGCTTGTCGACGAACTCCTTGCCGCGCTCGCGGATGTTGTTGCGCACCTCCTCGCTCAGTTCGCCCAACGCGGCCAGCGCCACGTCCAGCGCACGCGGGTTCGCGGTCATCGTGTTGCCGTAGATCCCCTTGCGGTAGAGCTTGGCGGTGGCGTCGGTGACGGCCAGCACCGACAACGGATACTGGCCGGCGTTGAGCGCCTTGGAGAAGGTCTCCATGTCGGGTGCCGGCAGTTTTTCGAAACCGGGATAGTCGGTGATCGACAGCACGCCGTGTGCGCGCAGGCCGGCCTGGATCGAATCGACCAGCAGCAGGCTGCCGTGCGATTCGGTCAGGGTGCGGGCGGCCTGGTAGAACTCGACGGTGACGGCACGGCCCGGGTCGCCTTCGCCCATCACCGGCTCCAGGAACATCGCCTCGATGAACCAGCCGTGCTTGTCTGCCTCGGCGAACGCGGCTTCCAACTGCGCCACGTCATAGGGTTCCACGGTGATCACGCTGTCTTCGTGGCGGTAGCTGGCCAGATGCTGTTGGTAGACCTTGCGCGAAGAATCGGAATACAGCGCCGGCTTGTCGGTGCGGCCGTGGAAGGCACCCTTGACCGCCAGGCGTTTGATCGTGCGGCTCGCATAGCGGGCGCCGGCGTCCGTCATGGCCTTGGCGTTGACGTCGGCGATGCGGCACGCCAGCGACACGGATTCAGAGCCCGAATTCAGGCACATGTAACGGTGGTACGGGCTGCCGCCACGGTGGCGGCCGAGTTCCCCGTTCATCGCCGCGGTGAAGCGCAACTGCGCCACGCTGGGCGACATCACGTTGGCCATCACCTGCGGGCGGGCCAGGGCCGCCAGGATCGCCGGATCGTTGTGGCCAAAGCCGAGCATGCCGTAGCCGCCGCTGTCGTGCAGCACCGCGCCCTTCAGGGTGACGATCCACGGCCCGCGTGCGGCCGCCGGCAAATAGGGGTTGACCGCATCGTCCGGGTAGAAATTCACGAACCCGGCCTGTGCCTTGACCAGTTGCTCGAGCTCGTCGAGTTTCAGAAAATCGGTCAGGTCGGCGCGTAATTCCCGGTGCTGCGCCACGGCTTCGGCAACCGCCTGCTCGAGCAGGGAATCCTTCACCGCCATCCGTTCGATGCTGGCGTCGTCCAGGCCGATGGTGCGCGGCTTGCCGCCGAATTCGCGCAGTTCGCGCAGTTGGTCGATGATGCCCATGGTGAATCCTCCTCAAGCTCCGCTGGATAGCATGATGTCTGGTCGGCGGGTGATGAAAGCGCGGCGGGAAACGCGCGCTGGCAGGCGTTTCCTCAATGTTTTCAGCTCTTTCTGGCGGTGGATCGCGATCGTTTGCGGCCGTCTCTTTCCTCACAGGATACGCTGCCGCAACGGCCGCCGTAACCCCGCGGCATCCTGTGGATGACGCCTGTCACCCCCCTGCGGGTTGATGCGGGGGATTGCCGACAAGCACCTGTTTGGCCAAGGATAAACGGCACAGGAGGAGCCTTGCATGTACCACCTCCGAGATCCGCTTGCCTGCCTCAAGGGTGTCGTCAAACATTATGGCCAGCTCACTGCGCTTGACGGAGAAGCGGCCGTACGCAAAATTGGCCGGTGGCCAGCCGCGGCGCGTCAGTTTGCGCTGGCATTGTGCGGCTGATCCGAGCTGTTGTTTCTCGACGAGCCGACCGTGGATATGGATATCGAGGCCCGCCAGAAGCTGTCGGCGGCGATCCGCCAGTTGTTGGCCGAAGGCTGTTCGGTGTTGCTGACCGGATCGAGGGGTATCGGTTGGCGCGCCAGAAGGGCTGGATGCAGACGGCCGCGCTATCCATGGCGCAAGCGCTGGCCGGCTGCAGCATAATGCCCGGTTCTCCATCCTGGTCACAGCTGCCTTGAAGAAGTCCGATTTCGATTTTTGCCTGCCGCATGAGCTGATCGCGCAGGTACCGTTGCCGCAGCGTTCGGCCAGCCGCATGCTGCTACTCGACGTGGCGGCGCAGTCGCGGCAGGACCGCATGTTTGCCGAGCTGCCGGAGATCTTGCGCCCGGGGGATCTGCTGGTGTTCAACGACACGCGGGTGCTTCCGGCGCGCCTGTACGGGCGCAAGGAAAGCGGCGGCGCGGTCGAGATCCTGCTTGAACGCATCACCGGCGCGCACGAGGCGATCGTGCAGCTGGGGGTCAGCAAGAAGCCGAAGGAGGGTGGCCGGATCGAGCTGGCTGACGGCAGCCATGCCGTGGTGCTGGGACGCGACGACGACTTTTTCCGACTGCGTTTCGAGGCGCCCGAACCGTTGGAGAAACTGCTGTTGAAACTGGGCGAGATGCCGCTGCCACCGTACATCGAGCGGCACGCCGACGCCAGCGACATGGAGCGCTACCAGACCGTGTTCGCGCGCGAGCCGGGCGCGGTGGCAGCGCCCACCGCGGGCCTGCATTTTGACGAGGCGACCCTGGTCCGGCTGCGCGAGCGCGGCGTCGAATTTGGTTACATCACGTTGCATGTCGGGGCCGGCACGTTCCAGCCGGTGCGTGCCGATGATCTGAAGGATCACCACATGCACACGGAATGGCTGAATGTCGGCGCGCACCTGATCGGGCAGATTCGCCGCATCCGTGCCCACGGCGGCCGGGTGATCGCCGTGGGCACCACCGTAGTGCGTGCACTGGAGAGCGCCAGCACGGATGGCGTGCTGTATCCATTCTCCGGCGAGACGCAGATCTTCATCTTCCCCGGCTACCGTTTCAGCAGTATCGATGGCCTGCTCACCAATTTCCACTTGCCACAATCGACCCTGCTGATGCTGGTATCGGCGCTGGCCGGGCGCGAGTTCATCCTCGACAGCTACCGCCATGCGGTCGAGCAGCGCTACCGCTTCTTCTCCTATGGCGATGCGATGCTGATCTTGCCACCCGGTCTCTGATCATCTGCCGCTGCACGTACGTAGATCCCGCTCGCGGGCGACGCTGTTTGGCCGGGAATCGGGAATCGGGAATCGGGAATCGCAAGAGCAAGAACATCGCCCGCGAGCGGGCTCCTTAGGGACGTAGGTGCGGCGGCGTCAAACCCGGGATAATCACTGAATGACCTCCTTGACCTTCGATCTCCTGGCCACCGACGGCGCGGCCCGCCGCGGCCGCATGACTTTCGCCCGCGGCACGGTGGAAACGCCCGCCTTCATGCCGGTGGGCACCTACGGGTCGGTCAAGGCCATGACGCCGCGCGATGTGGTGGAAACTGGCGCGGAGATCATCCTGGGCAATACTTTCCACCTGTTTCTGCGGCCGGGGCTGCCCGTGGTCGAGGCGTTCGGCGGGCTGCACAAGTTCATCGGCTGGGACAAACCCATCCTTACCGATTCGGGCGGTTTCCAGGTGTTCTCGCTGGCGCACAAGCGCAAGATCAGCGAAGCGGGCGTGACGTTCGCCTCGCCGGTGGACGGCGCGACGGTGTTCCTGTCGCCGGAAGTATCGATGCAGGTCCAGAAGACGCTGGATGCGGACATCGCGATGATCTTCGACGAGTGCACGCCGTATCTGATCAACGGTGTACCGGCCACCGAGAAAGTGGCCGGTGACTCGATGGAACTGAGCCTGCGTTGGGCCGGTCGCTCGCGTCGCGCCTTCGACGACCTGAGCAATCCGAATGCACTGTTCGGCATCGTGCAGGGCGGCGTGCACGAGAACCTGCGCCGGCGCTCGGCAGCCGGGTTGGTGGATATCGGTTTCGACGGCTATGCCGTGGGTGGTCTGGCGGTGGGCGAGCCGGAGGCCGAACGCAACCATGCGCTGGACTTCAGCGTGCCGCTGTTGCCGGTCGACAAGCCGCGCTATCTGATGGGCGTGGGCCGGCCCGAGGACATCGTCGAGGCCGTGCGTCGCGGCATCGACATGTTCGATTGCGTGATGCCGACGCGCAACGCCCGCAACGGTTTCCTGTTCACCGCTGCAGGCACACTGCGCCTCCGCAACGCGAAATACGCCGCCGATACCGGGGTGATCGAGGAAGGCTGCGATTGTTACACCTGCAGCCACGGCTTCAGCCGGGCCTACTTGCGGCACCTGGATCGCTGCAACGAGATCCTCGGCAGCCAGCTCGCCACCATGCACAACCTGCGCTACTACCAGCGCCTGATGGCGGGCCTGCGCGAGGCGATCGCCGGCCGCACGCTGCAAGCGTTTGTGGAAACGTTCTACGCCCGTCGCCAAGACGCGCGGGTCGCGTAGGAGCCCGCTGGCGGGCGATGCTGTTGCACTTGCTTTTGCGATTCCCGATTCCCGGCCAAAGGGCATCGCCCGCGAGCGGGCTCCTACATGGTCTTGGCCACGGGTTGGCCTGGCCATGGGACTTCTCGGCCGTGCACGGGTCGGGGACGCATGGCATAATCGAGAATCTTTTATCAGGCGTTCAGCTGAAATTGCTGATGACGCCATAACTTGCGAGACATGATGATGAGTTTTCCGCTTTCCCCCGTGATCGCCGAAGCCACGCCACAACAAGGCGGCGGCATGTCCCTGATCATCATGATGGTGGTGCTGTTCGGCCTCATGTATTTCATGATGATCCGGCCGCAGATGAAGCGGCAGAAGGAACACCGAGCGCTGATCGCCGCCCTGGCCAAGGGTGACGAGGTGGTCACCAACGGCGGTCTGGCTGGTCGTGTGGAAGAAGTGGGCGAGACCTTCATCACGGTCGAAATCGCGGCCAACGTAAAGGTGAAGCTGCAGAAGGGCGCCGTGCAACAGGTGCTGCCCAAGGGTTCACTGAAGTCCGTTTGATGCCGACGAGGTTGCGCCTGGTGGTTGGCGGCGACGACTCTTGCGCATCCAGGCTTTTCTATTGTTGCTACCGCCGCGGCCAGGTTGCCGCGGCTTTGACGGGTTCAAGGCATGAGTGATTTCCCCCGCTGGAAGTACGCGCTGGTTGCGCTGATGATGCTGTTCGGCGTGATCTACGCGCTGCCGAATGCGTTCATTCCCGTTCCGGCCGTGCAGGTCTCCGCCAATCGCGATGCGCCGCCGGTCGACCAGGCGTTGCGCCAGCGCGTAGAGGCAACGCTGCAGCAGCAACACATTCAGTTTGGCAAGGTCGACGTGCACGGCGACAACCTGCTGGCGACGTTCGCCAATACTGACGTGCAGAAGAGCGGTTCGGACGCGATCAAGGCGCTGCTTGGCGATGAGTACACCGTGGCCTTCAAGCTGCAGTCCACCGTACCCGGCTGGCTGAGTGCGATCGGTGCCCGCTCCATGCCGCTTGGCCTGGATCTGCAAGGTGGCGTGCACTTCCTCATGCAGGTCGACGAGAACGACGTGATCGACAAGCAGGAGAGCAGCTACGCGGACGATATCCGCAGCCTGCTGCGCGACAAGAAGATCCACTACGAGTCGGTGACGCGCAGCACGGTGCGCGGCCAGGGGGTCGCGGTGGTATTGCGTTCGGCGGAGGACCGCGCCAAGGCGTCCGACGCCATCGCCAATGAATACAACGACCTGCTGGTATCCAATGGCCCCAGCACTGGCGACCGCTTCGTGCTGAAGGCGGTGATCAAGCCGGACAAGTTGCGTGACATTTCGCGCGGCGCGATCACCCAGAACCTGCAGACGCTGCGCAACCGTATCAACGCACTGGGCGTTTCCGAGCCGTTGATCCAGCAGCAGGGCGAGAGCCACATCGTGGTCGATCTGGCCGGCGTGCAGGATCCGGCCGAAGCGAAGAAGCTGATCGGCACCGTGGCTACGCTGGAATACCGGCCGGGTATCGGTCACCCTGGCGATCCGCAGGCGGTGGAGGCCGAAAAGACCGGCAACATCCCGCCGGATGCGAACCTGTACCACATGCGCGGCACGAACCTGCCGGTGCTGGTGAGCAAGCAGGTCATCGTGACCGGCAAGGAGCTGGTCGACGCTTCCTCCGGCATCGACCAGCAAAGCGGCACGCCCAAGGTCGACGTCACCCTGAATGCCGCCGGCGCGCGCAAGATGAGCGATTTCACCAACGCCAACGTCGGCAAGCCGATGGCGGTGGTGTACGTCGAGCGCGTGACCGAAACCAGGATGGTCGACGGCAAGGAAGTGCGCACGCCCAAGATCACCGAGTCGGTGATCAACGACGCCAACATCGCTAGCCCGTTCGGCAAGCAATTCCAGACCACCGGCCTGGGCAGCCCGAAAGAAGCCTCCGACCTGGCCCTGCTGCTCAAGGGTGGTGCGTTCGCCGCTCCGGTGGACATCATCGAGGAAGGCGTGATTGGCTCCAGCCTGGGCGCGGACAACATCGACAAGGGCTTCAAGTCGGTGATGCTGGGCTTGGCCCTGGTGTTGCTGGCCGCCGCGATCTACTACAAGCTGTTCGGCCTGGTGGCCGATATCGCGTTGTTCTTCAACCTGGTGATCCTGGTGGCGGTGATGTCGCTGATCGGGGTGACCCTGACCATGCCAGGGATCGCCGGTATCGTGCTGACCCTGGGCATGGCGATCGATGCCAACGTGCTGATCTGCGAACGTGTGCGTGAAGAGTTGCGCAATGGCTCTACGCCGCATGCCTCGATCCGCGCCGGTTACGAGAAGGCCTGGTCGACCATTCTGGACGCCAACGTCACCCACCTGATCGCGGCGCTGGCCTTGACCACGATGGGCACCGGCGCGATCAAGGGCTTCGGTGTAACCCTGATGATCGGCATCCTGACCTCGCTGTTCACCTCGGTAACATTGACGCACGCGTTCACCGCGGCGATCCACGGCCACCGCAAGCTCAAGACGCTGTCCGTATAAGAGAACCCACCATGGAAATTTTCAACCACGACAGCAACATCCACTTCCTGGGGATGCGCAAGTACACGATCACCATCGCGATCTTGCTGATGATCGGCTCGATCGCCCTGATCGCGACCCGGGGGCTCAACTACGGGCTGGATTTCACCGGCGGCATATCGATGCTGGTCAATTACGACAAGCCGGTCGAGATCGGCGAGGTACGCGGCGCGCTGGCCAAGGGCGGCTTCGCCGACGCGGTGGTGCAGAGCCTCGGTGGCACCCGCGAGGTGTCGATCCGCTTCCAGGCCAAGGATGACAAGAACGCGATCCAGGCCAACGGTACGGTCAACCTCGACCGCGTCTCCGCCGACGTCATGAAGCAGCTGCAGGTGGCCCGCGCGGATGCGAAGCTGAAAAGTCGCGACTTCGTCAGCGCGGAAGTCGGCGCGGAGCTGAAGACCGACGGTACCTGGGCCGCGTTGTTCGTGATCCTGGGCATCATGGCCTACCTGTGGATCCGCTTCGAACGCCGTTTCGCGATCGCCGCGGTCGCCACCGAGATTCACGACGTGCTGGTCACGCTGGGTATTATCGCGCTGGTGCAGCGCGAGTTCGACATGACCGTGCTGGCCTCGGTACTGGCAGTGATCGGCTACTCGATCAACGACAAGGTGGTGGTGTTCGACCGCATCCGCGAACTGTTTCGCCTGGCGCGCAAGGCCGAGCCGGAGGAAATCCTCAACCGTTCGATCAACAACACGCTGTCGCGAACCATCATCACCTCGCTGTTCACCGGCATCACCATGGGGGCGATGTATTTCATCGGCGGCCCGGCGGTGCATGGTTTCGCGATCACCATGCTGATCGGTATCGTGGTCGGTACGCTGTCCTCGATCTTTGTGGCCAGCCCGATCCTGCTGTGGCTGGGCGTGTCGAAGAAGGACCTGATGCCGGTGACTCGCGACAATCCGGAACTGGCGCGGAGGCCGTAGGTACGCATGTCGGCAGGTGTCGGCAGGTGTCGGCGAAAGGCCCCACATTGCCGGAGCTTTCGGTTGTTGAGGCGAATTCCGTCGCGTCGGCGTGAGGCCGGGTGAAAAAGCAGGCTACATATTTCGCGCTTGCGGTCGATAAGAGGTGGTCGATCCGGCAGTGGAATTAGCATGCTTGTGGTTTTCGGTTCCCTGGTTGTCCTCATCAGCGTCCTGGGCGGCTTCCTATTGTCGCATGGCCAGCTGATGGCACTGTGGCAGCCGTACGAGCTGCTGATCATTGGTGGCGGTGCGGCAGGGGCGTTCCTCACCGCCAACCCGGTCAAGCTCGTGAAGGCGACCTGCCGTGACATGCTGGGCCTGCTGAAAGGACCCGCCTACCGTCGTCAGGACTATATTGACCTGCTCTCGCTGCTGTATGACATTTTCGCGCTGATGCGCAAGAACGGGCTGCTCAGCCTGGAAGCCCACATCGAGGACCCGGCCAGCAGCGAGATATTCTCGGCCTATCCGCGCCTGCTGGCCGAGCAGCACCTGATCGAATTCATCACCGACTGCCTGCGTCTGATCGTGGGCGGCAGCATGAATCCGCAAGAGCTGGAGCAGCTGCTCGAAGTCGAGCTGGAAACCCATCATCAGGAGGCCGAGGCGCCAGCGCTGGCGGTGATGAAGTCCGCCGACGCGCTGCCGGGATTCGGCATCGTGGCGGCCGTGCTCGGCATCGTGACCACCATGTCGCAGCTCAGCGGCGACACGTCCAGGATCGGCGAGCACATCGCCGGCGCACTGGTGGGCACCTTCCTGGGCATCCTGCTCTGTTATGGGTTCGCGGGGCCGCTGGCTTCGGCGATGGAGAGTAGGGCACAGGAGGATGGCAAGGCTTTCGAATGCGTAAAAGTGGCCCTGATGGCTAACCTGCGCGGCTACAACCCGATGGTGTCGGTGGAGTTTGCGCGCAAGTCGCTGTCCGACCATGCCCGGCCGAGTTTCGTCGACATGGAGGGCCACCTCAAGGGAGATCGCAGCGGAGCCGTCGCATGAGCGATGACGTCGCACCACCGATTATCATCCGTCGGGCGCGACACCGGAAGCATGGCTACCACGGCGGCGCCTGGAAGGTGGCCTATGCCGATTTCGTGACTGCCATGATGGCGTTCTTCCTGGTGATGTGGCTGATCGGCGTGGGCACCCGCGAGCAGAAGGCTGCCATCTCGGAGTATTTCAAGAACCCCAGCATGACGCCCGGCACCGCGACCATCGCGCCACCGGGCAAGGTTGGCCCGGGCGGCGCCAGCGACAGCATGATCAAGCTGGGCGGCGCGATGGACCTGCCGCGCGGACCGGGCAAGGACAAGCACGGCATGCCGGTGGTCAAGAAGAACGTCGAGGATGCCCTCAAGCAGGCGCGCGCGGCGGACAAGGCGCGCCTGGAAGAGTTGATGAAGCAACTGAACGCGGCCATCCAGAGCAGCCAGGCGCTGGCGCCGTTCAAGGACCAGTTGCTACTGGACATCACCCCGGAAGGTTTGCGGATCCAGATCGTCGACAAGCTCAACCGGCCGATGTTCGACATAGGCAGCGCCAGGCTCAAACCCTATACCGTGCAGATCCTGCATGAGCTGGGCGAATCGATCAACGGCGTGCCCAACAAGATCAGCATCTCAGGTCACACCGACGACGCGGCCTACACCGGCGAGCACAACTACAGCAACTGGGAGTTGTCCGCCGATCGCGGCAACGCCGCCCGGCGTGCGCTGATCGCAGGTGGCCTGGAGGCGGACAAGGTTTCGCGCGTGGTGGGCCTGGCCGCGTCGGTACCGTTCGACCGACAGAATCGCGCCGATCCGATCAATCGCCGTATCAGTATCATCGTGATGACGACCCAGGCGGAAAAAGCTGCACGCTCGCAGGAAATGACCGACGGCAAGGACGCGATTGCGGCTGCGCCATCGACACCAGCCAGGCCGCTGGCGCAGCCTGGCAACACGACCGCACAAGCACGGCCGCCGGTATTGCCGGCAGTGATGCACGCGGCCGCAGCCACCGAGCTCCATGCGAGCGCGGATCAGCGGTCCTGGAGACCAGCGTCGCCGTGAGCGGGAGTGTTGTCGCCGTTGCCGGCGACCGCCGCGAGACGAGAATCGATCTGCGCCAGGCGAGCGGGCGTGCCGACATCCGTCCACATCCCGTCGTGGCGGGTGCCGGTGACGGATTGGCGGGCGATCGCCGGTTGCAATGCCTGGCGCAGCTTGAATGATGGCGACATGGTCACTGCGCCGGTACCCCGCTTCCAGTCGCCCAGCAGTTCGCGGCGAAACACGCCGATGCCGCCGAAGGTGAGCTTCGGCTCTCCGGTGTCGTGCAGCATGCCTTGCGCATCGAGCGCGAAATCACCGCGCGGGTGATGGGCGGGATTGTCGACCATCAACAGATGCGCCAGTCCGGTCGGTTCAGCGGGCAGACTGGCGAAATCGACGTCGCACCAGATGTCGCCGCTGATCGCGAGGAAAGGTTCGGCCCCCAGCAGCGGCAGCGCGTTCAGCATGCCGCCGCCGGTTTCCAGTGGAGTCGCGCCTTCATAGGCATAGCGGATACGCAAGCCCCAGCGCGAGCCGTCGCCCAGCGTGTCGGGAAACTGTTCGGCCAGGTGCGAGGTGTTGATCACCACGTAATGCACGCCCGCGGCGGCGAGCTTCTCCAGCTGCCACGCGATCAGCGGCTTGCCGCCGACACTCAGCAATGGCTTGGGCGTGTGGTCAGTCAGCGGGCGCATGCGCTCGCCGCGGCCGGCGGCGAAGATCAGCGCGTGTCTCATGCCGCTGCCGGTTGACGCAGGTCGCGTGGGCCCACACAGCGACGAAGCAGCACCACGAACTCGGCCAGCGCGGGATAGCGCCCGGCCACTTCGATCACGTAGTCGTAGACCCGCGGCAGGTCGGCGAGATAACCGTGCTTGCCATCGCGGTAATGTAGCCTGCAGAAGATGCCCAGTACCTTGATATGGCGTTGCAGGCCGATCAGGTCGAACCAGCGCCGAAAGCGTTCGCGGTCGACGTCGGCGCCGATCAACTGCGCCGCCCGCAGGCGGCGCCGGTGGCTTTCGGCCCAGGCTTCGACCTGCTGGCGATCCCATGTGAGGTAGCAGTCACGCAGCAGCGAGGCGAGGTCGTAGGTGATCGGGCCGAGCCGGGCGCCCTGGAAATCGATGATGCCGGGGTTGTCGTGTTCCACCACCAGCAGGTTGCGGCTGTGGAAATCGCGATGCACGAAGCAGCGTGGCTGTTCCAGCGCGCTGGCCAGCAACTGGGTGAATGCCGCCTCCAGCACGTCCCATTCTCCGCACTTCGGTGTGTAGCCAAGATGGGTGCCGAGGAACCACTCGGGCATGATCTCCAGCTCGCGTTGCAGGAAAGCGCGGTCGTACGGCGGCATGCCGGCTACGTCGACATCGCGCTGCATGCACAGCAGCGCCTCCATCGCGTCGGCATACAGCGCGTCGACGCTGCCCGCGTTCAAGGCCGGCAGATAGAGCCGATCGCCGAAATCCTCGATCAGCAGGAAGCCCTGCTGCAGATTCTGTGCGTGCACGGCGGGCACATGCAGCCCCGCCGCGGCGAGTCGTGCGCCAATGGCAATCCACGCTGCGGGATCTTCCTGCGCGGGAGGCGAATCCATCAGGATCCAACTCTGGCCGCCGTGCGATGTTCGCCAATAGCTGCGGAAGCTGGCGTCGGTCGAGGCCGGCGTCAGCGTGGCTGTGGAGTCGCCGAGCGCATCGCGAAGCCAGGCGAGGCGGGCGGTGGCGTGATCTTGAGGGCTGTCCATGAAGTCGGTCGTTGACGAAACATCGACAGCTTATCAGGCCGTCCCGGCGAGCTCGCCTCTCAGATCAAGTTGTAGGCACGTTCCTCGTGCAACGCCAGGTCCAGGCCGATCTGCTCCTGTTCCTCATCGACGCGCAGACCCACCGTCCAGTCCACGATTTTCAGGATCAGCAGGCTCAGTGACCCGCTCCACAGCACGGTGAAGCCCACGCCCCTGGCCTGGATCCACAGTTGCGCGAACGGATGCGCGACCTCGCCAAAACCACCCAGCGCAGCAGCGGCGAACGGCCCGGTCAGCAGCGCGCCGACGATACCGGCCACGGCATGGACGCCGAACACGTCGAGACTGTCGTCGTAGCCGAAGCGGCGCTTGAGCCGGGTCGCGGCGAAGAAGCTGATCACGCCGGCGCACAGACCCAGGAGCAACGCGCCGCCCGGACCGATGGTGCCGGCGGCAGGCGTGATCGCCACGAGCCCGGCAACCGCGCCAGACGCAATGCCGAGTACGCTGGCGCGACGGTGGATGATCCACTCCACCGCCACCCAGCCCAGTGCGGCCGCGGCGGTGGCGACCTGGGTGACCAGCATGGCCATGCCGGCGGTGCCGTTGGCCGCCAACGCCGAACCGGCATTGAAGCCGAACCAGCCCAGCCACAACATGCTGGCACCGATCAGGGTGTAGCCCAGGTTGTGCGGCGGCATCGGTGTATGCGGGTAGCCGCGCCGTTTGCCTAGCACCAGGCAGGCCATCAGTCCGGCGATGCCGGCGTTGATATGCACCACCGTGCCGCCGGCAAAATCGAGCATGCCCATGTCGCCGAGAAAGGAGCCGGGGCCAGCCCAGACCATGTGCGCCATCGGCAGGTAGACTACGGTGAACCAGGCGCTGGTGAAGATCAGCAGGGCGGAGAATTTCATGCGCTCGGCCACGGCGCCCACGATCAGCGCCGGGGTGATGATGGCGAAGGTGAGCTGGAACATCGCGAATACACTTTCCGGCACGCTGGCGTGCAGGCTGGCCGGGGTCATGCCGGCGAACATCGCCCTGTCCAGGCCGCCGATGAACGAATGAAAGTTGGTGACGCCGGCATGCATGCCGCTGGTACTGAAAGCCAGCGAATAGCCATAGACCACCCACAGCAAGCTGATCAACGCCGTGATCGCAAAGCACTGCATCAGCACCGACAGCAGGTTCTTGGCGCGCACCATACCGCCATAGAACAGTGCCAGGCCGGGTATCGTCATCAGCATCACCAGCATGGTCGCGGTGAGCATCCAGGCCGTATCACCGCTGTTCAGTGCAGTCGCGCCCTGCGCGTGAGCGGACGCGGCAAACGCCAGCAAGCCGGCACACGCCGCGACGCGAACCGGCGCGCGGGCTTTTCGGGCTTTGCCGATTCCCGATTCCCGATTCCCGATTCCCGGCTTCTCAAAGCGCATCAGCGTCGACCTCCTGCGTGCGGATGCGGATGACTTGCTCCAGCTCGGCAACGAAGATCTTGCCGTCGCCGACCTTGCCAGTGCGGGCGGCGCTGCCGATCGCCTCGATCGCGTATTCGAGGCGATCGGCACCGACCGCCAGTTCGATCTTCAGCTTGGGCAGGAAATCGACCACATATTCGGCGCCGCGATATAGCTCGGTGTGACCGTGCTGCCGCCCGAAGCCCTTGACCTCGGTCACGGTCATGCCCTCGACACCCACCTCGGTGAGGGCCGCGCGCACGTCGTCGAGCGTGAACGGCTTGATGATAGCTGTGATCCACTTCATGGCGTGCTCCTGGCGGTTGAGTCTTGTGGCAGTGCAGCACGATGCGTGCCAGCACTTGCTGACACGCCAAAGCGCGGTTTGAGCAGGGTCGACATGCCGGCGTGCGCGAAAAGTGGGCAAACGGGGTGACGCCTTGCCCGTTTCTGGTGCGTGCACCGAGAAGATTGACCTGGCCGGCTCGAATCAGTACCATTTTAGTCCCGATTCAACTTGTCAGAGCCCGAGCACCCATGCTCCGCGTCAGCCGACTCACCGATTACGCGACCGTTGTGATGACCTGCATCGCGGCCCATCCGGTAGAGGTGCTGAGCACGGCGCAGATTGCCGACGAGACGCATCTGGAGCTGCCGACGGTGAGCAAACTTCTGAAAACACTCGGTCACGCCGAACTGGTCGAGTCCTTTCGTGGCGTCAATGGCGGTTATCGGCTGGCCCGTCCGGCCAGTACGATTTCGCTGGCCGAGATCGTCGAGGCGCTGGAGGGCCCGATCGGCATGACCGAGTGCGGCGTGGCCGAAGGTCAATGCGACCGCGAATCGCAGTGCAGCGTCCGCGGCAGCTGGCAGCTCATCAACAGCGTGCTGGAGCAGACCCTGCGCGGAGTCAGCCTGGCCGACATGCTCGAGCCGTTGTCGCCGAAACGAAAAATTGCAGTCACCGTGAAAACGGGCGAGACCATCACCGAATGAACAGCATGATCAACGAAAGCAGCAGCGCGACCACATTGCGTGACAATGCCGATGTGGCCAAAGTACTCGGCCGCACCTACTCGGCCGGCTTCATCACCGACATCGAGATGACCGGCTTGCCGCCTGGGTTGGACGAGGGCACGGTTCGCGCCATTTCCGCGATCAAGGGCGAACCGGAGTGGATGACCGAGTGGCGGCTGCAGGCCTTTCACCACTGGCTGACCATGCCGCAGCCGGACTGGGCCAAGGTCAAGCTCGATCCGATCGACTACCAGGCGATCAGCTACTACGCCGCGCCCAAGGCCAAGCCGAAGTCGCTGGACGAGGTGGATCCAGCCTTGCTGGAGACCTACGAAAAGCTCGGCGTACCACTGCACGAGCGCGCGGCGCTGGCTGGCGTGGCGGTGGATGCGGTGTTCGATTCGGTTTCGGTCGGCACCACCTTCCGCAAGCAACTGGCCGAGGCCGGTGTACTGTTTTGCTCGATGAGCGAGGCGATTCGCGAATATCCCGAAATCGTGCGGAAATACCTCGGCAGCGTGGTGCCCGGCGGTGACAATTTCTTTGCGGCGCTGAACTCGGCGGTGTTCTCCGATGGCAGTTTCGTGTTCATCCCCAAAGGCGTGCGCTGCCCGATGGAACTGTCCACCTACTTTCGCATCAACGCGCAGAACACCGGCCAGTTCGAGCGCACCCTGATCGTGGCCGAGGAAGGCGCGCACGTGTCCTACCTCGAAGGCTGCACCGCACCCAAGCGCGACGAGAACCAGCTGCATGCGGCGGTGGTCGAGCTGGTGGCGCTGGAGGGGGCGCAGATCAAGTATTCCACCGTGCAGAACTGGTACCCCGGCGACGAGAATGGCGTGGGCGGCATCTACAACTTCGTGACCAAGCGCGGCGACTGTCGCGGTGACGATTCGAAGATCTGCTGGACCCAGGTCGAGACCGGCTCGGCGATCACCTGGAAATACCCCAGCGTGGTGCTGCGCGGCGACCGCGCGGTCGGCGAGTTCTATTCGGTCGCGCTGACCCATCACTTCCAGCAGGCCGACACCGGCACCAAGATGATCCACCTGGGCAAGCACACCAAGTCCAAGATCGTCTCCAAGGGCATCAGCGCCGGGCGCAGCTCCAACAGCTACCGCGGCCTGGTGAAGATGGAGAAAAGTGCCGAGGGCGCGCGCAACTACACCCAGTGCGACAGCCTGTTGATCGGCAAGAAATGCGGCGCGCATACCTTCCCGTACATGGAAGTGAAGAACCCCACCGCGATCGTCGAACACGAGGCCACCACCTCGAAGATCTCCGACGACCAGATGTTCTACTGCCGCGCCCGCGGCATCGGTGAGGAAGACGCGGTGTCGATGATCGTCGACGGCTTCTGCAAACAGGTGTTCCGTGAACTGCCGATGGAGTTCGCGGTGGAGGCGAAGAAACTGCTTGAAGTCTCGCTGGAAGGCGCGGTCGGTTGACTGCAACGGGAATCGGGAATGGAGAATCGGGAATCGCAAGAGCTGTCGCGCGGCCTGATTTATCGCTTCTGACGATTCCCTATTCCCTATTTCCCATTCTCGGATCTTGAAATGCTGAAAATCGAAAATCTGCACGCGCGCGTGGCGGGCAAGGAAATTCTCAAGGGCCTCGACCTCAGCATAAACGCGGGCGAGGTGCACGCGATCATGGGGCCCAACGGCGCCGGCAAGTCGACGCTGGGCAACGTACTGTGTGGCCGCGACGGCTATGAAGTGACCGACGGCACGGTCAGCTACAACGGCATGGACCTGCTCACGATGGCGCCGGAGGCACGTGCCGCGACGGGTGTGTTCCTGGCGTTCCAGTATCCGGTGGAGATTCCCGGCGTCAACAACACCTATTTCCTGCGCGCGGCGCTGAACGCGCAGCGCAAGACCCGTGGCGAGAAGGAGCTTGACTCGATGCAGTTCCTGAAACTGGTGCGCGAGAAGCTCAAGGTAATGCAGATTTCCGACGAACTGCTGCACCGCGCGGTCAACGAAGGCTTTTCCGGCGGTGAGAAAAAGCGCAACGAGATCTTCCAGATGGCCGTGCTGGAGCCGAAACTGGCGATACTCGACGAGACCGACTCGGGGCTGGATATCGATGCGCTGAAGCAGGTGGCACAGGGCGTCAACACGCTGCGCTCGCCCGATCGTGCGTTCCTGATGATCACCCACTATCAGCGTCTGCTCGACTACGTGGTGCCCGATTTCGTGCACGTACTGGCGGATGGTCGCATTGTCGAGAGTGGCGACAAGTCACTGGCGTTGAAGTTGGAAGAGCACGGTTACGCCGGCCTGGCCGAGCGCCATCCGGCCGGAGTCGGGGCATGAACCAACCCGTTTCAACGCCGCTGGTGGAATCCTTGCTGGAAGCACCGTTGGCGCCCAGCGGTATCGCCTGGCTGGACGCGGCACGGCAGGAGAATCTCGCCGCCTTCGCCGCCAGCGGCCTGCCTGATACGCACGTGGAGGCATGGAAATACACGGCGCTGCGCATGCTTGGTCAGCGTCGTTTCGTCGCGCTCGACATGGCCGCGCCTGCCAGCACGGTGGATGCCGCCAGCCTGGCCTTGCCTGGCGTCGACGGGCCGCGCCTGGTATTCGTCAATGGTATGTTCCGGGCCGAACTATCGCAGGTCGGGAACCTGCCCGAGGGCCTGACCCTGCAGCCGCTGTCGCAGGCGCTCGCGGGCGATGCGGAGCCGCTGCGGTTTTCGCTGTCGCGGCATTACCGCGAACCAGGTGACGCGTTCGCCCGGATCAACGCAGCGCGCGCGCGCGATGGCGTGGTGTTGCGTGTGGCAGCCCACGTTGAAATCACCCGGCCGGTACATCTGGTCTTCATCGCGGCGGCTACCGAGATGGATCTCGCGTGGCACGCGCGCAATGTGATTGAACTGGGCGAGGGCGCCAGGTTGAACCTGGTCGAGCAGCACCTGGCCAGCGGCGAGCCGACCCAGCTGGCCACGCTGGTCAGCGAGATTGAAGTGCGCGAGGGTGCCCGGTTGCAGCTCACGGTGCTGCAGAACGCGGCAACCAGCACGCATCTGATCCGGCACAGCGGGCTGCGCCTGCAGGCGCAGGCCCAGGCCACCTTGCACGTGCTGGAGCTTGGCGGCGCGCTGGTGCGGCATGACCTCAAGGTCGAGTTGATCGGCGATGGGGCGCAACTGTTGACTCGCGGCGTGTTCATGCCGCACGGCCGCCAGCACATCGACACGCAGCTGGCGATCCGTCATCAGGCACTGGACACCACCTCCGACTCGAGCTGGCGTGGCGTGGCCAACGATCGCGGACGTGGCGTGTTCCGCGGCGCGATCATGGTCGCCCCTGGCGCCGACGGCAGCGACGCCAATCTCAGCAACAAGAACCTGTTGTTGTCGCCCAGCGCCGAGATCGACACCAAGCCGGAGCTGGAGATCTACGCTGACGAAGTGAAGGCCGCCCACGGTGCCACTGTCGGCCAGCTCGACGAACGTTCGCTGTTCTACCTGCGCTCGCGCGGTATCCCGCTGGCCGAGGCACGCGCGCTGCTTACGGCGGCATTCTGTCGCGCGGTGCTGGCCGACCTGCCCAATGAAGCGCTGCGTGAACACCTGTCGACCCTGCTGGTCGAACAATTGCCCAACACTTGAAATGACACCATGACCGCAACCACCAGCACTCCCACCGACTTCGACGTCCGACGCATACGTGCGGATTTCCCGCTGCTCGCACGCCGTGTGCACGGCAAACCGCTGGTGTACCTGGACAATGCCAACACCAGCCAGAAGCCGCTGGCGGTGATCGAGGCGATGAACACGCATTACCGCGAGCACAATGCGAACGTGTCGCGCGCCGTGCATCAGCTGGGCGAGGAAGCCACTGCCGCGTATGAGGGCACGCGCGACAAACTGGCGCGTTTCATCAATGCGGATTCGCGCGACGAGTTGATCCTCACTTCGGGCACCACCCAGTCCACCAACCTGGTGGCCTACAGCTACGCGCTGCCGCGGCTGCAGGCGGGCGATACGATCCTGACCTCGGTGATGGAGCACCACGCCAACATCGTGCCGTGGCAGCTGGTGGCCGCACGCAGCGGCGCTACGGTCAAGGCTGCGCCGATCAGCGAGCGCGGCGAACTGATCGTCGAGCAATACATCGACCTGCTCACCCCGGAAGTGAAGCTCGCCTGCGTCACGCATGTCTCCAACGTGCTCGGCACCGTCAACCCGGTGCGCGAGATTGCGAAGGCATGCCGCAAGCGCGGAATACCGCTGCTGGTCGATGGCTCGCAGGCGGTGCCGCATCGGCCGGTCGACGTGCAGGCGCTGGGTTGCGATTTCTATGCCTTCACCGGTCACAAGATGCTGGCGCCGACCGGCACCGGCGCGCTGTGGGCGAAGGCTGAACACCTGGAGGCGATGCCGCCGTTCTTCGGCGGCGGCGAGATGATTCGCGAGGTACGTTTCAGTGCTACCACCTTCGCCGCACCACCGCACAAGTTCGAGGCGGGTACGCCGAACATCGCCGGTTTCGTGGGCATGTCCGCGGCGATTGACTACTACCAGTCGCTGGGCTTCGAGGCAATCCAGGCGTGGGAGCAGCAGTTGCTGGCATATGCCACCGAACGCCTGCACGAAATTCCCGGCCTGCGCATCATCGGCGAAGCGGCCGAGAAGGAGCCAGTGATCTCGTTCCTCATCGATGGTGCGCAGGCCACCGATCTGGCTACCTTGCTCGATCTCGAGGGCGTCGCCGTACGCTCCGGCCATCACTGCGCCCACCCGCTGATGCAGTTCTATGGCGTACCTGCCACGCTGCGTGCTTCGCTGGCGTTTTACAACACCCTTGAGGAAATGGACGCCTTCGTCGCCGCCCTGCTCAAGGTACGCCGGTTGCTGCGCTGAGCCGGCAGCGGCCAGGCGCAGGGTTCCTGTGGCCGCGGTAGGGCATTATGCTGGGCGGAATTCCCATCGATCATCCTCATGTTTGCGACATTGCCTTCGTTCATTCGCGTGCCGCTGGCGTTACTGGCCCTCGCGATCAACATCTTGCTGCACGTGGCGTTCCTGTTCGTGTTCACCGTGTTCAAGCTGGTGTTGCCGATCCGCTCGATCCGGCAGGCCTGCTCGCGGGTGTTGGTGTGGATCGCGGAAAGCTGGATCGGCGTGAACAATCTGCTGTTCGAATGGTTTACCCGCATCCGTTGGCAGGTTGAAGGTCTGGACGGCCTGCGCCGCGACGGCAGCTATCTGGTGTTTTGCAACCACCAGAGCTGGGTGGACATCCCGGTGCTGCAGAAGATTTTCAACCGGCGCATTCCCTTTCTTCGTTTTTTCCTCAAGCAGGAACTGATCTGGGTGCCTTTGCTCGGGCCGGCGTGGTGGGCGCTGGATTTCCCGTTCATGAAGCGCTATTCGCGGCAAACCCTGCTGCGTCATCCCGAGCTGCAGGGCAAGGACCGCGAGGCGACGCGGCGGGCCTGCGAAAAATTCCGACATATGCCGGTCTCGGTGATGAATTTTGCCGAAGGCACGCGCTTTACCCAGGCCAAGCACGCTGCACAGTCTTCGCCATTCCGTTACCTGCTGCGTCCCAAGGCTGGCGGCGTGGCCTTCGTGCTGGATGCGATGGGCGAGGCGCTGCACGCGATTCTCGATGTGACCATCGTCTACCCGAATGGGTCATGCACGATCATGGACCTGATCGCCGGGCGCGTGCGCGAGATCCGCGTGCATGTACTCGAACGGCCCATGGAGGCCGGCCTGATCGGTAGCTACGACGAGGACACCGCGTTTCGTGGCCGGATCAAGGCGTGGATGAACACCTTGTGGAGCGAAAAGGACGTCCAGGTGGCGCGTATGCAACGGGCCGCGGACGTGCCACCGATGGGAGACTGAGATGCGTATTCTGATGGTTGGCGCCGGCGCCACAGGCGGTTACTTTGGCGCGCGCCTGCTGCAGCACGGGTGCGATGTGACCTTCCTGGTGCATGACGCACGTGCGCGGCAGTTGGCGCAGCATGGTCTGGTTGTCCGCAGCGCGACCGGCGACGTGGATCTGCCAGCGCCTCGCGCGCTGCGGGCAAGCGAATTGCATGACCCGTTCGACCTGGTCGTGCTCGGTTGCAAGGCTTACGGGCTGGAACAGGCGATGGCCGATATCGCGCCGGCTGTCGGTGTGCAGACGGCGATCCTGCCCTTGCTCAACGGCATGCGCCAACTTGACCTGCTCGACGAGAAATTCGGGCCGCAGCACGTGCTCGGTGGCCAGTGCATCATTTCCGCCGTGCTCGATGCGCAGGGTATCGTGCAGCATCTGAACCGGGTGCACAGCATCACCTTCGGCGAGCGTGATGGCCGTGCGTCGCCACGCATGCAGCAGATCACCGCAGCCTTCGCGGGTGCGGGATTCGACTCGCGCCCGAGTAGCAACGTGCTGCAGGACATGTGGGACAAATGGGTGTTTCTCGCTTCGCTGGCCGGCATCACTTGCCTGATGCGCGGCTCGATCGGCGAGATCGTGGCCGCTCCCGGTGGGGCTGCGGCCGCGCTGGTCCTGCTCGACGAGTGCCGGGCCGTGGCGGAATGTTTCGAGCATGCACCGGGCGAGCGCGTGCTGGAGCGTACCCGCAGCATGCTGACCGAAGCCGGTTCGGCGCTAGCCGCGTCGATGCTGCGCGATCTGCAGAGCGGCCACCCGATCGAAGCCGATCACATCATCGGCGACATGCTGGCCCGCGCCCAGCGCCATCACCTGCCTGCCTCGATGCTTGCGCTGGTCTACACCCACCTGAAGGTTTACCAGGCGGGCCGGTCGGCCGGCGCCTCCGCGTGAGGGCTGTCGGTGGCCGACTGCCCTAGATCATGGTCGGTCAGTGGCACGCCGCACTATCATGGCGCCGATGACTGACACACTATCCCGGATCGTATTTCGTGCCGCCGTTGCCGCCGATGTCCGTGCCATCGTCGCCCTGGTCGAGTCGGCGTATCGCGGCGAGTCCGGCCTGCGCGGTTGGACCACCGAATCGCATCTGCTCGATGGCCAGCGTACCGATGCGGCCGATGTCGCCGCCCTGATCGAGCGCCCGGGCAGTCGTGTCCTGCTGACCGAACGCGACGGCCAACTCAGGGCCAGTTGCCACATTGAGCGGCAGGGTGTGGCCGCTTACTTCGGCATGTTCGCGGTTGCTCCTGACGAGCAGCGCGGTGGCCTGGGCAAACTGGTGCTGGCCCGGGCCGAGTGCATGGCGCGGCAAGAGTGGCATTCCCAGGTGATGCGCATGACGGTGATCGAGCAGCGCACCGACCTGATCGCGTGGTACGAGCGCCGCGGCTACCGACGCACCGGTGAGTATCAACCATTCCCTTATGGCGAGGAGCGCTTTGGCATACCCCGCCGCGACGATCTGCGCTTCGAGATTTTGCTCAAGGACTTGGTGGAGTTGAATGCATGAACGACTGGATCAAGGTCGGCACCCGCAGCGACTTTTTGCCCGGCGAATTCAAGGTGGTGTGGGACGGCGACACGCCGATCGCCGTGTACAACATCGATGGCGCGTTGTACGCCGTCGAGGACACGTGTACGCACGATGGCGGCGACCTGGCTGGCGGCGAGGTGTTCGGTTTTGAAGTCGAATGCCCGCGGCACGGGGCACGCTTCGACCTGCGTACAGGCGCGGTAACCAGACCGCCGGCCTACATCCCGATCGCCAGCTTTCCGGTGCGCGAGGAAGATGGGGCGATCTGGACGCGGGATGATCGGTGAGATAGACGCACCTGGAATGGTTTCGTCGAACGCGCGATTGAACATTGCGCGCCGTGACTGGCGTTGTCTTGGTCGCTGTGGTGGCGATCGAGGCGACTTGATTCTCGCCTCGACCAGCAAAGTTCGACAGGCTCCCGGCCCATGCGCCAGGCTGCGGCTCAAGGTTGCATTTACCTGTGAAGCTCCACCGGCGACACCCTCCGACCCGAGCACAGCGGGATGTGCCAGCGGCTTGTGTTGCCATGAGCGCCAGGCCGGTGCGGCATTACCTCAACGGTGATATACAAATGCGAGCGACTCGTTCCATTGGCTGCGTGAGCCGAACCGCGTCACCAGTGGGCTAGCGCCGGCCTGACCCAGCAGACGACCGTAAACCAGCGCGAACGCGAAACCGGTGTGCTTGCTGGTGGGCATGAACAGGTCATATTCCAGCGAGCCGAGCTGGCTGCCACTCCCGGGCTGCCATGGTCGCACCTGCAGGGTGTTGGCCTGGGCCGGGTTGACGCCGAAGAAACGATCCATCGCTGCGCCGTTCATGGCCTGCCAGCTCAGTTGCACCGAATGCTGCAGCATCCAGACCGGCGGGAGATCCCACTCGGCATAAACCTTGAAGTAGGCGCCAGCGCCCTGGGCATCGTGGCTGAGATTGGCACCCACATCGACTTGTTTGCCGAGCTGCCATTCAAGATAGCCGCCCACGGTGAAGCGTGGCAACAGCGGGGTAATTTTGCCGCGCAACGCGCCCAGGTCGTCGCTCTCGCGGCCCCACTGGTAGTCGCCGTAGAGGCCGCCATGCAGCACCGTACCGCCGAGCAGGTCGACCTGCAGACCGTCCTGGGTAGACAGGCTGAGGTGGTTGGGAATCTCGATCTCGACGTAGGGGATGGGCTGGTAGCGCGAGGTACGTGCGCCGGCCCAGCCTGGCAGGTGCTCTACGCCGATGCCGACGGCAACGCTCGGCTGACCATCGGTGTCGGCACGGCATGCCTGTGTCAACAGCAGGCTGGCCAGCACGCCGGCAGGCCCCAGAAAGTAGGAAAATGAGAACGCTGGCCGACGCGTGCAGGGCATGGGGATGGGAGCATAGAGGCTGGCGTACCGAAGCGGAATACGATAACGGCATGCCACTCAGCATCCGTTCTGTCGATGCACGGCGATGACTGCGCGGTTCGACCATGCAGTACGCTGGTACCGACCTGCCAGGTGGCACTAAGGGTTTCGCAAGCCAGGTGCGTAATAGTGGCGGCAACGGCTGCGCATGGCCTGGTTGGTCGCGACAAGAGGAATGTTGGATGCACATCATCGTGGTGGAAGACGATCCGGAACTGGGCGCGGCGATCCAGCGCGCACTGGAACGTCT
>SCRO01000131.1 GCA_004298505.1 Rhodanobacter sp.
CCTGCTCGGTGCCCCCAACCTTACCGACAACGACTGGCTTTACGGTGGCACCGGCAACGACATCACCACCTCGATCCATGATGGCCGGGGCGGCGTGATGCCGCCGTGGGCCAGCCTGGGCGAGGACAACGTCAACAACCTGGTGCAATACGTACTGAGCCTGTCCGGCGCGAAACACGACGCGGCCAAGGCCGCTGCCGCCAAACCATTGTTCGCCACCTGCGCCGCCTGCCACGGTGCCGGGGGCAAGGGCAACCCCGCCCTCGGTGCGCCCAACCTCACCGACCACATCTGGCTTTACGGCGGAACCGAGGCCGACATCCACCACACCATCCACGACGGGCGCCAGGGCCACATGCCGACCTGGGCACCGCGCCTGACCAACGACCAGATCCACGTGCTCGCTGCGTACGTCTATCACTGGTCGCACCCGACTGATGAAGACAAGCCATGACAACACCCTCCACGCCGGCTCGGCGTGGTACCACCAGCCGGTGCTGTGGCTGGGCATCGCGGTCTTTCTCGCATCGCTGGCTGGCTGCGGGTGGCTCATCGTGGTCAGCGTCCGCTACGCCGACACTCCGCTGAGCACGTCGCAAGCGGTGTTCGGGGTGCCGGCCAGCGCAGCGCAACCGCCACCTGATCGGACGCCATGACCATCGCGGCGGCATGGGCGGATCCCCGGCTGGCCGCCCAGGTGCTGCGCACGCGTCGTGATGGCTGCAGCGAAATCGCGCTGCACGTCGAGGCTCTGCATGACGCGCGCCAGGTGCTGTGGCTCGAGCAACGCATCAATGCGCTGGAGGGAGTGCGACGGGTCGCGATCGACCGTGCCGCCCGCCGCGTGCGGGTAGTGTGGCAGACGCAGCGCACCTCGCTGCCGACCTTGCTCGAAAACTTCGCGGCTGCCGGCTGCCCGGCGCGGCCACTGCGCCACGACGAGATCGAGGACGCCCGCGCCGCCGAGATGCATGACGCACTGAAACGCATGCTGGTCGCCGGCATGTGTGCGATGCAGGTGATGACATACGCCTTCGTGATCTATATCGGCGTGGTCGACTTCGTGGATTTCAGCACGCGCAACCTATTCCGCTGGCTGGGCCTGCTCACCACGATTCCGCTGGTGTTCTATTCGGCGCGGTCGTTCTTCAGTGGTGCGGCACGCGAACTGCGTGCCCGCCAGCTCGGCATCAACCTGCCGGTGGCGCTGGCCGTGGCGCTGGTATTCATCGCCAGCGTGATCAATACCCTGCGCGGCAGCGGCGAGGTCTATTTCGACTCGGTCAGCATGTTCGTGTTCCTGTTGCTTGGCGCCCGCTACCTGGAGCTGCGTTCGCGTCATCGCGGCGGTGCGCAGGGCGACGCCCTGATCGACGCCACCCCGTTGCTGGCGCAGCGGCGGCGTGCCGATGGCGAGCTGGAAATGGTGGCCGCACTGAACCTCGCCAGCGGCGACCGCGTGCATATCGAAGACGGCGGCACGGTGCCCGCCGACGGCGTGCTGGAAAGCGCCGCGGTGCAGGTCGACGAGGCGCTGCTTTCCGGCGAATCGCGTCCGCAACAACGCCAACGCGGTGAACGGCTGGTGGCCGGCAGCGTGCTGCTGACCGGGCCGGCGGAACTGCGCGTCGAGCACGCTGGCGCCGACACCGGCGTGGCGCGGCTCGGCGCACTGGCCGGTCGCGTGCGCCAGGCACGCACATCGATCGTTGGCAGCGACCGGGATGTCAGCCACTTCGTGCGCCGCGTCTTGCTGCTGACCGTACTGACCGCGCTGGGCTGGTTGCTGGTCGATCCTTCGCGCGCCTTCGACGCCGCCATCGCGGTGCTGGTGGTGGCCTGCCCCTGCGCGTTCGCCCTGACCGTGCCGGTCACGCTGACCCGTGCGCTGGGCCAGCTGGCCCGTCACCATGTGCTGGTCACCGATGGCAACGCCCTGCTGGCGTTGGCACGCGTCGACCGCGCGCTGTTCGACAAGACCGGCACGCTCACCGTGCCGCGACTTGACGCGGGCACCACTGAACCGCTACGCGGCGACTCCCGCGAGCAGGTACTGGCCTGGGCCATGGCACTGGCCAGTCAGAGTTCACATCCGCTGGCACGTGCGTTGACTGACGCCGTACGCGGGAACGTCGCGCCCGCGCAGGCGCAGGACGTGCGAGTGACGCTGGCGGCGGGCATCGAGGGCACGGTGGATGGTCGCACCTTGCGTCTGGGCCGCGCCCATTTCGCCCTCAACGGCAAGCCGACTGCTGCGAGCCTGGCCGAAGAGGCGATGGTGCTCGCGGACGAACAGGGGCCACTGGCACGCTTCCACTTCCACGAGCAGCCACGTGCGGACGCGTCCGCAACCCTGCAGCAACTACGCGGTGAGGGCGTCAGCCTGTGCATCGCTAGCGGCGACAGTGCCGACCGTGTCGCCGCGCTCGCGGCCCCGCTCGACATCAATGACTGGCACGCGCGCCAACTGCCTGCCGACAAACTGGCATTGTTGCGATCGATGCAGGCCGCTGGGCACACCGTGCTGGCGGTGGGCGATGGCAGCAACGATGCACCACTGCTGGCCGCCGCCGAGGTATCCGCTGCGCTGACCAGTGGCACCGATCTGGCCCAGGCACAGGCTGACCTACTGTTGCTGGATGGTCGCCTGGACGGACTGCTACAGGCCCGCGCGATCGCCGTGCGCATGCACGAAGTGGTGGGCCAGAGCCGGCGCTGGGCGCTGCTGTACAACCTGATCGCCGTGCCGTTCGCCGCCTTCGGGCTGGTGCCGCCGTGGCTGGCCGCCATCGGCATGTCGCTGAGCTCGCTGGTGGTGGTGTTGAATGCGCTGCGGGTGGGCCGCGAGCGCGCCACCGACACGGACCCGAGGCACAGCGGGCCCACGCGGGCCGGCGAGGTGTCGGCGTGAACATTTTGCTGGTATTGATTCCGGTGACTTTACTGGTGATCGTGGTGGCGGTTGCGCTGTTCTTCTGGGCGGTGAACCACCAGCAATTCGACGATCTCGACAGCCCGGCGGTGCTGCCGTTGATGGACGAGCCGCCGACCCCCACGGCCGAACCTGAAACCCCGGCGGAACCGATCGCGAAAGAAACCGATCAACCAGGAACCCACCTCTGATCCTCGCGCGCCCGGCGCCGTAACGCCGCCTGCAACAATCGGCGTTGCACGTGCTCACGCGTTGATTTCCGCACACCCGATCATGCCAGAAGCTGCCACGACGGCGCATCGACTGACCATCGCCTACACTCCCTCCATATGCCCACTCCACTGCTGCCCTCCACTTCGTCGAGTCGCCTGCTGGCCCAGCAGGCGCTCAGTCGTGCCGCTGGAGCGCCGCTGCTAAGCGGCAACGCGGTGGAGCTGCTGATCGATGCGGCCGCCAACTACGCAGCATGGCTCGAAGCGATTCGTGGCGCGCGGCAACGCGTGCTGCTGGAGAACTACATCATTCGCGACGATGTCGTCGGCCGCGAGTTCCGTGACGCACTGGTAGAACGTGCGCAGGCCGGGGTGTTCGTGGCAGTGGTGGCCGACTGGATGGGCTGCCTTGGCCAGTCGCGCAGCGGGTTCTGGGCGCCATTGCGTGCTGCTGGTGGCGCGGTGCGCGTGTACAACCCGCCGCAACTGGGCCATCCACTCGGCTGGCTCAGCCGCAACCATCGCAAGTCGCTCGTGATCGACGGGATCACCGGCTTCCTGTCCGGCGTCTGCATCAGCGAAAAATGGCTGGGTGATCCTGCACGCAACGTGCCGCCCTGGCGCGACACCGGCGTGGCGCTTCGCGGGGCGGTAGTCAGCGAGCTGGAAGCCGCGTTCGCACAAAGCTGGGGCGAGACTGGCATCGCCCTGCCCGAGTTTTCAGCGCCGCCAGGCCCGGCCACAGCGCCGGGCGACGTATCGCTGCGCCTGATCGCGACCCAGCCCTCCACTGCAGGCATGTACCGACTCGACCAGTTGATCGCCTCGCTCGCGCGCCAGACCCTGTGGCTCACCGACGCCTACTTCGTTGGCATCTCGCCCTACGTGCAGGCATTGGTGGCGGCGGCCCGCGACGGCGTCGACGTACGCCTGCTGGTGCCCGGCAGCAGCGACATCCCGGTAGTGGCGGGCCTGTCCCGCTCGGGTTACCGGCCCCTGCTGAAGGCCGGCATCCGCGTGTTCGAATGGAACGGCTCGATGTTGCACGCCAAGACCGCGGTAGCCGACGGTCAATGGGCGCGGGTGGGGTCGTCCAATCTCAACATCGCCAGCTGGCTGAGTAATCAGGAACTGGACGTGGCCATCGAGGACGCCGGTTTCGCCGGTCAGCTCGCCGCCCAGTACGAACGCGATTTGGCCAACGCCACGGAGATCGTACTGGCACCGCACCGTCACCCCGGCCACCGCGAGCAGGTCCGCAGCAGCGAAACCCGACCGTCACGGGTGCGCCATGGCGGCGGCAGTTCCAGCCGCGCCGCCGCCGGTGCGCTGCGCCTGGCCAACACTGTCGGCGCAGCGCTGAGCCACCGGCGCGTACTGGGTGACACCTCGACGATGCCGTTGTTCGTGGCCACCCTGGTGCTCGCGGCGCTGGCTGTGGTGGCCATCCTGTGGCCGGCCTGGATCGGCTGGCCGTTCGCGCTGCTGTCAGCGTGGTTTGCACTCAATCTCGGTATTCGTGGCTGGCATGTGTACCGTGAGCATCAACGACACCAGGATAATTCCTAGCCGCCTGATTGCTGGCGCACTACCTCAGGAGCTTCCTGCGCTTATTGTTCCAAGCGGATGTTTTTTCAACACTTGAAATGCCCCCGCATGCTAGGCTCGCAGCCCTATGCCAGCACCTTCTGACGATACGACGCCACGACATGTCCTGACCCCCAGCTCGCTCAACCGGCTGGTGCGCGACCTGCTGGGCGATGCACTGCCGCAGGTCTGGATCGAGGGCGAGTTGTCGAACGTGGCCAAGCCCGCCTCGGGGCACCTCTACTTCACCCTGAAAGACAACACCGCGCAGGTGCGCTGCGCCATGTTCAAGATGAAGGCCTCGACGCTGCGCTTTCGTCCAGCCGACGGCATGCAGGTTTTGCTGCGCGCCAAGGTGGGGCTGTACGAGCCGCGCGGCGAATTTCAGCTGGTGGCCGAGTACATGGAGCCGGCCGGCGAAGGCGCCCTGCAGCGCGAGTTCGAGCAGCTGAAAGCACGGCTCGACGCCGAAGGCCTGTTCGACCCGGCGCGCAAGCGTGCACTGCCCACCTTTGCGCGGCGTATCGGCGTCATCACCTCGGCCACCGGCGCGGCGGTACGCGACGTGCTGAGCGTGCTGGCCCGGCGCTGGCCGCTGGCCGACGTCGAGGTACTGCCGGTGCCGGTGCAGGGCCGCGAGGCGCCGCCGGCGATCGTCACGATGCTGCGCAAGGCCTCGGCCAGCGGCCGCTATGACGTGCTGCTGCTGACCCGCGGCGGCGGCTCGCTGGAGGATCTGTGGGCGTTCAACGACGAAACGGTGGCACGCACGATCCACGCGAGCAAGGTGCCGGTCGTCTCCGCCGTAGGCCATGAGATCGACTTCAGCATTGCCGACTTCGTCGCCGACCTGCGCGCCCCCACGCCCTCCGCCGCGGCCGAACTGCTGGTGCCCGACGCAGTCGCGCTCGGGCGGCAGTTGCGCCAGTTGCAGCAGCGTTTGCTGACCCTGCAACAAGGCCAGTTGCAGGCGCATGCGCAGCGCCTCGACCACTTGCTGGCACGGCTGCAGACGCAGCGGCCGCGGGCGCGCCTGGCGCGCGATCACGAACGCTTGTCGCACCTGCAGCGACGCCTGGCGGCAGCGCTGCGCGAACAGAACCAGCTCCGCCAGAGTCGGCTGGACCGCCTGCACAGTCGCCTGCTGGGGCAGCATCCGCGCACCCGACTGGCACTGCTCGCGCGCCGGCTGACAGAACAGGATCAGCGTCTGCGCCGCGCCGTGATGCAGACCCTGGAGCGTCGCGGCATGCGCGTGCAACACGCCGGCCATGCCTTGCACGCAGTCAGCCCGCTGGCCACGCTGGAGCGCGGTTACGCAATCATCTTCGACGCCGATGGTCAGGTGCTGCGCTCGGTGAAGAACGTGGCTGCGGGCACCCCGCTGCGCGCCCGCCTGGCCGATGGCGAACTGCCACTCAAGGTCGCCAAGGAGTGATCGAACACATGCGCTGAACACACCGCTCGTCTATGCTTGAGGCATTTCAATGGACGATGCACGCGATGCTCAACAAGACCTACCCCTACTACCTGGCCAACCAGGCGCAACAACCCAACTCCCAGCTGGCCGTGCTGGACAAGTTCAGCGGCAAGCTCGCCACGCGGGTCGCCGTGCCTGATGCAAAAGCCGTGGAGAAGGCCATTGCCGCGGCCGTGAAGGCCACCGGGCCGATGCGAAAGTTCAAACCGTGGGCACGCCAGGCCGTGTTGCAGCACTGCGCAAGGCGCTTTGTGGAACGTCGCGACGAGCTGGCCGAAGCGCTATGCATCGAGGCTGGCAAGCCGATCAAGGATGCCGCCGGTGAAGTCACCCGCCTGATCGAGACGTTCCAGATCGCCGCCGAAGAAGCCGTGCGCATCAATGGCGAGACGCTCAACCTCGAACTGGCCAGCCGTCTGGACGGCTATCACGGTTACACCCGGCGGGTGCCGCTGGGACCGGTGTCGTTCATCACGCCGTTCAATTTTCCGCTGAACCTGGTGGCGCACAAGGTGGCGCCGGCGATTGCCGCCGGCTGCCCGTTCGTGCTCAAGCCTTCGGAAAAGACGCCGATCGGCGCGTTGATCATCGGCAAAGTGCTGGCCGAGACCGACTTGCCGAAGGGGGCGTTCTCGATCCTCCCGCTGGACGGCAACCATGCCGCGCCGCTGGTCGAGGACGAGCGGCTCAAGCTGCTCTCATTCACCGGCGGCCAGATCGGCTGGGAGCTGAAGGCTCGCGCCGGGCGCAAGAAGGTGGTGCTGGAGCTCGGTGGCAACGCGGCGTGCATCGTCGATGCGGACCAGGGTCAGCATCTGGATCGCGTAGTCGAGCGCATGGTGTTCGGGGCGTTCTACCAGTCCGGCCAGAGCTGCATCGGCGTGCAGCGCATCTACGCCCATGTCGACATCTATGAAGCGCTGAAGCGCAAGCTGGTTGCCGCCACGAAGAAGCTCAAGGCCGGCGACCCGAAGGACGCGAATGTGTTCCTCGGCCCGATGATCGACGAGGCCGCCGCCGAACGCCTGCATGGCTGGATCCTGGAGGCGAAGCAGGCCGGCGGCAAGATTCTCTGCGGCGGCAAGCGCGACGGCAATATGCTCGAAGCAACCCTGATGGAGAACGTGTCAGTCGACGCGAAGCTCAACCGGATGGAGGCGTTCGGACCCTTCGCCCTGCTCGCTCCGTTTGAAAAATTCGACGACGCCATCGCGGCGGTCAACGATTCCGACTACGGCCTGCAAGCCGGCATCTTCACCGACAGCCTCGACCACGCGATGCGTGCCTGGAACGAACTTGAACAAGGCGGCGTGATCGTCAATGACATCCCCAGCTTCCGCGTCGACAACATGCCCTACGGCGGCATCAAGCTCTCCGGCCTGGGCCGCGAGGGGCTGCGCTACGCGATCGAGGACATGACCGAGATACGGCTGATGGTCATGCGCGAATCCTGAAACCAAGCTGAGGTGACATGCGCTATCGCTTCGTGATCGACCTGGCCCCACTGGGCGAAGAGACCTGCGGCAACCGTGGCAACGACGGCCAGGGATCCGAGCCAGACCTGCAGCGCAAGCACGGTGAGTATCATGTTCGGCACAACCGCGACGGTGAGTGCAGGGTCGCCCATGTGATGCGTCGAGCACTTCCTCGCACCTCACCCGAGGCTTCCCTGGCGGCGCCAAGTGCGCGAGGATCGGAGCTGCCTGCAGCAAGATAGCTGGCCGCCAGCCAACCGACGCTGGCCACGCCGCCGCGCTCAACCGTGGCCTGCAAGGAGCAAAGTCATGACTACCCTCGTGTTCGTCCACGGCTGGAGCGTCACCAACACCGCGACCTACGGCCAGATGCCGCAGCAGTTGCAGCAGCAGGCAGCGGCGGCCGGCATGGCGCTGACCCTGGCCGACATCTGGCTGTCCGAATACGTCAGCTTCGACGACGCGGTAACCATGGCCGACCTGGTGCGCGCCTTCGACCACGCGCTGCGTGACCTGCACCTGCTCGACACCAGCTTCGCTTGCATCACCCATTCCACGGGAGGTCCGGTGGTGCGCGAATGGCTGCGCGCGCAACGCGACAAACCGACTGTGTACAGCACGATCCGGCTCAGCCACCTAGTGATGCTGGCGCCGCCGAACTTCGGTTCTGCGCTGGCGCAACTTGGCAAGAGCGTGTTCGGCCGACTCAAGGCGTGGTTCTCCGGGGTGGAGCCTGGCCAGCGTATCCTCGACTGGCTGGAGCTGGGCAGCGCCGCATCGCTGGCGCTCAATCTGGACTATATCCACAGCGAAGACCCGCTGGCGCGCGGACAATTCCAGTTCGTACTGATCGGCGACCGCCCTGACCGCGCACTGTACGACCACCTCAACAGCTACACCTGCGAGGACGGCTCCGACGGCGTGGTGCGCCTTGCCGCCGCCAACCTCAATGCCCGACATGCCGTGCTCTCGCCACAGGGCGACGGTGCCAGCAACTTGCTGATGCTCAACCTCAACCGCGGCCCGCGCTGCGCGTTCAAGATGATTCCGGGCGTGGCGCACTCCGGTGACGCGCACGGCATCATGGCACATGCGGCACCGGATACCGTGCAGGCGATCCTGCGTTGCCTGTCGATTCGCGATGCGGCCAGCTACACCGCGCTGTGCGATGCGTTCGATGCCGAAAACGCCGCGCGTGACACCGACAAGGTGGAGCTCGAACCGGCCGGCCCGTTTGCACCGCGCGTGCACATCCACGACCCCTGCAGCATGCTGATCGTGCGGCTCACCGACGCGGCCGGCGAGCCGTTGACAGACGCCGGCTTCCTGTTGACCGCAGGCACCCCGGCCAGTGCCGACCTGATGCCAGCGGGCTTCATGCTCGATCGCCAGGCCAATTCGAAACAGCACACCACGTTTTCGTTGTTTCTCAACTACAGTCTGCTGGCCGGCGACGCTCGCGTGGCCGATCCGCGTAATAGTCGCAAGACGCTGCGCCCGGCCGTGGTCAGCCACCGCCCCTACGGCGCCAACGTGCAACCGGTCGACCTGACCGGCCTGGTGCATCATGCGATTGCGCAGAGCCAGGCCGGCGACGACCTGTTCAGCATGCTGGGCGCCCACCAGACCACGGTGCTCGACGTGGTGCTGTCGCGCAAGATCCACGAAGGCGTGTTCCGCCTGACCCAGACGCTGACCCCGCAGGACTTCCGCAAACCGGTGCCTGGACCGGTCATCCGTTGAGCAGCATCGACAATGGTGCGGCCCTGCCGCATCGCGCGCAGCAACAAGTGTTCACGACACCCCGCGCACCCGCATCGTCAGCCCTTTCAGGAAATTCCGCAGCAGCTGATCACCGCACAGGCGGAAATTCTTGTGGTCGGGCTGGCGGAACAGTGCGCTGAGTTCAGGCTTGGTCACCGGGAAGTTGGCGGCTTCCATGATCTCGTGCATGTCGACGTCCTTGAGCTCGAACGCCACGCGCAACTTTTTCAACACCACGTTGTTGTTGACGCGCTTTTCCGGCGGCCGTGGCGGGCGGGTGTCGTCTTTGCCGCGCAGGTGGAATACCAGGCCGTCGAGAAACAGCACCAACTGCTTGTTGCTGCACTCGACGTAGCCAGCTTCGTCGTCTTTCTTCAGCATCGCCTGTACGTTTTCCTTCGTGACAGGCACGCCGGCATCGGCCAGATGAATGAGCTCGACCACCTTGCCGTCGCTCAGATCGAGCATGTAGCGAATGGCGCGCAGTACGTCGTTGTTGATCATATTGTTCCACGGAATGGTGCACAGGGGCGCCATGCTACCGCGACACCACGATGGATTCGGTATCCGGCCGACGCCGGGTGCGCACTATTTGCCCGGTCAGCGGCAATTTGCCTTACCCTCGTACCCCATGGATGCCGCGGTGGACCCCGATGCGACGCTGCTGCTGGCCTACGCGCACGGCGACGCTGCCGCGTTCGAGATGCTATACGCCAGATCCAGCAGTTGTTCATGCAAGGCCATGACGACGAGGCGCGCCAACGCCTGCATGATTTGCGCCTGGCGCATCCGCGATGGCCGCTGCCAACGGCGCCGCAGGCCCCACTGCCCAAGCCATGAATGACACGTTGTTCACCCTCGCGCAGCGCTGCCACTACCAGCAGGAGATCAGGAAGAGCCGCTTCCTTGCCATCGCCGAAGCCGTGAGCGCGAGCGAACAGGCATTGGCGTTCCTGCGTGCGATCGCCGACCCCACCGCCACCCACAACTGCTGGGCGTACCGCATCGGCCAGGACTACCGCTTCAACGATGACGGTGAACCCGGCGGCACGGCCGGGCGGCCGATCCTGCAGGCGATCGACGGCCAGGGCATGGACGGCGTGATGGTGGTGGTCACACGCTGGTACGGCGGTATCAAACTCGGTGCTGGCGGACTGGTGCGCGCCTATGGCGGCACCGCCGCCGAATGCCTGCGCGTAGCCCGGCGCGTGCCGATCGTGGCAATGGTGCGACTCGGCCTGCACGTCGAGTTCACCGAACTGGCGTTGCTCAAGGCGCGGCTGAAGGAGCTTGATGCCAAAATCGAAAATGAGCAATTCGACGCCAACGGCGTGGAACTGCACTTGCATCTGCCGGACACCCGAGCCGCCGATACCGAACGGCTGATCCGCGACCTCACGCGCGGACGCAGCATCGCGAAACGACTCGACTGACCCGCCACCAAGCCACTCTCCACCGCCGGTAGGAGCCCGCTCGCGGGCGATGTTTTTGCTCTGATGTAACCCTCGTGCATTAAAAGCACAAGCATCGCCCGCTAGCGCGTTCCTACCGTTCCTACGACAGCGGGACAGGATCGCTGGCGGCGCCGAATCGATTGAATCTGCCCCGACACACCCCAATTTCAGGACAGCGTGTCGCTGCGCGCGTTTTTCCAGGTCATCCTGCGAGAGTCCATGAGCAACGCCACGGCCGAAACACCCCGCCCTTCCCGCCACCTCGGCGCCCTGCGCGGCCTGTGGCCGTTCGTCAAACCGCATCGCAAACTTGCGATCGGCTGGCTGGTGTTTCTCGGGCTGTCCTCCGGCGCCTCGCTGACCCTGCCACTGGCGTTTCGCTACATCATCGACAAGGGCTTCGGCCACGCCAGCCAGACGGTAATCAACGAGACCTTCATCGCCCTGTTCGGCGTGGCCCTGGTACTCGCCATCGCAACCGCGGCACGCTACTTCTGCATCACCCTCCTGGGCGAGCGCGCGCTGGCCTCGCTGCGACAGACACTCTACGCGCAGGTGATCCGCCTCGACGTGAGCTTCTTCGAGCGCAGTCGCGTGGGCGAACTGCTGTCGCGCCTGAGCGCCGATACCGAGGTGGTGCAGGCGCTGATCGGCTCGGGCGTGTCGGTGGCGCTGCGCAGCGCGGTGATGTTGATCGGCGCCGGCGCCATGATGGTCTGGACCGCACCCTCGCTGGCCGGGCTCACCGCGCTGGTGATTCCCGCGGTGATGCTGCCGATCCTGGTGTTCGGCCGCCGCGTACAGAAACTCTCACGCGCAAGCCAGGACCGCCTCGCCGACGCCGCCGCGATCGCCAACGAAACGCTCAATGCCTCTACCGCGGTGAAGGCCTATGCACGCGAAGACTTCGAGAGCACGCGCTACAGCAGCGCAATCATCCGCGCGCTGGCCACCGCGCGGCGACGCATCGGCATGCGTGCGCTACTGACCATGGCAGTGATCGTGCTGGTGTTTGGCGCGATCACCCTGGTGCTGTGGGCCGGCGCCCGTCATGTGCTGGCCGGCACGCTGGACCCCGGCGTACTGGGCCAGTTTGTGCTGTACGCCGTGTTCGCTGCCGGCTCAGTCGCCGGCCTGTCCGAAGTATGGGGCGACGTGCTGCGCGCGGCCGGCGCGATGGAACGCCTGGGCGAACTGCTGCACGAACGCGCCGAGATCGTCGACCCGATCCGGCCCCGCGCCCTGCCTCGTCCGCTCAGCGGCGCGTTGCATTTCGACCAGGTCAGTTTCCACTACCCCACCCGCCCCGACACCGCGGCGCTGCATGACTTCACCCTCGAGGTGCGCCCCGGCGAAACGGTGGCCCTGGTCGGTCCCTCCGGCGCCGGCAAGAGCACGGTGTTCTCGCTGCTGCTGCGCTTTTACGATCCGCAGCGCGGCAGCATCAGCCTCGACGGCATCGACCTGCGCGCGGTGACCCTGGCCGACCTGCGCGGCGCGATCGCGTTGGTGCCACAGGAGACCGTGATCTTCAGCGGCAGGGCCGCCGACAACATCCGCTTCGGCCGCGAAGGCGCCAGCGACGAGGAAGTGCGTGACGCCGCCCGCGCAGCCGAAGCGCACGACTTCATCAGCGCGCTCGGCGCGGGCTACGCCGCGGAAATGGGTGAACGCGGCGTACGCCTGTCCGGTGGCCAACGCCAGCGCATCGCGATCGCTCGCGCGATCCTGCGCGATGCGCCGCTGCTGTTGCTGGATGAAGCCACCTCGGCGCTGGATGCACAGTCCGAAGCGGCGATCCAGCAGGCGCTGGAACGCCTGGAGAAAGGTCGCACGACACTCGTCATCGCCCACCGCCTGGCTACCGTGCAGCGCGCTGATCGGATCGTGGTATTGGATGGCGGTCGCATCGTGGCGCAGGGCACGCACGAGAGTCTGCTGGCCGAGGGTGGCTTGTATGCGGAGTTGGCGCGGTTGCAGTTTGTGGCTTGAGGAACGCGTCGGACCAGTAACGACCATACGCGTTAATCCCTTGCTTTGCACGTGCGCCGCAACTGGACCAGCACGCGCTGCACCAGAAGAGAAGTACACCCCCGAAGGACCGGCTCGCATCGTGTCAGCCCGCCGCTTCGCGCAGCAGTGCGAGCATCTCGCGCAGCCTGAAGCAGGAGCCGCAACAAGTCTGACGTGGGATCGTTGACGTAGCTGCGGGCCTCGGCCATGAATAAGTGGACGGGTTGAGATTCCCGTTGCAGCTCCTTCGCCTCGCGTTTTCACCCGGAAATCACGTTCGCGTTCACGCCGCCATGCGGCACATGGTGTTTTCATGCGAAGCGTAAGAGCCCACGCCAAGCTGCGTGCGCCCAGACCCGTTCGGACAGCGCCCACATATTGGCGCGACCTCGTCCGGTCCTCCACCACCCCAAGGAGTTCCCCATGATCAAGCGCACCCTTCCCCTGTTGATTGGCCTGTCGGTTTGCAGCGTGGCCTTTGCCCAGGACATACCCGCCAGCGCGCAGTCGGTCACCACGACCACACAGACCACCACCACGGTTTCCTCCTGGACCACACAGCCGCCCGCGGGGGCGTTGACGGAAGAACGCATCAAGACGGCGATTGCAAACGCCGGGTTCAAGGAAGTAAAGGGCCTGAAGTTCAAGGACGGCGTCTGGCGCAGCAAGGCCCGGGGCGGCAACAAGCAGTGGGTGGAGCTTGCCGTGGGGCCGGTCAATGGCAAGGTGTATGTCGATGACGCACCGTCGAAGCTCAACAAGGATGAGGTCAGCGCCAAGCTGGCCGCAGCCGGCTACCAGAACGTCCATGACGTGGAGTACGAACACGGGCTGTGGAGCGCTGATGCCAAGACCGCCCACGGCCACGATGTCGACCTGCTGGTCGACCCGGATGACGGCAGCGTGGTCGCCAAATCACGCGATTGATGCCTGGCGGCTGATGCTGTCCCGACGAACCCGACCAACCCGTTGGCGCGGACTCATGACCCCGCGAGTCGCGCGAGCGTACACGAGACGGTATGGCGAAGTACCGCAACCTGGTTTGTGACTTTCGACAGACCGCATCCGCCACCGCCCGGCAGGAGGTCGGAAAGCGCCCGTGCCGATGCGCGCCATGGATGGTCGGCCACCAGGCAACACGACGGGATCGACGCGAGGAAGAGGCTACGAAGCCCGTTCCGTGGGTCGACTAATCCTCCAGCAGATCGAGATCACGCACCGCGCCCTTGTCGGCACTCGTTACCAGCTTGGCGTAGGCCTTCAGTGCCGCACTGACCTTGCGCTTGCGCGGCAAGGCAGGACGCCAACCCTTGGCTGCCTGGGCGGCGCGGCGGCATTTGAGTTCCTCGTCGCCCACCTCGAAGCGCGCAATGCGGTTGGGGATATCGATCACGATGGTGTCACCGGTCTGGACCAGGGCGATGTTGCCACCCTCGGCCGCTTCGGGCGAAACATGGCCGATCGACAGGCCAGCCGTACCGCCGGAGAAGCGGCCATCGGTGATCAGCGCGCAGACCTTGCCCAGCCCCTTGGACTTCAGATAGCTGGTTGGATACAGCATCTCCTGCATGCCCGGGCCGCCACGCGGGCCTTCGTAACGGATGATGACGACATCGCCGGCCTTCACCATGCCACTCAAGATGGCCGCAACCGCCGCGTCCTGGCTTTCGAGCACGACGGCGGGACCGCTGAAACTCAGGATGCTCTCGTCAACGCCGGCGGTCTTCACGATGCAACCGCGCTCGGCGAGGTTGCCGTAGAGTACGGCGAGGCCACCATCCTGGCTGTAGGCCGACTCGCGCGAGCGGATGCAGCCCGCCGTACGGTCGAGGTCAAGATCGTCATACCGGCAGCTTTGCGAGAACGCCGTCTGGGTACGGATACCCGCCGGGCCGGCACGGAAGAACTCGGGTACTGCGGCATCTTTCGTGCGCATCACATCCCAGGTTTCGAGTGCTTCCGCCAGCGAGGCGCTGTGAACCACCGGAACGGAGGTATCGAGCAGTCCTGCACGATCCATCTCGCCGAGTATCGCCATCACGCCACCGGCGCGATGTACATCCTCGAGGTGATAATTGCTCGACGGCGCCACCTTGCACAGGTTGGGTACCTTGCGCGACAACCGGTCGATGTCGCTCATCGTGAAGTCGACCCCGCCCTCCTGCGCGGCGGCCAGCAGGTGCAGCACGGTATTGGTCGAGCCGCCCATGGCGATGTCCAGCGACATCGCATTCTCGAACGCCGCCTTGCTCGCGATGTTGCGCGGTAGCGCCCGCACATCGTCTTCCTCGTAATAGCGCCGGGCCAGTTCGACGACCGTGCGCCCCGCCTTGCGGAACAACTGCTCGCGATCCGCATGCGTGGCCACCAGCGAACCGTTGCCGGGCAGCGACAAGCCCAGCGCCTCGGTCAGGCAATTCATCGAATTGGCGGTGAACATGCCGGAACACGAACCGCAGGTCGGACAGGCGGAACTCTCGATAGCCTGCACCTCGGCATCGGACACGTTCTCGTCCGCGGCGGCCACCATCGCGTCGATCAGGTCCAGCGCGACCTCCTTGCCGGCCAACCGGGTCTTGCCTGCTTCCATCGGGCCACCGGAAACGAACACCACCGGAATGTTCAGGCGCAACGCGGCCATCAGCATGCCCGGCGTGATCTTGTCGCAATTGGAAATGCACACCAGCGCGTCGGCGGTGTGGGCATTGCACATGTACTCGACGCTGTCGGCAATGATGTCGCGCGACGGCAGGCTGTACAGCATGCCGTCATGGCCCATGGCAATGCCGTCATCCACCGCAATGGTGTTGAACTCCTTGCCGACGCCGCCTGCGCGCTCGATCTCCTCGATCACCAACTGCCCCATGTCCTTCAGGTGCACGTGGCCGGGCACGAACTGGGTAAACGAGTTGGCCACCGCGATGATCGGCTTCTTGAAATCGCCATCCTTCATGCCGGTGGCACGCCAGAGCGCGCGGGCGCCGGCCATGTTGCGGCCGGCGGTGCTGGTACGGGAGCGATGGACAGGCATGAGATTTCCCCGGTGACTCTGGCTGGTGGCTGCATCCATTCTGGCTGGCGCTCACCATATCGTCCAATACAATAACGCTAGCGTGGCCATATGGCCGGCGAATAGTGGAATTCAGGCAGCTACGCTACTTTGTGGCCATCGTCGAGGAAGGCGGTTTTTCGCGTGCGGCCGAACGCCTGCACATCTCTCGCAGCCGCTGCTGTCGACCCAGATCAAGAGCCTGGAAAGCGAACTCGGCGTGCGACTTCTCGAACGCAGCAAGCGCGGCGTCCGTTATCGACAACTGCGCGGAAAACCGGCACTGATCGAACTCGGCATCGTGCAATCGCGAAACCTCGCCAGCCCGCACGCAAGCAGGACACTTCATCAAGGCACTCGAGCGCGCCACACGCGGCGCAACCGACCGAAACACATGAATCTTCCGATATCGACGGATGCCGCGGTCGGCTGGTGGTTCAGCGTAGTGGCAATTCCGAGGATGCCTGGCCGTGCGCACTCGACTCCGTAGCAGTCCACCCCTTGTCCTGGATTGGATTTGACTTCTTCCGTCCCGGTTTCGCATCTCCAGCCGCGCTACCATCGCGCTTTCCCGAATTCACGGAACCTCATGGTCACAAAACTGTTCAGCCTGCTCGCCGCGGCCATCATCGACCTGATCACGCGCAGCGGCTACCTCGGCATCGTGCTACTGATGGGCATCGAGAGCGCCTGCATTCCGTTGCCGTCGGAAGTGATCATGCCGTTCTCCGGCTACCTCGTTTTCAAGGGCACCCTGGTGCTGTGGGGGGTGGTGCTGGCCGGAGCCATCGGCTGCGTGCTCGGCTCACTGCTGGCCTATGCAGTCGGCGCGTGGGGTGGTCGAAGACTGGTGGAGCGCTACGGCAAGTACGTGCTGGTTTCGCGCAAGGATCTGGATCTGGCCGACCGCTGGTTTCGCGAGCATGGCAACAGCATCATCTTCGTGGGTCGATTGTTGCCGGTGGTGCGCACCTTCATCGCCTTTCCCGCCGGGGTAGCGCGTATGCCGATCTGGCGGTTCTGCCTCTACACCTTCCTGGGTTCGCTCATCTGGTGTGCACTGCTGGCCTGGATCGGGGTGAAGCTCGGTCAGCACTGGGACACCCTGGGCAGCTGGTTCCATCGCTTCGATGCGGTGATCCTTGCCGCTCTGCTGATCGCCTTCGGCTTGTATGTCTGGCGGCACGTGCGGCATCTGCGCGAGGAGTGATTCGCTGCTGACACCTTTTCGAGCTCTGCGGGCGGCTTCAACCCCCAACATCACGCAAGGCCTCGCCCAGCACCTTGTCGGACACGCCGCGCTTTTTCAGCTCACGCGTCAGCCGCCCGAGTTGATCGAAACCGATGACGGCATCACGTGCCTCGTCGTGGCGCGATGCATCGGTCAGCACCAGCAATGGATCCATGAATACGCTGGCGGCATCCTCAAAGCGGATACCGCGTCGGCGCCACGTACTGGCCGCCTTCTCCATGTTCCATACGAAATCAGTACCGCCGATAGCTTGCGGAAGCCGCCCCGCCAAATTGTCCCTGACACCTTTCCCGATTTAATTCCCTCCGTCCCCTTGTCGATCAGGCACTAGCGCCAATCGATAGCCGAGCGCCTTCGCCACCTTCATGGTATTGGCCAGGCTGGGGTTGCCTGCACCCGACAGCGCCTTGTACAGTCCGGCCCGGGTCATGCCGGCGGCTTCAGCCAGCTGGCTCATGTTGCGTGCGCGCGCCACCGTGCCAAGGGCTTTCAGCATGAACACGGGATCGTTGGGCGCTTCCTCGGCGCAAGCCTCAAGATAGGCAGCCATGTCCGCCTCGGTCTTGAGGTAGTCGGCACTGTCGTAACGGGAAAAGGTCTCTCGCACGCCTTTCATGATCCACGCTCCCACTCGGCTGCAACGCGCTGAGACGCCTTGATGTCGATCTGCTGGGTACGCTTGTCGCCACCTGCCAGCACCACCACGAGCACCGAACCGCGCTGCATGAAGTACACCCGGTAACCGGGTCCATAGTCGATCCGTAGTTCGCTGATTTCGCCACCTACCCGCTTGAAGTCGCCAAAGTTTCCATCGGCAACACGATCAAGTCGTGCAGCGATCCGTGCCTTGGCGCGGATATCGCGCAGGCTGGCAAACCAGGCATCGAAAGTCGCGGATTTGACCAGTTCGAACACGAACGGAGTGTAAACCACAGTTTTCACTCGATCAAGCCAGCACGAACTGCTGTGCAGCCAGCCAGCATGCCCAGCACTTTACCTGCCGTTGTTAGAGCGTAGAGCGCCCACCAGCGAGCGGCCCCATCCCTACCCCACCCACCATCACCCAGCCAACGCCTGAAGAACATTCTTCGGGTCTCTGCTGATGGCGCGCAGCAACGCTTTGGCCGGCCCGGTTGGCTCGCGCCGCACTGGTTCCCAATTCCGCAGCTCGAATTCACGCACGTCCGGCGGCTCGCCCTTCAGCGCCTTGGCCGGGCCAGCCAGGTTATCCAGCGCAGAGATCACTTTCGCCCCCCATCACCCATAATTTGGGCTGCTCCAGCACACGCGCCACGAAGGCGTTGCCCTGTTTGATCCGCTTGGCGAGTTCGGTACGCGAATACAGCGTGGGATGGATCTCACGGCCCACTTGCTCGATCGCCGGATGCAAGGCGCCGACGATATCGGCGTAGGTGAACGAGTCGGAGAGAATCAGCAAGTCGATGTCGCTACTGGCGGTGTCACTGCGCTTGGCGACGGAGCCATAAACGAAAGCTGCCGTGATCTTGCCTGCCAACGGCACCAGGGCTTTGCGCAGCGGTTCGGCCAGCCCGATGGTCTTGCGGATGATGCCGACCAGTTCAGCATGAATCGGCGCCTCGGCGTTGGCCTGGTAATGCCTCTGGTTGCCCACGGGGCGCACGGTCACCAAGCCGCTGGCGAGCAATTTGGCGACCTCGCGCTGGGCAGCACCGGAACCGGCGCCAGTAGCGGCAATGATGTCACTGACGGTAAAGCTGCGCTGCGGCTGGCCGAACAACAAGCCGAGCACGCGTTGCTGACCGGTGGTGAACAACGCATCGGCCAAGCCAACGGATGGCTCCGCATGCACAGCATATTGCGTGAGCGCTTCGCCCACGTGATGCAGTGATGTGTGCGTGGCTGGCTTCTTCGACATACCCATATTGGGCATAGTAATACCCTTTATGGGCATGTTCAACGCATGGGCAAAACGATCGCGCCCCACGATTTGCTTAAAGGCTGGGCAAACTCCTACAACCGCTCAAGGTCGGCCAACGCCTCCTCCGGGAAGCGAACCTTGAAGGTCATACTCGAGCCGGTTCCACACGCAACGAAGGAATGGTCGCGGTTTTCATGGCACCTCCTGTTGCGATGCAATGGCGCTACATGTTGGCGCAATTCAGTGACGGGGGTAAATCGCGGGTAAAGATGCCCTGGGCGGCCCCGAGACGCAGTTCGCCCAGCGATGCGTTTTTTGGGAAAACCGGGACACGCCTTCCCGGTTCCTTCCAAATTCAAACAGCTGCACGTGAACCTGACACTGTTTTTGTTCAATCGGGGCACCGACCACGGCGCCCCTGCGTAACACACGGGCTGGCGAGCGATCGCCATGACTCCCGGCTACTGACATATCCGGTGCTGCGGCACGACATGCAATGCGCCTCCCATGGCCAAGCGCGCAGGTAGTGCGAGGTAGGTGGCCCATTCTTCGCGCACGCCGATTTTAGTACCGTGCGGTGGCTGCAGCCGCTGCTCGTCATAGATGTCGCTGATGATGTCGCGCAGCTTCTCCGTGTCGCGGACGATGGCATCCCCCATGATCGACAGCGTGACGTCGGATAACTCGGCGTGATCGCTGCAGGTCACCACATTGCCAAGAGCTCGGAGGCTGCTCAGCAGCAGGTTGATCTCATCGATTTGATCCAGGGTGACGCCGGCCACGTAGCGCTCGCCTGCCGCATCCATCACCGGCTCGGCGGCATCCGGTTCCGCAGCCTCCGTGTCAGCCTCCACTTTCGCAGCGGCCTCGCATGCTGCCGTCCGATTGCGACGCGCTGCCGGCCAGGAGAGTTCGCCCAGCACCTGCCCGATTTGTTCCTCCAAGTGCTCCAGGCAGATCGCCACCTCGCCCGGGCGAATTTTCGCGTACCACTCCTTCGTCTCGTCCGCGATGCGCGGTCGCGCCAAGTTCGCCAGGAACTCCACATACTCGCGCAGCTTCTTCAGCCGCAGCTGACTGTCCTCCGGCAGGAAATAGCCCATCGTTTCCAGATCTTCCGATTTGATCGTCGACATGCTCGCCTCCTCATTCCGTGAAATGCCCGTCCGCGCCACAACGGCGGACGGGAAGTCGGGAGGTTAGAAACCGCGTGCAGACGGCGGGCGTATTTTCCTGAAGGGTATTGTATTCGACGCAGGTATCGCATCGATCCATGCCCGCAGCAACCTCAGCGCATCTCCCAGGCTCGATCCTAATACGTGTCACCGTATTTGTCACTCATAGAGAGTGTTCTTATAAGACGTGGCCTCATAGCGCCGCCCTCCTTAGGCTGGTCTACGACGAACGAGGACGGCGCACGATGGCCATAGATCCCAGAACAATCTTCGGCCAGCGCTTGGCAGAAGTCCGCAAGGCAAAGGGTTTCTCCCAGGAGAGCCTTGCACTCGAAAGCGGGCTCGCCCGCAGCTATCTCGGGGGCGTCGAGCGCGGTCAGCGCAACATTGCGCTACTGAACATTTATAGGCTTGCAAAAGCCCTGAAGGTGAGTCCTGCGCACCTGCTGGAGCCGGCTTCCGGGCTCAAGCGAGCACAGGATAAAGTCTAGCTTTGTAGCACTAGATCGCCTTCTGCCACGGCCTTGGATGCTACGAAGCTAGACCTGACCCCTTGCTCGTGTGCTCGTGCGCACAAGCTTCGAGATAAGCGGTGATGTCCGCCTCGGTCTTGAGGTAGTCGGAACTGTCGTAACGTGAAAAAGTCTCGCGCACGCCTTTCATGATCCACGCTCCCACTCAGCTGCAACGCGCTGGGCGATCTTGATGTCGATACGCTGGCTGCGCTTGTCGCCACCCGCCATGCAATCAGGTGAACCCGCAATAAGTGAACCTGACCCACTTCCTGCATCGGCCTCTGCATCGTGTCGTTGTACTGACGGAAGTTCACCTGCGTATTGAAGGGTGGGTCAATGTAGACGAGCCGAATTCCACCGTTTAGGACCGTCGTTTGTGTTGTCAGCGCATCTAGGACGTCCAACCCATCTCCGATAGCGAGCACATTTGATCGGCTGTTCAGCGGGCGCGCCGTGAGTTGCTCAAACTTAAGTGGCTTGAGCAGTCGACGATCAGTCAGCTGCACCCACTCGTAACCCGCTCCACCTGATGCCCGTAGCGACAAATCCTTATTCGGCCACACCAGTTGAACGTCAGACATATGAACCTCGAAGCCGGAAACGGAAGCGGCGAGCCGCGAGCATCGGCTATTCTAGTCTCATATCATGCGTCATCGAAGACGCCGGACGAAGGACAAGAAGATCAAGAAGATTCTGACGCTAGCCGCTCTGGACATGCCCTCTGGCTCGCGGTGCGCTGCAACGACCACCTCGACACCGATCAAACCTTTCATCAGGTGGGCGGGTGGCAAGTCGCGATTGCTTCCGCGCATCCTTCCACACGTGCCCATCAACATCGAGAACTACTATGAGCCGTTCCTCGGTGGGGGCGCAGTTTTCCTTGCTTGTGCTGCTCGCACATCCGGCCGCTTGCACGTGGCGGATCTCAATGAGCATCTTATTGCGGCTTGGGTTGCGATGAGGGACCACCAGTCGGAGCTTCGCCCGCTGCTGGACTGGTATCTGTCAAACGACTCGAAGGAGTTCTACTACGAGGTTCGCTCAACCATTCCGCTCGGCCTCGTTGAGAGGGCGGCACGCTTCCTCTACCTGAATGGAGTGTCCTGGAACCACTTGTGGCGGGAAAACTCTCGAACCGGCGCCATGAACGTACCTTGGGGAGATCGTCGATTCAAAATCATTGATGACGCCACTATGAAGACCATTGGGAGTGTATTGGCCCGAGCCGACATTGTTGCGGCAGATTTTCGCGAAGTGCTTGTTGGAACGAAACGCGGAGACTTCGTCTACCTCGACCCACCGTACCTACCTATATATACACAGCCAGGCGTGGAGAAGGAGCCCACCGCAAAGTTCAACAAGTACACGGCTAAGACCTTTGAGATGGTCGATCTCATTGAGCTCGCTGAGATCTGTGCCGACATGTCTCGGCGAGGCGTTCGATGGGTGATGTCCAATCGTGACACCGAATCGGTTCGCGATCTGTTTCCAGACGCCGAGATCATCCGGTTTACGGCTCAACGGTCGCTGGCGGCGCAGAGTCGACGAGAGGTCGAAGCACACCAGTCACCCGAAGCGATCATCGTTGGGAAGGTATGAATGGTTATGCAGCATGTCGAATGGGTGTTGGTTGTTTACTACGGTCCTGCCGCACACCAAGCCACGTATGGCCGTCAGGTCCGGGAAGGTGGCTATACGAAGGACTACATCCAGCTCTCTCGCAGGGAGGAGTTCTTGGAAGCAATGACCAATCTCTTCTCGGTCACAGGGAATGCGACAGGTTCGATACCGCTTACTTACCAATGGCCGGACGGAACCGCTCCTGGCTCATTCGTGTTCAGGTCCTCAGACCGGCCGCACCTCAAATGGGAAACAAGCAGGGGTGCGCCGCCGGTCTGGAAAATGACACTCTCTCCGAGAGATATCACGCCGGAGACCATCCCTGGCGACCCGTCCCATCTGGATTTCGCGGATGCTTGAGCACGAGCAGTCTGTTTGAGGGTCAGACCGGGTGTCTTGATCGGATTGGTTGATGGGGGCAAGGTGTGGTGCCCTCGGGGATTTTGACGAATCCCCGAGGGCTGTCGCCACAACCGC
>SCRO01000132.1 GCA_004298505.1 Rhodanobacter sp.
AGCCTGTCGGACTTTAGTGGTCGAGGCGAGAATTCGGCTGTGCGAGGACAGATTTTCGACGGTTCGCCGGCCCATGGTGGTTCCATGGGCCAAGAATCGGCGGAAATATGGACCGCACAGGCGGATTCGCAGCCCGGCCAATCAAAGTCCGACAGGCTCCTAGCCCGTGGCCCTCGCCAGACGGGCGCCTGCTCCGGTCATGGCGCCCGCTCAATGGCCGTCGTTCCCGGCCAGGCTGCGCGCCGCAGCAACGACATCGGCCTCGCCCGGCAACACGAGCAGGGCGGCACCCGCCAGCGGCGTCAACGTATCGGCCCCGACCACCCGTCGCAGCGGCGTGGCGCCGCAGCCGCCCTCCACGATCGCCGTGATCACGCCCTCGCCTACGCCGGCACTCTTGCGGCCCTCGTCCAGCACCACGATGCGTCTGGCGGTCCGCGCATGCGCCGCGATCAAGGCGTCGTTGAGCGGCGCCAGCCAGCGCAGGTCCACCACGCGCACCTGCCAGCCCAGTTCCTGCCCGATCGTGCGCGCCGCACGCAGCGCCATCGGCACGCCGTTGCCGAAAGTGAACACGACCAGATCGTTCGCCACCTCGTTGTAGACGCGGCCCTCGCCCAGCGTCATCGCCTGATCGGGCGAGGGATAGGCGAACTGCCATTGGCCGTCGCCGGGCTCGTATAGGTCCCTGGTCATGTACAGCGCGATCGGCTCCAGGAAGGCGCACACGCGGCCATCCACCCTGGCCAGCGCCATCAGCGTGCGCAGCATCATCGCCGCATCGTCGCCGCGGCTCGAGCAACCCACGACCAAGCCGGGAATGTCGCGCAGTGCGGTGATCGAGTTGTCGTTGTGGAAGTGGCCACCGAAACCCTTCTGGTAACCGAGCGAGGCCACGCGCATCACCATCGGGTTGCGGTACTGGTCGTTGGAGAAGAACTGCAGCGACGCGGCCTCGCCGCGAATCTGGTCACAGGCGTTGTGGAAATACGCCAGATACTGGATCTCCGGGATCGGCAGCATGCCCATGTTCGCGTAACCCTGCGCCAGGCCGAGGATCATGGTTTCGTCCAGCAGCGTGTTGAATACGCGGCTGCCCTTGAACGTCTTGTTCAGCCCCTTGGTGACGGTATAGACGCCACCCTTCTGCGCCACGTCTTCACCAAACACCAGCGCCTGGGGATACTTCGCCAGCAGGTCATGCAGGGCCTGACCGATCTGGATCGCCAGGTGCCGCGGCGGCAGCTTCTCGGGCAGTTTGGTCTCACCACCGAAAACGGCCAGGCGCTTGTCCTGGTAATCGGTACGTTCGGCCTCGGCCTTGACGGCGGCGGGCGTGTACGGCGCCAGTGGCGCCATCACCTCATCCAGCGAGCTCAGCCGAGGACGTGAATCCGCCGCCTCCGCGGCGGCGAAGCAGCGCTGGCGGGTCGCTTCGTAGAGATTTAGTACGTCGTCTTTCGAATACAGGCCGGATTCCAGCGCGATGGCGGCCGAGCGCAGCAGCGGATCGGTCGACTCGACTGCGAAGAGTTCCTCGATGCTGCGCCACTCGACCTCGAAATCGGTACCGGCATGACCCATCACACGCGTGGTTTTCAGATGCAAAAAAGTCGGCCGGCGCGTGCGGCGGCAGTGCTCCACCGCGCGCTGCACCTGGGCGTAACCTTCGGCCAGATCGAGTCCGTCGGCGAAGAAATAATCCAGATCGGTGCGGTGCTGGTAGTTGTTCGCAATCCAGCCTGAAGGTGTCTTCACCGAGATGCCGATGCCGTTGTCCTCGCACACGAACAGCACCGGAGCGGGCAGCTTCTGGTAGGCGGTCCATGCGGCGGCATTGAATGCGGTCTGCGCCGTGGCGTGGTTGCTGGAGGCGTCCCCGAACGAGCAGATCGCGATGCTGTCATCGGGGACTGGCAGTTGATGACCGATGCGCCGCGCCTGCTCGATCGCCACCGCCGTGCCCAATGCCTTGGGCAGGTGCGAGGCGATCGTGGAGGTCTGCGGCAGCACCCACAACGGCTTGCTGCCCCACACCTTGTGGCGGCCACCCGATGCCGGATCATCCTTGCTGGCGGCAAAACTCAGGGCCGAGTCCATGACTGGATCCATCCCCGGAATCTTGCGCAAACGCTCGGCCATGAAGCCGCCGGAGCGGTAATGCAGGAATGCCGGATCGGTATGCCGGGTCAGCCGCGCCACCATCGCGTTGCCTTCGTGGCCGGACGAGCCAATCGTGTAGAAGACCTTGTTCTGCACACGCAGCACGCGCGCCATCAGGTCCAGGTGGCGCGAGATCAGTTGCGATTCGAACAACTCGCCGAAGCTGCGAGCATCCAGCACGCTGCCGCGCAATACCGCGTCATCGTCGCGCGGCGGCGTACGCACATCGCCGTGCCACAACTGCACGAACTCGATAAAGTTCTGGTCGACGATCTCGGCACGGTTGAAGCCCTTGTGGCGGGCGCTGATGGCAAACGGAATGGCAGTCATGGCGGGGTTCGCGTGGTGCAGGCAGGTGGCGGAGTTACAAGCTTCAACGGAATGACAAAATGGGCGGGATGGATGTCCTGGAACCGAGCGCCCGCAATGCCGCGGCGCGGCGCAGATCCTTCTCGCGCCCAAAGCTTTCGAACAGACGGATCTGATCCTCGATGCACGGTACTGGTACCGCCAGCCCGTTCAATCCCGCCAGCACCAGTCGGCCGGGTTGCACCACCTGCCAGCCGTTGTCGGTATGAAGTTCGAGTCCACCCAGCACCTCGACCGGCACGCCAGGAAAGGAGAAACGCGCGAAATGCGAGCGCAAGCGATCACTATCGGCCAGTGCCGATCCGGACACCCGTCGCTCGGACCACTGTGCCATCAAGGCGTCGGCGTCAGCGCGCGAGGTCAGCACATGCACATCGTCCGCACTCACCTTGGCGCCCAGCAGCAACGCCGCGGTGCTGCCGATCAGACACCAGGGATCGACGCAGTGCACATGTAGGTCAGGCACGATCTCGGCTAGGCTGACGTAGAGCCCGGGCGATACGTGGCTCATACGCGGCGCCGTTTCCACGCTTCGCGACGCTGGCTGCGGATCTGCGCCGGCATGCGGTCGGTCTCGATGTAGATGTCGGAAACTTGCATGGCTTGGTTCCTGAAGTCCCTCTGCCATCGGCGACCCTGGGATCCCCTTGTGGCTGCTTGCTCCCGATTGCATCTTGCATGGATGCAGGAGAGCCGGCGGGCGGTGCCCGCCCTACCTTCGCCGCGCCGTAGGGCGGGCGCTGCCCGCCTGCCGTTGCCGCTGCGTTCAATCGAAATCTGAGCAGGAGCCAGTTGCATGTGAGAGAGGGTGAAATGACGGTGCGGCGCGACCCGGCAATCCATTCGATTTCCTCCAAGGGACATGGAACAATCAAATCAGAACGCGTTAATACCGGTCAGCTCGCGACCGACCACCAGTTCATGCACCGTCTCCGTGCCCTCGTAGGTGATCACCGATTCCAGGTTCAGCGCATGCCGGATCGCGCTGTGCTCGGTGGTGATGCCGGCGCCGCCGAGGATGTCGCGGCACTGGCGCGCGATGTCGATCGCCATGCGGCAATTGTTCCACTTGGCCAGCGACACCTGGGTCGGCTGCATCTTGCCGGCATCCTTCAATCGACCAAGCTGCAGCGACAGCAACTGGGCGGTGGTGATCCGCCGGGCCATATCGGCCAGCTTCAATTGCACCGCCTGATTGGACGCCAGCGGGCGACCGAACAGCATGCGCTCGGCCGTATAGTCCAGCACTTCCTTGAGGCAAGCCTGCGCCGCGCCGATCGGGCCCCAGGTGATGCCGTAGCGCGTCTGGGTCAGGCAACCCAGCGGGCCCTTCAGGCCTTTCACGTTCGGCAACCGGGCACGGTCGGGCACGCGCACGTTGTCGAAGAACAGCGCACTGGTGACCGAGGCGCGCAGGCTCATCTTCTTGTGGATTTCCTGCGCCTTGAAGCCGGCCGTTTCGGTCGGTACCACAAAACCCCGGATGCCGTCTTCCGTCTGCGCCCACACGATCGCGATGTGCGCCAGGTTGCCGTTGGTGATCCACATCTTGGCGCCGTTGATGACCCAGTCGGGGCCATCCTTCTTCGCGTGGGTCTTCATGTTGGCCGGATCGGAGCCGCCGTGTGGCTCGGTCAGGCCGAAGCAGCCGATCACTTCACCCGCGGACATTCGCGGCAGGTACTGCTGCTTCTGCTCTTCGCTGCCATAGGCAAAGATCGGGTACATGCACAACGAGCTCTGCACCGAGGCAAAGCTGCGCAGGCCCGAGTCGCCGCGCTCCAGCTCCTGGCAGATCAGGCCGTAGCTGACCGCGTTCATCCCGCCGCCGCCGTATTCCTTGGGGATCGTGGCGCCGAGCAAGCCGAGGCCGGCAATCTCCGGAATCAATTCCTTCGGGAAGCGGCTCTGGTCGAAGCAGTCGCCGATAATCGGCAGCACGCGCTCGTCGACGAAGCGACCAACGCTATCCTGCACCATGCGCTCCTCGTCGCTGAGTAGCGACCGGACATCGTACAGATCGAGCGGATGCAGACGGACGGCCATGGAATCTCCGGAACGCAACGCGATAAAACGGGTATTGTAGCGCCGGATCAGGCATCAGACCGTCGTCACGATCGTCGTCCAATCCCTTGTTTCCCGCCATTGTGGAATCCCATGTTCAAAGGCGTCCTGCTCGGTTTCATGGCGTTCGCCGCCTACGCGCTCAGCGATGCCTTCGTAAAGTCATTGCGCGGCTCGCTGCCGGCCTACGAGGCGGTGTTCTTTGGCGCCGCACTCGGCCTGACCGCCCTGCCGTTCATCAAGGGCCGCGGCGATCGCTGGCGCGACGCACTGCTGGCCCAGTGCCAGGGCCTGTACCTGGTGCGCGCGGGCGCCAGCGCGATCGGCAGTATCACGGCAGTGATCGCCTTCACCGCGCTGCCGATGGCCGAGGCGTTCGCGCTGATCTTCCTGCTGCCGGTCTTCGTCACCATCTTGTCCGTGCTGGTGCTGCACGAGCAGGTCGGTTGGCGCCGCTGGTCGGCCGTGGTGGCTGGCTTTATCGGCGTGCTGGTGGTGCTGCGACCGGGGTTGCGCGCACTTGGCATCGGTCACCTGGCCGCCATCATCTGTGGCCTTGCCGGCGCGATCTCGATGGTCGCCCTGCGCCTGGCCGGCCCGCATGAGAAGCGGATCAGCCTGTTCGGCGCCGGCATCATCGGCTCGATGCTGGTCTCAGGCGTACTGATGCTGGTCGACTTCCGCTGGCCGCAACCCGGGCAATGGGCGCTGCTGCTTGGCTACGGCCTGCTTTCCGCGTTGGGCTCGGTGCTGCTGATGCTGGCCACCCGGCTGGCACCGGCCAACCACGTGGCACCGACCCAGTACAGCCAGATGCTGTGGGCGGTGTTGCTGGGCTATGTCGTGTTCCACAACCGACTGGATTGGCCGATGGCTGCCGGCATCGCGATCATCCTCGGCGCCGGGTTGTTCACCTTCGTCCGTGAGGAAAAGGTCACCCGCTGGTGGACGCGCATACGCACGCTTTGAGCGCCGGCATTCACACCAGCCGTCTGGCGCCTGCGTTATGCTCGGTTCGGCCGAGGGGGGGAGCCTTACGACATGAACATTCCGAACGTCGCGAGCGGGTCGTCCAGCCGCAGGCCGGCACGACTCAACCAGCGCGATCTGCTGCCACGACGGGTCTACCACTTCCGCATGCTGGGCATGGGCCTGGCCGGTTTGCCGCTCGCCCTGGTCATGCATGAACAGCATGCACCGATCGGCAGCTGGATCTGGGGCATCTTCACCTGCCTGTTGTGGCCTCAACTCGCCTATTGGCTCGCACGCCGCAGCCGCACGCCGTTCAATACCGAGCTGCGCAACCTGATGCTCGACTCGGCGATCGCCGGATCGTGGGTCGCGTTGATGCATTTCAACGTGCTGCCTTCAGTACTGGTGGTCACCGTCGCCACCGCCGACAAGATCAATACCGGCGTGCGCAACCTCTGGCAACGCTCACTGCCCGGCATGCTGCTGGCCATCCTCGCCGGCGGCCTGCTGACCGGCTTTGCATTCCAGCCCGAGACCAGCATGCCGGTACTGCTGGCCTGCCTGCCCGTGATGCTGATCCACAGCATAGGCGTCAGCGTTGCCAGCTACCGACTGGTGCGGCAAGTGCAGCAGCAGAACCAGCGGCTGGACGAACTGAGCCGAATCGACGGGCTCACCGGCCTGGATAACCGCGGCTCGTGGCAGGATCATGCCGAAGCGCTGCTTGAGCAGCATCATGCTCACGGACGCCCTGCCACGTTGATGATGGTCGACGTGGACTCGTTCAAGGACATCAACGACCTGCACGGCCACACCCTGGGCGATGACGTGCTGCGCAGCATCGCTACCATCTTGCGTCATGGCAATGGCGAGGATGCGTGTATCGGACGCTTCGGCGGCGACGAGTTTGCGATCGCGCTCCCGGGTACGCTCGCCGAGGCTACCGTGATGGCCGAGCGCATCCGTCACACGGTCGAGAAACTCGATCTGCCGCACGCGCCCGGATTGCGCTGCTCGATCAGCCTTGGCCTGGCGCAAGCCGGCGCCGGCGGCGACAGCTTGCGCGAGTGGATCGAATTGGCCGATCGCGCGCTCTACCGCGCCAAACAGGCGGGGCGCAACCGCACCGTCGGCAACGACGAAGCCGATCTCGCCCGCGCCTGAAGCCGCGCGTGCCGGTCACGTGCGGAACATACCCGGTTGCCACGCGCTAGCGCGCGGATTGCACATTGGCCGGCAAGCCGTCGAGGAAGCTGTCGGCAGCGCAGCGTCGCCCGGCACACCTTCGAGCGGCGTCAACGGTTGCTCACCCCATGCGGCACATGCCCGGTCGCCACGTGCTTGCGCGCGGACTCCACATTGGCCGGTGAGTCGTCGAAGAAGATGTCGGCACCGAAGGCCTCGAGGAACGGGCCCTTGTCGCGACCGCCCAGGAACAGCGCCTCGTCGATGCGCACACCCCACTTGCGCAAGGTCAGGATCACGCGCTTGTGCGCCGGCGCGGAACGCGCGGTGACCAGGGCGGTGCGGATCGGCGAATGCTCGGCCGGGAACGCCGTCTGCAGATGGTGCAACGCGGTCAGAAAGCCCCGGAACGGTCCCACGGACAACGGCTCGGCGGCATGTTGGGACTCGCTGCGATGGAACGCCTCCAGGCCCTCTTCCCGCGACACGCGCTCGCCTTCGTCGCCAAACAGTACCGCATCGCCATCAAAGGCAATGCGTAGTTGCTCGCTGGCGCGCGGCGCCGCCGTGCTGGGCAGAATCGTCGCCGCCGCGACCCCGGCAACCAGCGCCCGACCCACGTCCTCGGCATTGGCCGAGAGGAACAGGTCTGCCTTGAATGGCGCGATGTAATCCGATGTCGGCGCGCCGCTGGTAAAGGCGGCGCGGCTGATCTCCAGGCCGTAATGCTGGATCGCGTTGAAGATGCGCAGCCCCGTATCGCCGGAATTGCGCGACAGCAGGATCACTTCCACCGGCGGCACGTCGCCAGCCAGCTTGTTCAACCCCAGCAGTTTCTGCACCAGCGGAAACGCCACGCCGGGCCTGAGGATGTCGTCCTCGTGCTCGATCTGGAATGCACGATAGGCATCCAGACCCTCGCGCTCGAACAGCGCATGGCTGTTGCCCAGGTCGAATAACGCACGCGAGGAAATAGCCACCACCAGACGCTTGTCGCCGATGGCGTTCGGATCGTGGGCGTCGTTGCACGGCGTGGTCATGGTGGGAGGCGACTTGGAAGGAGCTTCAATCTAGCAAAGGGCGTGGACTTGTGCTTGCAGCTTTGGTCGGAGCCCTGGCGGCCCCCCCATCCGGCCTGTCGGCCACCTTCCCCCGCAGGCGGGGGAAGGAAATACGAAAGGCTCACCCACTCCCTTCCCCCATTCACGGGAGAAGGTGGCCGACAGGCCGGATGGGGGTCAACCGCAACAACAACCCGCTACCCTCACTGCGCTGCAAACTGTTCATCAAGAATCCGCTGCTCCAGATTGTGCTCCGGATCAAACAACAATCGCACGCCCTGGTCGCCGGACTGCCGGATCGCGACCGTGCGCACGTCGCGCACTTCATGGAAGTCCGCGGTGGCACTGACCGGGCGCTTGCCTGGATCGAGCACGCGCAGGATCACCTCGGTGCGATGCGGCAGGATCGCGCCGCGCCAGCGGCGCGGGCGGAATGGGCTGATCGGGGTGAGCGCCAGCACGTTCGCATCCAATGGCAGGATCGGACCGTGCGCGGACAGGTTGTAGGCGGTCGAACCAGCCGGGGTGGAGACCAGGACGCCATCGCAAATCAGGGTCGCCAGTTTCACCGCGTCGTTGAGCTTTACCTCCAGATGCGCGGCCTGGTTGCTCTGGCGCAGCAACGAAACTTCGTTGAAGGCAAGCCCGGCATGCTCCACGCCCGCGGCGTCGGTAACCTGCATCTGCAGCGGAAACAATGACGCGGTATGCGCCCGCGCGATCCGCTCGGGCAACCCCTCGAGGCGATACTTGTTCATAAGGAAGCCGACCCGGCCCAGCTTCATGCCATACACCGGCACCTCCAGCGCACGCCAGGCGTGCAGGGTGCGCAGCATGAAGCCGTCACCGCCGAGCGCCACGATCAGCTCGGCCTGTTCGGCCGGTACGTTGCCATAGCGCTCGACCAGCTTGCGATGTGCCTGCTGGGCCACGTTGGTATCGCTGGCGACGAAGACCAGGCGCATGCGCGACAATCCTGTGAATGAAGTCATGCCAGATTACACAGCCTGCAGGCGCAAGACCAACACGGCTCTTGCGCCTTCACTTTCCAGCCGGCAGGATCGGGCCGGGTCAGTTGACCGGCACCTGCGCCAACTGGGCCAGCCGACGAACTGCCACCGAGGCGATCGGATAGTCCGCGTTCTGGGTGAGTATCTCTGCCGGCATGCTGCGGGTGTGCTGCAAGGTGGCATCGTCACGCTGCAGCCACGCCTGCACCGGGGAAAGAGCCGTGCGATCACTGGCCAGGGTCAGCACCTGCAAGGCCAGCGCGCGATGCTGCTGGTTGAGTTCGTCCAGCAATGAACCGCGCGCCTGCGCATGCCAGTGCCCTTCGACCGGCAACGCCTCGATCAGCGCCCACAACTGCCGTGCATCAAGAATCTCGCGCGCCGCCGTGTACGCCTTGGCGATCGCTGCCAGGCCCTTTCTGGATCGACAGCGGCGCGTCGCCGGGAATCTCGTAGACGTGCTCAGTAAGCACGCGCAGGCCGAGGTTCTCCAGTTGCGGCAGCACTTCGGACAGCGAGATGTCGCCACCCGCGCGATA
>SCRO01000133.1 GCA_004298505.1 Rhodanobacter sp.
ATCGTTGGAGTACAGGCCCACGGTCGGCGCGATGTACCAACGTCCGTCATAGGAAGAGGTTGCCATGCTGCTGGAAGCGTCGGCGGGGGCGGCGGCGGTGTCCTGCGCATGAACGGCACCCGCACCGCCCAGGGCCAGCGCGATCAGAAAGTACAAGCCCTTACGTTTCATCAGGTGTCTCCTCAATTATTAGTTTTTTGCGTCCGTTCGACTACAACCGAAGGTCGCGCGTCAGAACTTTAACTCAAGTTTCTCAGATCAAGTTTCTCAGAGCTTCAGCAACGCTTGCCTGACGTTCCCGTGGCAAGCAGCGGGCAGTGTAGCAAAAACGTTAAGCGGCCGGCTATTCAACGCCTTGACAACCCGCATTCAGTGAAACAGCGTTCAGGAAAGGGCGGAGCCGGGCCAAGGCTTGGTACCAAGCCTTGAGACAATAAACCCACCCTGCTTCGACTCCGCCAGACACCGAACGAGTGAACTCTTCCTCTTACATCGTCTTTACAATGTGAAGAGCGCCAGAAACTGCTGTAATGGCATCGCATCCAGCTTGGCTGGGTCGACGGTGGCCGCCAGGATTGCCTTGACCCGATGCGCGGGGAGATGTCCGCGCATGGCCGCCTCGAATTTTTGCAGGAGTACGGGAATCCCCTCGGCACGCCGTTTGCGATGGCCGATTGGGTAATCAATGGACACCTTCTCGGTGCTGCTGCCGTCCTTGAAGAACACCTGTACCGAATTGCCGATATAGCGTTTGGCCGGGTCGAAGTAGTCCCGGGTAAACTGCGGATTCTCGGTAACCGTCATCTTGCCGCGCAGCGCATCGATACGCGCATCGGCGGCCACGTCGTCGTTGTAGTCACTGGCCACCAGTCGACCGAAGATCAACGGCACCGCCACCATGTACTGGATGCAGTGATCGCGATCGGCGTAATTGGCCAGCGGGCCGGTCTTGTCGATGATGCGGCAACCCGCCTCCTGCGTTTCGATCACGATCTTCTCGATTTGGTCGAGCTTGTCGGCAACCTCGCCGTGCAGCTGCATCGCGCACTCCACCGCGGTCTGCGCGTGGAACTCGGCCGGGTAGCTGATCTTGAACAACACGTTTTCCATCACGTAGCTACCGAACGGACGCTCGAACTCGAACGGCTTGCCGCCGAACGCCACGTCGTAAAAACCCCAGGTTTTCGCCGACAGCGCCGACGGGTAGCCGACCGCGCCGCGTTCAACCGCATTGATCGCGTGGATCACGGCACGACGGCAGGCGTCGCCGGCCGCCCAGCTCTTGCGCGGACCGGTGTTCGGCGCATGACGGTAGGTGCGCAGAGCACCGTTATCGATCCAGCTGTGCGATACCGCGGTAGTCACTTGCTCCTTGTCGCCACCGAGCATCGCGGTGGCAACGGCAGTCGAAGCCAGCCGCACCAGAATCACGTGGTCCTGGCCGACCCGGTTGAAACTGTTCAGCAACGCATAGCAACCCTGGATCTCGTGCGCCTTGATCGCCCAGCCCAGCACGTCGTGCACGGTCAGCGGCTGGCCGCCCTCCCGCTCGGCCTTGCGGCTGAGGTAGTCGCCCACCGCCAGGATGCTGCCGAGGTTGTCCGATGGATGGCCCCATTCGGCGGCCAGCCAGGTGTCGTTGAAATCCAGCCAGCGAATCTGCGTGCCGATCGCAAACGCCGCCTGCACCGGATCCAGTTCATGGCTGGTGCCCGGCACACGCGCGCCGCCGGGCAAGGTCGCACCCGGCACCAGCGGACCAAGGTGCTTCACACACTCGGGAAATTTCATCGCCAGCATCGCGGTGCCCAGCGAATCCAGCAGCATGTAGCGCGCGGTGTCGTAGGCCTCCTTCGACTCGATCTTGTAATCGACCACGTAATCGGCGATGTCGACCAGCGGCTGGTCGGGATCGGGACGGACGGCGGAACGGATGTCGTGCGCACTCATGATGGATCTCGCTGCTTAGGGAAAGCGCCAGTTTAGCTGACTGGCGCACACGACGTGTCTTGACCGCAAGGTGCGACAGCCCGACAATCAACAAATCCTCAAAGGGGAGTAGTTCCCGCGGCCGCTTCTGCCGTCGCGGTGCAGTGATCGTCAGCACGGGCGACGCCTCGCCCCGGTCACTGCGGCAGCCTTGCTGCGAGCGAGACTTTTGCGGTGGACACGGGCCGCGCGCGTCCGTGCTCACTGCATTGTTCGACGCGCAAGGTACCCTGCATGGATTTCCTCAGTTCCGACGTCGTTTCCGGCCTGCTGGCCATCATCCTGCTCGACCTGGTATTGGCTGGCGACAACGCCATCGTCATCGCCATGGCAGCCAGCCGCCTGCCGAAGGAGCTGCAAAACAAGGCCATTTTCTGGGGTACCTTCGGCGCCATTGCAGTGCGTTTCGGGCTCACCGCGATCGTTGTCTATCTGCTGAAACTACCGGGTTTGCTGCTTGTGGGTGGCCTGGTGCTGCTGCCGATCGCCTGGAATCTGCTGCGTCACCGCAGCCATGACGACTCCAAGCTCCACGCGGCCCATACCTTCTGGCAGGCCCTGCGCACGATCATCGTCGCCGACGCCCTGATGGGCCTGGACAATGTGCTGGCGATTGCCGGTGCCTCGAAGGGCCACCTGGGCCTGGTGATCACCGGCCTGCTGATCACCGTGCCGTTGGTGGTCTGGGGATCCACCTTGATCCTGAAATTACTCGAACGGTTTCCGCTCATCATCTACATCGGCGCGGCGGCCATCGCCTGGACGTCGGCGAGGATGATTTCCAGCGATCACTTGGTCGATCCCTGGTTCGACAGCCATGGCTGGGCCGTCTGGACGCTGGATGCGGTGCTGGTGATCGGCATCTGCGGGCTGGGCTGGTGGGCGGAGCACCGCGCCGCTGTGGCATCGGAATAAAACCCCCGGGGATCACCAAGGCCAAGCTGTCGCTGCCCAGGCAGGGCCAAGGTCAAGAGCTTGCGCCTTGGCACGCTCGAAGCGATCTGTGACGCGCCGGATCGCCAGCCGGGCGACTTGCTCGAACATATCGAGGACGATCCACCAACTCGCTCCCCGCGCTGAAACGAACCACGGCGGCGCCGTGGTTCGTTTCAGCAAGCTGATCTCAGCGCTTGTCGATCGGCCCGTAGGCCAGGTCTTCCGGGCCGGTGTAGTTGGCGCTGGGGCGGATGATCTTGCCGTCCTGACGCTGCTCGATCACGTGCGCACTCCAGCCGGCAGTGCGCGAGATCACGAACAGCGGCGTGAACATCGCCGTAGGCACGCCCAGCATGTGGTAGGTGCTGGCCGAGAACCAGTCGAGGTTCGGGAACATCTTCTTGACCTCGGCCATCACCTGCTCGATCCGCTCGGAGACGTCGAACAGGGTCGGGTTGCCGCCCTCGCTGCACAGCTTGCGCGAGACTTCCTTGATGATCTCGTTGCGCGGGTCGGACACCGTATACACCGGGTGACCGAAGCCGATGATGATTTCCTTGCGCGCGACGCGCGCCCGGATGTCGGCTTCCGCCGCATCGGCGTTGCGGTAGCGCGAGATGATCTCCATCGCCACCTCGTTGGCGCCACCATGCTTGGGGCCACGCAAGGCGCCGATCGCCCCGGTGATCGCCGAATACATGTCCGAGCCGGTGCCGGCGATGACGCGGGCGGCAAAGGTCGAGGCGTTGAACTCGTGTTCGGCGTACAGGATCAGCGACTTGTCCAGGGCGTGGGCGTGCAACTCGCTGGGCGCCTTGCCGTGCAGCAGGTGCAGGAAGTGCGCGGCGATCGAGTCGTCGTCGGTCTCGGTCTCGATGCGCTTGCCGTTGTGGCTGAAGTGGTACCAGTACAGCAGCATGGAACCGAAGCAGGCCATCAGGCGGTCGGCGATCTCCTGCGCGCCGGTGACGTTGTGGTCGTCCTTCTCCGGCTGCACCGTGCCGAGCACCGAACAACCGGTGCGCAGCACGTCCATCGGATGGGTGGCGGCGGGGAGCAGCTCCATCGTCGCCTTCAGCGGTGCCGGTAGTCCACGCAGGCGTTTCAGCGTGGCCTTGTAGTTCTGCAGCTCGGTCCAGGTCGGCAGCACGCCGTGCACCAGCAGGTAGGCGACTTCCTCGAAACAGCCTTTTGCAGCCAGGTCATGGATATCGTAGCCACGGTAGTGCAGGTCGTTGCCGCTGCGGCCCACGGTGCACAGCGCGGTGTTGCCGGCGGCCACGCCGGAGAGGGCGACCGACTTCTTCGGTTTGGGCAGGGACGGGTTGGTTTCGCTCATCGTTGAGACCTCGATCGAGAAAGTTGCGTCGACGAAAAATGTATTTCAGTCAGTCGGGTTTGTCGCCGCCAAACAGCTCATCTAGCTTGCGCTCGTAGGCGTGGTAGTCGAGAAAGTCGTACAGCTCCTCGCGCGTCTGCATGGTGGGCACGGCCGCTTGCTGGGTGCCATCGCGGCGCACGGTTGCATAGAAGTTCAACGCCGCCTTGTTCATCGCCCGATAGGCGCCACAGCAATACAGGATGACGTCGACGTTCGCGCCGGCCAGTTCCTCGCGAGTGAACAACGGGGTCATGCCGAACTCGGTGATGTTGGCCAGGATCGGCACCTGCACCGCCGCCTTGAACTGACGGTATTGCTCCAGCGTGTAGATCGCCTCGGGGAAGATCATGTCGGCGCCGGCCTCGACGCAGGCCTGCGCACGCTCGATCGCCGAGTCGATGCCCTCCACCGCGATCGAATCGGTGCGTGCCATCAGCACGAACTGGTCGTCAACACGCGCATCCACGGCGGCCTTGACCCGGTCGACCATCTCGTCCTTCGACACGATCGCCTTGCCCGGCCGGTGGCCGCAACGCTTGGCGGCCACCTGATCCTCGATATGCAAGGCGCCGGCGCCGGCCTTGATCAGCGAGCGCACGGTGCGGGCGATGTTGAACGCGCCACCCCAGCCGGTATCCACGTCCACCAGCAACGGCAGCTCACAGACGTCGGTGATCCGGCGGACGTCGGTGAGCACGTCTTCCATCGTGCTGATGCCCAGATCCGGCATGCCCAGCGAATTGGCCGCCACGCCGCCGCCGGACAGGTAGAGCGCCTTGAAACCGGTGCGCTGCGCCATCCGCGCCGCATACGCGGTGATCGCGCCGACCACCTGCAGCGGTTGTTCCTCGGCTACGGCTGCGCGAAAGCACGCGCCGGGGGATGCTGGTTTGGTCATGAGATATCCGCCTAAAACCGGCATTTTAGCGCATCGCGAACTTTCCGCCGACTGCAGGGGTGCCGAAGTGCCGAACCGGCAAACACCCCGTGCATTCGTCCCATGATGACAAGCGCCTCCAGCTGTAGGGCAGTCTGGACAGGCTGCGCACCACGGTGAATGTAGGCGTCACCGCCGCGGTAGTCGACCACCAACTGCGCGATCGCCGCGCGGCCGCGCCGTACGTCCCCACCTGTTCCCGCTGGTTCACCGCGCCAGAAGCAGCCCCGGGCGACCGGTATATTGATAGTCACAGCCAATCAACGCGATACAAATAATCAATTGGATATATAGTTTCCCGGGTCGTAACATCACTTCCATTCTTCAACCACCACGGGAAGCAAACCACGATGTCCCTGATCAATACCGAAGTAAAACCGTTCAAGGGCCAGGCTCTGAAGAGCGGCAAGTTCATTGAAGTTTCCGACGCCGACCTGAAAGGCAAATGGTCGGTCGTGTTCTTCTACCCGGCCGACTTCACCTTCGTCTGCCCCACCGAGCTGGAAGACTTGGCGGACCAATACCCCGAGTTCCAGAAGCTTGGCGTCGAGATCTACTCGGTCTCCACCGACACCCATTTCGCGCACAAGGCCTGGCACGACACCTCCGAGGCGGTGAAGAAGATCGAGTACACCATGATCGGCGATCCGACCCACGCGATCTCGCGCAATTTCGAGGTGCTGATCGAAGACGCCGGTGTTGCCGATCGCGGTACCTTCGTGATCGACCCGGACGGCAAGATCCAGATCATCGAGCTCAACGCCGGCGGCATTGGCCGCGACGCGTCCGAGCTGCTGCGCAAGGTCAAGGCCGCCCAGTACGTCGCCGTCCACCCGAACGAGGTGTGCCCGGCCAGGTGGAAGGAAGGCGGGAAAACCCTCGCGCCGTCGCTGGACCTGGTCGGCAAGATCTGATTTCGCCCGCTTCACGCGCTACCGAGCCCGGGCGCCTCGCACCCGGGCTCCCTCCAGGGAGACTTGTGCCAGCCGAGATCGAGCTTGCCTGACGAAGCGACCATGGTCGTGGGATATGCTCGGACGATCCTCCTTCGGGTACGTTGTCCAGATTGCGAGACATGACCGCGCTGCAGCACTTCATCGAGAGCCATCCGCGCCTGTTCGTGCTGACCGGCGCGGGCTGCAGTACCGACTCCGGTATCCCGGATTACCGGGACCGCGACGGTGAATGGAAGCGCGCGCCACCGGTGACGCTGCAGGCCTTCATGCACGAACTCGCCACGCGCCAGCGCTACTGGGCGCGCAGCATGACCGGCTGGCCGCGTTTCGGTTGCGCGACGCCCAACACCGCACACTACGCCCTGGCACAACTGGAACATCGCGGACAAATCGAGCTGCTGGTCACCCAGAACGTCGATCGCCTGCATCAGCGTGCCGGCAGCAAACGGGTGATCGACCTGCACGGCCGGCTCGATGAAGTACGTTGCATGGCCTGTGACTGGCGCCAGCCGCGCGACGCATTCCAGCGACTGCTGATCGAGTGCAACCCGGCGTGGCAGCACCTCGACGCGGCAATCGCGCCCGATGGCGACGCGGACCTGGAAGGCCACGACTTCACCCAATTCGATATACCGTCGTGCCCGCATTGCGGCGGCATCATGAAGCCCGACGTGGTGTTCTTCGGCGAGGGCGTGCCGCGCGAGCGGGTGGATGCGGCCACGCAAGCCTGGCGCGTGGCCAACGCGGTGTTGGTGGTTGGTTCCTCACTGATGGTCTATTCCGGCTACCGCTTCGTGCAGGCGGCCGCGAAAGCCGGCAAACCGGTGGCGGCGCTGACCCTGGGCCGCACCCGCGCCGATGCATTACTCAGCCTGAAAATCGATGCCCCGTGCAGCGACGCACTGGCCTTCGTCCTGGCATCCGAGCGCTTGATCGCGAACTGATCAGATCGACGCGGCGATACGTCCGACCTCGGCCAGTACCGCGCTGCGCCCCGCGACCGCCCGTGCCGGTATCGAGCACGGCCATTCCACGGGAAAACCAGCACCTTTCCGACCTTCGCCGGTCCGGCGTGGCCCCATGATGCCCGCAGGCAACCTTGGCTCGACGCCAGCAAACCCCATGTATATCGCGTCAGCCACAATACGTGTCGAACGCTTCCGATCATCTCCTCGGAGACCCCCATGTCGAACTACCGCAAGACCCCCGAAGCCGTCGCCCGGCTCACGCCCGAGCAATTCCGCGTCACCCAGCAAGCTGCTACCGAGCGACCGTTCGACAATCTCTACAACGCCAACCAGGCGCCGGGCCTGTATGTCGACATCGTTTCCGGCGAGCCGCTGTTCACTTCGCTGGACAAATTCGAAAGCGCCTGCGGTTGGCCCAGCTTTACCCGTCCGGTACAGAACGAGCACGTCATCGAAAATCATGACGACAGCCTCGGCATGGCCCGTACCGAGGTGCGCTCGCGCGATGGCGACAGCCACCTCGGCCACGTCTTCCCGGATGGTCCGCGCGCGAGCGGCGGCCGGCGCTACTGCATCAACTCCGCCTCGCTGCGCTTCATCCGCGTCGACCAACTCGAAAGCGAGGGTTACGGGGAGTACCGCAAGCTGTTCGACGCCGATCAGCAGGAGTCAGCCTCGTGAGCAGTTCGAGCGAACGCGCCGTTCTCGCCGGCGGCTGCTTCTGGGGCATGCAGGAACTGATCCGCCAGCAACCGGGCGTCATCTCCACCCGTGTGGGCTATTCCGGCGGCGACGTGCCTAACGCCACCTACCGCCAGCATGGCACCCACGCCGAGGCTATCGAAATCAGCTTCGATCCGCAGCGGATCAGCTATCGCGCGCTGCTGGAGTTGTTCTTCCAGATCCACGACCCCAGCACGCCCAACCGGCAGGGCAACGATCGCGGCGCCAGCTACCGCTCAGCCATCTTCTACACCAGCGACGAGCAGAAGCGCATAGCCGAAGACACTATCGCCGACGTGGACGCCTCCGGCCTGTGGCCAGGCAAGGCGGTCACCGAACTGGCGCCGGTCGGCGACTTCTGGGAGGCTGAGCCCGAGCATCAGGATTACCTGCAGCACTACCCCGGCGGTTACACCTGCCACTTCATCCGGCCGGACTGGAAGTTGGAAAAAGGCCGGTTCGTTGCCACCGACAAACCAGCTGGCAGTAGTACCGGCCAGTGAAATCGATGGCCGCACGATGGGCGACGGCAGGTGCTGCCCGCTGCTCGACCGGCTGCAGCGACTCTACCTGGAGCTGGTGAAAACGGAGAACCGACCGGCTTGGTGCCATGGCGCGAGCACTGGCGGAGAGAGTGGGATTCGAACCCACGGTAGGTTTGCACCTACGGCAGTTTTCAAGACTGCTGCCTTAAACCACTCGGCCACCTCTCCATAAACTCGTCGTCCTGTGCAAGGCGCGCGTTGCGCGCCGCTACGGCAGTTTTGCTACGGGCATCCTGCCCTTCGCCCCTTCGGGGCCAGCGGCTGTGCCGCTGTCCGCTTCGGCTTCCTGCCTGCGCGTCAA
>SCRO01000134.1 GCA_004298505.1 Rhodanobacter sp.
CTTAACCAGAGTCCGATGGCGCAGACGTCCCAGCCAGTGCCAGCCCATTGCTTCCACGGCACGGAACCATGGCGCACGAAACCCAGCGTCGGTCACCAAGATGGGCTGCACGCCTTCGGGGAGCAAAAGGGGTCAGAGACATTATCTGACAGATGGCAAGGGTTCGGGCTGATGGTGGGGCTTGGCGTGGGCGGCGAGGATGGGGTTCCACAGACGATGGCAGGGGGCCATCATGCCGCGTCAGCGACGTCTGGATTTGCCCGGGGTTCCACAGCACGTCATCCAACGGGGAAATAACCGCCAGCCTTGTTTCCTGCGCGAGCAGGATTACCGGTGCTACTTGCGTCAGCTCGATGAGGCGGCGCTGGCACAAGGGTGTCGGCTTCACGCTTATGTGTTGATGACCAACCACGTGCACCTGTTGATGACCCCCGAGGTCGCCGGTGCCGTCGCGCGCACGATGCAATCCCTCGGTCGCCGCTACGTGGGCTACTTCAATGCGACTTATCGACGCAGCGGTACGCTCTGGGAGGGTCGCTACAAGTCCTGCCTGGTCGACAGTGAACGCTATCTGCTCACTTGCTACCGATACATCGAGCTCAACCCGGTGCGTGCTGCGATGGTGGAGACGCCGGGTGACTACGCATGGTCAAGCTATCGCGCCAACGCGCAGGGCCGGGCCGACCGGCTCGTTTACCCCCATGACGAGTATGCTCAGTTGGGTACAACGGTTGATGAGCGCTGTGCTGCCTATCGCGCCTTGTTTCTTGAAGCCATCGGCGAGGATCGGATGAGCGAGATCCGTGCCTATGTTCAACAACAGCGCGCACTGGGAACTAGCCGATTCCAAGCCGCCATTGAGGCTGAGCTGCAGCGCGTGGCGACGCTGAGGCCGCGAGGCTGGCCGCCCGGAAAGCCCCGCGATAGCACACTTCGCCATGAATAATGTCTCTGACCCCTTTTGTTTCGCCCTCGAAGTCCTGCGCAATTTCGGTGATCGCCGCGCGCTGCGACCGCGGCAGCTATGCGACGGTGATAATCGAGAAGGAGGGCCAGCGGATCGTGGTGCCCATGCGCTTCAATGGCGCCTACCGGGCTGGAATGAAGTGACCGAGCGGAAGTATCCCGGCACCTACAACGCTCGCCGAGACAAGCTGGAGGAGTCGTGGGACAAGCCGTTCGGCCACCGGCACGCCATCATGATCGTGACCCGGTTCTACGAGAACGTCTCCCGCCACAAGATGGAGGGCCGTGAGCTGGTGGCCGGGGAGAAGGAGGAGAACGTCGTACTTGAATTCGATCCTCAGCCGCCGCAGGAGATGCTGGTGGCCTGCCTCTGGAATATCTCAAAGGGAGATGATGGTGGCGCGGATCTGTTCTCCTTCGCGGCCATCACCGACGAACCTCCTGCGGAAGTTGCAGCCGCCGGTCATGATCGCTGCATCATTCCGATCAAGCCGGAGCACGTCGATGCGTGGCTCAATCCGGATCCCGGCAACCTCGCCGCGTTGTACGCGATCCTCGACGACCGCGCGGCCGTATTATGAGCACCGGCTGGCGGCCTGATGAGACGACAACTTTGTGGCCCAATCTCTTGCGATTGGCCAGCCGGGAATGTCCCAGATCCGCTGTGGACTGCCCTTGCGGTCCCGATGGATGCCGGGCAAGCGGCGACAGGCAGAGACCGGCCGCTCTCTGCCTGCCGCCGCTTGCCCGGCTGTCGCCGAGGCTGCAAGGGCAGTGACCGACCCTAATCAGTCTGTGGCGACAGTCCGCTTTCAGGAAAGCTGGTGACGTAAGGCGACATCAATTTTCGCCACGACTAAACCCCCGTCACACCATCGGTTGTGCGTTGCTGGCCGATCTGGCCGGATGTTGGCGTCGATTGGCGTGTACTCCTGGTTTTCGGCTAGTCCGGTTCGGGGGTGGATGACTTTTGGTCATCATCAGCGTGTCGAGATTGCCCCCCAATTGGTCGCGATCACGAGATGATCGTGCATGCCGCTCGCGCAGCGTCATCTGCCACTGGTCGCAGCGCGTGCGGTGCTTGATGGTCCAGTGCACTGCGAGGTAGTCGCGCTGCTTTCGCTCGCGCCTTGCGTCGAGTAGACGGTATGGTGTGCGAACGGGTTTCGTCGACATCGACCGTTTCAAATTTTCGCTCGTCTTCGGGTTTATCCTGCGGACAGGCCGACAACCCCACTATCCGCGGAGCAGACACCATGCACCTTGGCCTTGCCGCCAACCAACTCCATCACAGCCACGATGGCGCAGCGTTGTTTCGCTGGCTGCAGGCCTGCGAGCCAGGTATCCGCGAATTGCAGTTGGGTCTGCGTACCGTGGGTCGCACTTACGATGCGATCATGAGGGTTGGGCGGCTTGCCGACTACGTCGGGTTGCAGCGTTATCCCAATGGTCGCGAAGGCGGCTTGATGAAGCTGGTCGCTGAGGTCGTCGGGCTGGATCAACCCGGGCGTGTGCTAGATGGGGCGATCTATCTGGTCGATCCGGTTGACCCGTCTTCGATCTTTCCTGAGGCGGTGGCGCTCAAGCGGCAGTGCGTGATCCATGGCAAGCCTTTCATCTCGACAGTGGCCTCGGCGCGCGACTGGATCGAAATGGAAAGAATTTACGCCGGCTTGGCACCCGACCCGGGTGCCGACGAGTTCCACACGCTGGAATCGCACACCCTGGCCCTGATCGCCCATGATGCGATGAAGCCGCAAATGCTCGCCTTTGCCGCAGAGCATTTTGACCTGCTGTCGCGCTATGCGCATCGCGTGGCCACGGGCACTACCGGCCGGCGACTGAACGAGCTAGCCTGGAGTCGCGGTTGGCCGACGGAGCGCTTGTGGGCGCAGCGCTATCAGAGCGGTCCGATGGGCGGCGATGCGCAGATCGCCGATCTGGTGCTGGAGCGCCGCTGTCAGCGCGCAATCTTCTTCGAGGATCCCCACGTGGCGCGCCAGCATGAAGCGGATATCCAGCTGCTTGAGCGTGCGGTGACTACGCGCACCGACGAGGCCGTGTGCATCACCTCTCCAGCGGTGGCGACGCGGTGGGTGATGGCAGCGCGACAGCGGGCAGTGCAAAGGCCTTGCTGCGCAGACAGTCCCATATGTACCTGATCGCCTTCGCCTGGCGCGGCCATCCACGCTGGCGGTTGCTGCTGGCTGGCGGACAACCGTGATGAATTCCATGCGAGAAACCTCAGGGTCAGGTCTAGCTTCGTAGCATCCAGCCTAGCGGCAGAAGGTAATCATATGCTACAAAGCTAGACCTGACCCCATGCTCCGCCTTCCATTGTGAGTTCGTTACCGGCAACTTTAATCGTGAATTTTCTCTTCAACGCAGATTCGACGAGCGTACGAATCGGGTTGTAGAGGTTGAATAGAAGGACGGCGGCAACTAAGGGCCATGCCAACGAAGCGAGCGCCGAGATTAGTTTTGCGAGATCGTTCATAGTGAACCCACGAAAGCTAACGTTGAGTAAAACTAAAAATCCAGCCATTTAAGGCGACCTAACCCAAACCTGACCCTCCTTTCTGGAAGTGAACCTGACCCCGTTCTTGCATGACCCCGTTCTTGAAGCACAAGTCGAATGCCTGCTGATCCTGATCGCACAGCGCCGGGTCGGCCAACGGCCGGGACGCATCGAACCCCGCGCCGTCAAACGAAGACCTAAACCCTTGCCGTTACTCACTCAACCACGTGCCGTCGCCCGTGAAAAAGTCCGCCGATTTGGGCATCCGAAGAGGCTTAAGTAAGCGCCATTCGTCCCTGACACCATTTTTCTCGACCTGAAAAAACCGACACCGCCACGCCAAAAAAGCCCTGTTATAGTCCACGCTTTTGAAACGCTACTCAACACAATCAAAGGCTTACGCGATTAACTGTCGAACTCGAGAGGGCTCTGTCACAGAGGAACAGGAAGTGAACCTGACCCCGTTTCCGTTTCTTGTTGCCGTTGAACGCTTCGCATCAGCGGCGCGGCGTAGCCGCGTCCGCTGCATGCTGTTGTTATGCGCCAGTCTGAGAGACCTATTTGTCATGATGACCCGAGAAAACACACGCAACTTCGTTGGCCAACTCCTGATAGCGGAGAATCGGCACCATCGAAAGCAATTCGTCAAAGCGTTCTTTGGGGACGTTCACAGTCCTGCTCGGCTGGGCGGCTTGATCCATGCGCAGTTGATAGAGCCTCGTTCCGTCTGCTTGCACTGACTGCGAGACCCAATGCGGGCCTTTGACATGGCTGGACATTGCCTCGCGTATGACTGCCCCCGCGTATTCCTCCTCAGCCTGCGATGAGGCTGTTTGATCTACGCTGAATAGTCGTGCTTCGAGCACTCTTGTACGGGCATCTTCGTCAAGAATCCAAAGGTCTTTGAATTCCTGAGTCGCCATAACAAGGCGGCCGAGTTGACCGGCAGATGATCGAAACTGATAGACAGCCTCCCGCTCAAAGTACTCCTGATGCGCAAGCTGCCAGCTATGCGCCGTGGCTATAGACTCAATCTCCTTGGTGATCGCCTGGATGATGAAATACGGCAACTCCATGGCGCGCAGCAGGGTGTCTAAGTGTGACCGATTACGGTCAGAATCTGTCTCGGCACGAGCCACGACCAAGAGCGAAACAACAACAGAACTCACCAGGATCGCTGACACCAAGATGTGCCACTTGGTGATGTTGTCAGAGAGCAGAACCGCGCCTACGCCAGCTATACCGGTCAATATCTGCGACCAATAGACTGGCTTCGTCCACTTCATCGGTTCACCCCGTTCACGCTGTAAGCCGCATAACGCTGGAGTTGAGCGGCGGCGTAGCCGTCCGCTTGAATGACGGGTTAGACGGCAGCACGCTACGCCGTCGGTAACCTGCACGATAGCGCTACTTTGAATGCCCGGCAATGGCGCGAA
>SCRO01000135.1 GCA_004298505.1 Rhodanobacter sp.
GGATGGCCTTGGTCGGCGCCGACATGCGCGTGCGCTGGATCAATCCCGCACTGGCCGAGCGTCTTGCGCTTGGCGCGCGCAGCGTGACTGGGCAACCGTTGAGCCTGCTGATGCCCGATGCCGATGCGATGGCACAGGCCGGGCGCGTGCTGGGCGGGCAGCGCCCCGTGTATTGGCGCAGCGTGGCGTTGGCCACGCCGGGCGGACGCACGATCAGGACCGATATCCAGGCGCAACCGTTCGACGGCGGTTTGCTGCTGGAGGTCCATGAACTGGCCGAGCCCGCCGCGAGTCCCTCGCCCGTGTCGGCAACCCTGCGTGGGTTTGCGCATGAAGTGAAGAATCCACTGGCCGGACTGCGCGGCGCGGCGCAACTGTTGCAACGGCGCGTGGACAACGACGATCTGCGCGCGCTGGCGGGGCTGATCATCGATGAGGCCGATCGACTCGCCACCCTGGCCAATCGTCTGCTGCGTCACGATGGCGCGGTGCAGCTCGGCCCGGTCAATATCCACCAGCTGCTGGAGCGACTCGCCGACCTGCTGCAGGCCGAGCCGTCGCTGCCGCGGCTGTGTCACGACTACGATCCCAGCGTGCCGGATCTGCATGGCGATGCGGATCGCCTGCACCAGGTGCTGCTTAACCTGGCGCGCAACGCGCTGGAGGCAGGCGCACACACACTCATCTTGCGCACGCGCATCGAGCACGGCGTGCGCCTGGGCGAAAGCATGTTGCGCATGGCGCTGCGCGTCGACGTGGTTGACGACGGTGCGGGTATACCAGCGGCCTTGCGCGACACCTTGTTCGAGCCGCTAGTTTCCGGCCGCGCCGACGGCACCGGCCTTGGCCTGGCGCTGTCGCGCGAGATCGCCCATGAACATGGCGGCGAGTTGCGCTGCGCCAGTCGCCCCGGCGAAACCGTGTTCTCGCTGTACCTGCCACTGGAGAAGACGCATGGCTGATGAAATCTGGCTCGTCGACGACGACCGTGGCGTGCGCTACGTGCTGGCCGAGGCCTTGCGCGATGCAGGGCTCGGCGTGCGCGAATTCGGCGATGCCGAGGCGGTGCGTGCGGCCCTGCACGACGAGCGCCCGGCCCTGCTGCTGACTGATGTGCGCATGCCCGGCGAGGACGGCCTGACCCTGCTGGTCGATCTGCAGCAACAGGGTATCGGCCCGGTGATCGTGATGAGTGCCTACACCGATGTCGCCACCACGGCGGCGGCCTATCGCGCCGGCGCGGTCGATTACCTGGCCAAGCCGTTTGATCTCGATCACGCGGTGTCGACCGTGCAGCGCGCGCTGGCCAGCGTGAGCTCACCGACACCGGCCAGCGGCATGACCAGCGTGCCGGGCCACGCGCTGCTTGGTGAAAGCGCACCGATGCGCGAGGTGTTCCGGCTGATCGGCCGCGTCGCCGCCAGCGACCTCAACGTGCTGGTCACGGGCGAAACCGGCACCGGCAAGGAGTTGGTGGCGCGCGCGTTGCACGAGGAAAGCGCGCGCTGCGACAAGCCCTTCGTGGCGCTGAACACCGCCGCGATCCCCAGCGAGCTGCTGGAGAGCGAACTGTTTGGTCACGAAGCCGGCGCGTTCACCGGTGCCACGCGCCGCGTCGCCGGTCGCTTCGAGCAGGTCGAGGGCGGCACGCTGTTCCTCGACGAGATCGGCGACATGCCCTTGCTGCTGCAGACGCGCCTGCTGCGTGTACTGGCCGGCGGCGAATTCTATCGCGTCGGCGGTCGCGAGCTGCTTCGCTGCAACGTGCGCATCGTCGCGGCCACCCATCAGGACCTGGCCAGCCGTGTTGCCGCCGGGCAGTTCCGCGCCGACCTCATGCATCGCCTCGACGTGGTGCGCATCGCGTTGCCGCCGTTGCGCAGCCGGCGCAGTGACATCCCGTTGTTGGCGCAACATTTCCTCGCTGCCACGGCGCAGGAACTGAAATTGCCACCGAAACGCTTCTCCCGGATGGCGCTGAAGCTGATCGCGCAGCGCGACTTCCCCGGCAACGTGCGCGAACTGGAGAATCTGTGCCGACGGCTGGCGGTGATCGCTCCCGGCAGCGAGATCCTGCCGGCCGACTTGGGCGACGCGCATGCGGGTTCGGCCAGCGGCGAGTGGACCGATGCGCTGCGCGACTGGGCTTGCGCCGCGCTCGCCGGTGGCGAGGTGGAAATTCACGCACGAGCTCGCGCGGCGCTCGACCAGACCTTGTTGCAGGTTGCGCTGCAGGCTCACGAAGGCCATCGACAGCATGCCGCCCAGGCGCTTGGCGTGGGGCGCAACACGTTGACGCGCAAGCTGGGCGCTTCGCGCAAGCGGCGCAGTTGATGCCCTCCATCCCGTCGCGACTCTCGTCCTCTGGTGGCCGTAGGAGCCCGCTTGCGGGCGATGCTCTATGCGATCCCCGATCCCCGATCCCCGATTCCCGGCCAAAAAGCATCGCCCGCGAGCGGGCTCCGATTGCGCGGGGGTGAGTCCCTGCGATTACGATGGCGCGGGGCCGAGGGTGATGTGCAGGTGGTGGGTCTGGCCGTCATTGAGTAACGCGATGGTGGCTTCGGGCTTCAGCGTCTGGCCGTCCAGATGCATGCTCTTCACGCCGCCGCAGACGCGGTCGGGATTGTCCACGCTGATTTCGTAACAGGTCGCGCGTTCAGGACCATGACGATAGGTGATCCGGAACCCCGACCACGCCTTCGGCATGCACGGATTCATGCGCAGGCGATCACCGTGCAACTGGAACCCCAGCACGGCTTCCAGCCCGGCGCGGTACAACCATGCCGCCGAGCCGGTGTACCAGGTCCAGCCGCCGCGGCCGACGTGCGGCGCCACCGAATAGACGTCCGCACAAGCCACGTACGGTTCGACCTTGTAGCGCGCCACGGCCTCGGCGCTGTCGCTGTGATGGATCGGGTTGAGCAGGTCGAACATGTTGCCGGCGCGGTCGCCATCGCCGAGACCGGCCCAGGCGAGGATCGACCAGATCGCACCATGCGTATATTGCCCGCCGTTTTCGCGCACGCCGGGCGGATAGCCCTTGATGTAGCCGGGGTCCTTCTTGCCGTCCTGGTCGAACGGCGGCGTGAACAGCCGGGCCACCTTGTGCTCATGGTCGACCAGCAGCTCGTCGACCGAGGCCATCGCCTGCGCCGCATGGGCGCGGTCGTCGCTGCCGGCGATCACGCTCCATGACTGCGCGATGGTATCGATCCGGCATTGTTCGCTGTCCTTCGAGCCAAGCGGCACGCCATCGTCGTAGTAGCCGCGGCGATACCACCCGCCATCCCATGCTTTCTCCAGCGCCCCGCGCATGCTGCTGGCATACTCGCGCCACTTCACCACGCGCTGGTCGCCGCGCACGTCCGCTTCGGCCGCCAACGCGTCGATCGTGCGCACCAGGAACCAGCCCAGCCAACTGCTTTCGCCGTGGCCCTTCGCGCCGACCAGGTTCATGCCGTCGTTCCAGTCGCCGGTGCCGATCAGCGGCAAGCCGTGTGCGCCGCAGGTGAGGCTGGAGTCGATCGCCAACGCACAGTGTTCGTACAACGATACTTTGTCCTCGGAGGGCGCGGGCTGGAAGAACGCATCGGTGGCGCCGTCGGCAATCGACTCGCCGGTGAGGAAAGGCAGCACTTCGTCGAGCACCGCGCGGTCGCCGCTCACCTCGACGTAGTGCATCGCCACATAGGCCAGCCAGACGCGATCGTCGCGAATCTTGGTGCGAATGCCCTGGCCGGTGGGCGGCAACCACCAGTGCTGCACGTCGCCTTCGGCGAACTGGCGTCCTGCCGCGCGTAGCAGGTGGTCACGTGCCAGGTCGGGTCGACTCACGCACAGCGCCATCACGTCCTGCAGCTGGTCGCGGTAGCCCCAGGCGCCGCTGGCCTGGTAGTAGGCCGTGCGTGCCCACAGCCGGCAGGCCGTGACCTGATACAACAGCCAGTCGTTGAGCAGGATATCCAGCGCCCGATCGGGCGTGCATACCTGCACCGTGTCAAGCAGGTCGTTCCACAGCGCCGTGACCTCGGCCAGCACAACGTCGAAGTCGGCGGCGCGGTATGTCGCGATCAGTTTGCGCGCGGCATCTTCGTCGCCACCTTCGCCGAGCAGGAAGACCAGGTCCAGTTGGGTATGCGGCGGCAATTCGAGTCGTGTCTGCAAGGCGCCGCACGGGTCGAGACCAGCACCAAGGCGCCCATTCAGTGCCGCGTCGCCATGCAGCGAGGCCGGCTGCGCGACGCTGCCCAACGGGCCGAGGAAGGCGGCGCGATCGCCGCTGATCGACTGCTGCGTGCCGGCCAGATCGAGGAATGCCACGCGCTCGCCGAAGTCGGCACGCCAGCGATTGCGGGCGAACAGGGCGCCCGTGTCGTCGTCGCGCGACGTCACCACGAAGGGTGCCGGGGTGCTGCCATTGGCTCCCAGCGCCCATTCGACGTAGCCGGTGACCGACAGCCGGCGCGTGCGTGCGGAGCGGTTGCACAGTCGCAGTCGCGACAGCTTGACCGGGTCCTTCGTCGGCACGCACTGGGTCAGCTCAAGCGCGATGCCATGCGCGTCGTTGCAAAAGCGCGTCCAGCCCTTGCCGTGGGTGGCGGTGTAGTGCGCGCCAGGCACGCGGATCGGCAGCGCGGTGGCGCTCCACAGTTCGCCGTTATCCGCGTCGCGCAGATAGATGATCTCGTGCGGCACGTCGCTGACCGGATCGTTCGGCCACGGCGTCAGCGGATTCTGCTGGCTGTTGGTCGACCACGTGTAACCGCCGCCCTCGGCGGTGACGAGGCAACCGAACTGCGGGTTGGCGATGACGTTGCTCCATGGCGCGGGGGTGGGATGCGATGCATCCAGCTCGATGCGGTAGGTGCGGCCATGTTCGCTGAAGCCGCCGTAGCCGTTGGCGAACTCCCATGCCACATCGTCGGCGTTGGCCGCCGCTGCCGGCGTGTTGGCGCAAATCGGCGCGGACGATGGCGCGACGGCAGGCGGCGGCGCCGAGCTGTCGACATCGATCTCGCGCTCAAGCAGCAGTCGTGCCACCGTCAACAGGCCGTTGCGCACCTCGTCGCCGAGCTGGTCGTCGCGCAGGCAGAACAGTTCGGCGTTCGGCGATGGATCGCCGGTGTGCAGCAGCTGCTTCTGCGCAGCAACGCGCTGTTGAAGTGCTTGCCGTGTTCCGTCAGCGTCGGCACCGAGCCGATCGAGCACGACCACGTCGATCGCCAGCTGTTGCGAACGCCACCAGCGCTGCGCCAGCAGCAGGTCGTCCAGGCGGTCGAGCTCGTCTTGCCCGCATATATGCAGCAAGGCGATCGGTCGGTCGCCGGAAATGCCTGCGCCCCACAGTGTCGGTGGCCCGCCATGGCCGCGCGCGCGCTGGGCGGCCGTGGCGCGCTGGCTGGAGTCGCTGACCAGCAGGGCGCGCATCCAGTGCGCGAAGCGGTCGGCTTGATCCGGCCGGATGCCGAACGGTTGCAGTTGCGCTTTGGCGCGTTGGGTCGCGTCGGCGAATATTCGCGCTGCGGCATCTGCATCCCTGATTTGCGCGCGCAAGCTCAGCACGCCCTCGCGTGAGTCGGCCAGTTGCGTCCACAGCAGGAGCTGGATGCTGGAGTTCGGCGCCAGAGTGAATTCGTGGCGCAGGCTGAATATCGGATCGAGCACGCAACCGGTGCTGTTCGAGAGCGCGCCGCCAACCTGCATGGCGGTCGCGTTGCGCACGGTGCAGCCGCGGCCCAGGAATCGCGCGCGATCGGTTTCGTGGGTCGTGGTCGTCGCGGGTTCACCGCATACCTGCAGTGCCTGCGCGGCCCAGACCTGGGCCTGGCTGTCGCTGCGCCGGCGCCGGGTCGCCAGCAACAATGCGTGGGTGGCGTCCCATTCGGTTTGCACGAACATCTTGGAGAAGGCGGGATGCCCGTCGTCGTCGCCGCGGGGGCCGAGCACCAGTTCGGCATAGGTGGTCAGCGACAGCTTGCGGTGGCGATCGCCGTGGTTGCTCAGGGTCAGCCGGCGCAATTCGATGTCGGCGCCAGGCATCAGCGCCACGTCCAGCTGGTGATGAACGCTGTGGTGACGACCGCCAAACCTCGCGCGGCCAGGCTGGAATTCCACCACGTCATCCGGCCTCGCCGCGCCCAGCGGCTGCGCCGTGGGCGACCACAGCTCGCCATTGCTCTCATCGCGCAGCAACAAGAAACTGCCCCAGGGGTCGGCGACCGGGTCTTCGCGCCAGCGTGTCACCGCCAGGCCACGCCAATGGATAAAGCCCGAGCCCGTGCCGCTGAGCATGGTGCTCAGGTGCCCATTGGAGAGTACGTGCAGCGCGGTTGCGCCTGCCTGCTGGTGGGAGGGCCTGGATGACATGAGCGCATGAACTCCTTTGAGTGCCGCGGCGGTCGAATGCTGCCGCAACTCTTGCGAGGGTACGGCGCGGCAGGGGTAATGTTGCGTGAAACCGGTGTTGTATACGCACCCCATGCAGACGATCCGGCAGAGTGAGGGCTCAGCAGCCATTACCGCTGCGGTTGCACGATCGCCGGCCACAGCTGTCTACGCATTATCGTGTGGGTGGCATGATGGTCGTCAGGTTGCACGCACAACCCGCGCTGCAACCGCTTGCCACCCCATCCGTCCCGCTCTGGATATTGCCGATGTCTTCCCTGTGCATGCTTTCCGACGATGCCTTGCTGGACCGCCTGCAGCAGGCCGCGTTTGGTTATTTTGTCGACACCATGAACGCCGAGAACGGCCTGGTGCCGGACACCTCCCGTGAGCATTCGCCGGTCAGTATCGCCGTGGTCGGCTTTGCGCTGTCGGCCTATCCCGCGGCGGTAGAGCGCGGTTGGATGGAACGTGCCGAGGCGGTGCGGCGCAGCCTGCTGGCACTACGCTTCTTCCGCGACAGCGACCAGAGTGGCAGCCCCACGGCCACCGGCTACAAGGGTTTCTACTACCACTTCCTCGATATCCACTCCGGCAGGCGCGTGTGGCGCTCCGAGCTGTCGATGATCGACAGCGCCATGCTGATCGCCGGCATGCTCACCGCGGCCACCTATTTCACGGCTGACACAGCGGCGGAGGCTGAACTGCGCGAGCTCGCCGACCTGCTCTATCGACGGGTCGACTGGCACTGGTCGCGGGACGGCACCGGCACCATCCGCCAGGGCTGGAAGCCGGAGAGCGGCTTTCTGCACTACGGTTGGGAGGGCTACAGCGAGGCGATCGTGCTCTACGCACTGGCACTGGGCTCGCCCACCCATCCGGTTTCCACCGATTGCTATGCCGGCTGGACCGCCACCTATCAGTGGGAAAACCTGTACGACCAGGACTTCCTGTATGCCGGCCCGCTGTTCGTGCATCACTTCTCGCACGCATGGGTCGACCTGCGCGGCGTGCGCGATCCGTTCATGCGCGAGAAGAATTCGGACTATTTCGAAAACAGCCGCCGCGCCGTCGTCGTGCAGCGTAGGTACGCCCAGCTCAATCCTCACCAATTCGTCGGCTACGACTGCAACTGCTGGGGCCTGTCCGCCTGTGATGGCCCCACCGACGATCAGCCCGAGGTGGCGAACGAACCCCGGCGCTTGTTCGGCTATGCCGCTCGCGGCGTGCCGTACGGCCCCGACGACGGCACCTTGTCGCCGCCCTCGGTGCTGACCTCGGTACCGTTCGCACCGCAGTTGGCGCTCGGCGCGTTGCGCAACGTGCTGATGCGCCATCCCGAAATTCTCACCGACGATCGCCTGGCCACCAGCTTCAACGCCAGCGTGATCGACCACAACGGGCAGGCGTGGGTATCGCCGGGCCACTACGGCCTGGATCAGGGTGCCGTATTCATGATGATCGAGAACCATCGCAGCGGCTGGATCTGGCGCTTGCTGCATGGCTGCGACTATCTGGTCAACGGCATGCGCAAGGCCGGCTTCACCGGTGGCTGGCTCGACCCGTTGGTGACGGTAGAGGTGCACTCATGACCGCCCGCTTTGACGCCAGCACCAGCGCGCCGCTGGACGCCTATGAACGCAAGCGGCTGGACGCAGTGCGTCCCGAAGCGTGGAACAATCCAGAGCCCGCCGGCCCCTATCAGCTGGTGATCCTGGGTGCAGGATCGGCCGGGCTGGCCGCCGCCAGCGCGGCGGCAGCACTCGGGGCGAGGGTCGCGCTGATCGAGCGGCACCTGATCGGTGGCACTTGCTTCAACACCGGTTGCGTGCCGTCCAAGACCTTGCTGCGCACCGCTGGGGTCTATGCCGAAATGCGCGACGCGGCATGCTACGGCGCGCAGGCGCCTGCTGAAATCAAGGTGGACTTTCCCGCGGCGATGACACGCCTACGGCGCATTCGCAGCCATCTCACCAACACTACGTCGGTGCGCCTGCTGGCCGCCAGCGGCGTCGATGTGTACTTCGGCAACCCGCAGTTCGAAGGCAGCGACCGTGTGCGCGTCAACGGCCAGCCGCTCACGTTCGAGAAGGCGCTGATCGCCACCGGTGCGCGGCCGCACGTGCCTGACATTCCCGGCCTCAAGCAGGCTGGCTTCCTCACCAATGCCACCGTGTTCGACCTCACCGAACTGCCGCCGCGACTGCTGGTGATCGGTGGCGGCCCACTCGGCTGCGAGCTGGCGCAGGCGTTTCAGCGGCTCGGCTCGAAAGTCACCATCGTGCAGAACATGCCGCTGTTCCTGCCGCACGCGGAACGCGACGCGGCACAGACCTTGTCCGAGGCATTCGCGCGCGATGGCATCGAGGTGCGCCTGAACACCACCGCCAGCGCCGTGCGGGTGGAGGGTGGCGAGCGGGTGGTCGATCTGGTCAGCGACGACTATCACAGCACCGTGCGGGTCGACGCGATCCTGACCGGTGTCGGCCGGCGGCCGAACGTGCAGGGTCTGGCGCTGGAGGCGGCGGGTGTCGAGTCCGATGAAAGCACAGGCGTTACCGTTGACGATCATCTGCGTACGGCCAACCCGCGCATCTACGCCGCTGGCGACGTCTGCCTCAGTGCCAAATTCACCGACATCGCCGAGGAGTCCGCGTGCATCGTGGTGCGCAACGCGCTGCTGGGTGGGTGCGAGCGGCTGAGCGAGCGCATCGTGCCGTGGTGCACGTATACCGACCCCGAGATCGCCCATGTCGGCATGTATGTGCGTGAGGCGAACGCCCGCGGCATTCCGATCAAGACCTTCACCATTCCGATGCACCAGATCGACCGCGCCATCACTGACAGCGAGCAGGATGGCTTCGTCAAGCTCCACGTCAGCGAAGGCAGCGACCATATCCTCGGTGCCACCATCGTCTCGCGCGATGCCGGCGACATGATCAGCCAGGTGACCCTGGCGATGGTGGCTGGCGTGGGCCTGCGCACGCTGGCCAAGGTGATCCACACCTACCCGACCAAGACCGACGCGATCCGGCAGGCGGCGATGGCGTACAACCGTACCCGTCTCACGCCGCGCGTCCTGGCCCGCCTGCGGCGCTGGCTGACGCGTTGACTCAGTCACGGAGGCTTATCGTCGAGTCGCCTAAAATCCGCGTCTTGGATCCCCATGATTTCACACGTCACACAAGGAAAACCTATGCAACTCGGCATGATCGGCCTCGGCAAGATGGGTGCCAACATGGCACAGCGATTGCTCAAGGGCGGCCACAAGGTCACCGGCTTCGACCCCAACGCGGATGCGCGTAAGAAGCTTGAAGGCAACGGCGGTGGCTCGGCAGATTCGCTCGAGGCGCTGGTCCGGGCGCTGATGGCGCCGCGCGTGGTGTGGCTGATGGTGCCCTCGGGCAAGGTCACCGACGACACCGTCGCGGCGTTGCTGCCGCTGTTGGAAAAAGGCGACACGCTGATCGACGGCGGCAATTCCAACTACAAGGATTCGCTTGGCCACGCGGCAACATGTGCCAAGCAGGGCGTCAACTACGTCGACTGCGGCACCAGCGGCGGTGTGTGGGGGCTGGCCGAGGGCTACAGCATGATGGTCGGCGGCGACGAGAAAGTCGTCGCGGGCCTGAGGCCGATCTTCGAAACGCTGGCACCCGGCAAGGACAAGGGCTGGGGCCGCGTCGGCCCGGTCGGTTCCGGCCACTTCACCAAGATGGTCCACAACGGCATCGAATACGGCCTGATGCAGGCCTACGCCGAAGGCTTCTCCATCCTCAAGCACAAGGAGGAGTTCGGCCTCGACCTGGCCCAGGTCGGCGAGATCTGGCGCTACGGCAGCGTGGTGCGCTCGTGGCTGCTGGAGCTGGTCACCGATGCGCTGAGCAAGAACCCGCAGATGCAAGGCATCGCGCCCTACGTGGTCGATTCCGGCGAAGGCCGCTGGACGGTGGATGCGGCACTCGAGTTGAACGTCGCCGCGCCGGTGATCACGCTGTCACTGCTGGAGCGCTTCCGCTCGCGCGACGATGATTCGTTTACCGACAAGCTGCTGGCGTCGATGCGCAACGAGTTTGGTGGGCACGCGATCAAGAAAGAGTAATTGGCGTCGCTCGCAGACGCCTTGATGTTGCATGCTCTGGTAGGAGCGACTTCAGTCGCGATGCTTTTGCGCCTGATTGTTCGTTAAATGCGAAGAACCTGCGGCGGCTGGGTCGCCGATGCCGTTGGTCGAGGAACAAGAGCGGTCGATCGCCTGCGGCGCCCGAGTTACTTTCTCTTTGCGTGGCCAAGAGTAGCCACTGCGCCGCAGGAGCGGCGCGAACGGCGCAGCCGGCCCGAAGGGCGGAGGGCAGGAAGCCCGGAGTAAAAGAGAAAGGCCACCCCGCTTGGCGCTTGCCGCCCATCCCTGGGCGGCAAGTCCGTGAGTCGGGGCCGGGCTTTTCGACAACACATCCGTGTGCTGGCGAAAAGGAGTCGACATCCTGTCGACTCCCGCTGCGCGGCCTGTCGACCCCGACTCACCGCCGCACAGGGGCCCCGGGTAGAGCAGCGGGCCATCGTGGCCCGCACTCTTCAGAGAAGCCGAAGGAAGTGCAGGCTCGCGCGCCACCTCATGGCATCGTTTCACTTCACGTCGCGGTTGGCGGGAATTGGCTCGACGGGGCGACGCGCCTGCGTCGTTCGGTCCGCCGAACTTGAGCGGACGTTGTAAAGTGCGCGTTTGGCCCGAACTGTCTTTCGGGATCGCTTCATCCAGGGCGCGTCCGACCGAAAGGCCTTGTCTGCCGGGTTTCAACCGCATCGGCAACTCCACCAGGAATCACCGCACCGCATGTTTGAAAATGCCTTCAACAACATGGACCGCGTCATGCGCAATGACGAGGGCCTGGCTTCCGAGCTGGATTACGCTGAACAGACTTCGTGGCTGCTGTTTCTCAAGTATCTGGATGACATGGAACGGGAGTGGTGGGACGAAGCCACGCTGGAAGGCCGCGACTACGTCCCCATCCTCGACCAGCCCTATCGCTGGCAGTCGTGGGCCGCGCCGAAGCATGATGACGGCACGCCCGACCTCAACGCCGCGCGCACCGGCATCGACCAGCTCAACTTCGGCAGCCAGCAGGCCAAGCACGAGCTGTCCGACCTGTACGAGACCCGCATCAAGCGCATGGGCAACGCCGGCCGCAACGGCGGCGAGTACTACACGCCGCGCCCGCTGATCCGCGCCATGATCAAGGTGGTGCAACCGCAGATCGGCGAAACGATTTATGACGGTGCCTGCGGCTCGGCCGGGTTCTTGTGCGAAGCATGGAACCACCTGCGCCGCGACAACCTCTCGGCTGCGGAATGGGACACGCTGCAGCGCAAGACCTTCTACGGGCAGGAGAAGAAATCGCTGGCCTACGTGCTGGGCGTGATGAACATGATCCTGCACGGCATCGACGCGCCCAACATCCGCCACACCAACACGCTCTCCGAGAACGTGATGGACATCCAGCAGAAGGATCGCCACGACATCGTGCTGGCCAATCCACCGTTCGGCGGTGGTGAGCGCAAGGAAGTGCAGCAGAACTTCCCGATCAAGTCCGGCGAAACCGCCTACCTTTTCCTGCAGCACTTCATCCGCAAGCTCAAAGCCGGCGGTCGCGGCGCCGTGGTCATCAAGAACACCTTCCTCAGCAACACCGACAACGCCAGCGTCGCGCTGCGCAAGGAGCTGCTGGAAAGCTGCAACCTCCACACCGTGCTCGATTGCCCCAGCGGCACCTTCCAAGGCGCAGGCGTCAAGACCGTGGTGCTGTTCTTCGAGAAAGGCTCGAAGACGCGCAAAGTCTGGTTCTACCAGCTCGACCCCGGCCGCAGCATGGGCAAGACCAGTCCGCTAAATGATGAGGATCTGGCGGAGTTCGTGGCTTTGCAGGCGGACAAGGCCGGCAGCGACCAGAGCTGGACGGTGGCGGTCGAGGATGTGGACAAGGCGACGTGGGATCTGTCGGTGAAGAATCCGAATGCGCCGGAGGCGGAAGCGCTGCGCAGTCCCGAGCAGATCATTGCGGACATGCTGGCGCGGGATGCGGAGACGGCGGGGATTCTGGAAGAGATTCGGGGAATGTTGTGAACGCTGCTCTGCAAATCGATTTTGGCAAGGTCCAGTCAGGAGATTGGCCGGTGGTGCCACTCGGTCAGATCGTCGATGTTCTTGACAGTAAGCGCCGGCCAATCACGAAGCGCGACCGAACCTCAGGTCCGTATCCTTATTACGGTGCAACTGGCGTGCTCGATTGGGTAAGTGGATTCATTTTTGATGAACCCTTGGTGCTGGTCGGGGAAGACGGTGCCAAATGGGGTGCTGGCGACAAGTCTGCGTTTCCAATTTCCGGAAAGACTTGGGTGAATAACCATGCCCACGCATTGCGTCCGCACCGTGACAGAGTCATAGCCGAATGGCTTGTCTACTTTCTCAACGCCGCCGATCTGTCCGACTTCATCTCGGGCATGACGGTACCCAAGTTGAATCAGGGACAATTGCGCGAAATCCAGATTCCGATCCCTCCACTGGAAGAGCAGAAGCGGATCGTTGCAGTGCTCGATCAGGCCTTCGCCGCCCTCGACCGCGCCTGCGCCCATGCCGAGGCCAATCTGGCGGAGGCTGAGCTTCTAAGAATGCACGGAGCAGGTCGACTGCTGAGTCGTTACGCAGGCTCCGCACCCAAGAAATATCTTGGTCAATTGGCTGAGTTCCGCAACGGTCTCAATTTCTCCCGGCATAGCAGTGGCGAAACCGTAAAGGTCGCGGGCGTAGGAGATTTCAAGAACAACTTTTGGCTACCCGTGGATGCTTTGAATAGCGCAACAATCGAGGGCCAGCTATCCGAAAGCGACAAGCTCCGTGCGGGAGATATTCTTACCGTTCGATCAAACGGGAACAAGGAGTTAATCGGTAGAGTGATGCTTGTAGGGGCGGCCGATGAGGCGATTTCGTTCTCTGGCTTCGTCATCCGCGTTCGCTTGATTGCCGAAGGCATCAAACCAGAGTTCCTTTGCCACTACATGAAATCGAAGGGTGTGGTCGCTCATCTTCTCGCCGGCGGCGGCGGGGCGAACATAAGCAATCTGAATCAGGGCATCCTTTCGAACTTACCTGTCTCGGTCCCGTCTCTCGAAGATCAGCAGGATTTCGTGGACTCGATGAATCAGCTGAATACAAGCATCGAGAAGTTGGTCAAGGTTGCGGTATCCAAGCTAGCCGACCTCGCCCAACTACGCCAATCCCTCCTGCAAAAGGCCTTCTCCGGTCAACTGACCTAGCCTTGGCGGTCGATCGAATCAACGGGTCGAGATATCTGCGGCGTTTCAGGAATCCCGGTCGGTGGCGGGACCGCCAACCCAGTCGGCCTGTCCACCTTCGCTCAGTGCGCTGGCGTCGAAGCCGTTTTTCAGCGTGATGGCGCGGGTTTGCAGGTAACCACTTGAGCGCAGGCGCTCGCAGTACTTGTGCAGCGTGGACGCATCCTCGGTGAGGATGAGATCAATGTCTTCGTGGCTGGCCTGAGCCAGCAATTTCACATCGTCGCGCACCACGGCACGGTTGTCCTCGGCGCCCCGCTGACCGAGCGCATTCCACAGCTTTGCGGCTTCTTTCCCGTGCGGAACATTGAACTCGAGAATGCGGAAGTTGCCGAGCGGCAGGTCCGTGATGGCCTGCTTGATGCCGAATTCGGCCGCCACGATGGCCGAGAAATACATCGGCACGTTGTTCTTCAGGAGGTGGCGGTAATACTGCGTGGCCGTAGCGTGGTGGGTGCGATGTTCACTGACCAGAGAAATCAGGAAGCTGGTATCAAGCAGCACCGACACACTCATGCTTGACCGCTCCGCAGGTTTTCTAGCCAGTCATCGGGAATATCCACCCATGTCTGCGTTCCCTTGCGCACCAGTTCGCCGAATGCTGCCTCGTCCCAGGTTGACGGGGTGTCCTCGAAGCCCAGCAACGTCAGGTTGCGCAGTTCGCCGTTGTGCAGGTTTTCCTCAGCGGAAATCCGGAGAACGGCCGGCTTGTAGAGGCGATTGCGCTCCTCGTCACCGAGCAGTTTCTGGCTGCTGGCAATGATCAGCACCTTGCCGTTGTCCAGTCTCAGGTGGACATTCGCCTTGCTGGTACCGCCCAGATCGGTGATCTGGCCATGCAGATATTTCTTGACCTCTACCCAGACGGCGGCTGTCTGGTCGCGGTAGTCGGAGTGCGCATCCACGCGAACGAAATTTGTGCCGTTCTGGTCGGCCAACGTGTAGCGGCGATGGGGGTTCTTGCGTGCAGCCGCCTGCCAGCGCTCGACAACGGCTGCACGCCTGGGGTCGATCAGGCCCAGTTGGGCGGGATTTTGCAGCTGTCCGACATCGGCCCACAGGTGAGCCGCCGCCAGCAGGCCGCTGGCAACCAATACAAGCGAGCCTTCCGCGATGGCGATCATCACCTGATTGGGATCGATATCCTTTCCCGACCCGGCAAGAAATTCGCCGACGTCCTTCTGGAACTGCCCCAGCAACGCCAGCGGAACGTGCGCCGGCCCGACCTCGGCATCCTCGATGCGGTCGTTCAACGCGAAGCGTAGGGTGTTGGCCGGTTGCATGCGACCGATTGTAGTGTCTTGCCGTGCCGATGGGGATGGCTGCCGGAGAACGGGCAACAAGAACCCCCGCGTAAGTTCCGGGGAACCAAGAGGCGGGGGTCATGTTGGATGACATGTTAACGCACGGTGCGGTGTCGCAGCTGCTGTTGATGTCGATGTCGATGTCGATGTTGATGTTGATCTTGATCTTGATCTTGATCTTGATCTCCACCCCCTTGTGAGGCGGTGAGCCGTGGACGACAGGCCCGCAGGGGGATCGGCACGATGCCGATCCCTTTTCGCCAGCACAGGGATGTGCTGTCGAAAAG
>SCRO01000136.1 GCA_004298505.1 Rhodanobacter sp.
CATGAACGGGTCGTTTGCGATCAGCGGTTTCACGCCGGACAAGACCTGGGGCAATGTCGTACTCGGTCTCTCGGCCGAGCTGACGCCGAGCGTTACCAGCTGGATCGGCTACGAGGGTCGCTTCAGCGACACCAGCCAGGACAACAACAGCTTCAACATGGGTTTCCGCGTCAAGTTCTGACGGGTCGGCGCCTCACCTGCGAAAAGGTCGCCGGAAAGCCGGCGGCCTTTTCGTGTGGACGTCTGGACGGCTTACTTGTTCTTGCCGTTGGTCGTCATGCTGAGAATATCGGTGGCTTCCTTCTTCAGCTTCGCCACGGTATCTGCATCGAGCGGCTGCACATCGCTGCCGACTTGGTGCTGCTTGAGCACCAGCGTGCCATCGTCGCTCCAGCCGGCCCGATCGATTGCCGTGGGCTTGCCGTCGCGGCTGGGTTTGGTCTGCTGCACGATTACCCACGGCTTGCCGTCCTTGTAGGCGTAATCGGTGCTGGTAAAGCCGTCCTTGCCGTAGTCGACCAGTTCGCGAATGAACTGCACCTGGCCATCCTGGCGGAACAACTGCCAGCCGCGCGAGGCATCTTTCTCCAGCTTGGTGCCATGGGTGACCTTCATCACCCCGAGCTGATCCTGCTCGGCCTTGAACGCGGCCAGCAGCTTCTCGCCCGGGGTCTGCTCGGCGACCAGCTCGATCGCAACATTGTCATTCTTGCTGCCCTTGGCCAGTACCGGCGCCTGGATCGGCATCTTGTACTGACGATCGCCGTCGGTCAGGACCGCCTGGACGACATACAAGTCGCCCGCCTTCACGTTGGCCGGATTGAAGCTGAGATGGAACGGCTGCGGGAAGGTGCCGGCGGGCGAGGTCTTGCTTGCCAGCGGCGCAGAGCCCGCGGCGCTGGAGGAGACATCGGCCAGGTTCAACACCAGCGTGGCATGGGCCGACGGCTGCGGGGATCCCGCGCGCAGCGAGATCGTGCCGCTCACTGCAGTGGCCGCTGGCGCCGGTGCCGCGCTGGTCGTGGAAGCTGGATTGCCGGTAGCTTCCTGCTGCGACGAATGGGAGCCGTTGCAACCGGCCAAGGCCAGCGCCGTGATCGATACCAGCGACAAAACCGTCTTGCGCATGCCAAAACCTCGTCAACGTGAACAGGGATACGTGGTCGTTTGCACCGCTGCGCGGCGCGACCTTGCGTGGAGTAGCCTGCAAGCATATCGCAAAAAAGATAATGCCGAAAAGTCAACCCATCCACCAAGCGCCAGCCTACGCCAGTCAGCGCGGATGCAATGCGCGATGGGCAATGTCCCGACGGCAGAAGGCGCCGTCGTAGCGGATGCGAGCCACGGCGGCATACGCGCGCGCGCGCGCGGCGGCGATGTCGCTGCCGAGTGCGCACACGGTCAGCACGCGACCGCCCGCGGTCACCACACGCCCCTGTGCGTCGAGCGCCGTGCCGGCGTGAAATACTTTCACGTCGTCCGCTGCGGCAGCCTCCAGTCCCTCGATCGGGTCGCCGCGGCGTACCCGCGCCGGATAACCTGCAGCAGCCATTACCACGCCGATGGCCGGGCGTGCATCCCAGTGTGCGCGCGTGTCTTGCAAACGCCCGTCCAGCGCCGCGTCGATCAAATCGACCAGGTCGGATTTCAGTCGTAGCATGATCGGCTGTGCTTCGGGGTCGCCGAAGCGCACGTTGAACTCGATCACTTTCGGCGCGCCGTGCTGGTCGATCATCAGCCCCGCGTACAGGAAGCCGACGAACGGTGTCCCTTCTGCGGCCATGCCACGCAAGGTCGGCTCGATCACCTGTTCCAGAATGCGCTGCTCGACCGCGGCGGTGACCACCGGTGCCGGCGAGTACGCACCCATGCCGCCGGTGTTGGGACCGAGATCGCCTTCGTCGCGACACTTGTGGTCCTGACTCGATGCCATCGGCAGCGCGTGGCTGCCGTCGCTCATCACGATGTAGCTGGCTTCCTCACCGTCCAGGAATTCCTCGATCACCACCCGTGCCGAGGCGTCGCCGAAACTATGCGCACCCAGCATGTCGTGCAGGGCGCGCTCGGCATCGGCGAGGGTCTGCGCCACTACCACGCCCTTGCCGGCGGCGAGGCCATCGGCCTTGATCACGATCGGCGCGCCCTGCTTGCGCACATGCGCCAGCGCGGGGTTCAGTTCGGTGAACACCGCGTAGTGCGCGGTCGGGATGTGGTGCCGTTGCAGGAAATCCTTGGCGAACGCCTTGGAGCCCTCCAACTGCGCGGCAACCGCGCGCGGCCCGAAGATGCGCAGGCCGGCACCACGGAACTGGTCGACCACGCCAGCGACCAGCGGCACTTCCGGACCGACCACGGTCAGACCAACCTGCTCGCGCCGGGCCAGTTGCAACAGGCCCTCGATGTCGTTCATCGCCACATCGGCATTGCGTACGCCTGGCTCACGCGCGGTCCCGGCATTGCCAGGGGCCACGATCACCGCGTCGACCTGCGCCGATTGCCCGAGCTTCCACGCCAGCGCATGTTCGCGCCCGCCGCTGCCGATCACCAGAACCTTCATGCCTGCACTCCCGCGCGCCACACGACGCAGCTGGCCATTGTAGCGGCTGCGACGGGCTCGTCGTGAAGCATGAAACCGCGCTCAGTCGCGCGTTTGCAGCAGCTCCAGCAACGCCGCTCGCGGCAGCTTGCCGGTCTCGTTGCGCGGCAACGCCTCGACCAGCTTCAACGGCCGCGGCAGGAACAGTGGATCGATCACCCGGCGCAACGCGTCGAGGATGGCGTGTCCGTCCAACCCCGGCGCGACGACCAGGGCGGCGACGCGATGGACGCCGAGGGTATCGCCATCGCCGTGCTGGAACACCACGCCGTCACGCACGCCCGGAATGGCCAGCAGGCGACGGGTGAGATCGGCCAGCGAGGCACGCTTGCCGGCGATCTCCAGCATGTCGGCGTGGCGCCCGCACAGGCGGAAACGACGCCCGCCGTGGGACAGGCTGACGATGTCCGCCAGCGTGACCGGCACCGGCAACTGCGGGGCTTCGATCAGGGTGCCATCCGGCTGCGGGTGCAGTTTCACCGCGTCGTACAAGGCCCAGTCCTCGTCCACGGTAGGGCGGCGACTGGCGCATACGCAGGTCTCGGTAGAGCCGAACACTTCCAGCAGCGGGGCACTGAAGCGCTCTTCGGCTGCCCGTGCCAAGGCGATCGGCAGCACTGCGGTAGCGGACATCATCGCCGCGAGCGGCGGCAACGCGATGCCCGAATCGACCAGGGCGCGCAGATGCACCGGGGTAGTCACCAGCACGCGAGGTGCCGGCACCTCGGCCAACGCCGCCGCCACGTCGGCGGGAAAGAACGGGCGCCCGGTATGCACGCCGACCGCACCCAGCAACGGCAACATCACCGACATCTCGAACCCGTACATATGTTGCGGAGGGACCGTGGCGACGACCGCAAAGTGCGCGCCAACCAGCGCCTGCAGCATTGCCAGGTTGCCCGCGTTGCTGGCATGACAACTGCCCCAGGTCTTCGGATTGGCGCTGGGCGTGCCGGTGGAACCGGAGGTGTAACCGATGGCCACCACCTGGTCGGCCGGGAGCAAGGGCCAGCTAGTCGTGGCCTCGAGCGATGGCGATGCATGCAGCAGCGGCAGGCGCCGATAGCCGGGCGGCGCCGGGTCGAGCGCCTGCTCGCCCAGCGCGTAACAGCCCGGATGCGCCGCCATCACCTCATCCACCGCTTGCGGCGCACGCGATGAAGGCAGCAGGTTGATCTGTCCGCGCAAGGCGACGGCGCAGAATGCAACCAGAAAG
>SCRO01000137.1 GCA_004298505.1 Rhodanobacter sp.
TTGCGCGCCGCTACGGCAGTTTTGCTACGGGCATCCTGCCCTTCGCCCCTTCGGGGCCAGCGGCTGTGCCGCTGTCCGCTTCGGCTTCCTGCCTGCGCGTCAAGACTGCTGCCTTAAACCACTCGGCCACCTCTCCATAAACTCGTCGTCCTGTGCAAGGCGCGCGTTGCGCGCCACTACGGCAGTTTTGCTACGGGCATCCTGCCCTTCGCCCCTTCGGGGCCAGCGGCTGCGAAGTCTATCAGGAACCTTGCGTCGACTGAGGGCGGCTGCCCTTCTTCGACAACGCCAGCAGGCAGCCGAACAAGATAGTGAGCGGAATCAAGGCACCGAGCAGCGGCAACAGCAAGGCCGGCTCGCGCATCACCATCGGCACCAGCTGGGTGGCGCTGGCGTAGGCGACCACGGCGATGCGCCAGTTGCGGCGACGGGCGGCAAACCGGAAGCTGACGATGAGCAGGATCACGGCGATCGTCGAGATGACGAAATCGACGGGATGCAGTGGCCACCACACGGCGAAGAACAGCCGGCTGCCGATGAAGGCCAGTAGGCAGGCAATCAAGGTAACGCTGGTGACGCGTTCTACCTTGTTCCACGAACGTGTCGGCGAGACTTGCGCGTTCATGCGATGCGCTCGACACCATTCATGTAGGGCCGCAATGCCGCAGGCACGGTGATCGAGCCGTCGACGTTCTGGTTGTTCTCCATGACGGCGATCAGGGTACGGCCGATCGCCAGACCGGAGCCGTTCAAGGTGTGCACCAGTTCTGGCTTGCCGCTATCAAGGTTGCGCACGCGCGCCTGCAGGCGTCGCGCCTGGAAGTCCTCGCAATTGGAGCAACTGGAGATTTCGCGGTAGGTCTGCTGGCTGGGCAGCCACACTTCGAGATCATAGGTCTTGACCGCGGTGAAGCCCATGTCACCGGAGCACAACAGCATCTTGCGGTACGGCAAGCCAAGCTTTTGCAGCACGCTTTCGGCGTGACCGACCATCTCCTCCAGTTGCGCGTGCGACTGGTCCGCACGTGCGATCTGCACCATCTCCACTTTCTCGAACTGATGCTGGCGGATCATGCCGCGGGTATCGCGGCCGTAGCTGCCAGCCTCGGCGCGGAAGCACAATGTGAGCGCCGTCAGGCGCAGTGGCAACGCGTCGGCTTCCTGGATGGTGTCGCGTACCAGGTTGGTCAGCGACACTTCGGCGGTGGGAATCAGGTAGCGCTTCGTCTCGCCGACTTCGGTGGCAAACAGGTCCTCCTCGAACTTGGGCAGCTGGCCGGTACCCTGCATGCTGTCGGCGTTGACGACTACCGGCACGTTGCATTCGAGGTAGCCGTGCTCGGTAGTGTGCAGGTCAAGCATGAACTGGCCCAGCGCCCGGTGCAGGCGCGCCAGCTGGCCACGCAGCACGGTGAACCGTGCACCGGACAGCTTGGCACCGGCGTCGCCATCGAGCCAGCCGTGGCGTTCGCCCAGCTCGACGTGGTCCTTCACACTGAATTCGAACTCGCGAGGTCTACCCCAACGACTGACTTCGATGTTGTCGGCCTCGTCCTTGCCGACTGGCACGGAGTCGTGCGGTAGGTTGGGAATGCCCAGCGCGATCTGTGCGAGTTTCACCTGAGCCTCGGCCAGTGCCTGTTCGTTGGCCTTCAACTGGTCCCCGAGACCGGCGACTTCGGCCAGCAGCGGCGCCACGTCTTCACCCCTGCCCTTGGCCTGGCCGATCGCCCTGGAGCGCGTGTTGCGTCGGTTCTGCAGCTCCTGCGTCTGCATCGCCAGTTGCTTGCGCGAACTCTCCAGCGCCTCGATCGTGGCAACGTCGAGCGCGTAGCCGCGGGTCTGCCTGAGACGCGCGGCAGTATCGGCAAGGTGCGAACGCAGCAGGGCGGGATCGAGCATGAGCGGGTCCAGATGAAGGCTTGAACGGCTGATTATCGCTGCCGTGCGGCAATTGCCGCAACGAATACCCGGTGGCGAGAAGCCGCCACCGGATACATCCGTCGGTTCAACCGGCCGGCTTGCGCCCGCCACGACCGAGCCACCAGGCCGTCGCGGCACCGGCAAGCAGCCAGCCGATCAGTTGCTCGGCCAGCGCGGTGTCAGACGCCCAGTGCCGCCCGACCCGCTCAGTGCCACGTTTTCATTTACCGGCAGCCTTGACCTGACCTCGCCGAAGCCCGCGTCATGTGCACTGCCATACGGGCTCTACAGGTTGCGGGCTTTTTGGCGGGCGGCGCGCAGGGCCAGCAGTTTTTCGCGCAACTGCAGTTCCAGGCCACGCTCGACCGGCTCGTAGAACACGGTGCCTGCGAGCGCTTCGGGCAGGCATTGCTGATTCAGTGCGATGCCCCCTTCGGCGTCGTGGTCATACTGGTAGCCCTTGCCGTAACCCAAGCCCTTCATCAGTTTGGTCGGCGCATTGCGCAGGTGCATCGGCACCTCCAGCGTGCCACCTTCGCGGACTGCGGCGCGGGCCTTGTTATAGGCCATGTAGGCTGCGTTGCTCTTGGGCGCGATCGCCAGCCAGATCGCCAGTTGGGCCAGACCCAGTTCGCCTTCGGGGCTGCCCAGTCGCTCGTAGGTATCCCACGCATCCAGCGCCATGCGCCAGGCGCGCGGTTCGGCCAGGCCCACGTCCTCCACGGCCATGCGAGTCATTCGCCGCGCCAGATACTTTGGGTCGACGCCGCCATCGAGCATGCGGCACAGCCAGTACACGGCGGCATCCGGGTCCGACGAACGCACGGATTTGTGCAGCGCCGAGATCTGGTCGTAGAACTGCTCGCCCTGCTTGTCGAAGCGGCGGGTGCGATCGGCCAGTACCTGGTTCAGCGTGGCTGCGTCGATCGTGCGGCCGTCGGCAAGTTCGGCGGCGATTTCCAGCAGGGTCAGCGCGCGGCGCACATCGCCATCAGCGGCCTGGGCGATCAGGCCCAGCGCGTCGTCGTCGACCTGCAATTGCAGCTTGCCGAGGCCGCGCTCGGTATCGGTCAGCGCGCGCTTCAGCGCAGCGACAATGTCGTCGGTCGACACCGGCTCCAGCACGTGCACGCGGCAGCGCGACAGCAAGGCGGAGTTCAGCTCGAACGACGGGTTCTCGGTGGTGGCCCCGATAAAGATGATCACGCCGCGTTCGATATGCGGCAGGAACGCATCCTGCTGGGTCTTGTTGAAGCGGTGTACCTCGTCGACGAACAGCACGGTGCGACGACCCTGAGCGAAATTCAGCTCGGCCTCGGCCAGTGCCTTGCGCACATCGGGCAGGCCGGACAGCACCGCGGAGATCGCCCGGAAATCCGCGTCGGCATAGCGTGCCACCAGCAGCGCCAGGGTGGTCTTGCCGCAGCCGGGCGGCCCCCACAGCACCATCGAGTGGATCTTGCCGGCTTCCAGCGCGCGACGCAACGCCCGCTCCGGGCCGACCAGGCGCTGCTGACCGACGATCTCGTCGATACGGCGCGGACGCATGCGCTCGGCCAGCGGTTTGAGGGCATCTGGCTCGGCGAACAGGCCGGGGGCGGACGAGGGAACAGAACGGGACATACCGGCATGATAAGGCATGCGCCGGCAGCGACCAGCACGCCCGGGGTTCGACAAGGTAGCCAGCGCCGAAGGGCAGCTACCTGCGATCGTCACCGCACTGGCGCGCGATCGTCATCGACTCAGTCCTTGATCGGCTGGATCGCGATATCCGGTACATCGCCGATCACGTCAGCACCTTTCGGCGGCACGAAGGTGAAAGAACCCAGCGCTAGCGACGGGTTGCGCTTCCAGTCCGAGAAACGAATCTCGGTAGTCGAACCAAGCTGGTCGCGGAAAGCCATGCGGGCGAGTCCCTTGTCATCGAAACCGAGATCGACATAGGCGAACTGCGGGTCCTTGCTGGTCGAGGTCAGCCGCAGCCAGACCAGGCCATCATGCTCGCCGGCTTCGGTGGCCTTGAACTCCTTGTCGAGCTGCTTCAGATCGGTGAGCACGGTCAACGGGCTGTGCGCTTCCTCGGTGCTCTGCTTGCGCACGGTGACCTGCTCGAGCTCGGGATCGTACATCCAGACCCTGCCACCGTCGGCCACGATGGTCTGCTTGTATGGCGCCAGCGTGTCCCAGCGAAACTCCCGCGGCGCTTCCAGGGCGAGCGTGCCGGAACTGGTCTTGCTCGCCTGGCCGTTGACGTTGGTCAGGGTCTGGCTGAAATGCCCGGTCAGCGAGTGCAGGTCGGTAGCGAACGCATCCAGTCGCGCGCGCGCCGGGCCGGTGGCGGCATACGTGGCCGCCGAAACCATCAGCAGCAAGGTGGCCAGGACAAGCATAGGGCGTTTCATCAGGTGTTCCGCAATGACGAAGATGTGGATTGTGGACAGCCGCGGCTTAACAGATCGGTAGGAGCCCGCTCGCGGGCGATGCTCTTGTTCTGATTTCCGCGCCTGCATCACGACGAAAAGCATCGCCCACCAGCGGTATCTACCGGCGTTTCATCTCAATCCCGCGGCGGCGGTGGCGCCAGCACTTCGCGGTTGCCGTTGTGCTGCGGCGCGCTGACCACGCCATCGTGTTCCATCTGCTCGACCAGCCGCGCGGCACGGTTGTAGCCGATGCGCAGATGGCGCTGCACGCCGGAGATCGAGGCGCGCCGGGTCTGCGTGACCACGGCCACCGCCTTGTCGTACAACTGGGTGTCCGCATCGCCGCCCTCGTCGCCTTCCTGCGGCAGGCCGGCGTCGTTGATGAACTTGCCGTCGCTGGTGGCCTGCACTTCCTCCAGCACACCCTCGACGTAATTCGGCTCCCCCTGCGATCTCAGCCACTTGACCACGCCATGCACCTCGTGATCATCGACGAAGGCACCGTGCACGCGCTCCGGCGTGGCGGTGCCTGGCGGCAGATACAGCATGTCGCCATAGCCGAGCAGCGCCTCGGCGCCCGATTGATCGAGGATGGTGCGCGAGTCGATCTTGCTCGATACCTGGAAGGCAATGCGGGTGGGAATGTTTGCCTTGATCAGCCCGGTGATCACATCCACCGAGGGGCGCTGGGTGGCCAGGATCAGGTGCACGCCGGCAGCGCGTGCCTTCTGCGCCAGGCGGGCGATCAGCTCCTCGACCTTCTTGCCGACGATCATCATCATGTCAGCGAATTCGTCGATGACCACCACGATGTTCGGCAGCGGCTCCAGCGGATCGGCGGCCAGGTCCGGCATCTCCGGATTGGGCCGGAACAGCGGATCGAGCAGCGGCTGGCCGGCGTTCTCTGCCTCCTTCACCTTCTTGTTGAAGCCGGCCAGATTGCGCACGCCGACGGCCGCCATCAGTTTGTAGCGACGCTCCATCTCGGCCACGCACCAGCGCAGCGCGTTGGCGGCCTCCTTCATGTCGGTAACCACCGGCGCCAGCAGGTGCGGGATACCCTCGTAGACCGAGAGTTCCAGCATCTTCGGGTCGATCATGATCATCCGCACGTCTTTCGGGCTGGCCTTGTACAGCAGGCTCAGCACCATCGCATTGACCGCCACCGACTTGCCCGAGCCGGTGGTGCCGGCCACCAGCAGATGCGGCATCTTGCCCAGGTCCACTACCACCGGCTTGCCGCCGATGTCCTTGCCCAACGCCAGCGCCAGCGGTGATTTCATCTGGTCGTACTTGTCCGAACGCAGGATCTCGGACAGGTAGACGATCTGCTTGCGGGTGTTGGGAATCTCCAGCCCGATCACGTTCTTGCCCGGGATCACGTCGACCACGCGCACGCTCACCACCGACAGGCCGCGCGCGATGTCCTTGTCCAGGCTCGACACCTGCGAGCCGCGCACGCCCGGAGCGGGCTCCATCTCGAAACGGGTGATCACCGGGCCCGGATAGGCACCGACCACCTTGACGTCGATCTTGAAGTCCTTGAGCTTGAACTCAACCTGGCGCGACAGGATCTCCAGGGTTTCCTCGGTGCAACTCGGACCCTGCTCAGGCGCCTCGTCCAGCAGCGACAACGGCGGCAGCTCGCCCGGCGCGGCGGCGCCGGTGAACAGCGGTATCTGCGTCTCCAGATGCGCGCGCTCGCTCTTGGTCACCGGAGTGGGCGCCGCCTCGATGCGCACCGGCTCCCTCCGCGCCTGTTTCACCGCGTCGGCCTTCTTGATCACCTCGCGTTCGCTGCGCGCCTGACGCGCTGCCAGTACCTGAGGCGCCTGGCTCAGCTTGTCCTTGAACCAGGTTGCCAGTTGCAACACGTTGCGTCCGGTCCAGTCCATCAGTCCGAACCAGGACAGTCCCGTGGCCAGCGTCACCGCGATCAGGAACAGCGCCAGCAACAGTAGTGGCGCACCGGTGGTGCCGAACGCAGAAAGCACTGCGTGACCAACCCACACGCCGATGATGCCGCCGACACCTTGCGGCTGCACTGACTCTTGCGCGAAATTGAGATAGAGCAGCGCCGGCCCGGTGATGAAGAAGAACACGAAGCCGACCAGGCGCAGCGCCGGCTCCCACGGATGCACCGCTCGCTGGCCGCGCTGGCGCAAGACCTGTACGCCCAGCAACAGCAGCAGCAACGGGAAGCAGTACGCCACCAGACCGAAGATCCAGCGCAGCAGATCGGCGATGTACGCCCCCACGGTACCGCCGAAATTGCGCGCATGCTCCAGCTGGCCGGCATTCGTCCAGCTGGGGTCATGCGGGTTGTAGCTGAGCAGGCACACCAGCAGGTACAAGGCCAGCGGCAGCAACAGCAAGGCACCCGCCTCGCGCAGCCGGCGCTTCACCTCATCGCTGAGACCTTCCTTCGGCCGTTGTCTGGCGTTCGCGCTGTGCGCCACCTTGGAGAGCTTCCTTCGGGTACGGACCTGGCTCAGAGCATACCCCGCAACGCCGGATGCACCAGCTTTCCGCCGTCCACGTTGATGCCGACCTTGAGCGGCTCGAACTCGCGCCACTGGTTGCCGCCGGCCAGACGCAGCACGTACGGCAGGATCGCGGCGGAAATCGCCACCGACGAAGTCTGCGGTACCGCGCCGGGCATGTTGGTGACGCAGAAGTGGGTCACGCCATGCACGTCATAGGTGGGTTCCTTCCAGCTGGTCGGCTTCGAGGTCTCAAAGCAGCCGCCCTGGTCGATCGCGATGTCGACCAGCACGCTGCCTGGCTCCATCGTACTGACCATCGCCGCGGTGACCACATGCGGCGCCTTGGCGCTGGGAATCAGTACCGCGCCGACGATGAGGTCCGCATCACGCACTTCCTCGGCCACCGCGGACTCGTAGGCATACAGTGCGGTAACGTTCGGACCCAGCGCCATCATCTCGGCCATGCGATCTTGGCGCTTGTCGAATACCACCACATTGGCGCCCGCGGAAGCGGCCAGTGCCGCGGCATTGCCACCGGCGGCGCCGGCGCCAAGCACCACCACCTTGCCGCGTGGGGTCGAGGCCATACCGCCCAGCAGCACGCCCTTGCCACCTTGCGGGCGATGCAGCAATGTGGTGCCAACCTGGGTCGCAATGCGCCCGGCAATCACCGACATCGGATGCAGCAGCGGCAGGCCACCATGATCTTCCACCGACTCGAACGCCACGGCGGTCAGGCCGATGCCAAGCAGGCTCCTGGTCAACGCCGGTTCGGCTGCCAGATGCAGGTAGCAGAACAGCAGGTGGTGCTTCTTCAGCAAGGCCAGGTCACCGGCGATCGGCTCTTTTACCTTGACGATCAGCTCGCCTGATTCGTACAGCGCCGCAGCATCGGGCACGATCTTGATGCCCGCCTGCACATAGTTCTCGTCGGAGAACCCGCTCTTCAATCCGGCACCGGACTGAATGAATACTTCGTGCCCATGACGCACCAGGTCGGCGGCGGCGGCGGGGACGAGAGAAACACGACCTTCGAGGGTCTTGGTTTCGGAAGGGATACCGATACGCATGGCAAGAGAATCCTATTTCAAGCACGTTGTAAACCCATCGCGCAGCTGCCGCGGTGGTACCGTTGATCTGCCGCTGACTTGAATCGGCCGGGCGGATTCCCCATTCTCACAGGGTCGCCCGCGCCGTTGCCTACGGCCGACGCTGTTTCGGCGAGGCCCCGGTCGCAGGGGCACCGAACTGCCACCCAAGTCCCCAGCAAACTCAAGGATTATACCCGCCATGCCCACACCCAAGCACAGCCGCCTGTTGATCCTTGGCTCCGGTCCCGCCGGCTACACCGCCGCGGTATACGCGGCCCGCGCCAACCTCAAGCCGACCATGATTACCGGCCTGGAACAGGGCGGCCAGCTGATGACCACCACCGATGTCGACAACTGGCCGGGCGATGTCGAAGGCCTGCAGGGTCCGGCACTGATGCAGCGCATGGCCGAGCACGCCGAGCGCTTCCATACCGAGATGATCTTCGACCACATCCACACGGCCGACCTGAAGCAGCGCCCGTTCCGGCTCACCGGCGACTCCGGCGAATACACCGCCGACGCACTGATCATCAGCACCGGGGCTACCGCCAGGTACCTCGGCATCGCCAGCGAGGAGAAGTTCAAGGGCAAGGGCGTGTCGGCCTGCGCCACCTGCGACGGCTTCTTCTTCCGCGACCAGGACGTAGTGGTGATCGGCGGCGGCAATACCGCGGTCGAGGAAGCGCTGTACCTGGCCAACATTACCCGCAAGGTCACGCTGGTGCATCGCCGCGACAAGCTGCGTGCCGAGAAGATCATGCAGGACAAGCTGTTCGAAAAGGCAGCCGCGGGCAAGATCGAACTGATCTGGAACCACACCGTCGACGAAGTGCTGGGCGACGACACCGGCGTCACCGGCGTGCGCGTAAAGGATGTCAACTCCGGCGTCACCCGCCAAATTGCGGCGACCGGCTTCTTCGTGGCCATCGGGCACACCCCGAACACCGGCATCTTCGAAAGCCAGCTCGACATGCGTGACGGCTACATCCGGATCAAGACCGGCCTGGATGGCATGGCGACCATGACCTCGGTGCCCGGCGTGTTCGCCGCCGGCGACGTGGCCGACCACGTCTATCGCCAGGCCGTCACCTCGGCAGGCTTCGGCTGCATGGCCGCGCTGGACGCCGAGCGCTGGCTGGACCAGCAGACCCCGGCTGGCTGATGAAACCGTAGGAGCCCGCTCGCGGGCGATGCTGTTGCTCTGATCCACGTCCGGCATCAGCGCAAGGGCATCGCCCGCGAGCGGGCTCCTACCAGAGGCACACCGCACGCATCATGTACGAGATCCGCTTCCATGCCGCAATCGCCAAACTGCCCGCCGCGGCATGGGACAGCCTGCGCGCGGATGACAACCCGTTCGTTTCGCATGCCTTCCTGCGCGCGCTGGAAGACACCGGTTGCGTTCGCGCGCAATGGGGCTGGCAGGCGCATCACCTGGCCCTGTACGATGACAATCGCCTGGTTGCTGCCGCGCCGTTGTACCTGAAAGGCAACTCGCACGGCGAGTTCGTGTTCGACTGGGGCTGGGCGCGCGCATGGGAACACGCTGGCGGCGAGTACTACCCGAAGTTGCTCAACGCCGTGCCCTACTCGCCGGTACCCGGCCCACGCTTGCTGGCCGGCCACGACGAGCACACTGCCCTTCTGCAGCGCGCGCTTGTGGACGCCATGCGCGATGAGGCGAGGCGACTCGGGCTGTCTTCGGTGCACGCGAACTTCCTGCTGTTGCCCGAACTCGATGCCTTCGATGAAGGCTGGCTGGCCCGCTCGGACGTGCAATTTCACTGGCACAACCGCGGTTATCGGCACTTCCCGGATTTTCTGGCGGCGTTGAGCCACAAGAAGCGCAAGAACATCCTGCGCGAGCGCGCCCGCATCGCCACCAGCGGACTGCTCATCGAATGGCGCAGCGGCGACACGCTCGATCGCCACGAATGGGATCGCATCCACGCGTTGTACGAAGCCACCTTCGACGCCAAGGGCAACCATGCCGTGCTGACCGCGGCGTTCTTCCGCCGGCTCGGTGAACTGGGCACGCTGGCACAGGTTGCGCTGGCGCGCCAGGACGCAGAGATCGTGGCGATGGCGCTGTTCGTACAAGGCGACGGCGTGCTGTACGGGCGCTACTGGGGCGCATCGCTGGAGATGCCGGGCCTGCATTTCGAACTGTGCTATTACCAAGGCATCGACTACGCCATCACCAGGCAACTGCGCCGCTTCGAGCCCGGGGCCCAAGGTGAGCACAAGCTAGCGCGAGGCTTCCTGCCAGTGCGCACATATTCACGGCACTGGCTGGCAAACAAGGACTTTCGTGCCGCCGTGGCAGCATCGCTCACGCACGAAGGCCCGGCGGTCGATGACTACGCCACCGAGCTGTTGCAGCACAGCCCGTACGCGCAGCATGAGGACAGTACGCGATGATTCGCCTGCCGCTGCTCGACCCGGACGCACCGGAGCGGTTCCCCGAGCAGGCGTTGGCCCTGGCCGAACCGAACGGCCTGCTGGCCTTCGGCGGTGATCTGTCGCCCCCGCGATTGCTCGCCGCCTACCGGCGCGGCATTTTCCCCTGGTTCGGCGAAAGTGAGCCGATCCTGTGGTGGTCGCCCGACCCGCGTTGCGTGTTCCGCACCGAGGAGATGCGGCCCCACCGCAGCTTGCGCCGGCAGCTTGCCGGCAAGCACTGGCGGGTCACCATCGACCAGGCATTCGAGGCCGTGATCCGTGGCTGCGCCGCGCCACGGGACAACCATAGTGCCAGCTGGATCGTGCCGGCCATGATCGATGCCTATGTGCTGGTGCACCAGCAAGGCCATGCGCACAGCGTGGAAACCTGGGACGGCGAACGCCTGGTCGGCGGCGTCTACGGCATCGCGGTCGGCAAGTTGTTCTGCGGCGAGTCGATGTTCAGCGCCGAGAGCGGCGGTTCCAAGGCCGCGCTGATGGCGCTGGGGCGACTGCTGCACGAAGAGGGTTACCCATTGCTCGACGCGCAGGTTGCCAACCACCACACGCTGGGGCTGGGCGCCATCGAGATCCCGCGTGCCGAGTATCTCGCGCAGGCTCGACAGCTCGCCGCACAACCTGGAAAGATCGGCAGCTGGGCCAACCTCGGCCCGACGCTGCAACAACCCTGAGCCGGATCAACTTGCCCGGGCCGCGTATTTGCGCGCCACGTAGTCATCCAGGATGCCGATGAATTCGCTGGCGATGTTCTCGCCGCGCAGCGTCATCGTCTTCTCGCCGTCGATGAACACCGGCGCCGCCGGCGCCTCGCCGTTGCCGGGCAGCGAGATGCCGATGTTGGCGTGTTTGGATTCGCCCGGACCGTTGACGATGCAGCCCATCACCGCGAGCGTGAGATTTTCCACGCCGTCGTATTTCACCCGCCACAACGGCATCTGCTCGCGCACGTGGGCCTGTACCGTCTGCGCGAGCTCCTGGAAGAACTCGCTGGTAGTGCGGCCGCAGCCCGGGCAGGCAGTGACCAGCGGCGAGAACGCGCGCAGGCCCATGGTTTGCAGCAGCTCCTGCGCCACGATCACCTCGCCGCTGCGCGAGGCGCCGGGCTCGGGGGTGAGCGAGATGCGGATGGTGTCGCCGATGCCTTCCTGCAGTAGCACCGCCAGCGCCGCGGCCGACGCGGTGATGCCCTTGGAGCCCATGCCGGCCTCGGTCAGGCCCAGGTGCAGCGCATAGTCGCAGCGCACCGCGAGGTCGCGGTACACCGCGATCAGCTCCTGCACACCGGAAACCTTGCACGACAGGATGATGCGCTCGCGCGGCAAGCCGAGTTCCTCGGCGCGTGTGGCCGAATCCAGCGCCGAGCGCAGCAGCGCCTCGCGCGCCACGTGCGCAGCGTCCCAGGGTTCGGCACGACGCGCGTTCTCGTCCATCAGGGCGGTCACCATCGACTGGTCGAGCGAACCCCAGTTGGCACCGATGCGCACCGGCTTGTCATGGCGCAGCGCCTTCTCGATGATCGAGGCGAACTGACTCTCGTGCTTCTTGCCGAAACCCACGTTGCCGGGGTTGATACGGTACTTGGCCAGCACCGCGGCACAGGCCGGTTCGCGCTCCAGCAATTGATGGCCGTTGTAGTGGAAATCGCCGATGATCGGCACGTCCACACCCATCATCGCCAGCCGTTCGGCGATGCGCGGCACCGCCGCGGCGGCGGCCGGCGTGTTGACCGTGATGCGCACCAGCTCGGAACCGGCGCGGGCCAGCTCGGCGATCTGCCTGGCGGTGCTGACCGGGTCTTCGGTATCGGTATTGGTCATCGACTGCACCACGATCGGTGCGCCACCGCCGACCTTCACCTTTCCGACATGTACCCCTACACTTGCCCGGCGTGAGTGCGGCTCGGCCGAACGTGGTTTCCGCGTAACAAGTTCACTCATGGGATCAACCAAAGTACACTGCGCGAGTTTGCGCGACGACAACGACTAGGATACCCGATCGGGTGTTCTGACCCATGGCGAATCATTCCGTGCTGGTGCGGTACCGGCTGGTGCGGTAACGGGATGCATGCCGTACCAGCTTGATCGCGGTCAAGGCAGGGTGGGTCGTCCGCAACCATATTTGAAAGCTTGATCGGGAATCCTGCATGCCTAACACCGAGTACTACAACGACAAAGTGGTGCGTCAGTTTCTGCTGGCGGCCGCGGTCTGGGGCATCATCGGCATGTCGGTCGGCGTGTACATCGCCGCCGAGCTGATGTGGCCGACGCTGAATTTCAATATTCCGTTCATCACCTTCAGCCGGCTGCGCCCGGATCACACCTTTGGCGTGATCTTCGCGTTCGGCGGTTCGGCGTTGATGGGCACCTGTTACTACGTGGTGCAACGCACCGGCCATGCGCGACTGGCGTTCGACAAGTTGGCCGGGTTTACCTTCTGGGGCTGGCAACTGGTCTGCGTGCTGGCGATGACCACGGTGCCACTGGGGATCACCCAGAGCAAGGAATACGCCGAGCCGGAGTGGTTCGTCGACATCCTGATCGCCATCGTCTGGGTAAGCTTCGGCGTGGTGTTCTTCGGCAGCCTGGCGCGCCGGCGCATCAAGCACATCTACGTGGCGAACTGGTACTACGGTGCCTTCATCATCGCGGTCGGCCTGCTGCACATCGTCAACAACCTCGCCTTGCCGGTGTCCTGGACCAAGTCCTACCCGATCTATTCGGGCGTGGTCGACGCGATGGTGCAGTGGTGGTACGGCCACAACGCGGTGGCGTTCTTCCTCACCGCCGGCTTCCTCGGCATGATGTATTACTTCGTGCCCCGGCAGGCCAAGCAGCCGCTGTGGAGCTATCGCTTCTCGATCGTCAATTTCTGGGCGTTGATCTCGGTCTACATGTGGGCCGGCGCGCATCACCTGATGTACACCGCCCTGCCCGACTGGGTGCAGTCGGTCGGCATGGCGTTCTCGCTGGTGCTGCTGATGCCGAGCCTGGGTTCGGCCGCGAACGGCCTGCTTACCTTCAACGGCACCTGGCATCGACTGAGGAACGATCCGGCCGCCAAGTTCATGGTGATGTCGCTGGTGTTCTACGGTGCGGCCACATTCGAAGGCTCGATGATGGCGATCAAGACGGTGAACTCACTGTCGCATTACACCGACTGGACCATCGCCCACGTGCATTCGGGCTCGCTCGGCTGGGTGGCAATGATCACCATCGGTTCGCTGTACGCCATGGCCCCGCGCGCGCTCGGTCGCCCGGAGATGCACTCGCGCAACGGCATGGAGCTGCACTTCTGGCTACATATAATCGGCACCTTGCTGTACGTCGGCTCGATGTGGACCGCCGGCGTCACCGAGGGCTTGATGTGGCGCGCCACCCAGCCGGATGGTGCCCTCACCTACGGCTTCCTCGACAGCCTGATCGCGATCAAGCCGATGTACCTGATCCGTTGGGCCGGCGGTGTCTGCATCCTGTCCGGCATGTGGGTGATGGCGTGGAACCTGTGGCATACCGCCGCCGACGCGCGTGCCCACCTGATCAAGCCGATCCCGGTGCCGATTCCCGAGCCGGTGCGGCATCAGGTCCCCGCCCCAGTACCTGCGGCCGGCTGAGGAAATCCAGACATGGCTTACAAGCACTTTGAATTCATCGAGAAACACGCCGGTCTGCTCGCCGTCCTGACCGCGATCATGGTCTCGCTGGGCGGCCTGGCCGAAATCACCCCGCTGTTCATGGAGGCGCATTCGGTCAAGGCGGCGCCGGGCGTGCAACCGTATGACCCGCTGCGCCTGATCGGCAAGGACGTGTATGTGGCGAACGGCTGCTACCTGTGCCATTCGCAGATGATTCGCGCCCTGCGTTTCGAAACCGAGCGCTACGGCCACTACTCCACGGCCGAAGAATCGGTCTACGACCGCCCGTTCCAGTGGGGCTCCAAGCGCACCGGGCCGGACCTGGCCCGCGTCGGCGGCAAGTACTCCGATGAGTGGCAGCGCCTGCACCTGATGGATCCGCGCCAGGTGGTGCCGCAGTCGAACATGCCCGGTTATCCCTGGCTGGCGCACAACAAGATCGACGCCGCCGACGTGCAGGCGCGCATGCGCACGCTGCGCAAGCTGGGCGATCCGTACACCGACGCGCAGATCGCGGCGGCACCGGCGGCGGTGAAGGACAAGACCGAGATGGATGCGCTGATCGCCTACCTGCAGGGCCTGGGCATCGACAACGAACCCAGGCCAACCGCCAGCAAGACCGCCAGTGCGAGTGAAGCCCCGGGCGCTTCGGGAGCCACGCCATGACTCCGATGAATCCCATCTGGGGTCATATCGCCGGCGTATTCATCGTGCTGATGCTGATCACCTTCATCGGCATATGGATCTGGGCGTGGCGCAAGAAGCACAAGCGCGTCTTCGACCAGATGGCCAAGTTGCCGCTCGAACTCGACGAAAAACCCGACACTGACGTCGACACGAAGGAGGATCGCCCATGAGCACGGGCTGGTCGCTGTGGGTAATGTTCCTGGTGACGCTCAATATGGGCATCACGTTCTTCCTGTACCTGTGGGCGCCACGGGCGAAAATCCCCACCCGCCCCGACGGCACCACCGGCCACGTATGGGCGCACGGCACGATCCTCGAGGGCCTGAAGCAATTGCCCGGCTGGTGGGTCTGGTTCTCCGGCGCGATGTTCGCATCCGCCTTTGTCTACCTGTACCTGTACCCGGGCTTCGGCAACCACAAGGGTGCCCTGAACTGGACCTCGCACGGCGAACTCGCGCGCGACGTGGCCGCGAACGAGGCGAAGCTCGACCCGTTGCTGGAGCGCTTCCGGCTGTATCCGGTAGAGCAGCTGGCAGGCGACCCGCAAGCCAGAGAGTTGGGCAAGGTGCTGTTCGAGGACAACTGCGCCGCCTGCCACCAGCGCAGCGGCAAGGGCAACATCCTGCTCGGTGCCCCCAACCTTACCGACAACGACTGGCTTTACGGTGGCACCGGCAACGACATCACCACCTCGATCCATGATGGCCGGGGCGGCGTGATGCCGCCGTGGGCCAGCCTGGG
>SCRO01000138.1 GCA_004298505.1 Rhodanobacter sp.
CTCAACCAGCTCCGTAGAGGCGAACAATACGGACGCACCCGAATCGCGAATGATAAATTCAGCTTCCTTCGAATGCAGCTTGGCGTTAATCGGTACGACCACCAAGCCGGCTAACCAGCAGCCGTAGAGCACTTCCAGGTATTCCGGAACATTGCTCATGAAAATGGCGACACGATCGCCCCGCGCGAGGCCGAGCCCGTCGCGCAGATGCGCTCCTACGCACCCCGCACGCCGCGCAAGGCTGCGGTAATCACAAATCAGTTCCTCACCCAAGTAAAGCGCCGGTCGTTCGGCGAAAGCTTTACCTGCGCGTATCAGCAAATGCGCCACATTCATGCGGCCCGCTCCAAGATGCTTGCATAGTTGGCAACTGCGGACCCACCCATATTGAACACCATGGCCACCTCGGGATTGCGGACTTGTATCCCGCTAGCCTCACCGCAGAGCTGCATCGCTGCGAGGGCGTGCATGGAAACGCCTGTCGCACCAATCGGATGACCCTTCGCCTTGAGGCCGCCTGAAGGGTTGATCGGCAGACCACCATCGGCGTACACAAGACCGTTTTCGACAACGCTGGCACCTTGGCCGCGTTCAGCCAAACCCATTGCCTCGTAGGTCAGCAGTTCGGCTATCGTAAAGCAGTCGTGGACTTCGGCGAATGAAAGATCGTCGATCTTAATGTTAGCGCCGGCCAGCGCTTGCGCGATGGCTCGGCGCGGGCCTTCGAAGCCAATGAGGTCTCTGCGCGACATCGGCAGGAAGTCATTGACGTGAGCGCGTGCGCAAATACGTACTGCCTTTCGCATGGTCTTAGCGGTCGCTTCATCTACGAGAACGATCGCAGCCGCCCCATCTGACACCAGCGAGCAGTCAGTCTTGCGTAGCGGGGCAGCGATGTACGGATTCGACTCAGACACTGTATTGCAGTACTCGAAACCGAGATCCCTTTGCATGTGCGCCAACGGATTGTGCGAACCGTTGGCGTGATTCTTCGCGGCAATGCGCGCCAACGTTGCCGAATGGTCGCCGTAAGCGGCAAAGTACGCCTGCGCGATCTCGCCAAATAAGCCGGGGAACGTCATGCCGCGCGCGGCTTCCTCGCTGATATAGCTCGCATTGCCAAGTACGCGCGTGACTTCCAACCCAGGTACAGCCGTCATCTTCTCGGCACCGACAACGAGCGCGACGCGGACGCGGCCAGCTTCGATCGCATCGATCGCCGCATAGATCGCGGCCGAACCGGAAGCACACGCGTTCTCGACACGTGCCGCCGGTTTCCAACGTAGGCCGTCATCGGCCCCCAGCACCAGCGATGCACAGAAGTTTTCCGGTACCAAACCACCGTTAAAATGACCCAACCAAGTCGCGTCGACATCGTCTCCGCCGATGCCGGCATCGGCCATCGCCCCCCTCGCCACCTTGACTATCATCGTCTCCAGATCGTCCGGAGACCGGCCAAATCGTGAGTGCGCCCAACCAACAATACAAGCGCTCATACCAGATCACCCGCCGCCTTGCCGCCGTGTTCCAACTCACTGATGCGTTGCTCGAGTTGAGCGATGCGCACGTCGCGCGGGTTCGGCATGTAGACCGATTCCAGCGCTTCAGCATTCATCTTGCGGCGCGGCATACCCCCGTAGGGGCCCGTGTAAATGACTGAGCGGTCGTCGCCCCAGCAGCCATAGAACGGCAGTTCCGCGGGCGGTTCCGGAGTAGTCCATTTCCTGATAAATTCCTTGAACGGCACACCGCGATTCTTGCGCGACTCACGCTCCGCTGTGCGAGCCTTTTCGGTACCATCGCGATCCAGCAAAAAGGTGTCTTTGTTGTAGACGATGTGATAAATCTCCCGTGCCGTCTCGTGCGAAATCAGCTTCGCCTCAAGATCACTGATGACTAGATCCGGATCGCGTTCCAGCACGTCGCCGTAACCACCACCCGAACCCTGCGTGATCATGAACAACTCACCGCGTTTGGCGATTTCGAACTGCATGCCGAAGTGATGTGTTGTGTAAGTCGCCCCCTCGAACGGGCGCTTGTTCATGATGTCGACGATCGAGAACTCGAACTTGCGGGGATCGGTCTTCATTACATCGAAAACATCGACGCCCTTCACCTTGCACAGCGGGTAGGCTGGCGCGCCATAGCCGCCAAACAGTCCTGGAACGCTGCTCACCTTTGACCCGATGCAGCAGGTCATGAAGCCCCACAGCGGGCTGCCAAGACTTGACGCAATCATCTCGTAGCCCTGGCCGCCGCGGTACTTACCAAAGGCCTGGTTGTCGCGCATCAGCTTCTTGCTCACGATCTGGATGAACGGAACTTCCTCCTCGTTCAGTTCCTGCTCGCCAGAATCGGCCATCGCCGCAAAGATCGGCGCAATGGCGTGTTCGCCGTCGCGATCCGCTCGCGCGCCACCGCCCATGCCGTTGAGGTCCGCGCAGAGGTTGCCGACCATCTCGTTGTGCTGAGTAATACCGCCATAGATGAACGTACGAATCATGTTGTGCCAAGGCGCAATCAGCTTCGAATACTTCTTTGGGCAGCTGTACGTGAACTTCGCGACCGCGAGTTGCAACATCGTGAACGCCGGAAAGAACGTCATCATGCTCTCGGCATTCGGCGTACTGTAAGAAGAATTCAGCGTCGACTTAGGATCCGTGATCACCTGAATAGGCGCGAACACGGCCTGGTTGCGTGGCAGATCTGGCCATACGAATGTTAGGAACAGCTGCGCTAGCATGCCCTTCAGCGACGCCAGCACCGTGTTGTTGCAGCGGTTAGCAAACTCTGGGCTCGACCCGCGGAAATCGCAGATGAGCTGATCGCCCTCCTTGCGCGCCTCCAAGCAGATCTTGACCAATACGTTCTCGCGCAGCGTTGAGTCGGCGATGCACATCGTGCGCACGGCACCATCCGGCCATTCGCTTACACGACGACGGACTTCGGCCTTGCAATTCTCCAAGCCTGCCCGCATCGACACGATGACGGGGTCGAGACCAAATTCCTCGATCGCCGCCAGCACCCGTTCTTCAATTCGCCGACAAGCGAACAGCTTGACTTTCATGTCCTCGAACTGCAGCTTCGGTTCGCGCACTGAGTTTTGCAAGAACGTGACAAGATCCTTCTTCAACTCGTAGTTTTCGACTACTTTGAAGGGCGACATCTTCAGCCCTTCTTCGTATACTGATTCCGCCGCCGATGGCATACCGCCCGGCTCGATTGCACCGTTTTCACCCTCATGCACCGTTGCACCGGCCCAGGCCACCATCTTGCCGTTATAGAAGATCGGCAACATCAAGCTCTGATCAGTGTTGTGGATATTGCCGTAACGTGCATCGTTGTGGATGAAGGCGTCACCCGGCCGAATGCCGACTGTAGGCTCGGTAGTCCAGAACTTGTTGATGAACTTGATCGGATGATGCACGAGTGCCGAGAAGATGAGGACGCCGCCTGCGCTGCTGACCGCGAGATCTCCACTCGCGGTGAAAACGCCAGTGATGAGATCGCCCCACTTCGCGCCCGGCGCAGCACCCATCTGCTCCAGCATTTCGTAGCCTTCGTTAGTACCCGCTTGCAAGCGGTCGCGAATCAACGCCTGCACCGCCGGATCAACTTCCAACTTCATCCCTGCTTCTTCCAGCTCACTGCGCGGTGCGATGTCGTGGTCCAACATGATCTCGGGATCCGGCCCAAGGAACAGCACGTTGTCCGCCAGGAACTTTTCGATCAGTACTTTTTCGTTGTCGGCCAGCGCACTCTTTTCCATTTTGTTCATGATGCCTCACCTCGTTAGTTTCGGTGGCCTACGCCATTGACACGTTTTCGGATGCGGACTGAGCCTCGGTACCCAGCTTCGTTATCTCGGATCCGACGCGCTGGAACCACGCCGATCCGTGTTTGCCGATCTCGGCTCGCCAGCTTGGTTCGACCAGATAGGTGGTAGTTGCCGAGACGATGACTGCTGGGCCCTGCACGACGGTGCCTGCCTCCAGGATGGAGTGATCGTAGACCGCAGTATCCAGCGCCTCCGTGTGGCCGACGAAATAACACTTGCGTGACTCGATCGACTTCGGCGCAGCCTTCGTGAGACCAGACGGTTTTATGTCGCTGAGGTTTACCGTCTCCAACTGGACAAAGCTCTGCACGCGGAGCGTGTTAATACGGATCCCCGCCTCCGGCGCTTCACTACCCTTGCCGAAACGATTACCGTAATCGACCGAAAATGTTTCGATGATAGCGATGACATCTTCAAGTCTTTCGAGACGCATCTTCGACACGCTAACGGTGGTCTGTGCAAGTTGGTTGCCATAACGCATATCTAGCTCGAGACGATGCTGAATATCCTCGTGCTTCATGCCCTGACGCAGCAGATCGAGTCGGCCGGCATCTTCCAACTCCTCGATAATGGTGTTGAAACCACTGAAGTCCTGGTAAAGCTTCTGCGTATTGCTGTCATAAATCGACATATACAGCGAGCGTTCGTGGATGTGCAGCTGGTGCATGTTGCCGGCGCCAACGGCAGAGAACACTGAACAAAACGGTGGCACCAAGACGCGCTCAATACCAAGTTGGTCGGCAATGCCGCAACCGTGCAGCGGACCGTTTCCACCGTAAGCGAGCAGCGTAAAGCTGCGTGGGTCGTATCCATGGGCACGCAGCTCGGTCGCAATTCCGTTTGCCATGTTGGCGTCGACGCGGCGCTTCACCATCAGTGCTGCCTCTGGAACCGAACAGTCGATCTCATCGCAGATCTCCTCTTGCAGCATTTGTTTTGCACGCGCAGGATTCAGTTTGATCGCGCCGCCGGCGTAGTTATCTGACGATAAATAGCCGAGTAAAAGATCAGCGTCGGTGACCGTCGGCTTCAAGCCGCCACGGTCGTAGCATGCTGGGCCCGGGTCAGATCCAGCGCTAGCCGGACCAACCTGTACTGTGTGGTGCATACGGTCATAACGCACAATCGAGCCACCGCCAGCACCGAGCGTGACCAAATGAATCATCGGTACCGACACCATCCAGCGATCGATGACCGGATTGAAGTCGTAATGTTTGATACCGCCCTTGATAACCAGACCAATGTCGAAGCTAGTACCGCCCATGTCGGTGCAAATGGCGCTGCCGAGATCGGCTTCCAGCGCAAGATGTTCGGAGGCACTCACGCCCGCTACCGGACCGGAGTGGATGGTCTGCAGCGCATCGGTGGAATTAAGCTGCGCCATGCCGCCCGAGTTATGGATGACCAACATAGGCTTCTTGTAGCTGGATTCGCGCAAATTCAACTCCAACGACGACAGACCGTGGTACATGGCATCGTGCAAAAACGCGTCGATGATCGCAGACGAGGTACGCACGTATTCTCCCTTGCGCCCGGCGACCTTGTGCGACATGATGATCGGCATTGCGCCAAGCAGGTGCTCCGGATATTCCTCCAGCAGCACTTCTTGGATCCGGTTTTCGTGCGCTGGATTGGTAACCGCATTAACCAATGAAACAACGAAGGACTGGGCGCCGCGATCGACCAGATCGCGAATTTTGTTACGCAGATCGTCCTCGTCGAGCTCCAACAGAATGTTGCCAAGCGCGTCCATGCGCTGGCGCACGCCAGCGATCATTGGGATCGGCACCAGTGCCTCCGGACGGCAGGCACCCGGTAGGTCCAGCCGTGCGTGCAACTCCAGGCCTTCGCCGTAGCCGCGGCCGCGCGATACCGGCACGGTGCTCTCGAAACCGCTGGTGACCAGAAGTGCAACTTTCGGACCCTTGCGCTCGATCAGCGCGTTGGTGCCGAGCGTTGTCGCGTAGCGCACTGAGTCGACCTGCGACAGCACGTCAAGCACTTCGAGATCCAGCTTCGCGCAGCCCGCCAACAGCGCTTCGTGGAAACCGAGCGCGAGGTTGTGATTAGTGGTAAGCGCCTTCGATTGGATGAGGTGCTCGTCCCAAACCATAAAGCAATCGGTGAAGGTGCCACCGATATCGACCGCTATTCTTTTCATTTTTAGCGAACTCCGGTATTGGTGTAAGTACGCGCCCGGCCACCGTGCGAATGCGCCCGGTAATCGACGCCTGCGGGCTCGGGACCGGCGATTCTTGTCAGATCGACCGGATCGCGCGTAGACCACTGCCGCTTCAGCGCGTCGATATCAAAGTCCATGTCGTTGAGCGGTGGATGACCCGGCGGCAGGTACTCCACTTCCATCATCGTTGCGCACTCCGGGCAGTAGTATTCGACAATTTGCACCCAGTTCGGATCCGGCGCGAAGGTGAACTCATAGGATGGATCGAGAATCGGCTTATGAATCTCCCGAGGATCACGTGCGTACACCAGCAGGCCTTCTTTGTATGGTTTCCGCGCAGAGCCAAGTACATGCGCGCAAACGCGGCACTGCCAAAGCTCTCGGTCGAGATCGATTTCCAAGTATTCCGTCATTGGTACTTTCATTTTTTTTTGCTCCGTACGGTGTTTTTTCCATCGACTTGCGCGCCACGGCGCTGCAGCACAATGTCAAGGTTGTCATTGATGGCGAATTGCCAGCCTTGCAATACCTGGCAAGTGAAATACTCTTCTTCAATGATGGCCGGCCCCACTCCTTGTTCGCCTGCCTTCATGTCCTCAAGCCGGAAAAGCTCCAACGCACCGCGTTTGCGGGTACTCGTGGCGGCGCTTTTCCTATCGTTTTCGAGTGCCTTCATCGAAAAGTGGGGAATGCGCTTTGTCGCGCGGACTTCCAAACGTGGATGACGGCCGGTCTTGATGCCTGCTGCCAGCTCCACTTTGCCATTCAAACGATACGCAACATCGACGTTATCGCTCGTGTAGTTTACGGTACTTTCGATGAGGCACTCGCTTAAGTCGAAGCCTTCCGCGAACATATCGCGGCGTGCACGCGTCAACAGACCGTCCAACCTATTTTCCAGCCCACTGTTGGAAATGTCGGACAAGGCCCCTTCATAGACGTGCGCGATATCACTAAAACCGATGCCGAACGCGCTGAATACCGCTGCGAGGCCAGGCACGATGATCTCGGTAATCCCTAGCTGCTGAGCGACACCACAAGCCGTGATTGGACCGGCACCGCCGAAGGCCAGCAACGTGGCGCCGGCCGCATCTTTCAGTTTCGGCTTGATTGCCGAGGCAATACGCGCTTCGTAGGCCCGTTCCATTTGCCTCAACGCCTCTTCAAGGCTTACGTTTAGTGGTTGCGCAACGTTTTCTTCGATTGCCACCTTTGCGCGCTCAGGATCTAGCTTGAGATTGCCACCAAAGTACGAATCGGCATCGAATACCCCCAGCAGCAAATAGGCATCTGTGATCGTCGCTTGGCGGCCACCTCGGCCGAAGCAGGCCGGTCCCGGCGCGCTGCCGACGCTCTCTGGACCGATCACGATCTCGCCCCGGTCGATACGGAATATCGAACTGCCTCCGACGCCAATGCTCTCGATGTCGCTCAGCGGAAAGGAAATTTCGGTCGATTCAAGCTGTCCCCAGCGGCGCTCGCTAACGGTCGCGTTCTCGACCACGCCGATGTCGGTCGAGGTGCCGCCGATGTCCATCGCCACGACCATGTTGCGGTCGTAATGCAGGGCGATCGCCTTGGCGCCCTCCATACCTCCGCGCGGACCAGAACCCCAGGTTTTTAACGCGATACTTTTGGCGACGCGCGAGGATGTGCCGTCGTTGCCAAAGATCAGCAGCGGGTTTTTGGCGCGATGTTCGCGCAGCACGTTCTCAGCATTGTAAAGGAAACGTTCCATCGCCGGATGTAGGAAGGAATTGAGCAGGCTGCTCCAAGTTCGGCGCGCAAAATCGTGATCGTCCGATAGCTGATTCGAATACAGGATCGGCACGGCGCCGAGCAGATGACGCGGATATTGCAGCAGAGTCAGTCGCTTCATGCGCTCTTCGTCGGCAACTAGCGTCTTGCCGTAGAAGCTGACGACAATGCGATTCGCACCCTGTGAAAGGAGCTGAGTAATAGTCTTGCTGATGCTGGCTTGGAAAGCTTGGGCGTCGAGTCCGAGATCGATACTGCTACTCCGGTCGCCGACGATGGCGGCGAACAACTCCTTCTCGTCATTGTTTCGAATCAGGTCCTTGACGTCACTACCGTTCGCAACGATCAGGCCGAGACGCGGGCCGATGCGTTGGACGATGTCATTGGTGCCCCGCGTCGTGGAGTAGCGGATGTAATCCGCTTCATCCAGCAGCATACCGAGTTTCGGCTCACCGTAGATCTTTCGCGAAGCTTCGCGCAGCACTTCGACGAAGCATTTCGTCAGATCGTGGGGCGTGGTTAGAGTTTTTGCATGAAAAACCTTCGAACCGTAAATCACGCAAGCGTCTGTGAGTGTGCCGCCGTTGTCGATGCTAACTAGTACTGCCATGGCTAGGACCTGTCTGTTATGGGTTCCGCATGCGACCCGGGATATGGCCAAACCCCTTGCGCCGGGGTTCACGATCTGAAGCTGGAAGTAAATATTGCAAATTTCGACTGCTGGCATAATTAGGGTAAGCACCTAACTTTATAGGGGTTCTCCCTAACAGGCCGCAAGAGACTTCCCGTCAATCCCGAACGCATGACGCTTTTGCCCTGGGCTTTCGGGCAATATTCCGAACTTAAGCCCCTCACAATCAACAGCACAGCTGGTAGGCGGCATATGTATGCGCGTCCAGGCACGCGCTCACGCGCAACAGGCAGCCGACGAGCATCGGCCGGAGTGCGCCGATCGCGTAGGTGCGGTTGGGACGGCTGGCCGATTGGGCCGGCGGTGAGCAGAGCGTGCAGATTGTCGGCGACGACCTTGGCCGCGAAATCCTGCTGGAAGGCCAGGTGGGCCAGCCCAGTCACCGCCTGCAGGCGCAAGCGATGCTTGATCCGTTTGAAGGCCTCTTCGATGCGCCAGCGGCGGTGGCACAGCGCGCCGAAGTCGGCGGCGGGATAGCCTGTCTCATCGAGCAACGAGGTCATCAAAATGCGTACCGAGCCGCTCGGCGTCACATCACGAATCAGGCGCACGGTCGTCGGTTCACGGCGCAGTTCATAGATGGCCACATCAGCGGCCATGGGCGCGGCCAGGGTGACGATGCGTTGCGCCTCACCGCTGCGCCCGAACGCCTTGACGCAGGCCCAGTCACAGGCATCCACACGCATGCAGAAGGCGCGTTGCGTCTGCACGAGTGTGGCCACCATGGTGTTGCCGACTAAGCCGCGATCGAGTACCCGCAGGTCGTCGGGTTCGGTGGCATCGAGCGCCTCGAACAGCATCTGGCGCTCCGAGCCATCGGTCGGATGCAGCGCGGCATGCAGAGTCAGTTCGGCGCCGGGCAAGTACAACGCGAGCGCGTAGTGATCGGCGTCGAGTTCGGCACCGCGGCGCGTGGATACGCGCAAGCGCGAACCGTCGGCGGCGACCACGCGCCATCCGTACCAGCGATGCACATCAATGAGTGGTCGGGCCAGATCCAGCAGCGTCACATTTTAGGTGGTCGAACACCTGGGCAGAAAAGCCGCGACGCATCTTCGCAAAGGCACGATCACTGCATTCGCGCGAGCGTCCAATGAGGCCGTGCGATGGGGCAAACATCTCGTCGAGTGCGGCTTGCACCGAGGTGCACATGCCAGACAACATCATCGCGAGCACACGCGGCACGGTGAGTTTGCGTTGCCGGGTGAACGCCCCTGGACGCAGCCGGAAGGGCGCGATGAGCGAAGGATCGTGAAGGTGTAAAGCGAACTCAGACAGCAGTGATGCGGGATTGAGTATTTGAGTCTATAGTCTTTATTTATCAATGAGTTATTGATACAAGTATCTTCATCGCACGTGTGCCGAAAAAGCCAGTCTTTTCTGGGGGAATCGCCTAAGTTCGGAGCATTGCCCTCCAGACCCTCACGTCGCGTCGAACCGATTTCTGGAAAAAGCCGCTGCTGACCGAGGTCGCAATGCCATAGATGTCGTTGAACGAATTGGTGCGAAACACGCCCAGATTCCAGGACAGGCCGCGGTCTGCGTCAGACACGCCAAGAATTTTTCCACGCACGCCCAATTCAGCCGTATGCGCGACCACCTGATACAGATTCGGCGGGTTGCCGGCCAGATTCGATGGCAACAAGCACGGCTTCAGTGGATCGGAGTATTCGATCTCGCTCGCCGTCGGGGTCCGGGTGTTCGTGGAAAGGCGAGCATAGACGGTCAACGTCGGCAACACCTTGTAGATGCCACCGATCGCCGGGTTGAAGCGGCGGAAGCGGCTGGTGCCATCAAGGCTCGTGCCGAGCTGATCGTGCAGATCGATATTCCCCACGTCAAAGCGCCCGCTCGCCGTCAGCGCAAGGGCCGGCGTCACGTTGAACGTGTCGGTCACGTAGCCGCCAAGGTCCTTGTTATCGGCGATCAGACTCACCGGCGTATCGACGATCAGGTTGGACGGCAGCACCAGCAGCTGCGAATTGAGCACGCCGATCTGCGCGCCGGAATAGAAATTCACGTGCGCGTAGTCGAGCGTGACGCCGACGGTGAACTGGTTGTCGTGACCCAGGATCGACTGATTGCTACTGGCCTGCAGGGTAGCACCGCGCCTATACGAATTGATCGTTTCAAAATCGTTCTCGCCGATCAGAATCGCCCCGTCATCGGAGATATCCGGCAGATTTTGCCCCGCCGCATTGATGACTGGGGTGAGCCTGTCGAATTGGCACAGAGAGCCTGCCAGCGCTGCGGTCGTGCAGGCGGTGTAATTGGTCGTGTTGCCGTTGGATACATCCTGCGTATATTGGCGATAGTACAGGACGCCTTGCAGCGACCAGTGGTCTGCAACTTTCAGGGAAGCATTCAAGGTCAGGAAATCCAGATGATTGTCGTTTGCCTGCGGGCCGGTAAAAACCCCGTGATCGGTCGGTCACGAGCTCCTGCACCGGCGTGGAGCCCTGGCCGTCCAGCTGGTTGTCCGCGTAGGTATAACTGAGGTCGACGGACAGGCGCTCCGTGCGTGTGCTCAAGTCGGTGTAGAACTGGCGCAGCGCCGTGGAGGAGAACTTGCGCCAGCCATCTTCATCCAGCCGCCTGGCGGCGACGTAGATGCCGAACGTACCCGAATTGGCGCCATACTCCGCGGCGGCGGATCGCTGGCCGAACGAGCCATCCGCCAGTGAGAGATCGCCACCGGTGTAGTTGAAGCCGTTCTTCATGTCGATCGAGACGGTGCCGCCGAGCGCATTGAGGCCATAGACCGGATTTGAACTGACGAGGTTCACACGGTTGATCGCGATGTCCGGGAACAGATCCCAATTGACGGTGTCGCCGAACACCTCATTGATGCGCCCCCCGTTCTGGTATACCGCCAGTCCCTGCGACGTACCGAGCACCGGCGAGGTCTCGAAGCCGCGATACAGGATGTCAGGTTGGAACGGGCCATTGAGATTGTCATCAATATTGATGCTGCCAAGCTGCGTGTTCATGGCCTGGGTCATGCTGGCCGAGCCGTTCCGCGAAAGGTCGGCAGCCGATAGAGTTTGCACGTTGCCGGGGATCTTGTCGGCGTCAATCGCCGCCCCCTCGGGTATCGCCGTGGCTTGCACACGACCACGGACAGATTCTTGATCTGGGTCGGTGCCGGTGGCGCGGTGGTCATGGATGGGGACGCCGGGGTCAATACCTGCTCGGCGTCGGCACTGCCGTGAGCGTGCGTGATTCCGGCGTGCGCCAGCATGGGCATCGTCAGCGCGACCGACAACTGGCATGGGCAACGCCATCGATCAATCGACATGCGGGTCCCGCTCAAGAACGACATCGTGTCCACTTCCCGATAGTCGCACTAGCGCAAGTTACTGTCATCGCCAATCCGCAGCTTGAATATCCATCGGTCCAGTTGCGCCATCGCCGTCCGTATCACCGGGATTCCAATCGAAACTACTGGGACGATATCGCCTGAATCACCCTTGCGGCAGGGATGGTTGCGATGGCTCGCGACATGTCGCTAGAACCGCCCCGCTTGTTGCATCTGCTCTATCTCGTCGTCGGTAAACAGCCGCGAGCGGGTGAGAAAGCGGGCCCCCTCGCCGTTCTCCAGCGAGAACATGCCGCCGCGCCCTTCGACCACATCGATGATCAGCTGGGTGTGCTTCCAGTATTCGTATTGCGACGGGCTCATGTAGAACGGCGCGCCGGCGATCTCGCCCAGCTGCACGTCACGATCGCCGACGATGAAATCGTCCTGCGGG
>SCRO01000139.1 GCA_004298505.1 Rhodanobacter sp.
GGAGCGTGTTCCATCGGGGGTCAATGGCGCTCGACTTCGATGCCCGCGTTCTGCAGCTGCGCCTGCACGCTGTCCGGCCCGGCCAGGTGGGCGGCGCCGACGGCGATGAAGATCGTGCCGGGGGCCTTCAGCAATGCGGCAATTTTCGCGGCCCAGGCCTGGTTGCGCTCCACCAGCAGGCGCTGGTACAGCGCCGGGCTTTGCTGGCGCATGTCCTCGTCTTCGATGCGGGCAATGTGCCCGGTATCGCCGGCCTTCCAGGCGTCGATCAGTGCGGTCAGCTCGGCCGGGCCCTTGTCGATGTCCTTCAGGGCCGAGCGCAGGAAGGCCAGCTGCGTCGATTCGGGCATGTCGGCCAGGAAGCGGATCTGCTGCTCGGCGGTTTCCAGCCCGAACACCGGCTTGCCCGCCGCAAGCATCTGCGCCTTGAGCTGCTTGTCCACGCCGTGCTGCGGGTCGAGGCCGGCTTTCAGCAGTGGCGCGGCGGCCAGGGTCAACGCCGCCAGCCACGGGCGCATCATGTCGAGCGTTTGCATGCCGCCGGGCACGCCGGCCTGGTCAGCCGCGGCCTGCAGTTGCCGCAGCTCCAGCGGGTCGAGCATGCCGGCCAGTGGATGCGCCGGATCCAGTCCGTAGCGCGGTACCAGCGAGGCCATGTTGGCCTGGTCGTCATCAGTGATCTCGATGTACAGCGCCATGCTGTCCGCCAACGCCTTGTCCAGCACCGGGTCGTGCCAGGCGGTGTCGTTGGGCAGCAGGTGGATGGTGCCAAACAGGTAGATCGTGGTGTCGGCGTCGTGCACCTCCCATAGTGCCGGTCGGGCGAGCGCGGCGACCGGCAGCAGCAGGGCGAGGCAGCACAGCACGCGCATGAGACGAATGGATTTCATGCGCGGCAGTGTTGCGGCAGACCGGGCGGGAATGCAATCGGGCGCCAACTCATGCCGATTGCGGCGTTTTCCTGTCCTGCAGGATGAAGCAAGGCGCGATGAAGCCGAGCAGGCTGTTGAGCGCCGCATCCACGTAGTCCATGCCGGCTGGCTCGGCCAGCACGGTCTTGATGTCCATTCGGTGTGGGTATTGGCGGCTGCCGCTGACCCGTGTGGAACTCAGCGCGGCGCGCGGTAGCCGCCGGGCACGCCGTGCGGGCTGAGCACGAGTTGCCACAGCTGGTCGCGACGGCTGCGGAATACGGCGGCGGAGACGGCCAGGTAGTAGCGCCACATGCGGCGGAAGCGTTCGTCGTAGGTATCCGGCAGGCTGGGCCAGGCCACCTCGATGTTGGCACGCCAGGCCATCAGCGTGCGGTCGTAGTCGGCGCTGAAGTTGTGCCAGTCCTCGACCACGAACAGGTCTTCGAGCGCGCTAGTGAGCTGGCTGGCGGCGGGGATCATCGAATTGGGGAAGATGTATTTCTCGATCCATGGATCGGTCTGCGCCGGGGCGCTGTTGCTGCCGATGCAGTGCAGCACGGAGAGGCCGTCATCCTTCAGGCAGCGGCGTATGGTCTCGAAATAGGTTCGGTAGTTCTTGCCGCCGACGTGTTCGAACATGCCGATCGAATACACGGCGTCGAATTTTTCGTCGACCTCGCGGTAGTCCTGCAGCCGGATTTCGATCGGCAAGCCTGCGCACAGCTCGCGCGCGAAATCCGCCTGTTCCTGCGACACGGTGATGCCCACGCCCTCGACGCCGTAGCGTTCGGCGGCGTATTTCAGCGCCTCGCCCCAGCCGCAGCCGATGTCGAGCACACGCTGGCCGGCCTTCAGCTGCAGCTTGCGGCAGACCAGGTCGAGCTTGGCCGCCTGGGCATCGTCGAGGTTGTCGGCACGTGCCCAATAGCCGCAGGAATACACCATGCGCTTGCCCAGCATCGCCTGGAACAGGTCGTTGCCGAGGTCGTAGTGCACCTTGCCGACCTCGAAGGCGCGCTCGCCGCGTTGCAGGTTGATGAAGCGGGCCTTGAGGTGGGCGAGCAGGGTGTCGAGCGTTTTCAGTTCCTGGTCGAGCCCGGCGGTGAGCAGGCGGGTGCACAGGCCGGGCAGGTCGTCGGCATCCCACCAGCCGTCCATGTAGGCTTCGCCCAGACCGAGTGAGCCATGCGCGAACACACGCGTATACAGCCGCTCGTCATGCACGCGCAGGTCGATCGGCGCGTTGCCGTCGAGGTGGATGCCCGCCTGGTCCAGCAGCTCGCTGGCACGGTCTTTCAGGTCGTCCTGGCTCATGCCTTGCCCCATGCGTTGGTGAAATTCGCCGCGGTCAGTGCCTGCCGAGCACGGCAAAGCTTGCCGGGTAGCTTGCATACGTGGCGTCGACGTCGGCGTCGCGTACGAGTTGCAGCAGCATCTGGGCCTGCTCTTCGAGGAGCAGGAATTCGATCTTGATCGGCAGGTCATCGGCCAGTTCGAAGAATTGCTCCTCGTGCAGCACGCCATGCCGGCCGAAGCCGGAGATCGCGCGAAATACCGAGCCGCCGCCGAGGCCGTGCTGCTTCGCCTGTTCGAGCAGCCATTCGGACAACAGCAGGCCGTCGTGCCGGGTGCGCGAATGGCAATAGAAAGTCAGGTGCACGCCGTGTTGAAGGGTTTCCTGGTTCATGCGTCCTCCGCAGGTCAGTGACGCAGCAGGCTGCGGGTAAGGGTGAGGCCGAGCACGGTCATGCTCAGCGAGCCCACGAGGTGCGCCAGCACGTGGCCGCTGAACCACAGGTACTGCTGGCGCAGCAGCAAGGTGGTGGCTTCGCCCGAGAAGGTAGAGAACGTGGTCAGGCCACCCAGAAAGCCGGTCATCACAAACAGCTGCAGCTCTGGCGACACTGCCTGGAAGTTGCGGAACAGGCCGATGGCGACGCCCATCAGCAGGCCCCCGGTCAGGTTGGCCGCCAGCGTACCCAGCGGCAGGGTAGGGAACAGCGGGTTGAACAGGACACCCAGGCCCCAGCGACACCAGCAGCCGACGGCACCGCCCAGGCCGATCGCAACGAATCCACCGACACCCACGAGCGCTTCTCCCATTGCATGAAAAGTGTCCGGTTGCCACGGCAGCAGGCACGCCTGCACCGCCGGAAGCCGGCGTTGCAGGCATCATCAACCTCGACGCGGGGTGCGCGGGAGGTGGTTGGTTCCGGCCGCGTAGCGGTGCCGAAACGGGAGGCATGCCATCTCCCGAGTGGACATCCTACCCGAGTGGCCACCCCGGTGGATACGACCGTCTGGCGCTCGAGCGCCGCCCTGTACGGGTGGGGCGCCGAGCAGATGGTCGAGTCCGGCTTCACACTCACGCCAGGTATGTAGTTGACCCGTTGCGGATTGCCGTGCGCGTCGACGGGTGCAACCAGTCGGCGCAGACGTGCCACGTTTGCCGCTTCGGGTCCGGTCGCGGCGAGCTGTCGCCTGCGTCAGGGGATGGACCGGCGTAAGCTTGGTGGTTGACCATGGTCCATGGATATGGAAGATTCCGATGAAGCGACAGACGCAGGTTGACCTGGCGCACGCGTTCCGCCGCATGCACGATCGCAGCAAGTTGTTGTTGCTGCCCAACTGTTGGGACGCGGGCAGCGCGCGCTTGTTCGAACAGCGTGGTTTTGCGGCGATCGCCACGACCAGCGCCGGGGTGGCATGGTCGCTTGGTTACGCCGATGGCGAGTGCGCGCCGCTGGCCGAGGTGCTGGCGGCGATCGCGCGTATCACGCGGGTGGTCGCGGTGCCGGTGTCAGTGGATATCGAGACCGGTTACGGCGACTTGCCGGCAGATGTTGCCAGCAGCGTGCAGGCGGTGATCGCAGCCGGCGCGATCGGCATCAATATCGAGGATGGCAGGCCGGGGCATGGGCCGTTGCGCGATACCGCTGACGCGTCGGCGCGCGTGCATGCGGCGCGCGCGGCCGCCGATGCGAGCGGCGTGCCGATCGTGATCAACGCGCGGGTGGACCACTGGATGCAACACGGTGACGCCGATCCGGCGGCCCGTCTGGCCGATGCGATCGCCCGCGCGAAGGCTTACCTGGCCGCAGGCGCCGACTGCATCTATCCGATCGGGCTGGGCGACCGGGCCACGCTGGCGACGCTGGTGCGCTCGATCGATGCGCCGATCAACGTGGCAGCCGGGCCCGCCATGCCTGATCTGCATGAATTGGAATCCATCGGTGTGGCGCGGGTGAGTACGGCCACGCGTTTCGCCACGCTGGCGTTTGGCGCGGTAGACCGGGCGCTCAGCGAGATGCGCGCCCGTGGTGGCTTCGCCGCGCTGGCATCCGATTTCTCATACGCCGATGCGCAGCAGTTGTTTGCGGCGCGGCCGCGTTCCGGGCGGTGCCGATGATGTGCGGCATTGCGCGGGGCAAGGTGCTGCCACGTGCATTCTACCGACGCGATTCGCGCGAAGTTGCCGTGGCGCTGTTGAACAAGGTGCTGGTTGGCACCGATGGGCGCAGCGGGCGCATCGTGGAAACCGAGGCGTACTGTGGGCCAATCGATCCGGCCGCGCATACCTATCGCGGCAAGACGGCACGCAACGCGACGATGTTCGGTCCGGCAGGACACCTGTACGTGTATTTCAGCTACGGCATGCACTGGTGCTGCAACACGGTGTGCGGTGAGGTGGGCGAGGGCATCGCTGTGCTGCTGCGTGCGCTGGCGCCACTGACCGGGTTGGAGGCGATGCGCAGAGCGCGGCCGAAAGCACATCGTGATCGTGATTTGTGCAGTGGCCCGGCACGGTTGACCCAGGCGATGGGCATCAGCGGCGTACACGATGGCATCGACCTGGTGACCGGCAAGGGCGGGTTTCGCATTGTCGATGACGGCACGCCGCCGCCACGCGAGCCGGTGTCGACCGGACGCATAGGCATCAGCCGCGCAACGGGTGAAGCCTGGCGCTGGTATGTGCCCGGGGACGTCAACGTGTCCCGTCGTTGAGCAGGCCGCGTTGGCGCAGCCATGCCAGCGCGTTTTCCGCATCCTGTTCGAACCAGGCGCGGGTCGAGCCCAGGCGAAACGAGTAGCCCCACGCATCCATGTCAGCCATCAGGCGCGCGCGACCGACGCCGGGCAGTTCGTCGGCGAGCACGATCTGCAGGTAGCAGGTGGCGTCTTCTTCCTCGATCGAATCGGTGGCGTCGGTGTGTACGGCGAGGCGCCTTTCCAGCGGCAGCACGATCAGGTGGCCGGCTTCGTGCAAAAGCGAATGGACCGGGGTGTCGTCGCGGGCGTACACCGTGGTGCCGATGATTCCGGCCTCCTCCTCGCCCCAGAAGCTGCCGGGAATCGGTGTGCCCGCTTGCACGCGCAGAAGCTGCAGGCCGAAACGACCGAGCAGCGCGGTTGCAGCATCGAAACCGATCTCACCCAAGCGCATCACGGTGCTGGCCGGATCGATGATGCAAGGGTGGTTGTCAGGGTGCATGCGGGTGTGACAAAAAAGCGGATCGGCCTCTCAGCCGGTCTGGGTCGCGCCTTTGGCTGCCGGCTTGCCGTCGGGCAGGGTGACCGAGAGTTCGAGGATTTCGTGGCCGCTGTCGCGCTCAAAGTTGATGTTGATCGCCTCCAGGTCGACGTGGACGTACTTCTTGATCACTTCGAGCAGTTCGTTGCGCATCATCGGCAGGTAATCCGGTGCGCCACGGGTGGAGCGTTCCTGCGCCACGATGATGCGCAGGCGTTCGCGTGCGACGCTGGCCGTGGCTTCGGGTTTGCGCTTCAGGAAATCGAGAATACCCATCGTGATCAGCCTCCGAATACGCGCTGGAGAAAACCCTTCTTCGGCACTTCGACGAAGCGCAGCGGGCGCTCTTCGCCAAGGATGCGGGCGACGGAATCGCTGTAGGCCTGGCCGGCCAGTGACTTGGTATCGACGATCACCGGAATGCCATTGTTGGAGGCGGTCAGTACGTTCTCCGATTCGGGGATCACCCCGACCACGTCGATGCCGAGGATTTCCTCGACGTCCTTGACGCTGAGCATTTCGCCGATGGCGACACGGGCCGGGTTGTAGCGGGTCAGCAGCAAATGCTGGGTAACCGGGCCCTCGCCCTTCTCCGCGCGTCGGGTCTTGCTGGCGAGCAGGCCCAGGATGCGGTCGGAGTCGCGCACGGAGGAGACTTCCGGGTTGACCACCACCACCGCGTGGTCGGCGAAATACATGGCCAGGTGCGCGCCCTTCTCGATGCCGGCCGGGGAGTCGCACACGATGTAGTCGAAGTCCATTTCGGACAAGCCGTCGAGTACCTTCTCGACGCCTTCCTGGGTCAGTGCGTCCTTGTCGCGAGTCTGACTGGCTGCCAGCACGAACAGGTTGTCGTAGCGCTTGTCCTTGATCAGCGACTGCTTGAGCGTGGCTTCGCCGTGCACGACGTTGACGAAGTCGTACACCACGCGGCGTTCGCAACCCATGATCAGATCGAGGTTGCGCAGGCCGACGTCGAAGTCGATCACCGCGACTTTCTTGCCTGCCATGGCCAGGCCGGTGGCGAGCGAGGCGCTGGTCGTCGTCTTGCCGACGCCGCCTTTGCCGGAGGTGACAACGATAATCTCAGCAGTCAAGGGCCCATCTCCGCATGTATTGTTGTGGTGGATGATTTGTGGTGAACGATCACAGCCTGGCGATCATCAGCTTGTCGTCTTCCAGCCAGCATTGCACGGAATGACCCTCGAGCTCGACGGGAATCTGCTCGAATACGCGGTATTGCCCGGCTATCGCCACCAGCTCGGGACGGAAGTCGGAGACGAAGATGCGCGCCTTCTCATCGCCCTGGGCACCGGCCATGGCGCGACCGCGCAGGCCGCCGTAGATGTGGATGTTGCCATCGGCGATCACCTCGGCGCCGTTGGCCACCGCACCGATGACGATGAGGTCGCGCTCGCGCGCGTACACCTGCTGGCCGGAGCGCACCGCTCCGACATGGTGCTGGGCGCCTTGCGCGGTGCCGGCGGGGCTGGACAGGATCGGTTCTGGTTGTGGCACCGGCTGTGTGGGCGCGGCGGGCTCCGGCGCTGCCGGCATCGCCGGCATCGCCGTGGCCGGCTCGTACGCGGCGCGGAACTTGGCGATCAGTGGCAGCCCCATGCGTTTGGCCAGCGCCTCGGTGGCGCTGGTGCCGTAGGCCAGGCCCACCGGCAACATGCCCGCGCTGCGCACCGCCTCGAGCAGCGCATCGACGGCACCATCGTCAGGCAGGTCGAGCAGGTGGCTGAGGTCCAGCACCACCGCGGCGCGGGAAAACATCTGTGGCGCCGCGCGCACGCGGCGTTCCAGCTCGTCGCACAGCGCCGCCGCATCGACCCGACGCACCCGCACACAGGCGATGCCGACCTGACCGAAGCGCAAATCGCACGCGTCGGGAGAATTCATCCGTGCACTCATGGGTGCCGCTCTCCGGCGGCGCGGAGTTGGCCGGGATCGCTGTCGCGCACGCGAACGCGTTCCGCCAGCCAGGGCACATCGGGCAGGCCGCCATGCTCGAGCCAGGTATCGCGCACGTAGCCGTAGCTGGGCAGATCCTTGGCCAGCAGGCTGACCTGGGGGCCGTCTACGCCCATCTGCTGCTGGTCGACTTCCTGGAAACCGTAAGTGCCGTGAAACAGCACCACCACGTCGTCGCGTGGTTCCAGGAAGACCTCGCAGGTGAGCAGCGGCACGCGCACTTCGGCGTAGCTGTGTACGTCGCAATAGAAGATGCGGCCCAGGCCATGGCGGCGGTAGGCGTTCGCGATCACGATGCGGTCGATGTAGACGAACTGCGGGTAATGCGCGGCGAACCAGCCGTAGTTCGGGCTGGCGTAATCGTGGCCCTCGCGCAGGGCAATCAGGAAGCCGGCCAGGTGGCCGTCGATTTCGGCGACGCGGAAATAGTCGGCGTGCCCGAAGAAGTAGCGCAGCCGGGTGGCGTCGAGGGCGAGGATGGAGCGACCGGCGACGTTGTTGAGCGCCAGCACGGCATCCAGGTCGTGCTCGCGCACGTCGCGGATGGCAAGGGGCATTCGTTGCTCCGCATGGGTGGATTCAGGACAGAGGTCGACGGGTCGATCTCGCAATGGCCCATTATGCCATGCAGCCGCGTCCCTTACATCAGCTGGAACATATGTAAAACCTTCGTAAACCGGCGCAGGCGGCCAAAGCCCATGACTCCTCGCGCATTGCGCGAATGGCCGCCACGCCCAATGATGCGAGCCATGCACTGGCCCTTCCTCAACCACATTCGGCTGCTTCGCTATGCCGGCTTCTTTACCTACCTGTCGGTGGGTACGCCGTTGATCACGAACTGGGCGGCCGAACGGGTGGCCGCGTTGCAACAACCGCACGGGCCCAATTTTGCGCTGCTGCTGTGGACGCTGTGCTATCTGGTCTTCGGCCTGATGTACTGGTTGCTGACCAGCAACCTGGGCTCGCGCCGCCATCCCGCACTGAAATTGCTGGGACTGACCTTGATGACGGCGGCGGCGGTCGCCGTCGGCTGGTACAGCCACAGCGGACTGTCGGCGATGTTGATGGTGGTCGCCTCGCTGGTGCTGCCGTGGTTGCTGCCGCTGTGGTTGGCGGCGTTCTGGCTGGTGTTGCAGCATCTGAGCCTGGTGGCGGTGTTCGCCACCTTTCCCGAATACGATCACAGCATCGGCCTGGGTTTCCTGCAGGCCAGCATCTACCTGGGCATTTCGGTGCTGGTCTTCGTCACCTCGACCGTGGCCAGCCAGCAGGCCGAGCAACGCGAGGCGCAGCGCCGGCTCAACTCCGAGTTGCGCGCCACGCGCGCCCTGCTGGCCGAATCCAGCCGGATTGCCGAGCGCATGCGTATCGCCCGCGACCTGCACGACCTGGTCGGGCATCACCTCACCGCGCTGAGCCTGAACCTGGAGGTGGCCAGCCACCTCACCAACGAGGCCGCCGGCGCGCATGTGCGCAAGGCGCAGAGTACCGCCAAGCTGCTGCTGGCCGACGTGCGCGACGTGGTCAGCGAATTGCGCCAGGACGATTCGATCGACCTGACCCAGGCGCTGCGCAGCCTCACCGACGGGGTGCCGGGGTTGGACGTGCACGTGGTGATGCCGCCACGCTTCAGCGTGGAGGACCCGCGGCGCGCCCAGGTGCTGCTGCGCTGCGCGCAGGAAATCATCACCAATACGGCGCGCCATGCCGGCGCGCGCAACCTGTGGCTCAATTTCGCCTACGCCGATGCCAGTCTGCTGGGGCTGCATGCGCGCGACGACGGGCGTGGCGTCGAGCAGGTCGCGGAGGGCAATGGCCTGGCCGGCATGCGCGAGCGGCTGGCCGAGTTCGGCGGCAGCGTGACCCTGGAGACCGGGCTTAGCCGCGGCTTTGCGTTGACCGTGCGCTTGCCGCTGGGGGAACAGGCAACGCTGGCGTACGCGCCGTCCCGGTTTGAGCCGCCGGCGCTGAATGTGTCGTAATGTTGGCGGATTGGAATGCCGGACCCGGAACGATACGTTGCTGGCGGTGTATTTTGCAGCCTGCCAGGCCACGCCTTGAGTCAGCCACGATTCCATCCATGATCGAGGATTCACGATGATCTCTGTTTGTCTCGTCGATGACCAGAATCTGGTACGGCAGGGCGTCCGCTCGCTGCTGGACCTGGCCGAGGATATCCGTGTGGTGGCCGAGTGCGCGGATGGGGCCCAGGCCGTGCTGGAGGTGCCGCGGATCAAGCCGGACGTGATGTTGCTGGACCTGCGCATGCCCAACATGAGCGGGCTGGAGGTGCTGCAGGCGCTGTCGGCGCGCAACGAACTGCCGCCCACGATCATCCTGACCACCTTCGACGACGACCAGCTGGTACTGCAGGGCCTCAAGGCCGGTGCACGCGGTTACCTGCTCAAGGACGTCTCGCTGGAGCAATTGGTCGAGGCGGTGCGCACGGTGGCCGGCGGCGGTTCGCTGGTGGCGCCAATGGTGACCCAGCGCCTGATGGCCGGGGTGGCGCGGATGCAGAACCAGTTCAGCAGCCTGGAGCAGCCTGACCCGTTGACCGAGCGCGAGACCGAGATCCTGCGCCTGCTTTCCGGCGGCTACAGCAACAAGGAGATTGCCAACTCGCTCAAGGTGGCCGAGGGCACGGTGAAGAACCACGTTTCGAACATCCTGTCCAAGCTCGGCGTGCGCGACCGCACGCGCGCGGTGCTGAAAGCACTTGAGCTGGGCATCGTTTGAGAAACCTGTCCAGGCCCGCTCCAGCGGGCGTCGAGGCGCCCTCGCGCGGGCCGCCAGGGCCACCGCTCCCGGCCGCGTGACGGGTGCTTGCAGCGGATAGCGTTCCCGCTCGCGAGCAAGTAACATCCATTGCTTCGGCTTTTTGCCGCCCCCGTCTGTTGCCCCTCCGAGTGGGCCGATGCGGCGGCGGGGCACACACCCAAGGTATGGCGTAAAGACGCTTCGGAGAACTCTGGAATGATGCGTGTCTTTGAATTTCTGGCGGCTCTGGTCATCGTCGCGGTGATCGGTGTCCTGGCAGCGGTGATGATGCCGGGCAGCGGCCACGTGGAACGCCAGCTTGTCATGGGCAAGGATTTGCGCCAGGTTTATGATGTTCTTGACAATTTCCGGCGGCTGCCGGATTACTCCGCACTCCGTTCGCTGGACCGCAACGTACAGTTCAAGTTTTCCGGCAAGGCTTTCGGGCCGGGTGCCGAGATCAGTTGGACCAGCAGCGATCCTAAGCTTGGCGACGGCGGCCTGACCATCGCCAGCGCCACGCCGGATTTCGACAAGATCGACAACAATACCCAGGACGCGACCATCGTCTGGAATCTGGACAACAAATGGCGCGGCCTCGACAAGCATTTCACCCTCGATCTCGAGCGCCAGGGCCACGGACGGCTGACCCAGGTCACCTGGTCCTACGATGTCAGGTACGGCTGGAATCTGATCAATCGGTTCGCCAACCTGTACATCCACGGCGACCCCGACTCGTTCATCGAGTTCAGCCTGAACAACCTGCAGAACGTGCTGGCCGGCGTGGCCAACGTGGACTACAGCGGATTGATGCCGAAAATCGTGCAGTCGCAGCCCGTTCCCGTGCTGTTCGTTTCACGCCATATCGACCGCAGCAAGGGCGGTACCGAAGCGCTCGACGACGCCATGGCCCAGGCGGACACCGAACTGGAGGCGGCGGCCAAGAAGCTGGGCGTGAATGTCACCGGCTCGTCGATCCTGTTCATCACCAATTACGGTGATCCGGACTTTGATTTCGAGGTGGCGCTGCCGATCGACTCCAGCACGCTTACCGTCAATGGTCAGAGTGAGCCACTGACGCCGCCGACCGCGCCGACGCTTGCTGCCGCGCAGCCGGCAGAGGCCAGCACGGCAGCCGATGCGTCAGGCGCCGCCGGGGCGGTCGCGGGTAGCCGCGACCGCTTCGGTCGACTGGTGGTGGACGGCGACGTATACGCGATGATGGCGTTTGGCGGGGCCACCTTGCAGGGCGAGTGGGACGGTACCTTCAATGGCGTTCCGCAGACGGTGAAAATGCTTACCGCCTACGCGCAGACGCACGGCTACAAGTTCGACAGCACGGTCAGTCCGCCGTACGACACCGTAGTGACGCCGGCGGTGAAGGATGCCAGCGGTGGCATCGTCTCCTACGCCAGGCACCAGGTATCCCTGCCGCTGACTGACGCTCCGGCGCAGACGCCGGAGCAGGAAGCCGCCAGCCTGCAGCCGGCGGCGGCGGACAGCACCACCGCGCCTGCTACCCCCAGCTCTGCGCCGGCCCCGGCCAGCAGTGCAGCTCCCGCGGCCGCCAGCAGCGCCAAGTAAACCGAATCGGTTGCGGCATGCCAAAGGCCCGTGCGTGACGGAAGGGCCTTTGGTCGGGGCGCTGGCCGCGCAGGCCGGCGGCCCCGGGTGCGACAGACTTCCGGTGCTTGCGGTACATTCTCGGGAACATCCGGTGCCATCGACCGGCCTCCGGCGCGCTTGCCGGTAGCGCTGTCACAACCCGTCAGCGGACATGATCGAAACCGAACAGCTCACTCGACGTTATGGCAACCTGACAGCGGTGGACGCGCTGAGCATCCGGGTCGAGCCGGGCCAGGTACTGGGCCTGCTCGGCCCCAACGGCGCCGGCAAGACCACCGCGATGCGCATGATCGCCGGGTTCCTGGTGCCGACATCGGGAAGTGCACGGGTGTGCGGGCATGATGTGCTGCGCGAACCGCTGCAGGCCAAGCGCGCACTGGGTTACCTGCCGGAAGGTGCGCCCAGTTACGGCGAAATGACCGTGCGCGAGTTCCTGCAGTTCATCGTGCGCATGCGCGGGCTCAAGGGCGAGGCGGGTTATCGGCGTTTCGACGCGGTGGTGCAGCAGTTGCAGCTGGATGACGTGCTGGGATTGGGCATTGATACGCTCTCCAAGGGATTGCGCCGGCGCGTGGGGCTGGCCCAGGCGATCCTGCACGACCCGCCAGTACTGATGCTGGACGAGCCCACCGACGGCCTCGATCCGAACCAGAAGCACGCGGTGCGCCAGTTGATCGACGTGATGGCGCGTGAGCGCACGATCCTGATCTCCACCCATCTGCTCGAGGAAGTGCGTGCGCTGTGCAACCGGGTGGTGATCATCGCGCGGGGTAAGCTGCTGGCGGACGCCACACCGGCCGAACTGGAGGCGCGCTCGCGTTATCACGGCGCGGTGTCGTTCAGCGCGCCGGGCAGCGGCATGTCGCAGGAGATGCTTGGTCGCTTGCCGCAAGTGGCGGGGATCGAGATCGATCCGCTGGACGGGCGCATCACCGTGTTCCCGAAACCCGGCGCGAGGATACTCGAGCCGGTCGAGACGCTGCTGCGCGAGCAGGGTCTGGAAGTGTCCGAGATCCAGCTCGAGCGCGGTCGGCTGGACGAGGTATTCCGGCAGATCACCAGCGGCGACGAAGCTACCGCCGGGGCGCGCGCATGAGTCCGGTCAATGCCGTGTTGCGACGTGAACTGCGCAGCTATTTCGTGACGCCGGTCGCCTATGTGTTCCTGGTGATCTTCCTGGTATTGGCCGGCATCCTCACCTTCTATGTCGGGGATTTCTACGAGCGCGGGCAGGCCGATCTGCAGCCGTTCTTCGTGACCCATCCATGGTTGTACCTGATCCTGGTGCCCGCGATCACCATGCGCATGTGGGCGGAGGAGACAAAAGGCGGCACCCTGGAGCTTCTGCTGACCCTGCCGTTGACCCTGTGGCAGGCGATGCTGGGCAAGTTCCTGGCCGCGTGGCTGTTCATCGGGCTGGCACTGGTGCTGACCTTCCCGATCTGGATCACGGTCAACTATCTGGGGTCGCCGGACAATGGGGTGATCGTGGCCGGCTACCTGGGCAGCTGGCTGATGGCCGGCAACTTCATTGCTATCGGCGCCTGCCTGTCGGCGCTGACCCGCAGCCAGGTAGTGGCGTTTATCCTCACCGCGCTGGTATGCGTGTTGCTGATCCTGGCGGGACAGCCGCAGGTGCTGGATTTCTTCCAGGGGGCGCTGCCGCGCCGGTTGGTCAACGCGGTGGCACACCTGTCGATGCTGCGTCATTTCGAGGCAATCTCGCGTGGCGTACTGGATCTGCGCGACTTGGTCTACTTCCTGTTCAGCACGTTGGGCTGGCTGATCGCAGGCGTGCTGTTGCTCGATCTGAAGCGGACGCGCTGATCGATGCCCCGCCTGCGCCTGCCCCGGGTACTCACGATGCCGCCGCAACTGACCCGGCGCGGTGCGCTGTATGCCGCACTGATCCTGTTGGTGCTGGTGTTCGTGCCGTTGATCGTGACCAGCAGCCGCTGGCTGCATGCCACCCGGATCGATCTGACCGCCGACAAGCTCTACACCCTCACCCCGGGTACCTTGCAGATCGTCGACAAGCTGCGCCGGCCACTGCGCTTGACCCTGTATTTCTCGCAGCACGCCACTCGCGATCTGCCGCAGTTGCGCAGCTACGAACAACGCGTACGCGAAATGCTGCAGGAGATGGTGGCGCGCTCACACGGTCGCATCCACCTGCGGGTCATCGATCCGGTGCCCTATTCGGACGATGAAGCCAGTGCCGAGGGCAACGGCCTGATCGCCGCCAACGGCGGCAGCAATGGCGAACGGGTGTTCTTCGGGCTGGCCGGCAGCGCGGTGCCGCATGGCGAGGACAGCGAGAGCGAGCAGGATCGCGTGCCGGAAAACGCGCTGTCGATTCCATTCTTCGATCGCTCGCGCGAGGCGTTCCTGGAATACGACATCGCCAAGCTGCTGTACGAATTGAACCAGGTCGACAAACCCCCGATCGGCGTGCTCAGCTCGCTGCCGGTGCGAGGCGCTGCGGCACTTGGCGAGCGACCGTGGGCGGTGATGCAGCAGCTGGGCCAGTTGTTCAAGCTCGACGCGCTCGATGCCGACCAGCTGACCCATGTGGACGCCAAACTGAAGGTGTTGCTGCTGATCCACCCGAAACATCTGCCGCCCGCGGCGCAGTATGCGATCGACCAGTACGTGATGAACGGCGGGCATCTGGTGGTATTCGTCGACCCTGATGCCGAACTGGACCCTGCGCCGTTCACGCCGGATGTCACCGGGTTGCCGGCACACGCATCGAACCTGCCGCGTCTGTTCGCGGCATGGGGAGTAGCCTACGACCCGCGCCAGGTGGTACTCGACCGTAGCCGCGGATTGCAGATCGAACTGGCCGGCAACAGCCTCAATCATCCGGCGATGCTCGGGCTGGGCGAGCAGGAGCTCAACCGCGATGATCCGGTAACCGCCAGCCTGCAGCGGATCAATGTCTCGACCATTGGCCACTTCGACCTCACCCCGACGGCGCGTACGCGCCTGATCCCGTTGCTGCAGAGCAGCGCCGATGCCGAGCTGGTATCCACGCAACGGGTAATGGATGCCAGCAACGATCCAACCGGATTGCTGCAAGGCTACAAGGCGGACAATGCGCACTACGTGCTGGCCGCGCGCCTGCGCGGCACTTTCCACAGCGCGTTTCCCGAGAAGGCCGGCGAGCCCGGTTATCGCGGCAGTTCGGCGTCGAACGCCGAGGTGGTGCTGATCGCCGACACCGACTTGCTCAGCGACCGATTGTGGGTCGAACCGAAGACCACGCTGGGCCGAACGACGATCCAGATCTTCGCCAACAACGGCGATTTCATCACCAACCTGGTCGACAACCTCAGTGGCTCCTCGGCGCTGCTTTCCATTCGCGGTCGCTCCACTTCGCAGCGTCCGTTCACGCGGGTGCAGGCGCTGCGCAATGTCGCGGACCAGAAATTCCTGCAGAAGGAACAGGAACTGGAAAACGAGCTGGCAGACACCCGGCGCCGGCTGGATGAGTTGCAACCCGCCAAGGGCACCCACCCGAGCACGATCACCGCCGAGCAACGCCGCGAGATCGAGCAGTTCCGCCAGCGCCAGCTGGCGATCAACAAGGAATTGCGCGGCGTGCAACACCAGCTCAATGCCGAAATCGACGCGCTCGGACTGCGCCTGAAGGTGATCAACATCGTGCTGGTGCCGGGGCTGGTGGTGCTGATCGGCCTGCTGTATGGCTGGCGGCGCAGTCGTCACAGCCGGCGCCGGCGGTGAACCGGGCAGGGCAGATGCACAGGCGGCAATCTGCCGCAAGCGGGCTGAATCCCGCGGACAGACGCCGCGGGCGCGGCGCATTATGCTGGGTCGGGGTAGCCGGCTGTCGCCGGTGCGGATGGAAGCGGAAGTAGCCTGATCGTGATTGCAACGTTGTTGAAATGGATCGTGCCGTGGGAGTTTTCGTGGGTATTCCTCGCCACGTTCGTGCTGGCGTGCGTGCTCTATTGGCGCGGCAGGCGGCGGCTGCGAGTGGGGGTTACTCGCCAGCTGGCGTTCTGGATCGGCATGGCGATCATCTACCTGTCGCTGCACACCTACCTCGATTACTACGCCGAGCATGAATTCTTCATGCATCGCCTGCAGCAGTTGCTGCTGCATCACCTGGCGCCGCTGCTGATCGTCACCTCGTATCCGGTGAGCGTATTGCGCGCCGGCCTGCCGCGGGCGTGGCGGGTGCACCTGTTGCGGCCACTGCAGCGGTCATGGCCGTGGCGGGCGGTGATGGGCGTATTGATGAATCCAACGGTCGCTACCGTGCTGTTCATCGTGTTCGTGCTGATCTGGCTGATCCCGGACCTGCAGACGCTGGCGATGCTGGACTGGCGCGTCTACCGCTTCATGAACTGGACCATGCTGATCAGCGGCTTCGCCTACTGGTCGCTGGTGCTCGACCATCGGCCGCACCCGCCGGGACGGATGGTAGCGGGCATGCGCGTGCTGTCGCCGGCGATCACCATGACGCCGCAGATCCTGGCCGGGGCCATCGTCACTTTCTCGCGCACCGACCTCTACCCGATCTTCGAGATCTGCGGTCGCGCCTTCACCTTCGATGTACTGACCGGGCAGCTGATCGGCGGCCTGATCACCTGGGTGCCGGCCGCCCTGATCGAATCGATCGGCGGCCTGATGGCCTTGCGCCTGTGGCTGCGCCTGTCGCGCGACGGACGCCTGCCGCGTCGAACCGTGCCGAGCATGCCACCGGCGGCGATCGCCGATGGCATGCCCGACTGAGGCGCTCCCACCGCCGCGTCAGTGCGCGTGGGAGTCGGTGTGCCCGCTGCCATCGTCCAGTGCATTGGCCGGGCGCGCAATGAAGTCGGCGGGCAGGGTGCTGCCGTCGCTGAACTTCAGCAGCAACCGTATCGTGGCTCCGGGTTTCACCGGAGTGGTTGGTTGCATCAGCATCAGGTGGTAGCCGGCCGGCGCCAGTTCGGCCGTGCCGTGCGCCGGTACGCTCAGCGAGTCCACCATGGTCATGCGGCTGACACCACCCTGGGTCGAGCTGCGGTGCAACATCACCTGCGCATAGGCCTTGCTGCTGGCGCCGGTCAGCGCTACCGACTGGTCGCCGTCGTTTTCCAGGGTGACATAGGCACCGGCGGGCAACGTGCCGGGCAGCACGCGGATCCACGCATGCGTGGCGTGTACCTGGTCGGCGGCGCTGGCGTACGCGCCAGCGGTGAATGACAGCGCGGCGAAAAGAGCGAACGCGGGGAGGTACTTCACGACCGGACTCCGCTATTGAGCAGCAGGTGCAGGTCATGCACCAGGTCGTCCTGTTTGTCGGCGGGCGTGTACAGCACGCGCGGGTTGCCCGCGCGGTCGAATACGTAGATCGCCGAGCTGTGGCTTACCTCATAGCTGCCGTCCTTGCTGGCGGGCTCCCGCGTGAACGCGGAGCGGTAACGCTTGACCAGGGCCTCAATGGCGTGCGGACTGCCGGTAAGACCGGTGGCGTGCGCATCGAAGGCGTTGACGTAGCCGTGTAGTACGGTCGGCGTGTCGCGGGCCGGGTCCACGCTCACGAACAGGATGCGCGCGCCATCGGCGAGCTTGCCCAGACGCTGCATCACCACGTGCAGGTGGGCCATAGTCAGCGGACACACGTCCGGGCAATGGGTATAGCCGAAATACAGCAGCACCACCTTGCCGCGGTAATCCGCCGCGGACACCGTCTTGCCCGCGTCGCTGGTCAGCGTGAACTCCAGCTGCGGCATGTGGCCGGTCAGGTTGGTCAGCCGGAACGGCAGTGGCGCAGCGCCGTGGCAGCCGGCGAGCACTACACCGGTGGCGAGCAGTACGAGCAGGGCAAGTGGGCGGAACCAGGGCGACTTCATGCGAAAATCCTGAAACTTCATCCGTTCAAGCATACGACAGCGCTTGCGGCCTTGGGTTCGAATACCGGGAAATCGGCGATGATGCGACCACCTGTCACTACCCGCCTCGCATTGCTGGTCGGCTTCGCCGGTGCCAGCGGGGTGTTGCTCGGTGCGTTCGGCGCGCATGCGCTGCGCGACGTGCTCGACCCGAAACAGCACGAGCTGTGGCATACGGCCGTGGACTATCACATGTGGCATGCGCTGGCGCTGGCCCTGGCGGTGGGGCTGGGTCGCGGTCGCAGCCGTCTCGTGGCGGTCGGTGCGTTGGGGCTCGGCATGGTGTTGTTCAGCGGCAGCCTGTATGCGCTGGCTTTGGGGGCGCCACGCTGGACCGGCATGATCACCCCGTTCGGCGGGCTCGCTTTCGTGGTCGGCTGGATCGCACTGGGGCTATCGCTGCGCACGCCACCGATTGACCGCACCCACCCAACCCGATCCCGGTAAGGAGCCCGCTCGCGGGCGATACCCTTGCTCTGAATGCAGATTGCAGATCAAATCAAGAGCATCGCCTGCAAGCCCCCCCCACAGGCCCGCAGCAAGGCTCCCAATAACGCCGGTACCGACCACGGCCAACCGTGCGCGTCCTCACGGTTTAGGCAATCAGGCAAGCGAAGGTGCCCCTTCATCGGCTATAATCCCGCGCTTGTTCAGCGAGTTCCAGGCGTTTGCCGTGGCTCGCAGGGGTATCTGGCCGGTGCTGATCGGTGCCATGTACCGATCATGTTTTTTGCTGGAGCTGCCAGACGGTGTTCGAACGGATTTTGATGGTGTGTATCGGCAATATCTGCCGAAGTCCCACGGCGGAGTTCTTGTTGCGCGAGCGCCTGCAGCTCTCGAGCGCGGCGCAGGGCGATATCCAGGTGGCCAGTGCCGGCCTCAACGCCATGGTGGGCTGTCCGATGGAAGTCACCGCCGCGCAAGTCATGCGCGAGCACGGCGTGGATGGCGCCAGCCATCGGGCGCGCCAGCTCACGCCGGCCCTCCTGCACGAGTCGGATCTCGTGCTGGTGATGGAAAAGTCCCATGCCGCCGCGATTGGTCGCCTGGCGCCCGAAGCCAGCGGCAAGGTGTTCCTGCTGGGCAAGTGGCAGGACGACACACCTATACCCGATCCGTATGGCCAGCAGCGCGAGGCCTTCGATCACGTCTATGATCTGATCGAGCGCGGCGTCGCCGCTTGGTTGCCCCATCTGCAGCAGTCTTGAGGCCGAGCCGTTCCATGACCGAACGCAATCCCCCCGTCAGCGATGACGCCGCCGACGAGATCGCACTGATCACCTCGCGCACGGTGATCGGCCGTAAGCGTCTGCCGTCGCCATCTTGTTGCCCTCGCCTAAGCCCATCACGCTGCGGTCTTTCCTGACGCGGGTGTGAGCGATGGCAATGCGTAAGGTGGAGTCATGGGCAGAGCATGTCCGCCGGTGGCGGAGTAGCGGTCTGACGCGGGCGGTGTACTGCGCTGAGCATGGGGTGAAGGCGGCGGCGATACCACGTGCGAGCTGTCATCCGAAGCGTTCGCCTGGCTGTGTGCGGGGGTCGGCTGGCGACGATTGAGTGATCGCGTCATGCCACGGCACGTGGTGTGATGAAAACACTTTCATATAGCCGTCTAGACGGCTATATTACAAGGCATGAACTCCGCCGCACTCGATGCCGCCATCGACGACCTTGCCACGCTGCGGCGCAAGTTCGCCGAGCGTGACGCGGAGCACCAGGCAGCACTCGCCGAGCGAGATGAGCGGATCGACAGTCAGCAGCGCACCCTGCTTTACCGACGAGCCAAGATCGATACGCTCACCGCCGAGATCGCGCGGCTGCGCCGCTGGCAGTTTGGCCGGCGTTCCGAACAGCTTGATCCGGGGCAGCGTGCCTTGTTCGAGGCCACCCTGGCCGAATGGGCCGGGAGGATCGGCGTGGCATTGACCCCACTGGCCGCGGCGATGCAGGCGCAGTTGCTGCAGTAGCCGATCCTGCATGCCGGCGAGACGCCGGTGGTGATGCTCAATCCGGGCGCGGGCAAGACGAAACAGGCCTACCTGTTCGCTTACCGCAGCGCCGATCCTCACGCGCCGGCGATCACGGTGTTCGACTTCTGTACCCGCCGCAGCGGTAAGCATGCCCGCCGCTTCCTGGGCGACTGGCAACGCGCGCTGATGGTCGACGACTTTGCCGGGTATAAAGCCGGCTTTGTCCAAGGCATCACTGAACTGGCCTGTCTGGCACACATCCGGCGCAAGTTCTTCGAACTGCACGAACGTCAGGCCAGCACGCTGACCGGGCCGCCGCTGGCATCGATCGCCCAGCTCTATCGCATCGAGGCCGACGCCCGGGGGCTGGACCCGCCCGCCCGTCAGACCCTGCGGCAAACCCACGCCAAACCCATCCTCGATGCCTGGTGGGCATGGATCCTGACCGTGCGGCCGACCGTCGTCGGTGGCAGTGGCATCGCCAAGGCGCTTGACTACACGATCAAGCGTTGGCCGGTACTGCTGCGCTATCTCGATGACGGCCGCTATCCGATCGACAACAACCCGGTCGAGAACGCCATCTGGGGAAAAAGAATTGGCTTTTTGCCGGTTCGCCGTCCGCCGGTCAACGTAGTACACGTTTTGACTGTCCGCTTCAGGCCGGTTGCCACCACCGAGCTGGAACCTGCTCACTACGCCCGCGAAGCGGCCGCGAAGGGTCGATTCGAGTGATCAATTTCTGCAGCGTGCGCAGACTAAGGCTTCGTACTACCAGATCAAATCGTCCGGTACTTCGAACTGCTGGTAGTACTCGTCGTCGAGGTCGTTGCCGGTGCCGGTTTCGGCACGGCCATGGTCGAGCACGATCATCGCCGCGTCGCGTTCGCAGACCTTGTCGGCGGCGGTGCGCGGCAGCAGTTCGTAACTCTCGCCGTAGCGCACGATCACCAGCGTGCCGGCGGCCAACTGCGCGCGTAGTGACTGGTTCACCAGCACGTCCCTGATCCGCTCGCCGTCGGTGAAGCGGTAGGCAATTTCGCCCTCGCGCTTGACCTTGTGTGCCTCGACGATCTGGTGAATCTGGGCGTGCGCCTCGGCCACACGCGCCAGCGCATTGCGCTCGGCCGCAATGGCGCGATCGTGCTCGGCCTTTTCTGCCTGCAGCCGCTGCACTTCCACCTGCTCGGCGCTCGGCGCCGCCGGGCCCTTGCCCTTGTACTTCTTCGCCTGCTCGCGCACCACCTGCGCCGCCTTGGCCTTGTTGACCAGACCGGCCTTGAGCAGTTGTTCTTGCAGTGGATTGCGCATGCGGGTCGCGGATGATCGTTGAGGGTAGGTGGCCGGCGATTGTAACGCAGGCGTCCATGTCGAGCCGACGACTGAACGCGGACTCGCATGGTGCCCGCGATGCTTTGGAGAAACTTTATGCCAGCTGTGTTCGGCTCCTTGTCACGGCCGGCGATTTTTATCACTGTTGCCGGGCGGTGCTACAGCTTCCCCGCCCATGGCGCCACGGGTTGTTGCAGGCGTGCGGCTACTTGCGCCGCTGCGCCTGCGCGAGCTGGTTCAACGCAGCGAATTCGTCGTCGCTCAAGCTGATGTCGGCAGCACCGACGTTTTCCTCCAGATGCGCGACCTTGCCCGTGCCCGGGATCGGCAGTATCACCGGGCTGCGTTTGAGCAGCCAGGCCAGCGCGATCTGGCTGGGTGATGCGCCATGCTTTTGTGCGATCGTGTGCACGGGTGAGTCGGGTCGTGCGAGGCTGCCGCCGGATAGCGGATACCACGGGATGAAGCCGATGCCGTGCGTCTCGCAATACTCGAGCACGTCCTCGCGCATGCGGCTCGTTGCGCTGTAGTGGTTTTGTACCGTCGCCACCGGAAATACCCTGGCGGCCGCATCGATTTCCTCGACGTTGACTTCACTCAGTCCGGCAAAGCGGATCAGTCCCTGATCGATGAAGGATTTTATGGCGTCGAACTGTTCGTCACGCGGTACCTTCGGGTCGATGCGGTGCAGCTGCCACAGCGTGAGCTGTTCGAGGCCGAGGTAGCGCAGACTCATCTTCACCTGCTGCAACAGGTACTCCGGGCGTCCGAGCGGGATCCATTCGTTCGGTCCCGGCCGCACCTGTCCGGCCTTGGTAGCGATGGTCAGCCCCGGGTACGGACGCAGCGCTTCGCCGATCAGCGCTTCCGACACCGCCGGCCCATAGGAGTCGGCCGTGTCGATGAAGTTCACGCCAAGTTCTGGCAAGCGCCGCAAGGTGCGCAGGGCTTCGGCGCGGTCTGCGGTTTCGCCCCAGACGCCTGGTCCGGTCACGCGCATCGCACCAAAGCCAAGCCGATGGATCGGCAGTTCGCCGCCCAGCAAGAATTTACCGCTACGTGATGCGTCCAGATTCGACATGGTAGTCACCTCCAAGGGGTATCCGCTTCCAGGTACAAGCGTTCATTTTGCACCATGCGTGCTTTCGCCGCTGTACGGGTGGGCGGATCGAATGGCTGCTGGCAAGCGGCACCGACGATCGTGCCGGCCCAGGCAGCTTGTTTGCACGCTTCAAGCGGGCACCGAAGCGTTACTCAGTCTGCGTTGTCTGGTTCGAAGAAACTCCAGCGCACGTCGGCAAATTCAGCCTTCATCGCTGCCTTATCGCCTGGATCAGCTGTTGATCGCCTGCCACGGCCTGCATGCGCGCCTTCACCGCGACCATCACGTCGTCCGACGGTGGCCGCTTCGCCTGGCGAATGCCGAGCAGGAGCAGAGCCTGGTTGCCGCAGTCGGCCAGCGAGTGCACCGCCTCGGCCATCATCGCGCCAGAGCCAGTGACGATGGCGGCGACCAGCTTGGCCACGAAGATGGCGAAGTTGGCGCCGAGCGCAAGCAGGATCGCCTTGATCGGGTTGGCGTGGGCAGACGACATGCGGCCTGGATCCTCGGGAATCAGGCGCTAAAGTCTACCGGCGTCGGGGCTAGTCGTGCACGTGGTCAGTGGATCCCCACGCCCACGCCGAGGCCGAAATGGACATTGTTGCGGCCCTTGCTCATTTCCTCTGCGGTCCAGACATGCGACTGCGTCACGTCGACCAGCGGAAACAGGTAGTCAGCCTCGCCCACCTTGGCTGCGCGGGTGCCGTTGAGCTTGCCCTCGACCGTCATTAGCGCGCCGGAGGGGTAATCGAGTGGCTCGACATAGCCATGCAGTACTGCGATGAAACGACCACTGCCACGGTCGTTTGCACGCGGCCGCTGCGAGGAATCCAGCGGATAGGCCAGCAACTCGATTTCGCTGTGGTCGGCAAAGTTGCTCACGTGCACGATGCGTCCGCCCCAGATCACTTGGTTGCCGCTGTAGCGTTCGGGTGTCCGGGTCACCTGCGCAGGCGTGGCGACCGCGGCCGCGCCGCTGGTCTTGTAGATCGGCGCCGGAGCGCAGGCCACCAGGGTGAGCAAGGCGACCGGCAGGACGAACCGAATCAACGTCGAGGCGAGACGGGTGCGCATGGTCTTTGCTCCTGGTCGGACGCGGGCGGATGAGGGCAGCTTAGCGGCGGCTCGGCGCGTGCGGTAGTCGCGAGGGCGGCAGCGGGCTGGGCGTGTTCAGCTGGCTGCCGGCCTCGTCCAGCAGCCAGTCCAGTTTCCACTGGGCCGGTTGATCCTGCGTGAGCAGGCTGGCCAGCGTGCGCAGCGGCTCGCGCAAGGCATTGTCGAGGTTCCACGGCGCGTTGAGAATCACCATGCCCGAGCCATTGAGGCGCAGCGGCGAATCGTCC
>SCRO01000018.1 GCA_004298505.1 Rhodanobacter sp.
ACGATCGCCTCGCCATACCGCTCAAAGCGTGTTTCCAGACTCGTGCCCATGACCCACCTCCTTGCCTGTTGCTCGAAGATGGCGTGACTGTATCACATCTTATTAACACAGTAGAACTAGCAGACTGTCGGACTTAACTCGGCCGGCCTGCGAATCCGGTTGTGTGGTCCATATTTCCGCCGATTTTTGACCCATAGAACCACTATGGGCCTGCAAATCGACGAAAATCTGTCCTCACACAGCCGAATTCTCGACTCGACCGGTTAAGTCCGACAGGCTGCTAGCCCATCAGTCATCTCTACCGGCTTTGTCGGGTGCGCTATGGTGGAAGTTACCTTATCGCCGGAACGCCCCCATGCATCGACTCCGCTGGATTCTGACCACCGCCGTACTGTGCGGCACCAGTAGCTTCGCCGCCACACCCGCCGCGCCCGGCGTCGGCATCGATCTCCACGGTATCGACCACGCCGTCCGGCCGGGTGACAACTTCTTCCGCTACGCTAACGGCGACTGGCTGAAGACCGCCACCATTCCCACCGACCGCTCCAGCATAGGCAGCTTTGTCACCGTATTCGAGAAGTCGGAGAAAGACACCGCGGAGTTGATCCACCATGCCGGCGCCAACCACCCTGCCGCCGGCAGCAATGCGCGCAAGATTGCCGACTACTACGCCGCCTGGATGGACACGGCAGCGATCGAGAAGCATGGCCTGGCGCCGCTCCAGCCGGAGCTGGCGCAGATCGACGCGATCGCCACACGCGGGGATCTGGCCCGCGTGCTGGGCAGCCGCCTGCGCGCGGACGTCGACCCGATCAACGCCACCCATTTCCACACCGAGCATCTGTTCGGCCTGTTCGTTACCCAGGGCCTGGAAGACCCCTCGCATCACGTCGCCTATTTGTTGCAAGGCGGCATCGCGATGCCCAGTCGCGACTATTACCTCTCCACCGACCCGCACATGGCGGCATTCCGTGCCAAATATCTGGACTATGTCGCGGCGTTGCTGAAACAGGCCGGCGTCGCCGACAGCGACGCCAAGGCGAAAGCCATCGTCGCTCTGGAAATGAAGATCGCCAAGGCGCAGGAAAGCCTGCTCGACAGTCAAAACGTGCACAAGGCCAACAACCTGTGGCGCATGGGCGACTTCGCGACGAAGGCCCCGGGGCTGGACTGGACCGCCTACTTCAAGGCTGCCGGCCTCGACGCCCAGCAGCAGATCGACGTTTGGCAACCCTTGGCAATCACCGGCCTCGCCGCCCTGGTCGCCAGTGAGCCGCTGCAGGACTGGAAGGACCTGCTGCTGTTCCACAGCATCGACCACAGCGCCAACCTGCTGCCGAAAGCCTTCGCCGACCTGCATTTCGACTTCTACCGCCATACCCTGCAGGGCACGCCACAGCAGCAGCCGCGCTGGAAGCTCGCAGTGGCTGCGACCAGCGCCGACCTCGGCGACGCGGTCGGGCAGATCTACGTCAAGCAATATTTTCCCGCCTCTGCCAGGGCTGCAGTCGAGCAGTTGGTGCAGAACCTGATCGCCGCATTCGGTCAGCGCATCGATGATCTCGCCTGGATGACACCGGCCACCCGTGAAAAGGCCAAGGCCAAACTCACCACGCTGAAGGTCGGCGTGGGTTACCCCGCCAAGTGGCGCGACTATGCATCGCTGCAGATCCGCCCCGACGATGCGCTCGGCAACCACCTGCGCGCTGAGAAATTCGAATACGACCACCAGCGTGCCAAGCTGGGCCAGCCGGTCGACCGGGGCGAATGGTGGATGACGCCGCAGACCGTCAACGCGGTGAACCTGCCGCTGCAGAATGCACTGAACTTCCCCGCCGCCATCCTGCAGCCGCCATTCTTCAATCCCAAGTCCGACCCGGCTGCGAACTACGGTGCCATCGGCGCCATCATCGGCCATGAAATCAGCCACAGTTTCGACAACACCGGCGCCGAATTCGACGCCCAGGGCAAGCTGGAGAACTGGTGGACACCGGCCGATCTCACCCACTTCAAGGCCGCCACTACCCGACTGGCCAAGCAGTTCGACCAGTACGAAGCCCTGCCTGGCCTGCACGTCAGCGGCGAGCAGACCCTGGGGGAAGACATCGCCGACATTTCCGGCCTCACTATCGCCTACCTCGCCTACCACAAGTCGCTCGATGGCAAGCCCGCGCCGGTGATCGACGGACTCAGCGGCGACCAGCGCTTCTTCCTCGCCTTCGGTCAGGCCTGGCGCGCCAAGATGCGCGACGATGCCCTGCGTCAGCGCCTTGCCACGGATGTGCACGCACCACCGCAATTCCGTGCCCAAACCGTGCGCAACCTGGACCAGTGGTATCCCGCGTTCAAGGTCAAACCGGGCGAGAAGCTGTATCTGGCACCGAAGGACCGAGTGAAGATCTGGTAGCAAGCGTCCCAACCAGCGGGGTCAGGCTCGCTTCCGGGGTTTCGTTTCGCCAGCCGGCCGCGTACCGGTGTGGGCAGCGTAACTCGCAGCTCGATGAGCGTTGCGTGCAAGTCATTCCTGCGATATAACGTGCGTTATAACGTGACCTGGAAACCGCCATGAAGCTGAAGATCACCACCATCGGCAACTCCGCCGGCATCATCCTTCCGCGCGAACTGCTGGCCCGTCTGCGCCTGGAAAAAGGCGACGAGCTGTTCGCGCTGGAAACCCCGGATGGCATCCGCCTCACCACCTATGACCCGACCCTGGCCAAGCAGATGGAAGTGGCCGAGGCAGTGATGCGCAAGGATCGCAACGTTCTGCACAAGTTGGCGCAGTAGGCGGACGCTCATGATCATCTGGATTGAACGGCCGCTCGCCATCGCCATCCACGAGCGCCAGCTGGCCGAGCATGGCGGCGGTAATGGCGTGCGCGACGACAATTTGCTGGACTCTGCACTCGCCCGCCCGCAGCAGCTGCACGCCTACGGCGACCCGGCACCCGATCTTGCCGACCTCGCCGCCAGTCTCGGTTTCGGCTTGGCGCGCAACCATCCCTTCGTCGACGGCAACAAGCGCACGGCGCATGTCTGCTATCGCGTATTCCTTGCCTTGAATGGCGCCGACCTCGTGGCTGGCGACGAGGACAAGTATGTCCGCATGATCGCTCTCGCCGAAGGCAGCCTGTCCGAAGCCGAGTTCGCCGCCTGGCTACGCGAGCATATCAAGCTCGATGTTGACAAACGGGTGAACGAACCGCAGGCACGCTACACACGCTGAAAGCGCACACTCGCAACATGCCACTCCCCAACCGATGACCGCCACACCGGCGAGACGCGCCGATCAAGCGCACTCGCACCACGGCTTGCAGCAACCGCGCGCGAAGGCCGGCTCACCGCTGTCGGCATGAGGTCCCATGCATCGGCCATCGCCCTGAGCGCTCCCGCGGCGCGACCACGTCCCGCCACCATCGCAACGCGGTAAAATCGCACGATGCAAGATCACTCGGTAACGACCAACGCGACGCGCCCGCGCGTGGCAATGATCACGAGCGCCGGTCTGGTGGCGCTGGCGGTGGCGATGGGGATCGGGCGCTTCGCGTTCACGCCGATCCTGCCGATGATGCAGTCCGAAGTCGGCCTGACCCTGGCGGCAGCGGGCTGGCTTGCGGCGGCCAATTATCTCGGCTATTTCGTTGGTGCGCTGTGGGCGGCGCGGCTGACGACACCGTGGGCGGTGCGCGGTGGCCTGCTGTTGATCGCCGTGGTCACGTTCGCGATGGGGATCACCCACGCGCTCGCGCTGTGGCTGGTGCTGCGCTTCGCCGCCGGCGTAGCCAGTGCGTGGGTCCTTGTACATGTGTCGGCGTGGACGCTGGAACAGCTGTACGTCCTTGAGCGCGTCGATGCGAGCGGGATGGTGTTTGCGGGGGTCGGGGTCGGCATCGCCGGCGCCGGGTTGTTGTGCCTCGGCTTGATGTCCATACCGGTCGATGCGGATCACACCTGGCAATGGTTCGGCGTGGTGGCACTGTTGCTCACCGCGCTCGTCTGGTCCGCGTTCCGCGATCGCCGCTCACCGCGCAAGAACGCCGAACCCGCGCGCATGCCGCACGTGCCTTGGGACCGTGATCGCATACGTGTAGCCCTGTGCTATGCCGCGCTCGGGTTCGGCTACATCATCCCCGCCACGTTCCTGCCGGCGATGGCACATCGGTACGTCACCAACCCGACCGCATTCGGGCTGGCATGGCCTATCTTCGGGGCCGCGGCGGCGCTGTCGACCTGGGTTGCCGCGCGCTGGCTGCACGCGATGGACAATCGCAAGCTGTGGGCGGGCTGCTATGTGCTGATGGCGATTGGCGTGGGTTTGCCGGTGGTCTGGCCGGGCCTGATCGCGATCCTGATCGCCGCCTTGCTGGTCGGCGGCACCTTCATGGTGGTCACCATGACCGGACTGCGCGAGGCACGCGCCGTCGCGCCGCAAGCTGCCACCGCATTCATTGCCACGCTTACGGCGGCCTTTGCGCTGACCCAGGTCATCGGGCCCGTACTGGTCAGCGCCGTCGTACACCTCCCCCACGGCTTTGCCGCGTCGCTACTGGCCGCGGCGCTGGTGTTGCTGGTCGCCGCGGTCGCGCTGTGGCGCTCGAGGGGAATCCGCTGAACCAGGCATCCAGGCGGATCACGGCCTTGTCTTGCCCATCAACCAACACACAACCGATACCTTGTCCGGCCACGACGACCCGGCGAAGTATCGCCACGCCGGGTTCGGCAGGGGCTACTGGACGCTGATGGATCCGTGCATGAGGGCAGCATGTCCCGGGAAGCTGCAGAAGAACTCGTATGGACCGTCGCCCTGGATCTTGCTCACCGGAAAGCTTACCGATGTGGTCTCGCCGCCACCGATCAGCTTGGTGTGGGCAATGACCCGCGAATCATCGGGTTTGACGTAGCCGTCGGTAGCGCCGGCGGTGGCGCCATCGGCCTCCACGGCCTTCATGTCCGACGCCTCGGTGATCACGACATCGTGCCCCATCGCGCTGACCGGCATCGTGCCGGTGTGCTTGAGGGTGATCTTGAAGTCCTTGCACGAGGCCGGAACGACGATGGATGACACGTTGTATTGCATCGCGTCACTGCCTTCGATCTCGGTGGCACAATCGGTGACCACGGCAGTCGGTTTCTCATTCGTCGCCGGGGTTGCCGCGGGTGGTGCCGCTGGCGAAGCAGCAGGCGTGGAGGCTGCCGGAGCGGGCGCTTCCATCGGCGCGGACGCCGTGGTGGACGGCGTGGCACCCGGCGCGGTCGACGACGACGAATTGTCGCTACAGGCAGACAGCGCCAGCACACAGGCAAGGGCAAGAACGGTCATCTTGCTGTTCATCGTCATATCTCCTCAGGGTTAAAGCTCAATTATCGTGCAGCAATGTTCTGCGCCATGTGAAGGGCGCCGCCTGTCGCCACGCTGTCTCTTGATCACATCTCGGTTGAATACTGCGGCAAAATCCGGCGGTCAATGCCCGCGGTACAGCTCAGCAACGGCCGGCGGCACCGCCCGCCGGCTCTTCTGCATGGATGCAAGATGTGATCAAGAGACAGGTCGCCACGCGGGGTGTCCCGACCTTGCGCGCGACTGCGGGGCTGGTCGCACCGAATGCGGCAGCCTGAGCATCGACGTGATGCATGGGCACGCCACCCTCTGCAACAATCACCGAAAATACGCCGCTGGCATTCGTCCACGACATTCTGAAACTGTCCCTGACACAAGGGGATCCTGCACAAGCCGCACGAGCTGCTTGCCGAAGCTCTTGCCTTCGAACAGATCGATGAAGGCCTGCGGGGCGTGTTCCAGCCCATCGACGATATTTTCGCGGTAGTGCAGCCTGCCGTCCCTGATCAACTGCCCCAGTCGGGCAAGCGCCTCGTCGTTGCGGTCGGCGTAGTCGTACACCACGAAACCCTGCATCCGCGCACTGTTCTTGATCAGCAGTTCCGGCGCAAATCTTCCGCTGTCGGACGGCGCGTTGTATTGGGATGTCTGTCCGCAAATGACGATGTGGGCACGCCGATTGATCAGCGCCAACACCGCCTGGGTGACGTCGCCGCCGACATTGTCGAAGTACACGTCAATGCCGTCGGGGCAAGCCGCCTCGAGTGCGGTGCGCAGGTCGCCAGTGGTCTTGTAGTTGATGACAGCGTCGAGCCCGATTTCGTCACGCAGGTAATCCACCTTGTCGAGGCTACCGGCGGTACCGACCACGCGGCAACTTTCCAGCTTGGCCCGCTGCGCCGCCGCCAGCCCGACGGCACCGGCAGCACCGGAAACGACGGCGGTCTCCCCCGCACGCGGACGGCCGATCTCCTTCAAGCCGAAGTAGGCGCAGAACCCCGGCACGCCGACCACGCCAAGATAGCTCGACAGTGGCGCGATGTCGGGATCGATTTTCTTCGCCTTGCTGCCATCGGAGACAGCGTCGTGCTGTCAGGCGAGCCGCTCGTAGACGTATTCACCCACGGCAAAACCAGGGTGGTGGTGCGAGGTCACGACGCGACCCACGGAGCGGCCAGTGAGCGGCTGTCCCACCGCGAAGCCTCCGTACGACTTGCTTTCCTCCATCATGCCGCGCATGCCGGGGTCCACCGACAGATACAGCCTCTGGATCAGGATACAGCAAGTGCATCGCGCACAAGGTGTCCTCCTACAGTGTCACGCCCAATCACCACACGCGAAAAAGGGCCGCTACCCATCCCGGATAGCGTCTTGCATCAAGCGGGACGAAGCACTTCCCCACGAACGTCCCCACCTCCAACTTCTGATGCCGTCGGCCCACCAGGTCTGTTTCCGGTGTGCTCGCGCAGTGAATCAGCTCCCGTGCGCCGGCAAAATTCCAAGGCCATCAATGCTGGCAATACCGGCCGGATCAAAGCCAGCTAGCGCGCAGAACCGGCGACCCCGCTCCGCATAATCCCGGAACTGGTCGAAGCTGGGCGCGCCCGGCGACAACAGAATGACGCCACCCACGGGGGTGCAGGTTTTCGCTTCGGCCACGGCGCCGGCCAGATCATCGACCAGCGCCAGCGGACACGCCACGCCGGCGGTACGCAGCGCATCGGCGATCCGCCCACCATTGGCGCCCATGCACACGATGGCGTGCACCGGAGCCGTGCGCATCGTCTCGACGAACGAC
>SCRO01000003.1 GCA_004298505.1 Rhodanobacter sp.
GTTTTCATGGTCCGGTAGCCTCATCAAATCTTGCTGGAATGTCCCTCGGAGACGAGGGGTGAGGCTACATTTTAGATTTCCGCGGAGCTGCCGTTCTGCCGCGTAGCGGCTTCGTCCAACTACTCGTTCAAGGCGGACGGCTACGCCGCCGCTTAAGTCCAGCGTTAGGAGGGTAGTATGAAAAAACCTTCGTATGAAATTAGGAAGCAGACCGCTGAGTGGGCGCATAGTTTGCGAGATTTAACTGATGAGGAAGCAGAAAGTGGTCTTGATGGGCTACTTGGCATGCTATACGAACAACTACAATCGGAATTAAGAGAAGGTCCGCCAGAACAACAGGAAAGAGATATCGAGGAGATGGTCTCATCGTGCCATGCTTGGGCATCACTGGTGTCGCACGCGGTCGCTGAAGTCTATGCACCCAATAGCCCATTCCCTAGAAAAGTCGCCGGATGGGGAAACAAAGCAATTGTTCGATTAAGTCAAATTACTGCGACTCTCCGAAAACCTTTGGGTGTCGCGCAACAATCACTTGGAGCAGGGTCTTATTCGATTAGTGTCGGATTTCCATGGGGTATCAGCATAGGCTTCTCGTGGCCATAGCTACAGGATGCTCCTAACAAGTCATTCACGCGGGACCGCCCTAGTCGGGCGGCCGCTTAATTCTGGCGTTAGTCGTCAGAGCATCTTCCTTTTGCAGTCGTGTCGCGCGCGACACGCGCTGGCTCCGCTCAGGCGCCGCGTTGCGTTGTTCCGGGCTGGCCTGCGTTGCTGTCTTTCGGGCGCTTGGCAGTTCCCTGAGTCTTGCGCGCCTTGGCGCATCTCGCATCTTCGTGCTTCACCGTGTGCGCGGTTCGTCGCAACGTGGCGTCTGTCGCCAGCAGTTCGTCTATCGCGCGCAGGCCGCAAGCTACGCGGCATTGCAGCGCATTCAAAGCAGCGCTATCGTGCAGGTCAACGACGGCGCAGCGTGCTGTCAGCCAACATTTCATGCAAGCGGACGGCGCCGCCGCCGCTTACCTCTGCGTTATGTGTGAAGGGGCATAGACCGAGGCGTCGTGAAAGTAATACCGCCACTCTACTTGATAGGCATGAAGATCAACTGTTGGAAGTGCGGCAGCAGGATGCCTGTGGTTGCAATTGTTGCGTCACGCATTAACGGCGGATCGGATGAAGTATGTACGCTGTGCGATATAACGGAGCTTCCGCATGACGTTCTCAGCTTTGTTCAAGGTAGGGTCCCAACGTTTCAGCTAAAGTACTCCAAGACCGTCGGAGGTAAGTACTACGCAAACGTGTGCCCCAAATGTCACATGTTGTGTGGCGACTTTTTTCTGCATTCGGAGCCAGAGGCGCCGTTCTTCCCAACCGATGCCCAGCAAACAAGCCAGCTTTATCTAACGAAAATCCCTGTCACGGATACTGTCAACGTGCAAGCATCGTACCATGTCGGCACTGGCGAGCTCATGCTCGAACATGCCACACGGATCGCATAACAATTCGCTGCAGCCGATCCAAAACCGCTACGCGGTTTCGGTCGGCTGAGCTCAAGCGTTATACGTCACAACAAGCAGCTTGTAACCGGTTAGCGTATTTGCTAACATGATGTATGCCGTACCAGATCGAGTACTTCCATCCGCGCGTTTTGGCAGAAATCGAGTCTTGGCCGGTCGGCGGCCTGGCTGACTACGCCCGTCTAGCGGAGCTCTTGGCGGAACACGGGCCAAGCCTTCGGTTACCTCACTCGCGCGCGCTCGGCGAAGGCCTATTTGAGCTTAGGCCGCGCGGTCGTTCTGGTATCGGTCGTGCCTTTTACTGCTTCCTGCTCGGTCAACGCGTCGTCGTCGTCCACGCATTCATCAAGAAGACGCAACAAACTCCCGACAAGGAGCTCAAGTTGGCCCGAAAGCGGGTCAAGGAGCTACAACATGGCTAACCTCAAGTACAACCCTGTCGTTCACGATCATCGAGCTTTCCTGGCACGCGCTTCCAAGCGCAAGGGCTTCGCGGAAGCGTATGAGGCCTTGGAGCTGGAGTACCAACTTGCCAACCAAATGCTCAAGGCTCGTTCACGGGCCGGCCTCACGCAGGATGCCGTCGCAGAACGCATGGGTACTACAAAAAGCGCAATTTCCCGGCTTGAGTCTGCTGGCAAAAAGCACGCGCCTTCCGTCGCTACACTTCAGCGGTACGCGCAGGCGGTCGGCTGCGATCTGCAGGTCAAACTGGTGCCACAGAAGTGACGCATACCGATTCGGTCAACCGGACGCTCACCCCGCTACCCGGGGCTCGCGCCGGTTACCTCAGGCGTTATGTCCAAAAGTAAGCCTATGAATGAATACGAACAATACGAGCAAGAATGTGAGCTGATTCGCGCGGAGAATCGGGAGCTCTTGGACGGGTTTGTGTCTTGGCTGGCTGCGGCTGGACTTTCCTCCGCAACCATTGAGCGTCACAAATCGAACATCGATTTCTATGTGAACGAATTTTTGCTATATGAAAGTACCGTGCATGCTTCCGAAGGCGTTGATGAAGTTGGCGCTTTCCTCGGCTACTGGTTCATACGAAAGGCATTGTGGGCAAGTGGCTCAAGCATCAAGGCAAATGCCACAAGCTTGAAAAAGTTCTACACCTTCATGTGCGAGCGTGGCGCAGTCAGCCGCGAAGCCGTGCAAGCGCTGAAGGCGCGGGTGAAGGAGGAACTGTCGGAGTGGGTTGCAACCGTGGAACGCTACGATGACCCCGCTGTTGAGCCCAAAGACGTATGGCAGTATTGAAGCATCGACGCTGGCGTAACAATTCGCTGCAGCCGACCGCCACCCCGCTACGCGGGCTGTCGACGGCTGAGCTCAAGCGTTGGGCCCCTGGTGTAGCTGTGCGGTAGAATTCAGCAAGTTACGTTCATGGAGACGATCATGTCCACGCAGCTCGCCACCCTTGAAGCCGAAGAGCTGAAGCTGTCCCCCGAAGACCGCGTTCTACTGGTTGATCATGTCCTCGCAAGCTTGCGCGGGCAAGATGGGGTAGAGGAAGCTTGGGGCGCCGAAATCGACCGGCGCTTGGCGGAAGTCGAAGCGGGCACTGTCGACCTTATTCCTGTGGAGCAAGCGGTCCAGCACGCGCGCCAAGCACTGTTGTGAAGGGCTTGCTTGCGCCCGGGGCCGAGCGGGATCTTGTCGAGGGCGGCCTGTACTACTCGCGGGAAGCAAATGCGGACCTGGCTCGCGCCTTCATTTCGGAGTTCGAGCGCTGTGCCGCACTTCTCGGTGAGCAGCCCGAACTTGGCGCACCGTGGCGCAGGAAGGTTCGTCGATTTCCGTTGCGGCGGTTTCCATACAGCATCGTGTACTAGCTCAGCAATGAGCGCATTCGCATTCTCGCGGTTGCACATCAGAGTCGCACACCGGGATTTTGGCGTGGCCGCACATAGTTGTTTTTCTTCGTGGCCGTCGTGGCCCAACAAATCGCTGCAGCCGACCGTCAACCCGCTGTCGCGGGCTGCCGGCGGCTGAGCTTTGGCGTTATGCTCGGAGGTGAGTATTGATGAACGCAATACCAACTGTAATGAAGGGCTTTCAGCTAACTGGTCATGGTGGCTTGGATAAGCTGGTGTTTCGTGACGATATTCCTGTCCCTACTCCTGGGCCACGAGATGTACTGATAAAAGTAGGTGCAGCGGGAGTGAACAACACTGATCTCAATACCCGGCTAGGGTGGTATTCGAAATCGAGTAGCGATAGTGGCGACGCAAGCTGGTCAGGCAACCCCATTCAATTTCCAAGGATACAAGGCGCCGATGTCAGCGGCAGGATAGTTGCTGTTGGAGAGCAGGTGGATACGGGCCTGATTGATGCGAGGGTGCTTGTTGAGCCATGTATTTTCGAGGCCGGCGGAAAAGAGCTGGCTCAGCCCTGGTACTTTGGTTCGGAATGCGATGGCGGGTTCGCAGAATATACGATTGTTGCTGCGAGGCATGCTCACAGAATCGAGAGCAATCTTAGCGATATTGAACTTGCGTCTTTTCCTTGTTCCTATTCCACCGCCGAAAACCTCCTGACTAGGGCGGGTGTAGGGGCGAACGATCGGCTGCTGGTGACCGGCGCATCCGGGGGCGTGGGTTCTGCTGTCATCCAGTTAGCCAGAGCAAGGGGCGCAAGCGTGATCGCGATTACTTCGCCGGCAAAGTCCGATCAGGTCATGGCACTTGGAGCAGAGCGCACATTGGCGAGAGACGCCAAGCTTTGTAATGAGCTTGGCAAGAACAGTATCGATGTCGTCATTGACTTGGTGGCAGGCAAGCAGTGGCCCGAGCTCTTGGACGTACTCAAACCGTTTGGCAGGTATGCTACGTCAGGGGCGATTGCCGGACCTATTGTAGAGATGGATGTCAGAACCCTCTATCTAAAGGATCTAACTCTGTTTGGCTGCACTGTTCTGGGACAAGACGTTTTTCCAAACCTTATAAAACGAATTGGGGCCGGGGAGGTGTCTGCGCTTGTTGCAGATGTTTTCGCTCTCGCAGAACTTGCCGACGCGCAGAAAAAATTTGAAACCAAGCAGCACATCGGAAAATTGATCATTAATGTTTCCGGCGACTGATAAGCATAACAAGCCGCTCAATGGTGACGCCGCAGGCGGCGCACATTAGCGGAAGGTTATGCGCCAGGTCAGGCTCCCAGCAACTTGACAGTACATATTTATTCTAGCCACAATATGGCATGTGGAAGATTCTGGAGCACAGGAAAGCAGACAAGGGGCTCTCGTCGGGCCGCGTCCCGCTTGAGATCCTGAAACGATACGAAAAGTGGAAAGACATTGCCATGCTCTCCGGGCCGCAAGGTCTGGGTGCTATCCGAGGCTTCCGCGACGAGGCACTTTCCGGTGACTGGGAGGGCTTCAGGTCGTCTCGTCTGAACGAACAATGGCGCGTCATCTACTCCGTGGAGGTCGATGTCATGGTGGTTGAGGTGGTCCGCGTTACAGCTCACGATTATCGGAGGTGCTGAGATGAGCAAACCCATTCCTGCCAAGAGGCGCGTCGAAGTCACGCCCGGAGAGTCTGTCCGTATCATCCGCGAGTTGCAGGGCCTCAGCCAAAACGAGCTTTCGGCACTTTGCGGTATTCCGCAGACCACAATTTCAAGCATCGAGACTGGCCGGGTCAATCTTGGTGTCGAGCGCGCCAAAGTTTTGGGTACTGCCCTGCACTGTCACCCGGCAGTACTCGTCTTTCCTGGCTGGCAACTCGATACTGCCGCATAACACGGCGCTCAAGCGGACCTCGCTCCCGCTCGGCCGCTTAGTTCTGCGTTATGCGGCACGCTGCTGTTCGTGACATCCTTGGTCTATGAAAGTCAAAGAGCTGGTGAAGTTGGCTGAGAAGGATAGTTGGACGCTGGTGCGCACCAAGGGCAGCCACCGCCAGTTTAAGCATCCGTTTAAGCCCGGAACAGTCACAATCGCGGGTAAGGCCAGCATTGACGTGCCACCAGGACAGCGAACAATGTCCTGAAACAAGCTGGTCTCAAGAACTAGGTACGCGAAATGAAGTACATGGTTGTGTTGGAAAAGGGTGTCACAAGCTGGGGCGCATATGTTCCGGATCTTCCTGGCTGCGTTGCCGCTGGCGACAGCAGAGAAGCAGTGTTGCCCCTCATTCAGGAAGCAATCGAGTTACACCTTGAGGGTCTCAAGGAAGATGGTGAGCCGCTTCCAGCACCGCATTCGAGCAGCGAGTCTGTTGAGGTGCGAGCCGCATAACTCAAGCGTTGGACGTCACGGTTGCAGGAGTCATACTTCAGTAGTACCATCTTGGTATGAAAGTAGCAATCTCTGTACCAGACCCCGTCTTCGATGCCGCCGAACGCTTGGCGAAGGAACGGCGCGTGCCGCGCAGCCAAGTTTTTTCAGAAGCGCTCGTGGAATACGTAGCCAAGTACGACAGCTCGGCTGTAACCGCCAAGCTCAATGTTATCTACGACGAGGCAGCATCCAAGGTTGCCCCTGCATTTTTGTCCGCACAGTACGCGTTGCTGAGCCATGAAGCGTGGTGAGGTGTGGTGGGCATCACTGCCGGAGCCTACAGGTTCTGGCCCGGACTATCGCCGTCCTGTACTCGTCATTCAGTCCAATCCGTTTAACCAGAGCCGCATCAACACCGTCATTGTCGCAGTAGTCACATCCAATCTGGCTCTGGCCGATGCACCAGGCAACGTGCGTCTCACCAAGTCCGACGCTGGTCTTCCAAAAGCATCAGTTGTCAACGTGTCTCAAGTCCTTACGATTGATCGCGCGCTGCTCACGTCTCGCGTCAAATCGTTACCAGACCGCACGATGAGTCACGTAGATGAGGGGCTGCGGTTGGTATTGGGGTTGTGACGCCTAACGAGAAAGGTTTAGATCGCGCGCGAAGCGAGCCGCGATCTGAACCGTTTGTTAGACTAGCTCGGTCCGCGATACTCTGCTTTATGTAGATAGCTTTTGGGAGCTCAACCGTTGCTGACGTGGGATGCAGCTGGATTTTGGTGAATGCCAGCTTGATGCGGCTTCATAATGCGACTTGGCACCGCTTAACTCCAGCGTTAGGCTGCAATACAGGGTTCGCCATGAACACACACAGACAGCATGACGGGCGGGACCAAGTCGTCAAGGAGTACTCTCGGATCGCGCAGGTGTACGACACGAAGTGGTCGTTCTATGTAGAGGCCACAACACGGGAGACGGTAAGCCGATTCAGCTTGCGGCCAACAGACCGGATACTCGATGTTGGCTGTGGCACCGGCGCTTTGCTTCACCGTCTGGCGGCGACTCACCCCGACGCGCAGTTGTCGGGCATTGAGCCCGTAGCGGAGATGCTGGCAATTGCGCGCCGCAGGCTTTCGCCAGCCATCCAGCTCTGTGCGGGGTGGGCAGAGTACCTCCCATTTGCAGCGGAACAGTTCGATGTTGTCGTTTCATGCAACATGTTCCACTACATTCGCCAGCCCGTCGCCGCGCTGCACGAGATGAGACGGGTTTTGCGTCCAGGCGGTCAGCTTGTCATCACTGACTGGTGCGCTGATCATTGGGCTTGTCGAGTTTGTGATCGGTATCTGCGTCTGTTCCAGCATGCGCACTTCAAGACCTATCGTGAACGTGAGTGTGTCCGGCTACTGCAGGAGGCCGGTTACGTCGTCGTGGACATCGACCGCTACAGAATCAATTGGCTGTGGGGAATGATGACGGCCAGAGTTACAAAAGATGCAGCCTGACATTTCAAGGTTCGTACCCCTGACGGGTGGACGACCGTGGACGGGATCAGAATCGGCGTAGTGTCGGGACACGCACCGTGCCACGCAAGGTGTCGTCGCACCGCCGGAATCGCGCAGGAGTTTCGTTAGCGCATCGATTTTTCGATGTTGCCACTCGGCGACGGTCTGAGCCTGGCACGCAAGCGCTGATCGATGACAGTCGGAGAGTGCGCAGCTGCTCGCGCTGGCGAGTGATGCCGGCGCGCTTGTTCGTGCTGTGGAAGGGTCTGGGCGTGCAGGGCCGAAGCGTGGCCCGCTGAGCTGGCCAGGGTTGCCGCTGCGATTGGATGAGGTCAGCTCGCGTTCGGCCGCAAGACGGACCGGCCACCGGGCGTGCCACCAGGTTTGCTTGAGTGTGGCAGCCAGGGTGCTCGGCGACCGATCGCAGGAGCTTGCGATGAGACGTCCGACTGCCACGGTGGGTACGGTTCGGGGCATCGCTGGCGTCTGCGCCGCCGCGTAACATGGCGACGTGAAACCGCGTGACGCCGGTTTATGCATCGACTTAACCTGCCGGCGTGCACGCTTGGTAGGGCAAGTCTGCGCAGCCGGTGTGAGCGCGCTGCCCGCCGCCCGCCCGACGACCCCTGCATCACTTCGAAGATGGAGAACACCACCACATGGCCCTGCCCCGCTCGGATGCACTGGTATTTTTCGGCGCCACTGGCGACCTCGCCTACAAGAAAATCTTCCCGGCCCTGCTGGCGATGACCCGCGATGGCAACCTGGACGTGCCGATCATCGGCGTGGCGCATTCGGACTGGAGCGTGAAGCAGCTGTGCAAGCGCGCCCGCGACAGCGTGAAGCAGGCGGCAAAGGATCACGGCGAGAAGTTCAACAAGACGGTGTTCGACAAGATGGTGGCGCGCTTGCAGTACGTCGGTGGCGACTACGCCGATCCGGGCACGTTCGTGAAGTTGAAGAAGGCGCTGGGCGATGCCAGGCGCCCGCTGCACTACCTGGCGATCCCGCCCAGCCTGTTCGGCACCGTGGTCGAAGGCTTGCAGCAGGCGGGTTGCGCCAAGCAGGCGCGGGTGGTGGTGGAGAAGCCGTTCGGTCACGACCTTGCCTCGGCACAGGCACTCAACAAGGTACTGACCTCGGTGTTTCCCGACGACGCGATCTTCCGCATCGATCACTTCCTGGGCAAGGAGGCGATCATGAACATCCTGTACTTCCGTTTCGCCAACTCCTTCCTGGAGCCGATCTGGAACCGCAACCACGTGGCCAGCGTGGAGATCACGCTGGCCGAGCAGTTCGGCGTGACGGGTCGCGGCGCTTTCTACGACGGCGCCGGCGCCCTGCGCGACGTGATCCAGAACCATCTGCTGCAGATCGTGGCGCTGCTGGCGATGGAGCCGCCAGCCTACCAGGGTTTCGCCGCGGTGCACGTGGAGAAAACCAAGGTATTCCAGGCGATGCGCCCGCTCGCGCCGGACGAGCTGGTGCGTGGCCAGTACCGGGGTTACCGCAAGGAGCCCGGCGTGGCCAGGGGCTCGGACGTGGAGACCTATTGCGCGTTGCGCTTGTTCATCGACTCGTGGCGCTGGGGCGGCGTGCCCTGGTACCTGCGCTCAGGCAAATGCCTGCCGCAGACGGTGGCGGAGATCGTGGTGGAGCTGAAGCCGCCGCCGCAGAAATTGTTTGACGATGCGGCGGTCAGTGCCGGTGGTGCCAACTACCTGCGCTTCCGGCTCTCGCCCAACACCGCGGTGGCGCTGGCGGCTCGGGTCAAGCGGGTGGGCAAGGAATTCGTCGGCGACCAGCGCGAGCTGTACCTGATGGACGAGCAGGTCGGCGAGGAGACACCTTACGAGCGCCTGCTCGGCGAGGCGATGGCCGGCGACGGCGCGTTGTTCACCCGCGAGGACGCGGTCGAGGCGGCATGGGTGGTGGTGGATCCCGTGCTGAAGAAGCATCACAAGGCCATCCCCTATCGGCCCGGCAGTTGGGGCCCGAAGCAGGCCAACGACCTGATCGCCGCCGATGGCGGCTGGCACAACCCGGTAGTCGTGGAGCGCAAGGGATGAGTGAGGCAGCTGCCCTGGTTTTCCTGCTCGATGTCGACAACACTCTGCTCGACAACGACCGCTTCGCCGAGGACCTGGGAGATACCCTGGCCCAGGCGTTCGGCGCCAGCGAACGCGATCGCTACTGGTCGATCTACGAGCAACTGCGCGACGAGCTCGGCTATGCCGATTATCTGGGGGCGCTGCAGCACTTTCGTCGCGGGCTGGACAACGAGCCGGCGCTGCTGCAGATGTCAAAATACCTGCTGGAATTTCCGTTCGCCGAGCACCTGTACCCGCATGCGCTGGAGACGATCGCCTACCTGCGCACGCTGGCGCCCACGGTGATCCTGTCCGACGGTGACGTGGTGCTCCAGCCGCGCAAGATCCAGCACGCCGGGATCTGGGCGGCGGTGGACGGTGAGGTACTGATCTATGTGCACAAGCAGCGGATGCTGGTGGCGCTGCAGCAGCGCTATCCGGCCGCGCACTACGTGATGGTGGACGACAAGCCGCAGATCCTGGCCGCGATGAAGCAGCAGCTCGGAGCGCGGTTGACGACGGTGTTCGTGCGCCAGGGACATTACGCCGCGGACAGCGAGCGCGAGACGATCGAGCCGGCGCCGGACCTCACCATCGCGTGCATCGACGAGTTGCGCCGGCGTAAGCTTAAGGACTTCCTGCCGAGCGCACCCACGATCCCGCTGGCAGCTGAATGAACCCGTTCGTCACCCATTGAAGCGAAGCCCCCGGAGCAAGCATGAAAGCGACCCGACAACTACACGATCTCGGCCAGAGCCTGTGGCTGGACAACATCACCCGCACCCTGCTCGATGACGGCACGCTGGCGCGCTACATCAGCGAGGACTCGATCACCGGCCTGACCTCGAACCCCAGCATCTTCGACAAGGCGATCGGCAGTGGGGGCGCCTACGATGCCGGTATCCACGCCAAGTCGCTGGCCGGCCTGCACGGTGAGAAGCTGTTCATCGAGCTGGCGCTGGAGGACCTGCGCCGCGCTGCCGACCTGTTCGCCTCGGTGTTCCGGCACACCGGCGGCGTCGACGGCTGGGTGTCGATGGAAGTGTCGCCGCTGCTGGCCGCCGATACCGCCGGCTCGATCGCCGCGGCCCGGCAGATCCACGCCGCAGGCAAGCGCGACAACTTGTTCGTGAAGATTCCCGGTACGCCCGAGGGGGTTCCGGCAATCGAGGAGTCGATCTTCCTCGGCATCCCGATCAACGTGACCTTGCTGTTTTCCTGCGCCCAGTACCAGGCGACGGCCGCGGCGTACATGCGCGGCCTCGAACGGCGTATCGAGGCCGGGCTCGACACGCACGTGCACTCGGTCGGCTCGCTCTTCATCAGCCGCTGGGACGTGGCCGCCAACAAGCAGCTGCCTGAAGAACTGCACAACCTACTGGGCATCGCGGTGGCGCGCCAGACCTATCGCGCCTATCGCGAGATGCTGGCCTCGGAGCGCTGGCAGAAACTGGCGGCCGCCGGCGCGCAGCCGCAACGCCTGCTGTGGGCCAGCACCGGCACCAAGGACCCGAACGCGTCGGACACGCTGTACGTCACCGCACTGGCCGCGCCCAACACGATCAACACGATTCCCGAAAAGACGCTGCACGCGTTCGCCGACCATGGTCATGTGGACGGCGTGATGCCGCGCGATGGCGGCGACGCCGAGGCGGTGCTGGCGAAGATCGGCAAGGCGGGTGTGGACGTCGAGGCGCTGGCGCACAAGCTGCAACAAGATGGCGCTGACGCGTTCGTGAAATCCTGGCAGCAATTGCTGCAGCGGATCGCCGACAAGGCCAGCGCGCTCGCCGCCAAGGCCAAGGGACCGGTCATGCGATGAGCCAGTCAGCCCTGAGGAGACTGCCGGCATGGCAGGCGTTGCAGCAGCACGCCGCGGTGCTTGGTGACAAGCACTTGCGCCAGCTGTTCGCCGACGACCCGCGCCGCGGCGAGACGTTCAGTGTCGAGGACGTTGGCCTGTATCTGGATTACTCCAAGCAGCGCATCGACGCCGACACCTTGCGTCTGTTGCGCGAGCTGGCCACCGCCTGCGAACTGCCACAGCGTACCGAGGCGATGTTCCGTGGCAAGCGCATCAACCGCACCGAAGACCGCGCCGTGCTGCACGTCGCGCTGCGCGCACCCCGGGGTGAGCAGATCCTGCTCGATCGCCATGATGTGGTGGCGGAGGTGCACGAGGTGCTCGATCGCATGGCCGCTTTCGCTGATCGTGTCCGCAGCGGCAGCTGGCTGGGCCACACCGGCAAACGCATCCGCAGCGTGATCAGCATCGGCATCGGCGGTTCGGACTTGGGCCCGGTGATGGCCTACGAGGCGTTGCGCGACTACAGCGCGCGCGACCTGACGTTTCGTTTTGTCTCCAATGTCGATGGCACCGACTTGCTCGAAGCCACCCACGACCTGGATGCGGCCGAGACGCTGTTCATCGTCTGCTCCAAGACCTTCACCACGCTGGAGACGTTGACCAATGCGCACGCGGCACGCGACTGGTGCGTGCAGGCACTGGGCGATGAGAAGGCAGTGGCGAAACATTTCGTGGCGGTCTCGACCAATGCCGTCGAGGTCAAGAAGTTCGGCATCGACACCGCCCACATGTTCGGCTTCTGGGACTGGGTGGGCGGGCGCTACTCGATGGATTCGGCGATCGGCCTGTCGACCATGCTGGCGATCGGTCCGGAACATTTTCGCGAGATGCTGGCCGGCTTCCACGCCATGGACGAGCACTTCCGGCACACCCCGTACGAACGCAACCTGCCGGTGCTAATGGGACTGCTGGCAATCTGGAACAACAACTTCCTGGATGCCGCCACGGTCGCGGTGCTGCCCTATGAGCAATACCTGAAGCGTTTTCCGGCCTATTTGCAACAGCTCACCATGGAGAGCAACGGCAAGCACGTCACCCTCGAGGGCACGACGGTCGATTACGCCACCGGGCCGATCTTCTGGGGCGAGCCGGGCACCAACGGCCAGCACTCGTTCTACCAGTTGATCCACCAGGGCACGCGCATCGTGCCGTGCGATTTCATCGGCTTCGCGCAAAGCCTCAACCCGCTGGGCCAGCAACATGATCTGTTGATCGCCAACCTGATCGCGCAGGGCGAGGCACTGGCATTCGGCAAGAGCGCGGACGAGGTGCGCGCCGAAGGCACGCCCGAGGCACTGGTGCCGCACCGCAGCTTCGCCGGCAACCGGCCCAGCAACACCATTCTGGCGCAAAAACTTACCCCGCATGCGCTGGGTACGCTGGTTGCGTTGTACGAGCACAGCGTATTCGTGCAAGGCGTGATCTGGGGTATCGATTCGTTCGACCAATGGGGCGTGGAGCTGGGCAAGCAATTGGCCAAGACCACCATTGCGGAACTGACTGCAAAGGACGAGCCGAAGCTGGCTCACGACAGCTCCACCAACACCCTGATCCGCCGCTATCGCCAGTGGCGCTGAAGTTGACACTGTTGTAGGAGCGACTTCAGTCGCGATGCTCTTGTTGCGATCGTTCAGAGCAGAAGCATCGCCGCTGAAGCTGCTCCTACAACGACACACAGCATCGCGCGCCGGAGGCGCTTTTGCCGGCGGTAGCCCGGTCAAGAATTTCCACCAGGAGTTTCCCGAGAGCACATGAGCCAGAAAATCAGCCCACTCGCCGGCCAGCCGGCACCGACGTCGATCCTGGTCGACGTAGCGAAACTGCTTGCTGCCTATGCCGACCTGAAACCCGATCCGTCGGTGGCTGCGCAGCGCGTGGCGTTCGGTACCTCCGGCCATCGCGGCAGTTCGCTGGAGCGCAGCTTCAACGAAGTGCACATCGTGGCGATCAGCCAGGCGATCTGCGAGTACCGCAAGTCCAAGCGCATCGACGGCCCACTGTTCATCGGCTGCGACACCCACGCGCTGTCGCAGCCGGCGTTCGAGAACGCGCTGGAAGTGCTGGCGGCGAACGGTGTCGAGACGATGCTTTCGGCCGGTGGCGAGTTCACCCCCACGCCGGCCGTGTCGCATGCGATTGTGGTTTACAACAAGGGCCGCAAGTCAGGATTGGCCGACGGTATCGTCATCACCCCTTCGCACAATCCGCCTGACAACGGTGGCTTCAAATACAACCCGCCCAACGGCGGCCCGGCCGATACCGACGTGACCAAGTGGGTGGAGAACCGCGCCAATGCGCTGATCGAGGGTGGACTGAAGGAAGTCAAGCGCATGCCGTTCGCGCAGGCGCGCAAGGCGGGCGGCACGCATGCGCACGACTTTCTGAACTCGTACGTGGCCGACCTGGCCAGCGTGGTCGACTTCGACGTGATCCGCAGCACCGGCGTGCACATGGGCGTGGATCCGCTAGGCGGCGCCGGCGTGCATTACTGGGCGCGCATTGCCGAGCAGTACAAGCTCGACCTGACCGTGGTCAGCGCCGAGGTCGACCCGCAGTTCGCCTTCATGACGGTCGACTGGGACGGCAAGATTCGCATGGATCCCTCGTCGAAATACGCGATGCAGCGGCTGATCGGCTTGAAGGACAAGTACGACGTGGCGTTCGCCTGCGACACTGACCACGATCGCCACGGCGTGGTCACCCGCTCGAGCGGTTTGATGGAGCCGAACCATTACTTGTCGGTGCTGATCGACTACCTGTTCCGGCAGCGTCCGCAGTGGAGCAAGAATGCTGCCGTCGGCAAGACCGTGGTCAGCACCGCGCTGATCGACCGCATAGTGAAGCGATTGAATCGCCAACTGTACGAAGTACCGGTCGGCTTCAAGTGGTTTTCGGAAGGCCTGTTCGACGGTTCGCTCGGCTTCGGCTGCGAGGAAAGCGCCGGTGCCTCGCTGCTGCGCCAGGACGGCTCGGTATGGACCACCGACAAGGACGGCCTGGTGCCGGCGTTGTTGTCGGCCGAGATCACGGCGCGCGAGGGCAAGGACCCCGGCCAGCTTTACGACCAGCTCGCGGACGAACTCGGCAAGCCGTTCGCCAATCGCGTCGAAGCCGCGGCCACGCCGGCGCAGAAAGCCAAGCTGGCCAAACTCTCGCCCGACCAGCTGAAAACCGATCGGCTCGCCGGCGAAAAGATCGAGCAGGTGCTGGACAAGGCGCCGGGCAACGGCAAACCCATCGGTGGTATCAAGGTGATCGCCGCCAGCGGCTGGTTCGCCGCGCGGCCGTCCGGCACCGAGGCGATCTACAAGATTTACGCCGAAAGTTTCAGAGACCAGGTCCACCTGCACAGCCTGCTCGACGAAGCGCAGAAGATTGTTGACGCTGCGGTCGGATAAGGCCCGGTCGTCGCCGCCGCCGTAGGGGCCTGCTTGCAGGCGATGCTGTGGCTCTTGCTCTCCCTATTCCCTATTCCCGATCAAAAGCATCGCCCGCGAGCGGACTCCTACCCTCCCACCATGCAACCCATTGGAGAACCATCATGTCCCACGACCTC
>SCRO01000019.1 GCA_004298505.1 Rhodanobacter sp.
CGTTCGTTTCGACGAAAGTGGCCGCTAAAACCCCTGTGGATGCACCCAGACGGTGCACTTTTCCTTCTTTGGGCGCACATCGGCGTTGTGCTGCCCCCAAGTCCGACAGGCTGCTAGGAGTCTGTCGGACTTTGGTTGGCCGGCCTGCGAATGCGCCTGTGCGGTCCATATTTCCGCCGATTCTTGACCCATGGAACCACCATGGGCCAGCGAACCGTCGAAAATCTGTCCTCGCACAGCCGCATTCTCGCCTCGACCACCAAAGCCCGACAGGCTCCTAGCGCTCGCGAGCCAGAGCGCGCCCTTCCACGTTCAGCGACCTTGCGGCGTCCCGACTCCTATCGCATACGGAATCCTGCTACGCAGTGGCAAGGTCGGATCGAAGCTCTCCAGGTTGTTTGAAACTTCATCTGGCGGATCAATGGTTCACCAGAGGCGCTCGAAGCTGTCGTGCAGCCGCTGGCGTTCGGCGGGCGACATCTCGCAGAACTTGCGTTCGTTGGCGCGCACCTCCCGGCGTTGCCCCGGCGCACGGATTTTCGTGGGAACTTCTACGATCGCCGGGCTTCCCGTATGATGCGGGTTCAGATAAATCCTGGGGGGTAGGGGCATGATCGACGGTTTCCTGGCGCTGTATATCTTCATGCTGGCCGCGTTTACCGGCTACGAAATCATCGCGCGGGTGCCGGTGATCCTGCATACGCCGCTGATGTCCGGCTCCAACTTCGTGCACGGCATTGTGCTGGTCGGGGCCATGATCGCGCTAGGTCATGCGCAAACCACCTTCCAGATCGTCATCGGCTTCATCGGCGTGCTGCTGGGCGCGGGCAACGTCGCCGGCGGTTATGTGGTGACCGAGCGGATGCTGGACATGTTCAAGTCCAGCCGGCCCGGCGCCGGCAAGGGGGCCAAGTGATGGCCTGGCTGCCGACTGTGATCAAGGCGTGCTATTTCGTTGCCGCGCTGCTGTTCATCCTGGGCCTGAAACGCATGAGTTCGCCGCGCACCGCGCGCGGCGGTATCGTCTGGGCCGGCTACGGCATGCTGGTGGCGGTGCTGGCCACGTTCTTCCTGCCCGACATGCACAATCGCGGCCTGGTCATCGCCGCCGTGGTGATTGGCGTGGCGGCGGCGTGGTGGACCGGCAAGCGGGTGGCAATGACCGCGATGCCACAGATGGTGGCGTTGTACAACGGCATGGGCGGCGGTGCGGCGGCGGCGATCGGCGCAGTGGAGTTGATCGGTTACGTGCGCAGTCTCGCGCTGCTGCATCCGGCCGCAGTGCCGGATACCTCGCCGCTGCGGCCGGAGAGTTGGGCGATCAACGCGGCCTCGCGCGTTCCCGAGGGGCTGACGATGCTCTCGCCGATCGAGCTGACGCTGGCCCTGCTCGGCGTTTTGATCGGCGCGGTGAGCTTTTCCGGCTCGATGATCGCGTTCGCCAAGTTGCAAGGCTGGATGGACAAGCGTTTCGTGTTTCCTGGGCAGCGCGCGGTGAACCTGCTGTTGCTGGCCGCGGCGATCATGGTCGGTATCCTGCTCGCCAGCGGCTACGCCAGCGCGGGAATGCTCGTGGCGTTCTTCGCACTTGCCCTGCTGTTCGGCCTGATGATGACGCTGCCGATCGGCGGCGCCGACATGCCGGTGGTGATCTCGTTGTACAACGCGTTCACCGGCCTGGCGGTGTCGTTCGAGGGTTTCGTGCTGGGCAACGAGGCGATGATCATCGCCGGCATGGTGGTCGGCGCGGCCGGCACCTTGCTGACCCAGCTGATGGCCAAGGCAATGAACCGCTCGATCGGCAACGTGCTGTTTGGCAGTTTCGGCGCAGCCGGTGGCGAGGCACAAGCGATCGAGGGCGCGCAGAAGCCGATCGACGCGACCGACGCGGCGGTGATGATGGCTTACGCCGAACGCGTGGTGATTGTGCCGGGCTACGGCCTGGCGGTGGCGCAGGCGCAGCACAAGGTGTGGGAGTTCGCGCAGTTGTTGATCAAGCGCGGGGTGAAGGTGAAGTTCGCGATCCATCCGGTGGCCGGGCGCATGCCCGGCCACATGAACGTGCTGCTGGCCGAGGCCGGCGTGCCCTACGACTTGATCGCCGACATGGAGGACATCAACCCGGAGTTCGCCAGCACCGACGTGGCACTGGTAATCGGCGCCAACGACGTGGTCAACCCGGTAGCCAAGACCGACCCCGCCTCGCCGATCTACGGCATGCCGATCCTCGACGTGGGCAACGCGAAGCAGGTGATCGTGATCAAGCGCGGCAAGGGCACCGGTTTTGCCGGCATCGAGAACGCGCTGTTCTACGCCGACAATACCCGCATGCTGTACGGCGATGGCCAGGCTGCCGTGGGTGAGCTGGTGAACGAGGTGAAGGCGGTCGACGGCTGATGTCGTGGCTCGGCGCTGTTGCGGCATCAACATGAAAGAGCGGCGGGCACTGCCCGCCGGCTGTTCGCCCGAGCATGGTCCGAAGCGGCGGGCTCGATCGCCCGCGTTTTTCGTCAGTGTCGGTTCGGCTTGCGCCTGGCCAGCCAGGCGGCCAGCAGCATGGCCAGCACGGTCCAGATGATGTCTGTCGGTGCCAGCGTCATCCAGGCCAGTTGCCACAACATGCCGATGCCGGCAGTGCGCAGCGCGTCGACGATGCCCAGCCCCATATTGCCGGCGATCTCGACGCTGGCGAACAGCATGTTCACGTAGATCGCGGCCAGCGCCGTGGCGCCGGCGGCCAGCAGCATGGCGCCAACGCCGGCGCGTTGCACGGCGCCGCGGATGGTCCAGGCCAGCGAGGCGCCGATCGGCACGGCCAGCCAGGGCAGCGGGTGGCGTAAATACAGGGCCAGCACCATCCACACCGCACCCGCGGCGAGTCCCAGCATGAGCGCGCTGAACATGGCGAACAGAAACAGCAGCGTGCCGCGCACACTCATCGGCGGCGCCCTGGCGCAAGCGAGGAATACATCGGTTTGTCCATCGGCAAAACGAGCATCATAACGCGCCGCGGAGCGCCGGCCGGCATGCCCGGGGCTTGAGTTCCATGCCGGTGGCCTGATCTGGAACAGGTACTCGCGCGCCGCGCGCGGCATAATAGGCAACCTGGACAGGCCGCGTGGTCGCGTCCGTTCATACGGGATTGACGTAGGCATGAGTGGTTTCAGTCTGAGCAGTGAACCTTTCACCCTGGTGCGCGATTGCAACGCCGTCATGGTGCCGCAGGGCGATGTGGTGACCCTGCCTGCCGGCCAGATCGGCTACATCACCCAGGCTCTGGGCGGCAGTTTCACCGTTTACGTGGAAGGCAATCTGTTCCGCGTTGCCGGGGACGACGCCGACGCGCTGGGCAAGGAGCGGCCCGCGCCGATCGAGGTGCCGTCCGATGCCACCGATGCCGATGTAGAGAAGCTGGCGTGGGATCAGCTGCGCACCGTGTTCGATCCGGAGATTCCGGTCAACGTGGTCGACCTGGGCCTGGTCTATGACCTCAGCCTGGAGCATTCCGAATCGGGCGAACGCAAGGTCTACGTCAAACTCACGCTGACCGCGCCCGGTTGCGGCATGGGCGACATCCTGGTCGACGATGCACGCACCAAGCTGGAGATGATTCCCACCATCACCGAGGCCGCCGTGGATCTGGTGTTCGACCCGCCGTGGAGCCACTCGATGATGTCCGACGAGGCCAAGCTCGAAACCGGCATGCTCTGAATTCACCGGGCCCTTGCCAGCCCGTCAAGAAGCCGGATTGTCAGTGACAAGACGGACCCATCAACCGGCAACTTCCTCGAAGCGATTTGCATCGCGATTCTTGCGCACTTTCGCCGGATCCCACACGCGACCGTTCATGGTGATGTAGACGCCGTCGGGCAGGGTCTGCACGGCGGCCACCGCGCAGCCGATGTTGAACACCGCATCGGAGCCCTGGAAGCGCGCGGGGTTCAATGCGCCGGTCAGCACGATGACCTTGCTCTTGATGCTGGCCAGTTCGCGCGCCGTTTCCACCATGGTGTCGGTGCCATGGGTGACCAGCACGTGGCGATGTGGTTGCGCCTCGATCGTGGAGCGCACCAAGGCGCGGTCCTCGGCACTCATGTGCAGGCTGTCCTTGCGCAGGATCGGAATCACGCTGAAATCGAAGGCGACGCCGAGATGGCCGAGGATCTGGCCGATCTGCGGCGCACCGATCTTGTAATCGGACTTGTCATCGAAATAGATCTTGTCGATGGTACCGCCGGTGGTGACGATGGTCAGATGCTGCATGTCGGTCGCCGTTGCGAGAATCCCGGCATTTTAGCCCGTGCAGTTGCACGCGTGCGTGCACTATCTTCTGGCGGGACGGGCCAGTCCAAGGGTGGGCACCGCCCGCCGTACGGGCATTGCCATTGCGACTCGATCGGCAGCCAGCTCATCACCCGCGTGGTGGTGCGCAGCCACCAGCCGGCATCGGGTTCGTGGTCGAGCACGCGCGGCGGCTGGCTGCTGCCGGCCAGCCACCGCAGCGAACCGCCCGGGCCACGTTGCACCTGGTGGCGCAGCGTCGGCGAAGCCAGTCGCCAGTGTTCCTGGCCCAGGGCGTGCGCCCAGCCAGATCATGATCCTGCGCACCCTCGACACCTGCGGCAACCGATTGTTCGGCCCTTGCCGCACCAGGGCGAAGGCCTGCCGTGATCGACGGCAGGCCTTCGCAAATCGAGCATGCCGAAGTCAGGCGCGTCGCGGTGGAACCGGTTACTGCCCGCGCATGCGACCCTGGAAGCGGGTACCGCCATTGCCCATGTGCGGCAGCTTGATCTTGCCGATAGCGTGGATACGCTCCTCGGCCAGACGATCGGCGGCGAGGTAGGTCGGCACGTTCTGGATCTTGCTGATCTCGAAGATGCGGCCCAGGTTGTAATAGATCGTACGCATCATGCGCATCGCGCGCTCGCGGTTGTAGCCGTCGATCTCCAGCGACACGTTCATCACGCCACCGGCGTTCACCGCGTAGTCCGGCGCATACAGCACGCCGCGCTTCTGCAGCTCGTCGCCGATCGCGTCGGTGGCCAGCTGGTTGTTGGCCGGGCCGCAGATGATCCTGGCCTTGATCCGGTCGATGGTCTGCTCGTTGATGGTGCCGCCCAGGGCGCACGGCGAGTACACATCGGCATCGACATCGTAGATCTCATCCAGGCCCACCGCCTCGCAGCCCAGCTCATCGACACAGCGCTGTACCGCTTCCTTGTTGATGTCGGTGACGAACACCTTGGCGCCCTGTTCGCGCAGCAGCTTGATGAACTCGCTGCCGACATGGCCCGCGCCCTGCACGGCGTAGCTGTACTTGCCCACGTCCTCGTTGCCGTGCTTGAACTGCAGCGTGGCCATCAGGCCCTGCAGGGTGCCATAGGCGGTGAACGGCGCGGGATCGCCCGAGCCGCCGTGCACCTGGTGCACGCCGGTGACGTATTCGGTTTCGCGGAACACGTATTCCATGTCGTTGACGTCGATACCGACGTCCTCGGCGGTGATGTAGCGCCCGTTCAACGAGTTGACGAAGCGACCGAACGCGCGGAACAGCGCCTCGGACTTGTCCTTGCTCGGATCGCCGATGATCACCGCCTTGCCGCCGCCCAGGTTCAGGCCGGCGACCGCGTTCTTGTAGGTCATGCCGCGCGACAGCCGCAGCACGTCGTTCACCGCTTCGGCCTCGGTCTTGTACGGCCACATGCGCAGACCGCCGAGCGCGGGGCCCAGTACCGTGTTGTGGATTGCAATGATGGCCTTCAGGCCGGCGTCCTTGTTGTGGCAGAACACGACTTCTTCGTGACCGGTCTTGGCGATGGTTTCAAAGATCATTGCAGCGGCGACTCCATGGATTGGCGTTGCCCGGAGGGAGCGCCGATGGGCGGCGGGGACGGTGGTGGCGGGCCCGCCAGTAGTGGGAAACGAGCGAAACTCATCGCCCCGGTCGTGGCCGGGGCGATGAGTCAAAACGCTAAGTTTAGTACCTCGCCCCGCGACGCGATGGTGCACCGCGTCAAGACGGGAGCGTATGGGGCCGGGAAAACGACGAGGCCAAGGCGGCGTTGACGATACGCGGCCCATTCGTTCAAGGGGGGATTGGTCGATCGCCACTACATACGGCAGCCCGGCGCCCGCCCGCTGGCACGCGCCTGCTCGTACACCGGCAGCAGTTGCTGCGCCTGCCGACCCAGGGTCTGCGCCCGCCCGCCCGGAGATGGATGGGTGGACAAGAACGCTGGCGGTTTGCTGCCGCCTTGCGCGTCCATCTTCTGCCACAGCGTCACCGCCGCACGGGGGTCGAAGCCAGCCTGCGCCATGTAGCGCTGGCCCAGTGTGTCGGCCTCGCTTTCCTGGGTGCGCGAGAATGGCAGCAGGATGCCGAGCTGGGCGCCGGCACCGAGCAGGGCGGCAACACTGTTGGTATCGCCACCGCGGCTGCCGGCGTAGACCGTGCCCGCCGTCACCGCCGCCTGCGTGGCCAGGTTGTCCGAGACGCGTTCGGCACCGTGCCGCGATACCACGTGCGCGAGCTCGTGCCCCAGCACCACGGCCAGCTGGTCCTGGTTGCTGGCGAGCTTGAACATGCCCTTGTTCACGCCGATCCGGCCGCCGGGCAGGGCGAATGCGTTGGCGCTGTCGTCACCCACGATCTGCACTTCCCACTGTTGCGTATTCCACGGCGGCGGCAGCACCGCGACCAGCGCGTTGGCGACGCAGGTCGCGTAGGCGCGCTCGCGCGGCGCGTTGACGAACTTGCCCTGCTTGCGCATGTCGTTGAACGCCGACAGGCCCATCTGGCTCATCTGGCTGTCCGACACCATCATCAATTGCTGGCGGCCGGTCGGTGAAGTGGCACAGCCGGACAGTACGGTGGCGGCGAGGGCGATCAGCAGATAGCAAAATTTCATGGGTCATTCCCCGGTGGTGGTCGTGACGAAGGTCCGAACCTGTCGCAGCACAGCATGACAGCAGTCAAGAGGGCGTCGAGGCGTCGCCGTCGTGAACGATGCCACCGTGCCCACGCGAACGGCGGTGCACGGGGTGCCTGGAGGCCGGGCGCCGTACGCCTTCGTGCGCGGTTTTACCGCGGGCTTGCCCTCGATCCACTAGAATCGAGCGGTTCAAACGAAGATGCCGGAGTTGCCATGAGTTCCCCCGCCAAACACATCCCCGCCAGCACCGCCCTGGCCGAAACCGCCCCGCTGCGCTTCGTCACCGCCGCCAGCCTGTTCGATGGCCACGACGCGGCCATCAACATCATGCGGCGGATCATCCAGAGCCAGGGTGCCGAGGTGATTCATCTGGGCCACAACCGTTCGGTCGAGGATGTGGTGCGTGCGGCCTTGCAGGAAGACGCCGACGCGATCGCGCTCAGTTCCTACCAGGGCGGTCACCTCGAGTACTTCAAGTACATGATCGACATGCTGAAGGAACATGGCGCCGGCCATATCCGCGTGTTCGGCGGCGGCGGCGGCACCATCACGCCGGAGGAGATCAAGCAGCTGGAAGCCTACGGCGTCGAGCGCATCTACCATCCCAACGACGGCATGTATCTGGGCCTGGTGCACATGATCGAGGACGTGATGCAGCGGGCGCGTGCGGCGCGGGACGCGAGAATAGGGGATGGGGAATCGCAAAAGCTGGCCAGTGTCGATATCAACGACGAAATCAGCATCGGTCGCATGCTGAGCGCACTCGAAGACGGCGTTTTTTCTGAAGCCGAACTCGACAAGTTGCGCAAACGGTGGGCGAGCGGCTCTTCCGAAACTCCCACAAGGGGACTTCCTCAGGGTCGCCGATTCCCGATTCCCGATTCCCGGCCGGGTACGCCCGTGCTCGGCCTCACCGGTACCGGCGGCGCCGGCAAGTCGTCTGTGGTGGACGAGCTCCTGCTGCGCTTCCTGCACGCCTTCCCGCACATGCGCATCGCGGTGTTGGCGGTCGATCCGACCCGAAGGCGCTCAGGAGGAGCCTTGTTGGGCGACCGCATCCGCATGAATTCGTTGAGGTCCCATCGCGTCTACATGCGCTCGATGGCCACCCGCCGCCAGCACGCCGCCACCAGCATCGTGCTGCACGACTGCATCAATTTCCTGAAGAGCCAGCCCTACGACCTGGTGATCGTCGAGACCGCCGGCATCGGCCAGAGCGATTCGGAAATCGTCGACCTGGTCGACTTCCCCGCCTACGTGATGACCAGCGACTACGGCGCCGCCAGCCAGCTGGAGAAGATCGACATGATCGACTTCGCCGAGTTGATCATCCTCAACAAGTTCGACAAGCGCGGTGCCGAAGACGCGTTGCGCGACGTGCGCAAGCAGTGGAAGCGCAACCGCACCGCGTTCACCGTCGAGGACGAGGAGGTGCCGGCGTACCCCACCATCGCCAGCCAGTTCAACGACCCGGGCATCAGCTGGATGTTTGTGAATTTGTGCCGCCTGATGCGGGAGAAAGCAAAAAGGGGTCAGAGTCATTTTTCGGGCAAGAACGCAGAAGGGCATAGTGGTGCAGGGTCGAAAAATGACTCTGACCCCTTTTTGCTTTCCTCCCCTGGTTGCGACTGGCAGCCCAACCTCGACACCACACTGAAGGAACCGCGCGCCACTGTGCTGATCCCCGGCGCCCGCGTGCGCTACCTGGCCGAGATCGCCGAGCAGGGCCGCGCCATCAACAAGAGCCTCGAAACCCAGGCCGAATACGCCAGCAAGGCACAGCACTACTACGAGGCGTTGAAGGAACTGGGTGACGCCAAGCTCCCCCCCGCACTCGACCTCTACCATTCCGCCGACACCCTCAACGCCTCCCTTTCCCCGCAAGCGGGGGAAGGTGCCCAACGGGTGGATGGGGGCGCCGCTTCCCTCGACCGCTCCATGCTCCTGCTGCGCCAGCGCTACAACGCCGCCCTGAAGGAACTCAGCCACGAGACGATCCACCAGCTGCGCAAGTGGCCGGCCCTGTACGAATCGGTCACCGCCGACGTCAACGAATACAAGGTTCGCGACAAGCTCATCCGCGTCGACAACTACCGCGACACGATGAGTCACCAGAAGGTGCCCAAGGTGGCCCCGCCCAAGTCCAGGGACTGGGGCGAACTGGTCACCTTCCTCGGCAAGGAAAACCTGCCGGGCCACTACCCGTACACCGGCGGCGTGTATCCGTACCGGCGCAGCGGCGAAGACCCCACCCGCATGTTCGCCGGCGAAGGCACGCCCGAGCGCACCAACCGGCGCTTCCATTACCTCAGCCAGGGCGGCGCCGCCACGCGGCTGTCCACCGCGTTCGACTCGGTCACCCTGTACGGCGAAGACCCGGCCCCGCGCCCGGACATCTACGGCAAGATCGGCAACTCCGGCGTCAACATCGCCACCCTGGACGACATGAAGAAGCTGTACTCCGGCTTCGACCTCAGCGCGCCCAGCACCTCGGTGTCGATGACCATCAACGGCCCCGCGCCGATGATCCTGGCGATGTTCATGAACACCGCGATCGACCAGAACGTGGAGAAATACCTGCGCGAGGACGATGCCCGCTGGGGGGCGGCGCAAAAGAAGATCGACAAGCTCTACGAAGGCAAGCAACCCCCGCAATACCACGGCGAGTTGCCCCCCGGTAACGACGGCCTGGGCCTGGGCCTGCTCGGCGTTTGCGGCGACGAACTGGTGGATGCGCCAACCTACGCGAAGATCAAGGCCGACACCCTGACCAAGGTACGCGGCACCGTGCAGGCCGATATCCTGAAGGAGGACCAGGCGCAGAACACCTGCATCTTCAGCACCGAATTCGCGCTGCGCATGATGGGCGACATCCAGCAGTACTTCGTCGACCACAAGGTGCGCAACTTCTATTCGGTCAGCATCAGCGGGTATCACATCGCCGAAGCTGGGGCCAACCCGATCAGCCAGCTCGCCTTCACCCTCTCCAACGGCTTCACCATCGTCGAGTACTACCTCGCCCGCGGCATGCAGGTGGACGACTTCGCGCCAAACCTGAGCTTCTTCTTCTCCAACGGCATGGACCCGGAGTACACCGTCATCGGCCGCGTCGCCCGCCGCATCTGGGCCCGCGCCATGCGCGAGCGCTACGGCGCCAGCGCCCGCAGCCAGATGATGAAGTACCACATCCAGACCTCCGGCCGCTCGTTGCACGCGCAGGAGATCCAGTTCAACGACATCCGCACCACGCTGCAGGCGATGTACGCACTGTTCGACAACTGCAACTCACTGCACACCAACGCCTACGACGAGGCGATCACCACGCCCACCGAAGAAAGCGTGCGCCGCGCGGTGGCGATCCAGATGATCATCAACAAGGAGCTAGGGCTGAACTTCAACGAGAATCCGTGGCAGGGGAGTTATGTGGTCGACACGCTGACTGACCTGGTTGAGGAGGCGGTGTACAAGGAGTTTGAGGCGATCAGCGAGCGGGGCGGGGTACTTGGCGCGATGGATACGATGTATCAGCGTGGCAAGATCCAGGATGAGTCGATGTATTACGAGCACAAGAAGCACGATGGGTCGTTGCCGTTGATTGGGGTGAATACGTTCTTGCCGAAGGAGCATGCGGGGGAGATTGCTACCGAGATCGAGTTGATTCGGTCTACGGAGGAGGAGAAGGGGGTGCAGATTGCTAATGTGAAGCGGTTTGGGGAGGCGCGGAATGCGCTGGCTAGCGACAGTCTCAAGGTGTTGCAGGGGACGGCGCGGGAGCGGAGGAATGTGTTTGAGCAGCTTATCGAAGCCGTGAAGTACAACTCGTTGGGGCAGATTAGTCATGCGCTTTACGAAGTCGGCGGTGAATACCGGCGCAATATGTAATTGGCAGGATAGGCGGTGAAAACCACGCGGTACTTCCAGGCCACACGGACACGTCCCGATCGGGCAGGAATTGCTGACGCCTGGATTGAGCGAACTATCGCCCACCCCGAAAAGCGTTTCGTACAGGAGGATGGGCGTATCCGGTGCTGGGCAGCCGTCCCCGAGGCCGAGGGGCGCTATCTGCGGGTCGTGCTACTGTCCGACGAAGAGACGGTACACAACGCCTTCTTTGATCGAGGTTTCGTGCCATGAAAATCAAGTACTTCCAGGACACCGACACGCTCTACATCGAGTTCCGCGGCGATAAAATCGTCGAGACCCGCGACCTGGACGAAAACACCTTGCTCGAACTGGATGATCGGGGGCGGGTGTGCGCCATGACCATGGAGCATGCCAGTCAGCGGACCGACATACCCGCGTTCTCTTATGAGCAGATTGCGGCTTAGGGGGGCCTTCACGTGCGCGTGATCTGGACGACATCGCGCGTTGTTGCGCGCACAGCGTGGCCGGCTCGACATGACCGAAGTGCAGGACTACTCCGCGCTGTTCGATCGCAAGGAAATGCGGAATGAATGACTCGCCGAAATCGCCAACGACAAAGCATGAAGGTGCCCGCGGGCGGCTGGTCGGTGGCGACGTGCTGGATGTCGTGCAGGTGGGCACGGGTGATCTTTCGGACTGGATGGAGTTAATGGAGGCGGTGGAGGCGTTGTGCCCGGTGTGGCCGGTGGTGGAGGTTCAGAGGGTGGGAGCGGGCAAGCTCAAGCTTTGAAGAGCGTGGCGATGAGATTTAACTTCCTCCGTCGCGGTTTCGGCGCAACATGTAGCCCAAACTTGAACCCTCTCCCCGGCGGGGAGAGGGCAGGGTGAGGGGCCGGGGGCTAGCGCGATCCTGCAATGACACAGTTTGGGCTGTTCCGACTTTGGCCGTACTATCAACGCAACGCCGAGGTAACCCCATGACCGAAATCGTGTTCCTTGTTGAAGATGCAGCCGAAGGGGGCCTTGTGGCCCGCGCACTCGGGCATTCCATCCACACCGATGCCGACAGCTACGATGAATTGCGCCAACAGGTGCGCGATGCGGTGCAGTGCCATTTCGACGCCGGCGAACGCCCGACCCTGATCCGGCTGCACTACGTCAAGGATGAAGTCCTCGCCGCATGAAACTTCCGCGCGACATGGATGCTGCGCAACTGATCAAGGCCTTGGCGCAGCTCGGCTACCGAGCCGTGCGACAGACCGGTAGTCATATACGGCTCCAGTGCGATGATCCGGCGCATGCCATCACCATCCCCAATCATCGCCCGCTGCGTGTGGGTACGCTGGCCGCGATCATTACGGACGTGGCCGAAAAGCATGAGATGGAGCGCGACGCGCTGATCAGGCGGCTACTGGCATGAAAACCTTGCATGAGAAATCAGAAACGGCAGAAACGGGGTCAGGTTCACTTACGGACAGAAACGGGGTCAGGTTCACTTACAGCCGTTTGAATTGTCGCGGGGCGGACGATGCGCGGGCCTGGTGTCGGCGAAGCGTTGGGTCTTGGCCTCGACCATCGCCCGGAAGTCGTCGCGGCCCAGTGCGCGTTGTTGCTGTACGCAGAAACGGGGTCAGGTTCACTTACGGACAGAAACGGGGTCAGGTTCACTTACAGCCGTTTGAATTGTCGCGGGGCGGACGATGCGCGGGCCTGGTGCCGGCGAAGCGTTGGGTCTTGGCCTCGACCATCGCCCGGAAGTCGTCGCGGCCCAGTGCGCGTTGTTGCTGGAGATAGGTCCGGATAGCTTTCAGGTCGTCGTCGGATAGGGTTTCGCGCAACAGCTGGCGGTAGGCTTCGGCGCGTGCTTCCGGAGTGGCGGCGAGTGCGGTGTATTCGGCGTGCGGTGAGAGAAGGGCCTCTTGGCGAAGGTCGCAATGGCTGGTGCAGCTTGACCACGGGTACGTTGTCGGATCATCCGTCATGCGGGCTCGGACGGGGTTGAGCTCGATGTAGCGATGGCAGTGCAGCACATAGCTTTCGCTGTCGACCAGGCTGGCCTTGTAGCGGCCTTCCCATAATGTTCCGGTGCGCCGGTGACGCGAGTTGAACTGGCCGACGTAGCGGCGTCCGAGTTTTTGCATGAGACGCGCGACTGCCCCGATCTTTGGCGGCGTGGTCAGCAGGTGAACATGGTTGTCCATCAGTACGTAGGCGTGCAGCTTGCAACCGGTGTCGAGCAACGCTTCGCGCAGCAGCGTCAGGTAGCGTCGCCGATCGGCATCATCGAGAAAACAGGGTAGACGGTTGTTGCCTCGCTGGACCACGTGTTGCGGAATGCCGGGCAAGTCGAGTCGTGGTTGTCTGGCCATTGCCTGAGGATTGGCGTTGGCGCGCCTCGCCGGTAGCGTCGACGGTCACCGCGCCTCGTCGGTGCCAACCTCCCATACTTGTAGGAAGTGAACCTGACCCCGTTCTCGCGCGTCGGTGCCAACCTCCCATACTTGTAGGAAGTGAACCTGACCCCGTTCTCGCGTTCCGGTGTGGCCACCGCCAGCTCATAGAGTGCCCGGCACGGGACCCACCCAGCCGGCGTATCCGCTGCATCGGCAGGCTTAACCAGAGTCCGATGGCGCAGACGTCCCAGCCAGTGCCAGCC
>SCRO01000004.1 GCA_004298505.1 Rhodanobacter sp.
GCGCAAGGCTGCCAGGTCGTCACCGGGTTGCAGATCGAACATTCCGAAAATCGAGCACATCGCAATTCACCTCGTCATTAAAAAAACTGGACACACAAACAACGAAAGCCCGCACTTGGCGGGCCTTCGTCGCGTATGGTTTCGTGGGGACTTGAAGCTACGCGCGGGCCCGCCAATGATTGGCGTTATTGATCGCACGGTTATTGTTGTTGCCGGCCAGCAGGAAGCCTCGCGCGGAGAGCGCGATGAGGTTCATGGGTTTAGCGGCGACGCAATACATGCCTCTACTTGACCAGATTACGGAGACAATGGCAAGTGATTTCGAGCAATATGTTCAAGCCTGCCGGCGGTAACGGGTGTGCGTCACATGCTGGGCACTGGAAAACGGCCCACGGTTACGTCTCGATGGACGCCACGGAGCCGTGCAGCTTGTCAAGGCTGCTTGATCCAATCCATAGCCTTGTCCAGCTCGGCGGTCTCGAACAAGCCGAACTCCGCCGGAATCGCAAAGCTGAAGGCGGTGGCGGTGCCGCGCAACCAAGGCACGTCGGTGACCAGCGCCACGCGATCCCAGCCGCTGAAATGGCGCGCGCCCATCTTGGCGTCGTCCCACATCGCCCCGGGGTCGAAGCCGGTGAAGTCGGCGGCGGTGACATACAGCAGGCGCAGCTTGCGGTTGAGCGCGAACGCAGCCTCCACGTCGGGCACGATGACGTTCTCATAGTCGGCTGCAGTCACCTGGCCATGGGCGCGAAAGCCCAACGTGCCGGCGGGCAATCCTTCGATCTGTGCGATCACGGACGTTCTCCATTTGTGGCGGTGGCGGCAGCTTGGAGCAAGTCGCGTGAAAAACGCGCAAGCGCAGTCAGGCCGGCTCGATATGCCGCAGCAGCAGGCGCGGGCTTTCACGGCCCTGCCAGTCGTTGATCGTCAGCTCGTAAGCGGCCCGCAGCCGAGGCGGCGGCGACTGGCCGTGGTAGGCGTTGAACATCACCGCATCGTGCAACGTGCCATCGCGCGGATCACGCAGTTGCAAGCGCAAGTGGCTGGCGCCCATCACCTTCCAGCCGGCGCATTCGAACAGGTTGTCAAACAGCGGCTCGGGGAAGGCCTGGCCCCACGGCCCGGCCCGGCGCAGCTGGCGGGCCAGATCCAGCGAGGCCGCGCCCGGCGGCAGTTCGCCGTCGGTGTACAGCAGCGCCTGCAAACGCTCCGGCGCAATCAGTTCCGTGGCGATAGCGTCGAACGCCGCAGCGAAGCGTGGGTAATCGGCCGCCTTCAGGCTCAGTCCAGCCGCCATCGCATGACCGCCGAAACGTTCGATCAATCCCGGCTGGCGGGCATCGATGGCGGCCAGCGCGTCGCGAATATGGAAACCGGCGATCGAGCGCGCGGAACCGCGCAGATGGTCGGGATCGTCCTCGCTGGCCGGTGCGAACGCGATCACCGGGCGATGCAGCCGCTCCTTGAGCTTCGATGCAACCAGGCCGATCACGCCGGCATGCCACGAGGGCTCGTACAAGGTGACGCCGACCCCCTCGACATGTTTCAGACCCGCGACCATGGTCTCGGCTTCAGCCACCATCGTGGCCTGCAGCTCGCGCCGTTCGTGGTTGATTACATCGAGACGTTCGGCATGGCGCCTGGCTTGTGCTGCGTCATCGGTGAGCAGGCATTCCACGCCCAGGCGCATGTCCTCCAGTCGGCCCGCCGCATTCAGCCGAGGCCCGACAGCGAAGCCCAGGTCGCTGGAACACAGCGTGGCCAGGCTGCGCTTGCCCACTTCGACCAGCGCCATGATGCCGGCGCAGGCGCGACCGCTGCGGATCCGCTGCAGACCCGCCTCGACCAGCACCCGGTTGTTGAAATCCAGCGGCACCAGATCGGCCACCGTGCCCAGCGCGACAAGGTCGAGCAGGCTGGAAAGATCGGGTTCTGTACTTTTGCGATCGTCCTGATCGCGAGAATCAGACAATGCTTTTCCTTGTGTGCACTTCTCAACACGTGCGAACCATCCGCTCTCGCGCAGTCGGGCGCGCAAGGCCAGCAACAGGTAGAACATCACGCCCACGCCGGCCAGCATCTTGCTTGGAAACGAATCGCCGACCAGGTTCGGGTTGACCATCGCATCGCAGTCCGGCAACTGTTCGCCCGGCAGATGATGGTCGGTGACGATGACCTGGATGCCGTGCGCCTTGGCGGCGGCCACGCCGGCCACGCTGGCCACGCCGTTGTCCACGGTGACGATCAGTTGCGGTGTCGGTTGCAGCGACTCGACCAGCGCCGGACTCAGCCCGTAACCATGCACGAAGCGATTCGGTATCGCGTAGCTCACCTTGCGTGCACCGAGCAGGCGCAGGCCGCGTACGGCCACGGCGGTGCCGGTGGCACCGTCGCAATCGTAATCGCCGGCGACCACGATGCTCCAATCGGCACGAATTGCTTCCAGCAGCAGGGTTACCGCCGCATCGATGCCACCGAGAGCCTGGGGCGACAGCAGCCGCGCCAGCCGATGTTCCACCTCAGCCGGCGCCAGCACGCCCCGAGCCGCATAGACCTGGCGCAACACCGGATGCACCGAGTCCGGCCAGTCGCCGGGCGTCCCGCTGGCTTCGCGGCGGCGCAGCCGCAGCGTGCTCAACGCTGGCTTCCGCGCCAGAAGCGCCAGCGGTGCCACGGCCGGTGCAACCAGCGTTCGCCGCTGCCGAAATGCAACTGCAGCGGATGGCGCTCGAACAGCGGCTGCAGCGAGGGCCACCAGGTCGAAGCGATCTCCGTGGCTGGCAGATCCTGCAGGTCGACCAGCCAGCCTGCACGTGCCGTAGCCACGGTGTGCAGCGTGCGGGCAAGCTGCACGACATCGGCACGTGCCGCCAGCGCGCAAAGCAGCACGTCCTCGCTGATGGCACCGTCGAGGGTGCTGCGCAGCGGCTGCGGCAGGCGGCCACCGCCCCATAGCCACAAGCTGTTCACCGGCGTCAGCTGGCGCGCACGCCGCTGGACGTTCAGCGGATGCTGGTGCAGCAAGACCTGGATATCGTTGAGCAGGATGCGCCATTGGCGCCCTTCGGCACCTGCCGGAAGATGCTGCGACAGGTCTTCGCCCATCGCCTGCTCCGGGGCATCGAACTTCGGCAAGGCCAGACCCGCCGGTAGCTGTACGTGCCAACGGTCCGGCGTGGAAACCAGCAACCGCATGCCCGCCTCCGCGAACACTGGCAGCAGTGGCTCGGCCAGCGCCCGTGCTTCGGCCATGTCCAGTTGCAGCTGGCCGCAAGCGAGCAGCCGGGCGCCGGTCATGTCCGGCTGCACCCAGGCAGGATCGGCTGACAGCCAGCAGGTGTCGGCCGCATCGCCGACTAGGAACTCACGGGTGATCGCCGCCGCCGGCAGGTTCGCATCGACGCCAGGGAAAAACTCGCCCAGTCCGCCCAGGTAGCCGGCTGCGCCATCGCCCAAACGGTCGGCACGCCGCAGGCGTTCAAGCAGCGGATGGCCAGGGTCGAACGATTGCAGCGCCGGCAACCACAGGTGCAGTATCGGCGCCGGTCGGGTACTCATGACGCCGCCTGCACTTCCAGTTGTTCGACCAGTTCCAGCCATTCGCTCTCCAGCACTTCCTTTTCGTGCCGCAATTCGCTCTGGCGCTGACCCAGCAGCAGCATCTCGCTGGTCGGGCCATGGTAAGTGGCCGGATCGGCCAGTTTCGCCTCCAGTCCGGTGAGCTCGGCATCGATGGTGGCGGTGCGGGTTTCGATACGCTGCACCCGCTGGTGGGAAGTCTTCTTCTGCTCGCGGCGCATCGCTGAATCGCGCCGACGTGCCTCGGTTGATACCTCCGGCACCACCTTGACGGGCGTCGCAGCCTGGGCCCGGGCCGCCTTCCTGTTGGCGCTCCCGCGACTCTTGAGCCAGCGCGCGTAATCGTCCAGGTCGCCATCGAAGCCCTCCACGGTGCCGTCGGCGACCCGCCAGAAGCTGTCGCAGACCATGCCCAGCAGGTGGCGATCGTGCGAGACCAGCACCAGCGCCCCGTCGAAGTCGGCCAGCGCGTCGGCCAGCGCCTCGCGCATGTCCAGGTCGAGATGGTTGGTCGGCTCGTCCAGCAGCAGCAGGTTGGGCTTGTCCCAGGCGATCAGCGCCAGCGCCAGGCGCGCGCGTTCGCCACCGGAGAAACCGTCTACCGACTCGAAGGCGCGGTCGCCGGCAAAATTCCAGGTGCCGAGAAAATCGCGCATCGCCTGCGTGGTCGCGCCCGCGGCGCGGTCCATCAGGTGCTCGAGCGCGCTGCTACCTTCGCGCAGGCTCTCCACCGTGTGCTGGGCGAAGTAGCCAATCTTCAGGTCCTTGTGCGCCTTGCGCTCGCCGCCGAACGGCTCAAGCTCACCGACCAGGGTTTTGACCAGCGTGGATTTGCCAGCACCGTTGGGGCCGAGCAGACCGATCCGCTCCCCCGCTTCAATAGAGAAACGCACGTCCGACAGGACGACCACGGCATCCTCTCCCTGCCTGGGAGAGGATGGAAGTGAAGGGCCGGGGCTTGCCGCACGCTCGTTCGAAGCGCGCTCTTCCGTGGCGTCGCGGCCCGCGTGTCCGCTCACTACCCCTGGCCTCTCACCGAGAGGGAGCGTGGGCAAAGCGTATCCGGCCGTGACATCCTCCAGCTGCACCATCGAGTCGGGCACGCGCTCCGGTTTGGCAAAGTGAAAACTGAAGGGACGCTCGGCGCGCACCGCCTCGGTACCGGCCAGCTTCTCCAGCCGCTTCATTCGCGACTGCGCCTGCTTGGCCTTGGTCGCCTTGGCCTTGAAGCGGTCGATGAAGGACTGCAGGTGGGCCCGCTCGGCCTGCTCGCGCTCGTGCGAAATCTGCTGTTGGCGCAGTTGTTCGGCGCGCAGGCGCTCGAACGCGCTGTAGTTGCCGGTGTAGAGCTTGGCCTTGCCATCGTCGAGATGCAGGGTGTGGGTGATCACCCCGTCGAGGAACTCGCGGTCGTGCGAGATGATCAGCAAGGTGCCCTGGTAGCGGCGCAGCCATTCTTCCAGCCACAGCACGGCATCCAGGTCCAGATGGTTGGTCGGCTCGTCCAGCAGCAGCAGGTCGGACGGGCACATCAATGCGCGCGCCAGGTTCAGCCGCCCGCGCCAGCCACCGGAAAACTCCTGCACCGCGCGTTCGTGCGTCTGCGGCGCGAAACCCAGGCCATGCATCAGGCGGCCGGCACGGGCGCGCCCGTCGTAACCGTTCAGCTCCTCGATGCGGTGGTGCGCTTTCGCCAACGCCTCCATGTCGCCGCGCTCGCTTGCAGCGGCCTCATCACTGATCGCGGCGGCCAGTTCCTCGTCGCCACCGAGCACGTAGTCGATCGCCGCGTCCGGCAATGCCGGGGTCTCCTGGGCCACCGAGGCCAGGCGCAACTTGCCGGACATCTCCAGCTCACCGGCGTCGCTTTCCAGCTTGCCCTGCAGCGCAGCGAACAGGCTGGACTTGCCGCAGCCGTTGCGCCCGATCACGCCCAGTCGCCAGCCACTCTGGATCACCAGGTCGATGTCGGAAAGCAGCAAGCGGCTGCCGCGGCGCAAGGCAAAATGTCGAAAGGAAATCATGTGGTGAACATATCCGGGCCGGGCCAACGAGCGCCCGTAGCCGCCCATGATAGCGGCGATGGGCTATTCTCGACCCATCAGCGGTTGTATCCCTATCCGCGGCGCATGCCCAACCCATCGCAATCGACGCAGCCCGGCATGGCGTAACGTGGGCGGGTCTGCTAAAACGACGCCGCATACAGCCTTGTCTGGAGAGGGGAGCCATGGTCAAGTTTACGAATACTTTGCCGATCGTCGCCATGTTGATCGCTGCCGCCGGTTTTGCCGTGACACCCGCGACCCATGCCGCCCAATCGAACCACGGCGACAGCCTGTTGATCCATCGCGTACAGCAGGAAAAGACGATGAACCTGCCCCGCCGCGGGCTGAGCATGAGCCAGGTCGAGAGCACTTGGGGCGCACCGCAGCGCAAGCTGGCGCCGCGTGGCGGCGACACCCCGAAGCATCCGGTGATCAACCGTTGGGACTATGCCAAGTTCATCGTGTACTTCGAACACAAGCACGTGATCCACTCCGTGCTGAACACACCGGCCGGCAATAACACTGACCCTTCTGCCGTCCATTGATTCCCCCAGCATCATCCGCATACAGCCTGTGGCGACACGGGTCGCATTTTTATGGCGCACATCCTTGTGCGCCACCCTCCGGGCGTACAAAACGGTACTCCTGCCGTTTTGTCATGCGCGTCTATCGTTTAAACTTCGCAACCCGGCGCCATGGCGGTGCCACCCCGCCATGCGCAAGATTCCGACATGACCGAACGCCACTGGCGCCTGCCCGCCGAATGGGAACCGCAATCTGCGGTGCTGATCGCCTGGCCGCATGCGGGTACCGACTGGGCCGAGCGGTTGGCGTCGGTGGAAACGACCTACGTAGCGCTGGCTGTCGCGGTGACTCGCTTCCAGTCCCTGGTTGTGGTGGTGGCCGACGACGCGGTGCAGCAGCATGCCGCTGACCTGCTGGAGCAGACCCGCGTCAATCTCGGTCGCGTACGTTTCGTGCCCCTGCCCTACGACGACACCTGGTTGCGCGACTGTGGCCCAGTCACGCTCGCCGCTGTCGACGGGAGCTTCCAGGTCACGGACTTTCGCTTCACCGGCTGGGGCGGCAAGTTCGGTGCCGGGCTGGACGACGCGCTGGTCGCCGGGCTGGCCGGTGCCGGCGTGTTCGGCCACGCCGCGCACAAGCGGATCGACTGGGCGCTGGAAGGCGGTGGCATCGAAAGCGATGGCGCCGGCACCGTGCTCACCACCTGGCGCTGCCTGGTGCAGCGACACCCCGAACAATCGCGCGAGGAAATGGGCACGATGCTGCGTCAGAGCCTGCATGCCTCGCGTATCCTGTGGCTGGACCATGGCTACCTCGAAGGCGACGACACCGACGCGCATATCGACACGCTGGCCCGGTTTGCCCCGGGCGAGCGCCTCGTGTTCCAGGCCTGTGACGACCCCAGCGATCCACATCACGCTGAACTGCAGCGAATGGCCACCGAACTGGCGGCGCTGCGCACCACGGCGGGTCGGCCCTATCAACTCCACCCCCTACCCTGGCCACGCCCCATCCTCGACCAGGGCCGTCGCCTAGCCGCATCCTATGCGAACTACCTGGTTATCAACCACGCCGTGCTGGTGCCGGCCTACGGTGACCCGGCGGATGCCAAGGCCGCCCGCGTCATCGGGTCGGCACATCCGGGGCGCGAGGTCGTGCAGGTGCCCTGCCGGCCGCTGATCTGGCAAAACGGCAGCCTGCACTGCATCACCATGCAGCTGCCAGCCGGAATCGCCTGAACCGCATCGGCTAAACTATCTGGTCTGGCACACGCCGAGGACCCACGCCGATGACCCGCAAGACCCTCAAGGTCGCCCTGCTGCAGGAAACCGACCACGGCAGCCGCGACGCCAACCTGGATGCGATCGCGGCTGGGCTGTACGAAGCCGCGGCTGCCGGTGCGGAACTGGTCCTGCTGCAGGAACTGCACAACGGTCCGTACTTTTGCCAGCACGAGTCGGTCGACGTATTCGACCAGGCCGAAAGCATCCCCGGCCCTGGCACCGCACGCATCGGCGGGCTGGCCGAGGAGTTGAAGCTGGTTGTCGTCGCGTCGCTGTTCGAGCGCCGCGCGGTTGGGCTGTACCACAACACTGCGGTGGTGTTCGATCGCTCGGCCGCGATCGCCGGTGTCTACCGCAAGATGCACATCCCCGACGATCCGGCGTTCTACGAGAAGTTCTACTTCACCCCCGGCGACCTCGGCTTCGAGCCGATCGACACCTCGGTTGGCCGCCTCGGCGTGCTGGTGTGCTGGGACCAGTGGTACCCGGAAGCAGCGCGGCTGATGGCGCTGGCCGGCGCCGAACTGCTGTTCTACCCCACCGCGATCGGTTGGGATCCGAATGACGACCAACCCGAGAAGGATCGCCAGCGCGAAGCGTGGATCACCGTGCAGCGAGGCCACGCCGTGGCCAATGGCCTGCCCTTGCTCTCGTGCAACCGCACCGGCTTCGAGGCCGATCCTTCAGGCGTGGGTGCGGGCATCCAGTTCTGGGGCTCGAGCTTCGTCACCGGCCCGCAAGGCGAGTTCCTGGCCCAGGCCGGTGCCGACGAGCGCGAACTATTGCTGGCGGACATCGACCTGGCACGCAGCGAACAGGTACGGCGGATCTGGCCATTCTTGCGCGACCGGCGCATCGACGCCTACGCGGATCTGCTCAAGCGCTTTCGTGACTGACTCCGTTGGCGCTCGCTTGTTCCGCGCGCTCGTCGTCCCCATCCATGGATTTCTCCCGATGATCGGCTTTCTGACTGCATGAGTGTTCCCGAAACAGAAGTCGCCTCGCTGCCGGCCCTCGTCGGGCAACCGATCGAGCGCGTCCAGCGCGACGGTGTGGCATACGTGGTGCTGGGCACGGCCCACGTCTCGCGCAGCAGCATGGAGGCAGTCGAGGCCCTGCTCGCCCATGAGCATTTCGACGCGGTCGCCGTGGAACTGTGCGAAAGTCGTGCGCAAGGGCTGCGCGATCCCGAGGCGTTCAAACGGATGGATTTGTTCCAGGTGATTCGCCAGGGCAAGGCTGGCATGGTTACCGCCAGTCTGGTGCTGTCGACCTTCCAGAAGCGCCTGGCCGAGCAGTCCGGTATCCAGCCGGGTGCCGAGATGAAGGCCGCGATGGATGGCGCCGACCAGCGCGGGCTACCCATCTGGCTGATCGACCGTGAAGTCGGCACGACACTGAAGCGCGCGTGGCGTAGCGTGGGTTTCTGGCAGCGCTTCGGCCTGCTCGGCGGCCTGCTGGCCAGTGTGTTCGAACGCGAGAACATCGCGCAGGAAGAAGTCGAGAAACTCAAGCAAAGCGATTTGCTGGAAAGCGCCTTCAGCGAGTTCGCCAGCGGGTCGAAACCGCTGTACCAAAGCCTGATCGGCGAACGCGACACCTTCATGGCCGCGCGCCTGCGCGAGGAAGCCGCGCGCACGGCGGTCAGCCAAGCACGGCGCGTGCTGGTGGTGATCGGCGCCGGTCATCTCAAGGGCCTGTGCACGCAACTGCGCGAGCAGCAGGATGCGCCGGCGCTGACCGTTGCCGAGCTGGCGCAGACGCCGCCCAAGGCGCACTGGCCGAAATGGCTGGCGGCCGGCCTGGTGCTGTTGGTCTTTGCCGCGATCGCCTGGGCGTTCCACCGTAACGCGGCCCTTGGCACGCAAGCCCTGATGGCCTGGGTGTTGTTCACCGGCGGCTTTGCCGCACTCGGCGCGCTGGCAGCGGGAGCTCATCCGATCAGCATCATGGCGGCCTTCATCGCCGCGCCGATCAAGCCGTTCCGCCCCGGGATTCCCGCTGGCGGCATCAGCGCCATGGCCGAGGCCTGGGTGCGACGGCCACGAGTGGCCGATTTCGACAGCCTGCGCGACGACATCGTGCACTGGAGCGGCTGGTGGAAGAACCGCGTCGCTCGCACCCTGCTCAACTTCATCCTGGTCAGCGTGGGCACCCTCATCGGGGAATACAGCGCCGGCTTCCACATCTTCAAGAGCCTGATCTGACCACGCCCGCGCAACAGGCAACGGCAGCGCGCGTGCTACGATGCGCGCCGCCTGCAGGCGCGCCGCAGCGAGCGCTGATATCCGGCCTGGATGGCGAAACTGGTAGACGCAAGGGACTTAAAATCTCTCTTGTCAAGTCCTCGTCTCTCACGAGGCGCATGCGGGAAGCCAATAGAGACAATGGTTTGCGGTCTTCTTGGCGCGTGCTTCGTCGCGTCCCTTAACGATTAGGGGCCAGCTAGCAGCCTGTCGGACTTACGGAAAATCACAAAATTTTGGTCAAAAAGTGATCAAAACTGCCGGCGTAGGTCACCTCAAATTGAGTTCGAGTCCTCAAGTTGCCGCAAATCGACGTACGAGGCACGTGTCTCATCCAAGTCCGACAGGCTGCTAGGAGCCGAGGAAAAGTGGTGTAAGGTTTGACGTTCCACGTCATGCCCGAGTGGTGAAACTGGTAGACACAAGGGACTTAAACAATTTGAGCCCTCCGGGGGAAACCCCAGAGGTGAAGCCCGTCAAAGTCGGCGAAAGCCCTGGATGCTTCGGCAACCGAGTCAACGCCGAGCCAAGCCCAAGCCCCACGGCTGGGAAGGTGTAGAGAGCAGACGGCGGGCGCCTACGGCCGTAAGGCTATGGTGAAGGCGTGCTCCAGACCACGAACAGCGCATACGCTGGCGGCGAAAGCCGAAGTGGTAAGAAAATCCCTCGACCTCACGGTCATGCCGGTTCGATTCCGGCCTCGGGCACCAATTCGGAAGCCGCCTCTGTTCACGCAGAGGTGGCTTTTTCGTTCCTGCTCTGTGTGCGCTTGAATCCCCGATCAGCGGCCATGAACGCTTCCAGCATGTGCGGGATCAGCACCGTAGCATCGACCGCCTCTCCGTAGGTCTGCGCATGCAGAGCGGCGTAGCGGTCGAGGTCGGCTTTCAAGCTGGCCGGACATGCGAAGGTCAGCTTGATGCTCGCGGTTCGGGGCAACGGCCCGAGCCGCAGCTTGCGCGTTGTACTCATTGTGACCTCCCCTGCTGGAAGAACAGCGGCTGATACGGTCGCAGCACCATGTCTTTGTTCACCATCACCTCCACCGGGAGGCCGGGCCGCGCTGTCAGCGTCGGCTGGACGCTCAGATTGCGGCGCGTGATCTCCTGGCCGACCTGATTGGCCGTGTCCTGCGCGCTGTCGCGCAGCGCAATCACCGCGTTGCCGTTGTTGAGGTTGCCCTGATTCGACATTGCCATCTCGGAGCTGACGCCGAGCAGCGTGGACAAGGCCGCGCCGGCCAGGATGCGGCCCCAGTGCCAATTCACGCTGTCCTCCAGTCCGGCGTAGCCGGCCGGGTCGATGCCGGGCAGCTTGTCGAGCGCGATCGACGAGGCATCAGGCAGTACCAGACGCATCCAGACCAGCAGCATGCGCCGCTGCCCAAATGCCACCTGGCTGTCATAGCGCCCGATCAGCCGCGAGCCTTGCGGAATCAGCAGATAACGCCCGGTCGCGGTGTCATACACCGGCTGCGTGACCTCGGCGATGATCTGCTCTGGCAGATCGGAGTTGATGCCCGTCACCAGCGCCGCCGGAATGACGGTGCCGGCCATCACGGTGTACGGCGAGGCCGGTGCCGAGGAAACGCTGCGTGATGACACGGCCCTGTTCGGCGGCGGCGGCCTGCCGCGCCAGTTCCAGCGCCGCCGCGCGGCCCTGCGTGAGTTGGAGCTGCTGCGACTCGCTGGTCTGTTTTGCCTGCAAGGCCAGAAGCTGGTTGGTCGCCTGCATGGCCTGCAAAGCGCCGGTGGCCGACTGGCTCTGGCCTACGAGGTCGGACATGACGCCTGCATCGGCGGTGATGTTCTGCGACACCTGCGCCTGCATCTGCATGGTGGTCTGCAAGCCATCGAGCGTGTTCTGCCAGCGCTGGTGCGCATCCTGGTACATCTGGTTGCCGCTCACGGTCGCGGCGTACTGCTGCGGATACAACTGCGCGAACTGCTGGTTCATGTTCTGCACCTGGAACGCCAGCCCCTGCGCCTGCGCGATGAGCTGCTGGGTGTTCGCCAGGTTCGTGCGCAACTGGCTGACCACGTTGAACGGCAAGCTCGCCAGGTTGCGTCCCTGGTTGATAAGCATCTGCGCCTGGTTCTGGAGCTGGTTGATCTGGTTTCCGATCATTTCCATCGTGCGCACGGCGGTCAGCGTGTTCTGCACGAGGTTGGTCGGATCGATGACGACCCACTGCGCCTGCGCCGTGGAGGCAACGCCGATCAACCAGGCGACAGCAAGGGCGAACGAACTGACGCGAAAGTCGGTCGAGCCGTTTGGCGATAGCGGCCTCGCGCTGGTCGCCCGCGTCGGGCGAGAGCCACGACGCCAGCGCTGCCGCGACGATGGACGACTTCGATACGCCTTTCTTCGCGGCCAGCTCGTCGAGCCGTTTGGCATGTGCAGACGAAATGAACAGATTGAGGCGGTACTGGCTCATAGCTGGAGCCCGTCGTCGGGGTCGGGGGAGGCCAGCTGGGCCGTGCGCTGCATGGCCGGATCGAACTGGCGAGGAAGCTGCAGCGGCAGCAAGATCCTTGATCGCCCGCGACAACGGCGACTGCTCGATATGCAATCGTGCCGCTGCGCGCGCGAAATGGAGCTCTTCGGCGACGGCGATAAAGTAACGAAGATGGCGTAACTCCATCTTCGCTTCCTTAAAACGTTGATTTCAACATCTGACCAATCATACCTTCCTCCTCACTGTAGGCCTCAGTCCCGATAGAGCTTCTTGAAAACCAACCCGCCGCCCAGTGCCGCCGCGATAGCGAGAACTGCGGCAAATGCAGTGGCGCCAGCTTCAAGACCTACGGCATCGATGAAGTATCCCGTTGCAACAGACAACAGTCCTGCAGGGATGTAGCCGCCAATGTTGAGCACCGCATTGGCTTCGGCCCGATGGTTGTCGGGTACATGGGTTCCGATGAGCGTTAATCCGCCGAGTTGCCCCAGGCCTTGTCCCGCCCCAGCGAGCAGCGCCGCCACGATGAGCAGCGCCGCCGCCGAGGCATGGATGGCTATCGTCAAACTCACCATCGCCAGGATCGTCGATGCCGCTCCCAGGAGGAGGATCGTGCGAATGTGCAGACGACTGACGATGAACTGCACGCCGGTCGCCGTCAGGAACATCGCGCAAGCCATGCCACCGGCGATCAACGGACTACGCACTTCCAGCAGCTTTGCCATTACCGAGGGGCCGAGCGAGAGCACGAACGATGTTGCCGTGATGCCGGGCGCGAAAACCGCGATACCGAAGGCGAGGTGGCGGCGGTTTGGTGCAGGCACCGTAGGTAGGTGCAGTTTCGAATGCTGATGCATGGCCCCACTAGCTGGGCGTCTGTGAAAGGGAAGCGTGATGGCAATGATCAACGCGCTGACCAGCACGATCAACTCAATGGAGAAGATGGGAATGACGGGGTACTCAATGGTCTGGGCCAGCGTGCCGGCCAGTAGTGGCCCGAGACCCGCGCCGAGCACCATGGCGACGGATGCCACCAGGGACGCACGCCGCTTACGCTTGGCACCCCCCATGTCAACGACCCCTGCCATGCCGGCCGAGACGATGACCCCGACGGCGATGCCGGCCAACAGCCTCGCAATGCCCAGCATGACGATGGAAGAGGCAGTTGCAAAGAGAACGCACGCAACGATGGCTGCGAGCAGTCCTGGAATGAGCACCGGCTTGCGCCCCAATCGGTCCGACAGTTGTCCCGCCACCAGAAGCGTGAGCAGCAGCCCGGCGATGTAGATCGCGAAGATCACCGTGAGCATCCCTGCGGAAAAGCCGAGCTGCTGCTGCCAATGTACGTAAAGCGGCGTCGGGGCGTTCGAGAGGATGAATACGGCCGTCACCATCCACGCAGCTGCCCACATGCGCCGGGCTGGTGAGGGCGGGACGGTGTTGGCGCCCGAGAGGACTGCGGCGGTAGGTGGCGTGTCGAGCATAGTCATGGCGGTTCCTTGTACGAGTTTTATCGAACTGTAGCATAGTTCGATAAAATTCGTACATATGCTATAGTCGCACCATGGCAACATCCCATTCCAAATACCGCAGCCTTGACATGCCGTCCGACCTGCCCGAGGCTCTGCCGGAACCAGCCACCACAGACCTTCGTCTAGAAACGGTCATGGGCGCGCTTGCCGAGCCATTGAGGCTGACGATCATTCGCAAGCTCATGCTCGAATCGGAGGCCTACGACCATCCGTGCGGATGGTTCGGCTTCGATCGCCCCAAGTCTTCGTTGACCCATCATTTCAAGGCATTGCGGGAGGCGGGCTTGATTCGCCAACGCCAATACGGGCTGGAGCGCCGCAGCCGGTTGCGCACCGACGACCTCAATGCGCGCTTTCCCGGTTTGCTGGAATTGGTAGCGCATTGGGAGCCACCATCCTTAAAGAAAAAACGAGGCTGATTCAAGGTCCTTAACAACTTGCGACAGCGGCGACTGTTCCATACGCAGCCGTTCGGCGACAGCGAGGAAATACCGCAGATGACGCAGTTCCATCCATGCACCTCGCGCAGGGTCGTCACCATCCCGTCGAACTCAAAGCGTCGGCGCTTCCTACACGCCGCGCCATGGACACGACACGGTGAGGACTACACCCCACCCGTCCACGTCAGGACACCTGTTCCGGAGCAATGCGGTTGACCAGCACAAAGCCCAGCATCGTCCAGTATTCGGTCATGCCCGCCGCGGTCATGGTCGCTTCGCTGTCGGAAATCACGTGTTGGCTGTCGCTCTGCAGGAAGTCCTCCAGATCGTTCAGGCTGGCAAACGCCATCAGCGTCACGCCGTCGATGCCGCTGGTTTCCGGATGGAAGAACGGCTGACCGGCCTCGGTCGGAGCGATGTCGCCAGGCCTGGTAGTACGAATTCCCGGTCAGCGGCCGCTTGTGATTGAAAATCGACGGGCAGACATAGGGTGAGTTCTCGTAATGCAGAGCGCTCGACAGAAGCCGGTAAGCCACCTCGCTCATGGGTTTTGACATGTCGTCGGTCTTGCTGTCCGGCCAAAGCACACGCCTATTGGGGGCTCTCTCTCGATCTGTGTGGTTGACTCTCAAGTACAGATCGGTTGGGCAGGATGGTGCCAAGGGTTCTTTGGCAGGTGCTTGAGCTTGGCGCAGACGAGGTAGCTGATGGTGATCAGGTGCGCGTCCGAGCCGTAGCCCTTGGCGCGCGCCTTG
>SCRO01000020.1 GCA_004298505.1 Rhodanobacter sp.
CGATCTGCGCCGTGAGGTGGGCATGGCGATCAAGCGCCTGATGGACCTGGGTTGCTATCGTGGCCTGCGTCATCGTCGCGGCCTGCCGGTGCGTGGTCAGCGTACCCGCACCAACGCACGCACCCGCAAGGGCCCGCGTCGCGCGATCAAGAAGTAATTGAACCTGCGCGGTCATCCCTGACCGCGAAGATTTGGAAAGTGGCCAGCAGCGGCCGCACCGATTACCAAGAGCCTCAAAAAATTATGGCTAAGCCGGTCAAGACCAAGAAGAAGATCAAGCGCGTTGTCACGGATGCCGTGGCTCATGTGCAGGCCTCCTTCAACAACACCATCGTCACCATCACCGATCGCCAGGGCAATGCCTTGTCGTGGGCTACCGCCGGCGGCGCCGGGTTCCGTGGCTCACGCAAGTCGACCCCGTTCGCTGCCCAGGTTGCCGCCGAGAAGGCTGGCCGTGCCGCAGGCGACTATGGCGTGAAGACGGTGGAAGTGCGCATCAAGGGCCCGGGTCCCGGTCGTGAGTCGGCGGTACGTTCGCTGAACGCGCTGGGCTACAAGGTGCTCAACATCATCGACGTCACGCCGATTCCGCATAACGGTTGCCGTCCTCCCAAGAAGCGACGTGTGTGAGTGCGATCGTCCCTGATCGCGAGAATCGAAAACCGGCCATCCATGGCCGGACTATTTAAGAAGAGATTACCCATGGCACGTTATCGTGGAGCTACCTGCAAACTCGCCCGTCGTGAGGGTGCAGATCTCAGCCTGAAGAGCCCGGCGCGCGCGCTGGATTCCAAGTGCAAGCTGGAAAACAAGCCTGGCCAGCATGGTGCGAACAAGCGCATGCGCTTGTCCGACTACGCCGTGCAACTGCGCGAGAAGCAGAAGGTCAAGCGCATCTACGGTGTGCTCGAGCGTCAGTTCAGCAACTACTACAGCAAGGCGACCACGCTCAAGGGCAACACCGGCGAGAACCTGCTGCGCCTGCTGGAGAGCCGTCTGGACAATGTCGTCTATCGCATGGGTTTTGCAGTCACCCGCGCCCAGGCCCGTCAGCTGGTCGCGCACAAGGCGGTGCTCGTCAATGGCAAGAAGGTCAACATCCCTTCCTACCAGGTGCGTGCGGGCGACATGGTTGCGCTGACCGAGAAGGCGCGCAGCCAGTTGCGTGTGCAAGAAGCGGCGACCGTATTTGACACCATGGACCTGCGTCCGATCTGGGTTGAAGTCGACGCCAAGAAGTTTGAAGGTATGTTCAAGTCGGTGCCGGATCGCGGTGATCTGCCGTCCGACATCAATGAAGCATTGATTATCGAGCTTTACTCGAAGTAATTAACCGGAGCTCTGCATGGCAGTTTCGTCAATTAGCGTGCTGCGGCCGCGTGGTCTCAGCGTCGAACAGCTCGGCGCAAATCGTGCCAAGGTGGTGGTCGAGCCGCTCGAGCGTGGCTTCGGTCACACCCTAGGCAACGCGCTGCGCCGCGTGCTGCTTTCCTCGATCCCCGGTAGCGCGATCGTCGAGGTCGAGATTGATGGCGTGCTGCACGAGTACACCACCCTGGAAGGCCTGCAGGAGGACGTCATCGAAGTCCTGCTCAACCTGAAGGAGGTGGCGATTCGGCAGCATTCAGGCGATGAAGTCACCCTGACCCTGTCCAAGAAGGGCAAGGGTGTAGTCACCGCCGGCGACATCGTGGTCGATCATTCGGTGGAAATCGTCAACCCCGAGCATGTGCTGTGCCACCTGACCAAGGATGTTGCGCTCAACATGCGTCTGAAGGTGCGTCGCGGCGTCGGCTACCAGCCGGCCAGTGTACGTCAGCATCCCGACGACGAGGCGCGCCCGATCGGGCGCCTGCAGCTGGACGCATCGTTCGCGCCCGTGCTGCGCGTGGCCTACGAAGTGGATGCTGCGCGTGTCGAGCAGCGTACCAACCTCGACAAGCTGGTGCTGGACATCGAGACCAACGGCACGATCGATGCCGAGGATGCGGTACGCAAGGCAGCCGAGATCATCAACGACCAGCTGTCGGTGTTCGGTGATTTCTCGCGTCGTGAGAGCGCGACCGACAAGGCGGAGAAGAGTGGTTTCGATCCGTTGTTGCTGCGTCCGATCGACGATCTGGAGCTCACCGTGCGTTCGGCGAACTGCCTGAAGGCCGAGAGCATCTACTACATCGGCGATTTGGTGCAGAAGACTGAGGTCGAGCTGTTGAAGACGCCGAACCTGGGCAAGAAGTCGCTGACCGAGATCAAGGATGTGCTGGGTGGTCGTCAGTTGGCGCTCGGCATGAAGCTCGAGAACTGGCCGCCGCCGGGTCTTTCGCACGGCATGCAGTTGGGGTGAGGTGAAACGCGAAAAGGAAGTGGGCCATGTGGCAACGACAGGAATTTGAGGTTTAATCTTGCCGTTGGCTGCCCAATGCGGTGATCAGAGACGATCACACTAATACAGCGGGTAACCGCGGGAATCCGGACGCAAGTGCCGGTTTCTCATAACAACAGACATAGAGACTTTTGCCATGCGCCACCAAAAATCCGGACGCAAACTCAATCGCACCAGCTCACATCGCGATGCCATGTTCAAGAATATGGCCTCGTCGCTGGTCAAGCACGAACTGATCCGCACCACGCTGCCCAAGGCGAAGGAACTGCGTCGGGTGGCCGAGCCGCTGATCACGCTGGCCAAGACCGACAGTGTGGCCAATCGCCGCCTCGCGTTCTCGCGCATGCGCGACAAGGAAGCGGTCGGCAAGCTGTTTGTCGAACTGGGCCCGCGCTACAGCGAACGTCCCGGCGGCTACCTGCGTATCCTCAAGTGCGGTTTCCGCGCCGGCGACAACGCGCCGATGGCCTACGTCGAGTTGGTGGGTCGTGCGCAGGTCGAGGCTGTCGACGCCGAGTAAGGCGCCTGCCGACATCGATCGGCCGAGGTCGATGTGCAAACCCGGTCGGACAACCTGCCGGGTTTTTGCTTGTCTGAAGGCTGCATCGCTCGAGCGCTCCCGTGGATGCTGTACAACCGTGCTGACAGCGGCGCCACGAACAGGTAATGTCATCGTTCCGCAACGCAGCAAAAGCCATGAATCCTTTCCGCTGGTCCTACCGTGTCAGTTTTCTCGTGGGCTTTCTGGCCTGCGCCGGCCTGCTGGGTTTCGCGCTCTACGCAGAGTATTCCCTGCACATGTTTCCGTGCCCGCTGTGCGTGTTCCAGCGGGTCGGCTTCATCGTGATGGGGGTGTTTTTTCTACTTGGCGCATTGCATGCGCCGCGCGGCGGGACGCGTTGGATTTATGCCGCGGGTGTTTGGCTGGGTGCAGCTTTTGGCATCGTGGTGGCGGCGCGCCATCTGTGGATTCAGTCGCTGCCTGCCGACCAGATTCCGTCCTGCGGGCCGCCGCTGGATTACATGTTCAGCGCGTTTCCGTTTGCGCGGGTGCTCCAGCTGGTCTTCACGGGCTCCGGCGAGTGCGCCACGGTCGAGCCGATCCTGGGTTTGCCGATGCCGGCCTGGTCGCTGATCTGGTTCATCGCACTTGCCGGCCTGACCATGGTGGCCGTTCGCCGGAGGGTAACCTACAAATGAGTCATTCCATCACGTCGGAAGTCGACGACGCCTCTGCCCATCCGTCTTCAGCGAGTCTTGCGCCCTGGGCGCCCGACTCGTGGCAGCAGCGCCAAGCCTTGCAGCAGCCGAGCTACGATGATCCGGACGAGTTGGCCCGTGCCGGCGCCCATCTCGCCCAGCTACCTCCCTTGGTTACCTCATGGGAGGTGCTGGCGCTGAAGCAGGGAATCGCCGCGGCGCAGGACGGCAAGTCCTTCCTGTTGCAGGGTGGCGATTGCGCGGAGAGCTTCGCCGATTGCACCAGTCCGGTCATTTCCAATCGCCTGAAGGTGCTGCTGCAGATGAGCCTGGTGCTGGTGCACGGGCTGAAGAAGCCGGTGCTTCGCGTGGGCCGCTTCGCTGGGCAATACGCGAAGCCGCGTTCGGCTAATAGCGAGACCTGCGACGGCTTGACCTTGCCGAGCTTTCGCGGCGACGTGGTCAACGGTCAGGAGTTCACCGCCGAGGCGCGGCGGCCGGATCCGCAACGACTTATCCAGGCGCATGCGCACTCGGCTTTGACCATGAACTTCGTGCGCGCGTTGATCGATGGGGGCTTTGCCGACTTGCGTCATCCGGAATACTGGGATCTGGCCTGGGTGGAGCATTCGCCGCTGGCTGCCGAGTACCGTCAGATGGTGGCGGCAATCGGCGATTCGCTACAATTCATGGAGACCCTGGCTGGGCCGGTCACCAGCTTCTCCAAGGTGGATTTCTTCACCTCGCACGAGGCTTTGCTGCTGCACTACGAGCAGGCATTGACCCGCCAGGTGCCGCGCAACCCCGGCTGGTTCAACCTGTCCACCCACTTCCCCTGGATCGGCATGCGCACGGCTGCGCTGGAAGGCGCGCATGTGGAATATTTCCGCGGCATCCGCAATCCGATTGCGGTGAAGGTGGGTCCGTCGGTGACGCCTGACCAGTTGCTGCCCCTGATCGAGGTGCTGAACCCGCACGATGAACCGGGTCGACTGACTCTGATTCACCGCATGGGGAATGCCGGGATCGGCTCCGCCTTGCCGCCGCTGATCGATGCGGTGAAGCGCCAGGGGCGGCGCGTGCTGTGGGTGGCCGATCCCATGCATGGCAATACCGAGAGCACGTCCAACGGACACAAGACGCGGCGTTTCGACAATATCCGGGGCGAGCTGGACCAGGCCTTCGACATCCATGCGGCAGCCGGCACGCGCCTCGGTGGCGTGCATCTTGAGCTGACCGGCGAGGACGTGACCGAGTGCCTGGGCGGCGCCCGCGACCTGAGTGAGAGTGATCTGGATCGCGCCTACAAGTCGATGGTCGACCCGCGATTGAACTATGAGCAGTCGCTGGAGCTGGCCATGCTGATCGTGCGCAAGTCGGTGGGCGCGAAGCAATCGGGCTGAAGCTCGCAAAGTTAAAGTCATTGATCGGTCGGCCGCATGCGCTGCCCGATGCATGGCGCGCTATTCAGCGCGACGCCGGCGCCACAGGCTTGCCGCCCACGGTATCGAGGAACTTCGGCGGTTGCCAGGCGTGGCTGTGCTGCTCGAAGCCGTAAGCGATCGCGATCAAGGTGGGCTCGCTCCATTTTGCCCCGAACCACACGATACCCACCGGCAGGCCGTGCGCCCAGCCGGCAGGGACGGTGATCGAAGGGTAGCCGGCAACGGCGGCAGGTTGCGAGGCACCGCCGATGGTTGGGTTGCCGCTGACGATGTGGTCGCCCAGCACCGGATCGGTCATGAAGGCCGGTCCCCATGACGGCGCCAGCAAGGCATCGAGATGCTCTGCCCTGAGCGCCGCGTCGATGCCTTCGGGCCCGGACCATCGCTTCGCCTTGGCCAGCGCATCCACATACACCTTGTCGCTGAGCGGGCCTTTCTTAACCACCTGTTCGAACAGTTCCTGGCCGAACCAGAACATCTCTTCGCTGGCATGCGCCCGGTTGAACGCAATCAGGTCGGCCAGCGTATGCACGGCGAGGCCGGTGCGGGTAGCAAGGTAGGCATTGAGATCATGCTTGAAGTCGTACAGCCGCAGGGGTTGCGATCGAGCGCGTACGGGTTGCGGGTCTGCCCGCCCACGCCGCTCCAGCCACTGCTGGCATGGCTGGAGCGAAAATTGGCCCACTCGCTGAGGTTGCTCTTGCCGAGGATAAGCGCTCCGGCCTTGCGCAGCCGCTCGACCAGGCCGGCGTCACGCGGCGCCGGCGCGGCGGTCAGCGCCAGCGATCCAGCGGTCGTGTCCATCCGGTCGCCGGTGTCGATATTGTCCTTGAGCAGCACCGGGATGCCGTACATCGGGTGGTTTGACTTCGCGCCGCGGCGTGTCCGATCCAGCGCACCGGCCAGCTGCAACGCCGCGGGATTCGTCTCGATGACGGCACGCAGGGTCGGCCCGGACTGGTCGATGTGCCGGATGCGTTCAAGCAGCTGATCGACCAGTTGGCGGGTGTCGAGCGTACCGGCATTCATGCGTTGCTGCAGTTGGTCGATGGACGCATACGCGACGCCTTGGGCTGTGGGTCCGGCAGCTTCCATGGCCCATGCCGGGCCGGCGAGCAAGGCAATGGCGAGTGTAGCGAAATGGATGGCTGAACGATTCACGGTGACCCCTGGGAGTCGACGATGCGGTCGCGCCAGCTTAGCGCCGGTTGCGGCCGAGTGCGGAGACCCGCGGTGTATCATTTCCGGATGATCCGGAACACCCGTCCATTACGTGCCAAACCGTTCGGCCTCGCCGCCGTTTTTGTAGCCGCCTCGGTCTTCGGCACGCCCGGCCTTGCCGCCGGTGCGCCGCACATTCCCGATACCCTGCAACAGCGCATCGCCGCGTGTACCACCTGCCACGGCGTGGATGGCGAGGGGCGGGCGGCCAGCGGCTACTTTCCACGCCTGGCCGGCAAGCCGGCGGCCTATCTGGCGCGGCAGATGCAAAACTTCAAGGACGGCCTGCGCAAATATGCACCGATGGAGTACACGGTGCGCCACCTGAGTCCGGCCTATATGCGCGAGATTGCCGACTACTTCGCCGCCAAGCAGGTGCTGTACGCGCGTTCGCCGGTTCCACTGGTCGCGGCGGCCACATTGCAGCGCGGGGATCAACTTCTGGCCAAGGGTGATCCGTCTCGCAGGATTCCCGCCTGCTCCAGTTGCCATGGTAGTCAGCTGACCGGGGTGGAGCCTTCCACGCCTGGCCTGGTCGGGCTGCCGTATGACTACATCAGCGCGCAGCTGGGCTCGTGGCGCACGCATACCCGCGCCATGGTCGCACCCGATTGCATGGCCGAAGTGGCCAGTCGGCTGCGTGAATCGGACATCACCGCCGTGGCTGCGGCGCTGGCCAGTCGCGCGCTGCCAGCCGATACCCGCGCGCAAGCGGCCGGTTCGGTGACGCCGCCGCTGCGCTGTGGCGTGCTGCGTGCCACGGGAGGCACCCCATGAGGCGTCGGTGGTGGCTGGCGGTCGTGCTGCTGGTTGTGCTGGCGTCGCTCTGGCTGCTGCTGCGCCCTGGCAGCGATGCACGAATCCCGTCGGCGGCGAGCACGGTGGGCGCGGCGACGCTGCGCGAACCGGGGCTGCTTGCCCGTGGCGAGTACCTCACCAGCGCCGGCGACTGCGCCGGCTGCCACACGGCACAGGGTGGCAGCCGCTTTGCCGGTGGCCGCGCGCTGCCGACGCCATTCGGCAACATCACCGCGCCCAACATCACATCTGATCGGGAGACCGGTCTGGGTGGCTGGGACTTCGAGGATTTCTGGCAGGCGTTGCATGCAGGCAAGGGCCGCCACGGCGCGTTGCTGTATCCGGCGTTCCCGTACACCTCGTATACCAGGGTGCATCGCGACGATGCGCTGGCCATCTTTGCCTATCTGCAATCGCTGCCACCGGTGCACCAGCGTGGCGTGGCACCGGCACTCGAGTTTCCCTACAGCGTGCGCCGCAGCCTGGTCGCGTGGCGCGCCCTGTATTTTCGCGAGAGCGAATACAAGCCGGATCCGGCGCAGTCGGCGCAGTGGAATCGTGGCGCCTATCTGGTGCAGGGCCTGGGCCACTGCAACGAGTGCCATGCGAGGCGCGATTCTCTCGGCGGCTTTGCCAGCAAACGGCATCTGACCGGCGGCGAGATTCCAATGCAGGACTGGTATGCGCCGGACCTCAGCACGGGGCACAACGGCGGCCTGCAGGATTGGAACGAGCAGGACATCGTCGACTTGCTGAAAACCGGCCAGTCGGCAAAGGGTGCGGCGTTCGGCCCGATGGCAGACGTGGTGGCCGGCAGCACCCAGCACATGACCGACCACGACCTGCGTGCGATTGCTGTTTATCTGCACTCGTTGCCTGCGCGCGCGACGCCAGCAGGGCGCGCGCGCGGGTCGACCCCCACGGCGGTGGTTGCGCACGGCGAGAGGATCTATGCGAAGCGGTGTGCCGATTGCCACGGCAAGGGCGGGCAAGGCGTGGCTGGGGTCTATCCGCCGCTGGATGGGAACTCCGCGGTGACCGAACCGAGTGGCATCAACGCCACCCGGATGGTTTTGCTGGGTGGTTTTCCACCGGTCACGGCGCAGAGCCCGCGACCGTACTCGATGCCACCATTCGCTCAGCAGCTCAGCGACAGCGACGTGTCGGCGGTGGTCAGCTATATCCGTCATGCCTGGACCAACCGCGCCGCGCCGGTGCGGCCGGAACAGGTGGCCAGGTATCGGCACACGCCGATCGATTGAGGCCCGGGACTCCAGCCGGCGCTTGTGCATGCCGCGGTACAGCTCACCAGGAGCCGCCCCGGCACCAGCCTCCAGTGCCCGCGCGCCTGACCGCAGGGCGCGGGCAGCACGAACAGCGTCGAGCCTTCCATGGTTTCGCCCTACAGGTCGTAGCTGACGGTCAGCCGGGGCCGGCATGCTCATCCAGCAGGAAGTCGGTGAACTGGAAACGCCCGTCGCGCAGTACCGATTCACCACGACGCAGGTTCAGCGGCTGGCGGAACAACGGGCCGGCATGGCTGAGCGTGTGGAATTCGCCGCGCTCGCCGCACGGATCGACGCCGGCCGGCAGCGAGTCGAGCAGGGCGGCGTCGTAATCGCGGCCGCAGTAGCTGGCATCCAGTTGCTGGGTATCCACGCAGCACAGCATGGCGCGATGCCCTTCGCTGACGAAGCGGCGCGCCAGGGTGGCCGTGTCCTCGCCCCACAGGGGAAATACTGCACGCCAGTTCTCGCGACCGAGTTGGCGCATGCGATAGTCGCGCACGTCTTCGAGAAACAGGTCGCCGAACGCACAGTGGTGGATTCCGGGCCAGCACATGCGGGCTTCGGCCAGGGCCCCGGCATGTGCCTCCTCATAGGCTTCGTTGCTGCCTGGCCAGTCCAGCATCACCTCGATCAATGGCAGGCCGAGGGCGGCGGCCTGCGCAAGCAGGACCTCGCGCTGCACACCGTGCATGGCAATGCGCCGGTAATTGCGATTGATCGTGGTCAGCAGGCCTACTACCTGCCATTGCGGATCGGCCAGCAGGCGCTGCAGTGCCAGCAGGCAGTCCTTGCCGCCGCTCCAGGCCAGCAATATCGGAGTGGTCATGTGTGGCTGGCTCCAGGATGAGTGGCAGGTCGTCCCGGCGCCGTGCGCCCGATCCGTCCCGATCGCGGCGACGCCGCCGGAAACGGGTTCATTTTGCAATATTGGCAGGTTCGAGTCGATTTTCGGGCGCCGTTGATCGACAGTTCACATCGGCAGCCGCTATAAAGATGCTCAGTCTTGGGAGGATGTGGTGAGTGAAGAAATACTGATCAACGTGACACCACGCGAGACCAGGGTCGCCGTGGTCGAGAACGGCATGCTGCAGGAGGTGCACGTCGAGCGGGCGTCTCGATGTGGCTATGTCGGCAATATCTACAAGGGCCGGGTGCAACGGGTCATGCCGGGCATGCAGGCGGCCTTCGTCGAGATCGGGCTGGAGCGCGCGGCATTCCTGCACGCCTCGGACATCGTGCGCCCGGCGATTCCGGCGGCGGATGAGCAAGAGGCGAACGGCAACGGCCATGTACCCTCGATCAGCGAACTGGTGCATGAAGGCCAGGAGATCGTGGTGCAGGTGGTCAAGGATCCGATCAGCACCAAGGGAGCACGGCTGTCGGCCCACCTGTCGATACCCTCGCGTTATCTGGTGCTACTGCCGTATGCGCATACGCTGGGAATTTCCACGCGGATCGAGGACGAAACCGAACGCCAGCGGCTGCGCGACGTGCTCGGCCCGCTGATCGGCGATGCCCCGCTCGGTTACATCGTGCGCACCAACGCCGAGGGCCAGAGCGCCATGGCGCTGGCGTTCGACGTGACCTATCTGGGCAAGGTGTGGCGCGTGGTTCAGGAAAACATCGCCAAGACGCGTGTGGGCGAGCGCGTGTACGAGGAACTGTCGCTGCCGTTGCGCAGCTTGCGCGACATGCTCAACGAGGATATCGAGAAGGTGCGCGTGGATTCGCGCGAAACCTTCGACAAGGTGGTCAAGTTCGTGCACAAGTTCATGCCACAGCTGGACGACCGCATCGAGCACTACGATGGCGAGCGGCCAATCTTCGACCTGTACGGGGTCGAGGACGAGATGCAACGTGCGTTGAAGAAGGATGTGCCGCTGAAGTCCGGTGGTTACCTCATCGTCGACCAGACCGAGGCGATGACCACGATCGATGTCAACACCGGTGCCTATCTCGGTTCGCGCAACCTGGAGGAAACGGTCTATCGCACCAACCTGGAGGCAGCACAGGCGGCTGCGCGCCAGCTGCGTCTGCGCAACCTGGGCGGCATCATCATCATCGACTTCATCGACATGAACGATGAGGAGCACAAACGGCAGGTGCTGCGCATGCTGGGCAAGGGCCTGGCGCGCGACCATGCCAAGACCACCGTGTACCCGATGTCGGCGCTGGGCCTGGTTGAAATGACCCGCAAGCGCACCACCGAGAGCCTGGCCCGCCAGCTATGCGAGCCGTGTCCCGCCTGCAACGGACGCGGCGTGCTGAAGACCGCCGAAACCGTGACTTACGAGATCTTCCGGGAAATCACCCGCGCCGTGCGCCAGTTCGATGCGGAAAAACTGCTGGTCATGGCTAGCCCACACGTGGTGAACCGCATCCTCGAAGAGGAATCCGCTGCGGTCGCCGAACTGGAAGAGTTCATCTCCAAAAGCATACGCTTCCAGGCGGAAGAGCATTATTCGCAGGAACAGTTTGATGTTGTCTTGTTGTAAGTCCGCCAGGGTTCCGCGCGCGTGAACATGCTGTGGCGGCGGCGTTTGCACGGCGGCGTCCGTGGTCTGGGCTGGACCGCGGGCGTGCTAGTGATTCTGTTTGCCGTGCTGGCTGCGCTGGCACAGTTGCTGCTGCCGCTGCTCGCGCGGCATCCGGCGTGGGTGGCCGCGCAGCTCAGTCAGCGCCTGCAGCGTCCGGTCAGCTTCGAGTCGATGGAAGGACACTGGACCCAATCCGGCCCGGAATTCGTGATGCACAGCGTGACCATCGGGCCGGCACCGGGCGAAAGTGGCACGGTGCTGCGGTTGCCGGAATCCAGGTTGAGACTGGATCTCGGCGGCTGGCTGCTGCCGTCGCGGCATCTGCTCAACGTATACGTCCGCGGCTTGCAGCTGGATCTGCTGCACGATGCCGCCGGCTGGCATGTCAATGGCATCGGCGTATCTGGTGGCAAGGGTATGCAGCCGCCGTCGCTGGGCCGCTGGTCGGTGGACCTCTGGCTCGATGACCTGCGTGTAGAGGTGACCGATGCCACCCTTGGCAAGCGCTATACGCTGCTCGCCCGGAAGTTGCGCCTGAGCCACCAGGGCGACCAGATCCGCTTTGGAGGTATCTTGCGCCGCGACGGCGTGAGCGCCGCCAGTGTGCGTGCGGCCGGCCGCTTCCGCCAGGATGGCCGCGCCGGGCAGATATGGTTCAGCGTCGATGGTGCCGAACTCAAGTCGTTGCTGGATGGCATCGACGTGGCCGGTTACAGGATCGATCACGGCGCGGGTCGCCTCAGTGCGTGGCTCGACTGGCGCGAGGGGAAGCTGGTCAGCAGCGTCGTGCGTTTCAGCCTGGAGACGCTCGCGGTGAGCACCGCCGCTGGCGGCAGCGCCAGTGTGGCATCACTGCATGGCCTGGCCGGCGTGCGCCACCTGGAGGACGGTTATGAGTTGCGTTGGGCCGGCGCCGACGGCAGCGCCGCCGTACTGGACTTGCGTCGGCCCGGCACGCCCCGGTTCGGCGTGGATGCCGTCGCGCACAAGCTGCAGTTGGCGCCGCTGCTGCCATGGCTGGCCTTGAAGCCCGATCTTGCACCACCGCTGGCACAGTGGCTGGGCAGTGGCCACCCGCATGGCGAGCTTGGCCGCGTCGTGTTGCACTGGACGCGCGCCGGAGGGCTGCGGGAGCTCGCGCTCCATTTCGACGGGTTGGGCATCGACCCGGTCGACCAACTGCCGGGCGTGCGCAATCTGCATGGAGTGTTGCGCGGCGATGCCGCGGCGTTTTCGCTGGAGCTGCCGGAGCAGGCCGCCACGCTGCAGTTTCCGCACGTATTCAGACAGCCATTCGTGTTGTCGAAGCTGGCCGGCACGCTCGCATTCTGGTCGCAGGATGGCGACTGGCACATCGGCGCCGACACGCTGGATTTCGTCGGCGCCGGCTATGCGGGAAGTACCCGCGGAGAGGTCGTGCTGCCCGCGCAGGGCGGCGCTCCCACGCTTGACCTGTATGCCACGGTGGATCACGCCGACGTGCCTGCCGCGAAACTGTTCTGGCCGGTGAACGTGATGCCGCCGGCCACCGTCGCCTGGCTGGATCGGGCGCTGGTGGCGGGTCACGTCGAGCAGGCCTGGGTGCTGGTGCATGGCGATCTGGCGGATTGGCCGTTCCGTCACAACGAGGGGCGTTTCGAGGCGCGTGCGCAGATCAGCGGCCTGACTCTCGACTATGGCAGCGAGTGGCCGCGTGCCGAAGGCATCGATGCGGTGGCCAGCTTCGTCAACAGCGGCATGCTCGTGCAAACTAGTGCCGGCCACGCCCTGGGGGTGAACGCCGAGCGTGCCGTGGCGCTGATCCCCGATTTTGGCCAAGGCCTGCTCGATCTCAACGTGCGCGGCAGCGGCAGCGGCGCAAGTTTGCTCGAGTTCGCCCGCAAGAGCCCGATCGCGAGTCATGTGGCCGATACCCTGGCCAAGCTCAGCCTGGGCGGGCATGGTACGTTCGGCTTCCACCTGAGTCTGCCGCTGGCCAAGGTCGAGGATGCAGAACTCGACGGCAGCGCGCAGCTGCACGATGTCAGCGCCACCGCGCCGGACTGGAAGCTCGATCTGCAAAAGCTCAATGGACCCTTGCGCTTCGACCTGCATGGGCTGCAGGCTGACTCGCTGGACACCGTGTTCCACGGTCAGCCGTCGCGCCTGCAACTGGCGATTGCCGGCGCCAATTCCGATCCGGCCACCGTGTTGTTGGCCAACCTGCAGGGCAGCTATCAAATAGCCGAGCTGGTGCAGGGTTACCCCTCGCTCAAGTGGCTGGGCGAGCTCGGGCAGGGGCGCAGCGCATTCAACATCGGCTTTACCCTCGCGCACCAGCCAGGCACCGATGTGCTGGCGCAGCGGTTGAGCATCGACTCGTCGCTCGAGGGCATCGCCCTGCAACTGCCGGCGCCGCTGGACAAGCCTGCCGCCGGCAGCCTGCCGCTGCATCTGACGATGAGCTTGCCGATCGACGGCAGCGACCTGCAGCTGGGTCTGGGTCAGGTGCTGCGTGGTCACCTGCGGCTGGCCGACGGCACAGCGCAACCGCTGGCGGGAACCCTGGCCCTGGGCGACCAGATGCCGCAGGCGTTGCCTGCGCGTGATTTGCGCGTTCGCGGTCACGCTGCCACGCTGGATGTCACCGGCTGGGTGCGGCAGGTCGCGGCCGGTGCGGGTGGCGCTGGCCCGGGCCTGGAGAGTCTCGATATCAGTACCGACCAGGCCGGCTGGTTCGGCCGTCCGCTCGGGCCGCTGGCGTTGCGCGCCACGCCGCAAGCGGATGTCTTGAGTGTGGACGTGAAGGGCCCGGCGATGGCAGGCAATTTCCGTGTGCCGACCCGGCAACTGGACAAACGTGGGGTGACCGCGCGCCTGCAGCTCCTGTATTGGCCGAAGGACGTGACTGTGCAGGACGCGGGCCGGACGGATGGCAAGGCGGCCGTTGCGGTCGACGCCGCAACGCCTGCGCCGGATCCTGCGAACACGGGAATCAATCCCGCGGCGCTGCCACCATTTCACCTGTGGATAGGCGACCTCCGTCTGGGCGATTCCAGGCTCGGCGAGGCGCGGCTGGAGACTTGGCCCACGCCGAACGGCATGCACATCGAGCAGTTGCGGACGTTGTCCAGACAGGTGCAGATCACCGCCAGTGGTGACTGGAATGGCACCGCCAGCGACAGCCACACGCACATGCGCATAAGCTTTTCGGCCGAGGATCTCGGCGCGATGCTGAGTGCGTTCGGCTATGCCGGGCTGGTCCAGGGCGGCAAGACGCGCGACCAGCTGGATGCCACCTGGCCGGGTAGTCCAAATGCCCTGTCGCTGGCCGCGATGGACGGCAGCTTGAGCATCCATGTCAGCGACGGTCGCATCCCCGAGGCCAGCGGGCCCGGGGTGGGTCGCCTGCTCGGCCTGGTCTCGCTGGCCGAGTTGCCGCGTCGCCTCAACCTGGATTTTGGCGACGTGTTTGGCAAAGGGCTGGGCTTCGATTCGATCAATGGCGATTTTCGGCTGGCCCATGGCGGCGCCACCACCAGCAACCTGGTGATCCATGGCGCTGCGGCGAACATCACGATCGCCGGCCGCACCGGTCTGCGCGCCAGGGATTACGACCAGGAAATACGGGTGATACCGCACGTCGGCAACAGTCTGCCGCTCGTCGGTGCGGTCGTGGGCGGTCCGATCGGTGCGGCCGCCGGCTTCGCGGTGCAGGGGCTGCTCGGCAAGGGCTTGAACAAGGCCGCCAGTGCCCGCTACCGGATCACCGGCAGCTGGGATGATCCGGTGATGACCCTGATTGAAAAGCACGAAGTGGTGATACCGGCTCAGCTCCTGCCAAGCCCCGCCGGCAGCGCGTCGGCTGCGGCTGGCAGCTCGTCGCCGCCAGCGCCTGCGGCGAGCGTCGTGGCGCCGGCTGCGGCCAGCTCCGTCCCTCGCTGAGTGGGGCAACCTTGGTGCCCGTCCCGCGTTCGCGCCATGCTGGCGCAGGAGGTCACGGGTGGCTTTAAAGCGCTCAGCTGCAGCCCCATGTGGGATAGTTCCTGACTGAGCACAGACAAACCAAGCCATGGATTCATTGATCGCCCTCGCCGAAAGCAAGCTGTTGTCTCCCGGCGGCATCGCCACCGGCGATCTCGATCGCGTGTTCGCCCAGCTGATGGGCCCGACCATCGATGCCGCCGACCTGTACTTCCAGCATTCGCGCAGCGAGTCGTGGACGCTGGAGGAGGGCATCGTCAAGGACGGCAGCCATTCGATCGAGCAGGGCGTAGGCGTACGCGCGATGTCCGGCGAGAAGACCGGCTTCGCCTATTCCGATGAGATCGTGCTGCCGCAGTTGCTGGAGGCGTCCAAAGCCGCCCGCGCGATTGCCCGCGATGGCAACGGCGCCGGCAAGCCGCTGGCGCTGCACAATGCGCGCGCGCTGTATCCGGCGATCGACCCGGTCGAGAGCCTGCCCAACCCCGACAAGATCGCCTTGCTGCGCGAGGTCGACGCGTATGCGCGCTCGCGCGACCCGCGCATCAAGCAGGTCATCGTCAGCCTTGCCGCGACCATGGACACCATCCTGATCGCCGCCTCCGACGGTACCCTGGCCGCCGACGTGCGCCCGTTGGTGCGCATCAACGTGCAGGTGATCGCCGAAGCGAACGGCCGGCGCGAGCAAGGCTACTCCGGCGGTGGCGGCCGCTACGGCTACCGTGAGCTGATCGACAACGGCCGCGCGCTCGCCTTCGCCGACGAGGCGGTGCGCCAGGCCCTGGTCAACCTGGATGCGGTCGATGCACCGGCCGGCCAGATGACCGTGGTGCTCGGCCCCGGCTGGCCCGGCGTGCTGTTGCACGAAGCGATCGGCCACGGGCTGGAAGGCGATTTCAACCGCAAGGGCAGCTCTGCATTCTCTGGTCGCATCGGCCAGCGCGTGGCCGCGAGAGGCGTCACCATCGTCGACGACGGCACCCTGGCTGATCGTCGCGGCTCGCTCAGTATCGACGACGAGGGCACGCCGACCGAGTGCACCACCCTGATCGAGGACGGCATCCTCAAGGGCTACATGCAGGACAAGCTCAACGCGCGTCTGATGGGCATGGCGCCCACCGGCAACGGCCGCCGTGAATCGTTCACCGCGCTGCCGATGCCGCGCATGACCAACACCTACATGCTGGCCGGCTCGCATGATCCAGCCGAGATCATCCGCTCGGTGAAGAAGGGCCTGTACGCGCCGAATTTCGGCGGCGGTCAGGTCGACATCACCAACGGCAAGTTCACCTTTTCCGCCTCGGAGGCCTACCTGATCGAGGACGGCAAGGTCACCCGTCCGGTAAAGGGTGCAACGCTGATCGGCAGCGGTCCGGAGGTACTCAACCGCGTCTCGATGATCGGCAACGACCTCAAGCTGGATGCAGGCGTGGGCGTGTGCGGCAAGGACGGGCAGAGCGTGCCCGTAGGTGTGGGGCAGCCCACGCTGAAGATTGATTCGATGACGGTGGGCGGCACCGCCTCGTAATCCGTAGGAGCGCACCCTGTGCGCGATGCTTCCGCTCCCCGCCTCGTAGATACCGTCTCGACTCTTGTTACGCAACTGCGCAACTCGGTGGTGCGTGCCCCGGTGCCGTGCGGTGGTCGTGCGCCGACCCCACACCCCGTCGGTAGATACCGCTAGCGGGCGATGCTCCTGGGTGCTTTGAGCTCAAGAACGAAGAGCTTTCGTCTGCCTTCGCCAGATCTTCCAGCAACTGAAAAACTTCCCGATGCGCCTGCGACGACTTGTTCGATGCGTCCGGAGCGCGCGGCTCAGTCGACGAAGCGCCTGACCCACGCGGTGTACTTGTCGACAAATTCCTGCAGGAACTTCCGCGTCCCGTCGCTGGCGATGCTGCCGTCGTCGACTATCAGTTCGTCCTTGAAATGGATGAACACCTCCGGTTGGGCCAGCATGGGCACGTCCAGGTAGGCTAGTACGTTGCGCAGGTGCTGCTGTGCCAGGGCGGTGCCGGTTGAGCCGATCGAGGTGCCGATGACGGCGCCAGGCTTGCCGGCGAACGAATTGGTGCCCCACGGGCGCGAGGCGAGGTCGATCGCGTTCTTCAACACGCCCGGAATCGAGCGGTTGTATTCCGGGGTAACGAAGAGCAGGCCGTCGACCGATTCGATTTCTTCCTTCAAGCGGGTGGCGATGGCGGGATAGGCGGCGTCGAGATCCTGCGAATACAGCGGCAGGTCGTCGATCTGCACGTGCTTGAAAGCGAACTCGGCAGGCGCGAGTTTCTCCACCGCACGGGCGAGCCGGCGGTTGAACGAATCCTTGCGCAGGCTTCCAACGAGGGTGGCGATCTTGATCTGGCTCATGTGTGACTCCTCGGCACGAGCGCCAGTATGCCCAAACCGCTGTAAAGCGGGGATGAACCGGCTGTCCATCGGCAGTGCAGCATGTATTCTTGACAGCCGGGCATAGCTGCCGCTTGCCGACGAACCTCACCAGCGAACAAACCTCATGCAAAGCATTGAAAACCTGATCGACGATGCCTTCGAACGGCGCAACGAATTGGCCCAGGCCGAGATCGAAACCCACCTTCGCCCGGCAATCGAGCAGGTGCTTGGCCTGCTGGAATCCGGCGAATGCCGCGTCGCCGAGCCGGATGGTGATGGCGGTTGGCGCGTGAACCAGTGGATCAAGAAGGCGGTGCTGCTGTATTTCCGCATCAGTGCCAACCAGGTGGTCGACGGCGGCGCCGCGCAGGCGTTCGACAAGGTGCCGCTGCGCTTCGCGCACGGCAACGACGACGAACTGCAGCAGCTCGGCGCGCGCGTGGTGCCCGGTGCGCTGGTGCGTCGGGGTGCGCATGTCGCGAAGGACGCGGTGCTGATGCCCAGCTATGTGAACATTGGTGCCTACGTGGGCGCCGGCACGATGGTCGACACCTGGGCCACGGTGGGCTCCTGTGCGCAGATCGGCGCCGGCGTGCATCTTTCCGGCGGCGTCGGTATTGGTGGCGTACTGGAGCCGCTGCAGGCCAACCCGACCATCATCGAGGACAACTGCTTCATCGGTGCGCGCTCGGAAGTGGTCGAAGGCGTGGTGGTAGAGCGCGGCAGCGTGATCGGCATGGGCGTGTTCCTGGGCCAGTCCACGCGCATCTACAACCGCGCCACCGGCGAGGTGAGTTACGGCCGCGTGCCGGCCGGCAGCGTGGTGGTGGCCGGCAATCTGCCGGCGAAGGACGGCAGCCACAGCCTCTACGCCGCGATCATCGTCAAGCAGGTCGACGCGAAGACGCGCAGCAAGACCAGCATCAACGAATTGCTGCGGGGCGGCGAATGAATCCCGTTCTGTACGGATTGTCGAGCTGCGACACCTGCCGCAAGGCCCGCAACTGGCTCACCCGCTTCGACGTGGCCCACGACTTCGTCGACTACCGTGTCAACCCGATTCCAGCCGCAACGCTAAAGGAGTGGGCGGCGCAGCTCGGCGGTTGGGAGAAGTTGGCCAACAAGTCCTCCACCACCTGGCGCAACCTGCTGCCGCAGCGCAAGAACCCGGGCAGCGATCCGGAGTGGACCTTGCTGCTCAAGGAGCACCCGGCCCTGGTTCGCCGCCCGGTCGTGGTTCTGCCGGATGGGTCGGTCAGCGTGGGCTTCTCCGACAACGCATTCAAGAAGTTGTTCGGGCGCTGACATGGGCAGCCATCGGGCGCGCCGGTTTCGCAGCAACCTGCGCATTGAGCGCGATAATGCCGCCCTGTACACGCGACTGGCCGAGCTGGCCACGGATGCGCAGCTGAGTCGCGCCTACCGTCGGATCGCCGAGGGTGAGCAGGCCAATGCGCAGTTCTGGGAGTCGCATCTGGGCGAGCTGGGCGAGCGCGTGCCAGCGCTCCGCATCGGGCCGCGCGTGCGCGCGCTCAGCTGGTTCGCGCAACGCTTCGGCACGGAATTCGTGATGCCGACGGTGGTGCGGCTGGAACACGCCGACCATGAGGCCACGCCGGTCGATCGCAGCGGCCATCGTGACCATTTCGTTGCGACGCAGGAACTGGCTGTGCATGGTCATCGGCATCGCGCGCAGAGCGGCAATACGCTGCGCGCGGCGGTACTCGGTGCCAACGACGGGCTGGTGTCCAACGTCAGCCTGGTGATGGGCATGGCCGGTGCCGCCACTGGCGATCGCCCTGTGCTGTTGGCCGGGTTGGCCGGGCTGGTCGCGGGTGCATGCTCAATGGCGCTGGGCGAATGGCTGTCGATGAACAGTTCGCGTGAGTTCTACCAGGCACAGATCACCGAGCGTGCCGAACGTCTGGCGGTGGCGCCCGAGGATGGCCTGAAGCACATCGCGGGCATCTACCGCGACAAGGGGGTGGAGGCAGCGGCAGCCGAGCACCTGGCCGGCCACATTGCCGAGACGCCGCGGGCGGCGCTGGACATGCTGGTGCGCGAGGAGCTCGGCGTGGATCCGGGCGAGCTGGGCGGCTCGGCCTGGGGCGCGGCGATTTCGTCGTTCTGCCTGTTCGCCTGCGGTGCGCTGTTCCCGGTGGCGCCGTACTTCGTGCTCGGAGGGCAGGCGGCGCTGCTGGCCAGCATAGGTTCCACGGCGTTGGGCCTGGCGCTGATCGGTATCGGTACCTCGCTGTTCACCGGCCGCAGCATGCTGTTCTCGGTCGCACGCCAGTTCAGCATCACCGCCGCGGCGGCGGCATTGACCTATGGCGTGGGCCACCTGTTGGGCGTGGTACTGAGCTAGCTTGTTATGCTGTGCATGGTGCCAACCTTGTGCGGTGTGAGTGACCATGTCCGACGTATTCGACCTTGCCTGCAACCTGATCCGTCGCCGTTCGGTGACACCGGAAGATGCCGGCTGCCTGGCGTTGATCGGCTCACGACTTGAGCGCGGCGGATTCCGGGTAGAGCACCTGCGCTACGGCGAGGTTGACAACCTGTGGGCCACGCATGGGTCGGCTGGCCCGACCCTGGTGTTCCTGGGACACACCGACGTGGTGCCCAGCGGGCCGGAAGCTGACTGGCAAAGCCCACCGTTCGAGCCAACCGTTCGCGACGGCCTTCTATACGGCCGCGGCGCTGCCGACATGAAGGGTTCGGTGGCGGCGATGGTGGTGGCGCTGGAGCAGTTCGTGACCGCGTATCCGGACCATTCGGGTCGCGTCGGCCTGCTGCTGACCAGCGACGAGGAAGGCCCGACCAATCTCGATGGTGTGCGCAAGGTCGCCGAGCAATTCCGCCGCACCGGCGAGCGCCTCGACTGGTGCGTCGTAGGCGAACCGTCGGCCAGGCAGCGTCTGGGCGACCTGATCCGCGTCGGCCGGCGCGGTTCGCTGTCTGCCACCTTGACGGTGCGCGGCGTGCAGGGACACGTGGCTTACCCGGAGAAAGCACGCAATCCGATCCATGCATTCGCGCCGGCGCTCACTGCGCTGGCTGCCGAGCGTTGGGATGAAGGCAACCAGGATTTTCCACCCACCTCGTTCCAGGTTTCCAATCTCAACGCCGGCACCGGCGCCAGCAACGTCATCCCGGGTACGCTGCGCGCACTGATGAACTTCCGTTACAGCACGGCCAGCACGGCCGACGAGCTGCGCGCGCGCAGCGAAGCGATCCTGCAGCGGCATAGGCTGGACTACGCCGTGGAGTGGAATCTTTCCGGCGAGCCGTTCCTTACTCCGCCCGGTGGCCGGTTGCGCGAAACCGCGGTGGCAGTCTGCCACGAACTGTGCGGCGTCGAGCCGGAACAGAGCACCGGCGGCGGCACCTCGGACGGTCGCTTCATCGCGCCGCTCGACGTCGAAGTGGTCGAGTTGGGCCCGGTCAACGCGACCATCCACAAGGTCGACGAGTGCATCGCTCTGGATGAACTTGAGCAGTTGCCCGACCTGTACCGTGCCGTGTGCGAGCGCCTGCTGGCGCAGTGACCTCGTGCCGCTGATGAGGCTGTAGTCGCCCCGCGTGGATTACATCTTGCCGTGCTCCAGCGGGCGATGGCGATGCATCAGCGCCCATTCTGCATGTTCGGCCAGTGCGGCCTCGCCCAGCGCGCGCAGGATGTCGCTGCGAGTGTCGGGGTCCTGGGTCGCGTCCAGCTTGCGGCGTGCACTGGCGAAGATGCCGCGCATGTACTGGTACTGCTTGATCAGTTCCTTGTCGGCCTTGCGGTAGGCGTAGGATTCGCGCGCGGCGGCGATCACGGCCAGTACGCCCATCAAGGCGACCAGCGAGGTGGTGGTGTCCGCGTCGAGCCAGCGGTGGAACAGCGCCAGCAAGATGCTGGTGGCGATCACCGCCCACAACAGGATGTGCGAGAGGCGTTGCGTTGCGCGATGAACCCGGCTACGTTGTTCGCTCTTGCGCGTGTAGTAGCCGAGTTGGCCACTGCCGTCCGGCTCGCCGATCCATTCGGCGATGACCTTTGCCACGCCGGTCGCCGATGCCGCGATGACCGCATTGACCCCGGCCACGCGCATCACGTTGCGGATCCAGCCCAGTTCGATGTCCTGCTTCTGCATGAAATCCTCGTGCGCGAAGGCGCCGAGTTCGTCGGCTTCGATGCCCGCGCATCCCCAGTAACCCTGCACACGCAAACCTTCGGCGAGTGCGCGGTAGTCGATGTACTTGCGGTGCCAATCGCGTCGCCGTGCCAGCCACGCCAACAACACGCCCGCGGCAAACAACACCACGAACAGGTAGATGGCGTCGCCCACGTAAGGCACCTCCTGCGGCAGGTCGGAGTAGCACACGAACGCGATGCCCATCAACGCCGCCAGCACATACAAGCTGCGCATCGTCAGCAGCACCTGCCTCTGGAAGTGGACTGCCAGCCAGTCGGCGGCGGCGAACAGGCGTCCAACCGCGACGCAATCACCGCCCCGGGTCACGCGATCATCGCGTGCTGACGCGTTCGCAGCATCGATGTGGTCAGCGTAGCGTGCGGCGTCGGCGTCGAATTGCTGCATGCGCCGGAACATGTGGCGAAACTCGCTCGGCATGCCGGCCTCGCCCGCATGAGCGCCGGTGTCATCGACCCAGCGCACCTGCAGCGGTTGCAGTGGCGGGTGGACCGTGCCTGCGTGGTCGGCGCGTGAACAGACGATGTGGTACAGCAGGCTCTCGTCACCGCTGTCCAGCGTCACGTGGCGGGAGTGGCGGCGTTCGATCGGTCCGGGCAGGATGCGATCCATGTGAAAGCGCACGATTTGTGCGGTACCGCCGAACTTGTCCGAGGGACAGCCATCCCACAACGCCAACAGGATGTGACTGTGGCTGGCGATGAATACGCCAGCATGCGCGTACTGGCGGTTGCGCGCCTCGCCATGCGTGGCCACGGTTTCCGGGGTGTTGCCCGGCAGCAGTGGCAGCGGCAGTATCTCGGCGTGTTGGCACAAGGCGGCAAACCTGGCGCGGGCATCGGCACTGAAATCGTCGAGATACAGGTCCTGCGGCAACGGCAGCGGTGCGATCAGGCGCGCGCCCGCGTGCAAGGCTTCCTCCGCAGCCAGTTGATCGCCACCATCGGCCAGCGCCGACAGCACCACCAGCGGCAAGTCCGGAAAATCGAGTCGCAGGTACGCGAAAAAATCGCGCAGCCGCAGTCGGATCGGCTCGATCTCGTGTGCGGCGAGGTCGCGGTGGCTGGTGACGCCGATGACCAGCGGAACGGTGGCCGGCAAGAGGCTTGCTGTTGCGGTCATAAGGTTGCCTGATCCTGCAGGAGGAGGAATGCTTGCTGGCATCGATGCGTGGAAAGCCGCGCGTTCGGCGCGGCCGTCGTCGGGTTTGCTCGTTGATCAGTGAATCACTTGAGCAGCCGAACGGGGTCAGGTTGACTTACTACTGCAGTCTGGGCGGAAGAACTCAACCTGACCCGGTTTCTTGGCGGTGCGGCGGCGCCGGTGCTTCGGCTCGGTCACCAGGTCAGTTGTTCTTGATCATGGGATTGTCGATAGTGCCTGCTGGGGAACTCGATATTTGCGTCGAATAGGGCGTTCCGTTGATGGTCGCATTGAGCTGGTACGTGTAGGTACCGTCTGCGCCGGCTGCGTCGACGATCGTCAGGACCTGACCGCCCGGCGCGAGCGTTGGCGTGCCGAAGCCGGCCGTACTCCCAGGTGGCGTCGGCCAGCGAAAACCGGATGTCGCCGAGCCGTCGATCGCATTGAATGTCCCGCTGTCGGAGTCCAGATACCAGACGATGGTCGTGCTCTGGGTGGCATCGATCGGTTTGCCGCCGTCTTTCACATCCAGTACGTTCTGGTTGTTTTCGGTTTTCGGCTCCACTTTGTAGACTTTGACCGTCATGACTTTCTCCGTTTGATTGAATGATCTTCGCGGCTCGTTACCGCGAAGTACCCCCGTTCTCGGATGCGGAAAGCGCGGTTTGTATCTGCTGGCGAACTCGCGCATTCGGCGGATAGTCGATATGGGCTTGCTGCAATATCTGCATAAATGCCGGATCCCGGTAGCCGCTGGCGCGCAAGGTGTCGATGACCGGCTGCGCGTCGGATTTGCGGCCAAGACTCAGCAGCGCATCGACCTTGAGCGCCAGCAAGCGCGGATCATTGGCCCCACTCTTGACTGAATCGATGGCGGCAAGGCAGCTTTTGCGTTGAGCCTTGGCATCCGGATCGCCCTGAATCTTCGCGAGCAGCAACCGCGCATCCAGAGTTGCCAGCAACGTGGCACGATCCTGCAGATGTTTCTGCAGGGCCGGATCGAGCCAGCCCTGCGCGGCCTGCAACTGCGCCTGCGCCTCTTGATTTTTGCCCGAGGTTGCCAGTTGCGCGGCACGTTCGGTGCGCACTTCGGCGAATTCGCGTTGCCAGGAAGCGTTGCTCGGATCCTGTTTGGTCAGTGCCGCGAACGTTGCGAACGATCGGTCGGTCAGTTTCAGCGCCTCGGGCAGATTGCCAGTCAGGCGTAGCAGGCGGCTCAGTTGCATGCGATACAGCGCCAGGATCTCGCTGATCGATGTGATCGTCGTGTCCTGTTTGTGTAGTTCCTCGGCGATGTTCACCACATCGCGCAGGTCGCGAATCGCGGCATCCGTTTCTCCCGCCAGCGCCAGCGTCCGGCCGAGGATCGCGCGCACGCGGAACATGTTCTGGCGCTGATCGTTGTTCTTCGGATCGTGTGCGCTCTGAACGGTTTCGATTTGGTCGTCAGCGGCGTATTCGGTAATGGCCGTGACCAGATCGCCGCGTGTCAACGCTAGCTTGCCAAGATTGTTATGGTTCGAGCCTAAAAGCACATTCCATTCGACGTTGTTGCGATCCGTGGCAACCAATTTTCTGTCCAGATCCAGTGCCTTTTGGTAGGAATTCTTGGCTTCATCGAGTTTCCCGCGCGACTCGAGTACATGACCGAGGTTGCTTTCGACGTTCTGCATTTGCAGCATAAACTTCGGATTATCGGCGCCTGCGTTCTCTACGCGTTCGAGGATCTGCTGCGCGGTGCGGAAATTCCGCTCGGCTTGATCGAGATTGCCCTGAAACCAGCAGGTCATTCCGATCCACGATTCGACTTCCGCCCAAGCCAGCTGCAGCGGCATGTCTTGCGGACTTTTGCGCGCTTGCGCCGATATGAGTATGAGCGATGCCTGGTAGGAATCCAGTGCGGCGGGCAGGTGGCCCTGATCCAGCCGGACGGAGCCGATGCGTTCCAGCGCCCGGGCGCGCTGCACGATCGCCTTGTCGGTGACATCCGTGGTCGGCAGCGACTTAAAATAATCCATGGCCTTGTCATCGACCGACTCGATGATGTCCAGCCGGTTGATCTGGGACAGCTTGTCGTTCAGATTGCCCAGCATGAAACCGACCAGTCCCTCGGCCTGCTTCTGGCGGCGTTCCGCGGCCTGTTGCGCGACAACCGCATGGTGTCGCGCGATCACGGCTTCGTGGCGTGAAATCAACGCATATACAGCCAACACGCTGGTCACCGCCATCACGGCCAGCGCCAGCGCGGTGATCGCGGTCATCTTGCGGGTGCGGCGCTGCAGTTCGCGCTGCTTCAGCGCGTCGAAGCCGACGCCAAGCATGCCCGCAATCAGTTTCAGCTTGGCGTTGCCCTTGCCGTCCTTGCCGGGACGCGCATCGGCAGCGATCGGCTCGGCGGGTTCGCTGGTGAGGGGGCCATCCGCATCGAACTGCAAGCGCAGTGCCGGTGCGAAACATTCTTCCGCCGCGCGGCCGGTCAGGTCGCTGGCGTTCGGCTCGCCATCGACGATCAGGCAGAAGATGCGTTCGCTGCGACCCAGCCGCTTGTATGCCAGTACTTCCTCGTTGACCCAGCGCGAGCCGGCCGAATGTGGCGAGCAGATCACGATCAGGTTGGCCGATTGCGCCAGCGCTTCGTTGACCTTGTTGCCAAGGTCGAAGGCACTGGCCAGTTCGTCGCGGTCGCGGAAGATCGGCGCGAGGCGTTTCGGGATCACCCCGGCTGCGGTTTCTGTTCCAACCAGGCGCGACGGGACGCGATAGGTCTCCAGTGCCTTGTGCAGCCAGTCGGCCCAGACCTTGTCCTGGTGACTGTAGCTGATGAAGGCGCGATAGTGGAAGTCCGAAGCAGGCTTGAGCTGCGGCATGGCTGCAGGCACTCCCGTGCCGGGTCACGCAATCCCTTGCCGGGACATTCCTCCACCAAACCCCGGGTCAGCCACGTCATGGGCCTCAGAAACGTTGCTGCCACCACAAAACCATACCACCAAAAACGTGATGTACGTCACACTTTGGTGGTCGCCGGGCCATGCAGGTACCCGTGAAGCGGCTTACCGGCCGGATGGCCGTAGCGTCAATGTGTGTTCGGCCTTCCCGGGCAACAGCGGCGTGGGTCGGCCCGCAACCCAATCTTGATGCCCGGCGCCGAAGAACGGCGACAGCGGGTTGTCGCTCTGGCCGCCGGGCATTTCCAGGATGCCCTGTGCCGCGTGACCGGGCGATACGTCCATGCGCTCGGAGGCACCGAAGCCGGGCGCGGCGACGCGTGGCATGTTGTTGTCGCCGGGCAGCGGTTGGTCGGGCATGTCGATGAAACGCGCCAGCCATGCCGGCAGCGCCGCAGACAGCGGATGCTCGATGTCGCTGCGGTTCAGTTCCCCCCAACTGCGTGCTGCCAGGCCGCCGGGTTGCTGGCCGAGCTTGTGCGCCACCTGGCTTGCAGCATCGGTGAGCAAGGCGTGCCAGTTCGCGTACTTCGAGTCCAGCAGCCAGGCAGGCTGTTGCCGGATCATCATCCAGACCGCGGCTTCGGCACTGTTGTGGGCAGGCCAGCTGAAGTCGGCGTGCTGCTGCTTTACCCGCGCAGCAAAGGGCGCCAGCACCGCTTCGCTGACCTGGTTGCGAAAGGCGCGCACCAGCCGATAGTCGACGCTGTCGACGGCGGCACGCCCGCGCCAGGCATGGGTTAGCTGACGCAGTTGTTCGAGTGCCGGGGCCTTGCTGTTGGCCAGGGTTCGTTGCAGCAGTTGCTGCCAGCGCAGGAGGAACATGGCGCGGTCGTCGAGCTGGATATCGAGCAGGTCGGCGGGGGCAAAACTGATGCGCGCGTGCAGGTCGTCGCGGATCTGCCGCGCGCGTGCGCCCAGGTCGTGGCCGCCGTTGCCGAGCAGGGCCAGCGCGGCGCCATCGACGGTGCGGTTGTTGGCGGTCCATAGCCGGCCACCGGCCGGATGCTCGATGCGCGGGTACTGCGCCGGCGCGGCCCAGCCCTGCCAGCCGCGGCCGGGTTTCGACCAGTCCGAGGGCAATAGTGGATCGATGCCGACGCGCAGAGGGATGCTGTTGCCGGCGATCGTCCAGCCGATCTGGCCGGCGCGGTCGGCCACCAGCAGGTTCTGTGGTGGCAGGCCCAACTGCGGTGCGAGGTTCAGCGCGGCCGCTACGTCGGGCACGTGCTCGAACTGCATCAGGCCCAGGTTGTAGGCGCGCGGGAGTTGTGCGATCCAGGCTAGCGCCAGCGGCGTGCCGTCGGCGTCCTTGCCCATGACCGGACCCCAGCGGGTGTCCCGGACCTCGAGGATCGTGTCCGGTTGACCCTTGACCTGGATGTGCTCCTCGTGGGTTTCAAATTTGGCCCAGCCGGCGGGCACTTTGTAGCGGTCTGGGTCGGCTGGATCGCGCTGCACGCGTACCCAGTCGGCCCAGTCGCCGTAGCTGTTGGTGAAACCCCAGGCCACCTGGCCGTTGGAACCGATGATGATGGCCGGCGTGCCGGGCAGGCTGACGCCATTGACATCGCGCTGGCCGTTCGGTGCGCTCGGGTCAGGGTAACGCAGGCGCGTGCGGAACCAGATATTTGGTACGCGCAGGCCCAGGTGCATGTCGTTTGCCAGCATCGCGGCGCCGTTGCCGGTAAGCGTGCTGGCCACCGCAAAGCTGTTGCTGCCCGGGCGTGGCGCATCGAGTGCCGGCGCCAGCGCGGCAGTCAGACTGTTTGCTGCCGGGGCGGGCGACTGCTGGCGCAGGTCGAACACGTCGGCGCCGGGCACTACCGGTAAGCGCGACAGCCTGCCGCTCAATGGTGCCTCCCAGTCCGGATCGGGCGCCAGCAGGAAATCCACCAACGGGCCGGGCAGCACCGCACGCATCTGCGCGAGGTGCAGTTCGCGTGCGTTGCGACCGTCGCGGCTGAGATCCAGATACATGGCCGCGATGACCAGCGCGCTGTCTTCCGACCGCCAGGGTTGCGGCCTGCTGCCCAGCAGCAGGTATTCCCACGGCTTTTCGCGCAGGTCGGCCAGACCCGCGTTGACGCCGTCCCGGTAGCGATCCAGTGCGTGCTTCTGCGCTGGCGGCAATTGTGCATACGCGGCCTCGGCCACGGCCCGCAGGCGATGCCGCCGATGGTTGAGATCCACCTTTAAGGCGGCCGGGCCGACCAGCGCAGACAGCTCGCCGGCGCTCATGCGCCGCATCAGATCCATCTCAAAGAAGCGCTCCTGCGCGTGCACATAGCCCATCGCGTAGCTGATATCGGCGCGGTGGTTGCCCTCGATGGTGACCGTGCCCAGCGCGTCGCGGCTGATGCTGACGCTGGCCTCCAGGCCCGGCAGCATGCGCCGGCCATCCAGCCGGGGACGACTGCCGGCGAGCAGCCACCAGACCGCGGCGAGGGCAATCAGCAACAGCACCAGCAGAGCCAGCAAGGCGGCGCGCAGAATGTGCCAACGACGTGTGGTCATGGAGCGTGGCCTTGGGTTGGCGGGGTTGGGTCAGGGCTTGGCGAACACGGCAAAGATACCGGCATACGGCTTGACCATGAAGGCGGGTGCGCCAGCATAGCCGTCGCCGTCGACATAGAACTGCGAGATGCTGCCATCGAGGTAGAGCGCGTCGCGGCAGCCGAGCTTGTCGCGGAACAGCCGTCCGAACGTGTGGAAGTTCACCGGTGCCTCGCTGACTGCAAAGATCACTTCGTGGGGCGATTTTGCGCACACGCCGCTGCGCCATTTCAGGCTGGAGGAGTCGTCGATGAACTGCTCGTTGAGCTTGCCGTCGATCAGCAGCATCGGGCCGGACTGGGTGGCCTGTTGCGCCGCCTTGCCCTCGGCCTTGAACGCGGCGCTGGTGCGCACCGCGGCGTGGCCGTCCGGATAAATCGCAAACACGCCGTTTGGCAACAGCGAGAAATTGCCCGAGGCCGGGTTGCCGTGGGCCAGGTTCAGCGGCACCACGGTCTTGCCGTCCTGCACGTACAAGCCGAGCGGGGCGAACTGACGGTCGTAGATGCCGGCGTTGGCGGCGAACAACAGCCGTCGACCGCGTGCTTCGCCCCACTGGCGCAGGCTTTCGATACTGCCGAACGGCTGGCCATCCTGCGGGTTGCGCCAGTACAGGCCGAGCTGCTCGTGCTTCAGGTCGATATGCACGACGCGATAATTCTGCCCCTCGAACGCCAGCTCACCGTTGTCCAGCGCCTGTGCGTTGCCGACGCAGGCAGCCATGCCGACCAATACGAAGGCGGGGAGCAGCCAGCGCAGTAGCAAGGATCGGGATACGTACGTGGACAGATAGGAAACGAAGGAAAGCATATGCTGATGGTCGCCGCCAAGGCGTGCCGACGCAAGCCTGATGCTTACCTGTTCCAGTGTGTCGGGCAGGAGCGTGCAGCGGCCGTTAAACTTGAGTTTTGCCGCGAGCCAACGATGCCCTACACACCGATCGTCGCCACCCTGGGCTTTGTGTTGTCGCCGGATCGCAAGCAGGTGCTGATGATCCACCGCAATGCGCGGGCCGACGACCTGCACTTGGGCAAGTACAACGGCCTGGGCGGCAAGATGGAGCCGGGTGAGGACATCGCCACCTGCATGCGCCGCGAGATCATGGAGGAGGCCGGCATCAGCTGTGAATCGATGCAGTTGCGCGGCACGTTGAACTGGCCCGGCTTCGGCAAGCAGGGCGAGGACTGGCTGGGCTTCATCTTCGTGATCGACCGCTACAGCGGCACGCCGCTCGACGCCAATCCAGAGGGCACGCTCGAATGGGTGGCGCTGGATCGGCTGATCGAGTTGCCGATGTGGGAGGGCGACCGCCATTTTCTGCCGCTGGTGTTCGACGCCGATCCGCGGCCGTTCCATGGCGTAATGCCGTACAAGGGTGGTCGCATGCAGTCGTGGTCCTTCAGCCGCTAATAAGCTTCGTGAAGCCGCGGGCTGTGATGTTCACGGTACGTCGGTCAACCACGCCTGGCTGGAAAACCGTTCGCACGCCAGTGCTTCGGCTTGTGCGAGTTCGCCGGCGCGCAAGACGTCGTTGGTGAGACCATGGCGGCGACGGAAGGTGGCGATCATCTTTTCGATCACCGCTTCGCGCGGCAGGCCGGTCTGGCTGCGCAGCGGGTCGACCCGCTTGGCGGCACTGGTGGTGCCCTTGTCGGACAGTTTTTCGCGGCCGATGCGCAGTATCTCGAGCATCTTCTGCGCATCGATGTCGTAGGCCATGGTGACGTGATGCAGCACGGCGCCATCACGATGCGCCTGCGCGGCACCGGCGATTTTGCCGCCGTCGGAGGTGATGTCGTTGAGCGGCTGGTACCACGCCTTGATGCCCAGCGTGCCCAGCGCTTCGATCACCCACTCATCCATCGACGCATAGGCTTGCTGGAACGACAGGCCCGTGATCAGCGACAGCGGCGCATAGATCGAATAGGTGATCGTGTTGCCTGGTTCGATGAACATGGCGCCACCCCCGGATACCCGCCGCACGACTTCGATGCGGTGCCGCTGCGCCGCCTCCATGTCGACCTCGTTGCGCAGTGACTGGAAGCGTCCGATCACTACTGCCGGGTTGGCCCATTCCCAGATGCGCAGGGTGGGCAGCCGACGGCCGGAACCCACCTCGTGGGTCAGTACATCGTCCAGCGCCATGTGCAGGCTGGGCGATTGCGGTGCGGCGTGGATCAGCTGCCAGTCGTGGTCACGCCAGTCGGTACGCATCATGTGCGGGGGTTTGCGTGCAAGGCGCGGCACACGGCTACTGCGATAGCCTCGGGCGATACGCCGTACATCATTTCTCCGGACCGGAGGGCATCACGCAAGGTGATCGCGAACACGGTCTCCTCGGCATCTGCCGGCTGTCCGGTGAGCGCCGCGTTGATGGTGTGCAGCGCACTGTCCGGTTCCAGGAAGAAGTCGCCGCTCAACTGCACGTTCACGAGGCACCCATCGCTGACCTCGAGATCAATCACGACCAGCTTGCCGCCGGGCATCTTGTATTCGCCATGCATCGGTTTTCCTCGGTTCAATATCTTCCGGACTCAATAAGTGACGGACAGGCGGGGCTTCCCGTTCTGCCGTTGTGTCCGATGCTTGCCCCCGGATCAGTGGCCGCGGTAGCCATCATGGAAATTGCCTTGGTCGACATTGATCGAAAAACCGACCGTGCCGGTGCGGTGGTCGCAGTCGCCAAGGTTCTTCGTGATGGCGACCGCGCCGGTCTGGTAGTTTCCGCTCACATGGTTGCCGCCGACCACACCCATGCCTACGCTGCCGTGCATCTGCGCCTGGTTGTAGGTCGAGTCGTCGCAGGCGGGTGCTCTGGCCACTTCGCCGGTGTTGCCCATCCTGCCGCTGGTGTCGCCGTAGTAGACGCCCGGCGCATTGGCTGCAAGGCTGGTGGCGGCTGTCGCGGGCGCGCTGGCACCCGCGGCGGGCACGTCGCTCGGTGGCAGGGCATCGCCGGGCGACAGCTTGAGGTTCAATGGCTTGCCCGGGCTCTGTGCCCATGCCGACGAGGTGAGCAGGAGAGCCAGCAGAACAGGGAGAAAGCGTCGGATGTTCATGCGGGCTCCGCAGTAGTTACAGATTCGACGCACCATGCCGCGTCGAGGCATACAACCTTGTTGGAAAGGTCGCGCGCCAGCAAGTTCCGGTGTCGTGCATGAGGGATCGGCTCAGGCTGAGGTCTCGATCCGCTCGACCCGCCGCAGTCCGCGTGGCAGCAGTCCGCCGCGGCTGGCGCGGTTGCCGCCGTATTCGACCAGGTCCGACCACTTCAGCGTCAACTTGCGTTGACCAGCATACATCGTGACCTCACCCTTGCCCTCGCCCTCGCCGACTACGGCCACACCGGCGACGCGCTCGGCGCCGCTGGCCAGTTTCGCCTTGGGGATCTCGATCAGCTTGTAGCCCTTGCCCTTGTCCAGCTCGGGCAGCTCGGCCACTGAAAACATCAGTAGATGGCCTTCGGTGGTTACCACCACGATACGGTCGCGGGCTGGGTCCGCACTGATTTGCGGCGCCAGCACTTTCGCGTGGTCGCTGAGGCTGATGATCTGCTTGCCAGCCTTTTGCCGGCCGGTGAGTGCCTCGAAGCGGGTGACGAAACCGTAGCCGAAGTCGCTGGCCAGGATCAGCCGGGTGTCGTTGTCGCCGGCGACCACCGCGTCGAAGCTGACACCTGCGGCCGGACTGAAGCGGCCCGTGAGGGGTTCGCCGTTGCCGCGTGCCGAGGGCAGGGTGTGCGCGAGCGTGGAGTAGGCGCGGCCAGTGGAGTCGATGAAGGCGACCTGCTGGGTGGTGCGCGCGTTCACCGCCGCGAGCAGGCGGTCGCCCTCGCGGTAGTTCAGGCCCTCGGCATCGATGTCGTAGCCCTTGGCCGCGCGCGCCCAGCCCTTCTGGCTCAGCACCACGGTGACCGGCTCGCTGGCGACCAGCGCGCTTTCATCCAGCGCTTGCGCCACGTCGCGCTCGACCAGTGGCGAGCGGCGATCGTCGCCGAACTTGGCCGCGTCGGCGCGCAGCTCGTCCTTGATCAGGCTCTTCAGCTTGGCCGGCGATTTCAGCAGTACGTTGATGCGCGCGCGCTCCTCCTCCAGTTGATCCGCCTCGGCGGTGATCTTCATTTCCTCCAGCCGGGCCAGCTGGCGCAGGCGGGTTTCAAGGATGTAGTCGGTCTGCTCCTCGCTGAGCCTGAAGCGTGCCATCAGCACGGCCTTGGGCTCATCCTCAGTGCGTACGATGCGGATCACCTCGTCAAGATTCAGATACGCAATGCGTAGACCTTCGAGCAGGTGCAATCGACGCTCGACCTTGGTCAGGCGGTGGTTGAGCCGGCGCGTGACCGTGGTGGTGCGAAAGCTCAGCCACTCGGCCAGGATGCGCTTGAGGTCCTTCACTTGCGGGCGGCCGTCCAGGCCGATCATGTTGAGGTTGACGCGGAAACTCTTCTCCATGTCCGTGGTGGCGAACAGGTGCTGCATGGTCTCGTCGGCATCGACGCGGCTCGAGCGCGGCACGATCACCAGGCGGATCGGGTTTTCGTGATCGGACTCGTCGCGCAAGTCCTCGATCATCGGCAGCTTCTTGGCGCGCATCTGGGCGGCGATCTGTTCGAGGATCTTCGACGGGCTGACCTGGTGCGGCAGCGCGGTGATCACGATGTTGCCTTCCTCGCGCTGGTACACCGCGCGGGCGCGCACCGAGCCGCCGCCGGTCTGGTAGATTGCCCGCAGGTCGGCGCGCGGGGTGATGATCTCAGCCTCGGTCGGGTAGTCCGGGCCGGGCATGTGTTCGCACAGTTCGGCGACCGTGGTGTCTGGTTCATCCAGCAAGCGGATGCAGGCGCTGGCCAGTTCGCGCAGGTTGTGTGGCGGGATGTCGGTGGCCATGCCGACCGCGATGCCCATCGAACCATTCAGCAGCACGTGCGGCACGCGCGCCGGCAGCCAGCTCGGTTCCTCCAGCGTGCCGTCGAAGTTCGGTACCCAGTCGACCGTGCCGTGGCCCAGCTCGCCCAGCAGCGCCTCGGCGATCGGGCTGAGCTTGGACTCGGTGTAGCGCATCGCGGCAAAGCTTTTCGGGTCGTCCGGCGAGCCAAAGTTGCCCTGGCCGTCGACCAGTGGATAGCGGTACGAGAACGGCTGCGCCATCAGCACCATCGCTTCGTAGCTGGAGCTGTCGCCGTGCGGATGAAACTTGCCGATCACGTCACCGATGGTGCGCGCGGATTTTTTCGGCTTGGCGGTGGCATTCAGCCCCAACTCGCTCATCGCGTAGATGATGCGCCGCTGCACCGGCTTCAGGCCGTCGCCGACGAAGGGCAGGGCGCGGTCCAGCACCACGTACATCGAATAGTCGAGATAGGCCCGCTCGGCGTAGGTCTTGAGCGGGATCTGTTCGTAATTGGCTTGCAGGTTCATGCGTTACATCTTGGAAAGTGGCGCGCGGCGCGCGGCTAGCCGGTCGATGGTGCCAGAAAGCGCCCGATTCTTGTAGGAGC
>SCRO01000021.1 GCA_004298505.1 Rhodanobacter sp.
GCAGCACATGGCCAACCCGGTCATGACGCCGGTTGAACGCCTGCGTGTAGACACCATTCACTTCGCGCATCCCGCGCGATAGCGTCGGCTGCAGGGTCTCGATCAGCAGGTGGTAATGGTGTCCATCAGGCAATATGCCCACACCCGCCACTGGAAGCGCTCGGCCACCCGCCACAGGCCTACCAACTGAACGCCACGCTGCCGTAGTAATAGGCTCCTTCGTACCCAAAAGGCGAGGCCATCGGGTACACGAAGTTGCCGCCATTGCTGTTCAACGGCACATTCTTGTCCGGATAGGTGTTGGCTATGTTGTTGGCACCCAGAGTGAACAGCCAATGCCCCCAGTTGTATGTAGCGCTGAGATCCAGCAGATATGCAGCCTGTTCGTTTTGTGGGACAGCGGTGAACTCGTTGAAAAGTACATATTTGCCGTAGCGGGTGAGCTGGCTGTGCAAGCCCCAGTTGCCCCTGGTCCAGTTGGCGGCAATGAAGACTTTGGTTTTCGGTGTCTGCGCGGTGATGAGGTTCCGGTTGATATCGCCAAACACGGGAATCGTGACGCCGGCCAGGCCCAATTGCGGCGGGTTGGGTTTGACTGACACGATATCGGTCAGGCCGTAGTTGACACCGCCGGTCAGTTTGAGCGCGCCGTTGTCGCCCAGATCCAGCGGGTAACCGAGCACGAGGTCGGCGCCACGGGTACGCGTGTCAACGCCGTTGGTGAAAAATGCCGCACTGGCGATGAACGGGAATCCCGCGGATGCCAGGAACGAGGTTACGGCATTACCTGAGAAGTTCTGGCTCTGGATGATCCGGTTGTTAATGGTGATCTGGTACAGATCCAAGGTGGCGCTCAAGCCGCGGGGCGGTGAATACACCAGGCCAATGTTGTAGTTGTGGGATTGCTCGGCGGTCAGCGGCTGCGCACCCAGCGCCGCGGCGGCGGGGTTCGTTGCCGGGAAGAAGCGGGTATTGACAAGTACTTGCTTGCCCGTGATCGGGTCGACAATGGATTGCGTCGCCGTGCTGGAGAAAAACTCCTGCGCCAGGGTCGGCGCGCGGAATCCGGTCGACGCGGTAGCGCGCAACGCCAAGGTATCGGTGAACGCGTAGCGACCGGAAACCTTCCACGGCGTGGTGCTGCCGAAGTCGCTGTATTTCTCGTGGCGTACTGCCAGTTCACCGGTCAGTTTGTCGGTGAAGTCGGTAGTCAAGTCGAGGTACGCGGCCTTGTTCTGGCGCGAGTGCGTACCGGCATCATCCGGGGTAAACCCGGAGAAGGCCTGCGAGCCACCGCCGAAGTAGGACTTGGGCTCACCAAGATCGATGGTGTATTCCTGGTCGCGATACTCGAGACCCCAGGCGACATTCAGGGGGTTCGGCAACCAGCTTGGATTGAACTCTCTGCTGAGATCAATGGTTGCTATCTTTTCCCGGTTATTGGTGCCGCCCAGAGCAAACGCGGTCGGCGAGCCCGGGCCCAGCGAGTAGTTGTAGGTGTTGGTCATCCAGAACTTGTAGCGATTGCCGCCGGTGCTGCCGCTGAGGTCGTAATGCCAGCCCAGCGCCGTACCGCGCAGGCCCAGCACTTCGGAATCATCGCTGAGGTCGCTGTGCTCGATGGGCAGGAAGCCACCTGGATAGACATCCACTGCGCCGGAGCCATTGTTGGCATACGTCGACAGTGACCGGTACCAGTCGCCATCACTCACCGAGCGCTTGTTCAAGACGCTAAACCCATACAGCTGCGCCTCCGGGGTCAGGTCGTATTGCAGGTTGACTGCACCCTGCTTTATATGGGTGAGCGGCAACCCATCATGAAACACAACCGTGCCGAACGTCGGGTCGTTGGGAAAACGCATGTCCGGGCCGGCACGGTTGGTGGGGTCTTGATGCCGGTCGCTCACGCTCAGGTGCACCCAGCCTTTCTGCCCGAGTGCAAAACCGCCGTCGGCGTCGCCTTGCCAGGTATTGCCCTCGCCGCTGCGGTATTGACCATGCATGACACCGACCGAACCGTGCTGATCGCCGCCCTTGAGAATGATGTTGATGACGCCGGCAATGGCGTCGGAACCATATTGCGCAGCCGCGCCATCACGCAGCACTTCGATCCGCTGGATCGCACTCAGCGGAATCGCTGCAAGGTCGGTTCCGGTACTGCCGCTCTGATAGGAGAGCAACTCATTCTTCATGACCGAGCTGCTGTGCTGTCGTTTGCCGTTGATCAGCACCAAGGTGTCATCCGGCGACAATCCGCGCAACTGTGCCGGCTGATCGACCGCACCCTGGTCGTTGCTTGACGTCTGCACAAAATTCATCGACGGCAACAGGACGCGCAGGGCGCTGGCCAGGTCATTTGCGCCAGTGACCCTGAGGTCCTGAGGCGTAATGACATCAATAGGCGCCAGTGAGTTGACGGCCGTCATGTCAAGCGCGCGCGTACCGGTAGTGACGACCACGGCAGACAAGGTGGTGGCTTTCTGCAACTGGGGTGGTCGTGACTGGGCCGGTGCGGCGTCTTGCGCATAGCCCTGGGTCCAGGCGAATGAGATCGCGGCGGCGAGCAGCGTCGGCAGAACAGCAAAGCGGTTGGTCATTTCAGCCTTCTTCCTCATGATCGTTGTGGCGTCTCGCCGGGCGATCCGGCACCGGTCATCGTCGAACCGGATCAGGTCCGCTCATTTGCGACGAACGCATGCCTTTGTCGGGGCGGTAACCTTCACCGACTTTACAACAAGTTAACGATCTGATCTACGCAGGAGCGCGTGACCAGTGTCGAACCTCAGCGCGTCGTGGGATCTTCCCGCAGCCCATCGAGAACATCGCGGCGACGGTACACTCTACCCGGGTGCGACCACGCAGCCCGCAAAAGCGGGAGGCGTACTCCGGAAGCTGACGAGGTAAGCCTTCGCGCTATTGCGCTCGATCACCGCCATACCCGCATCCTGCTGACAAACCGCAACCCCAGGCAACCAACGACGAAGTCCAGCCCATCCTGCAGGTCATCGTAGTAACCCTAATGAGTATCCCCACCCGGCCCCTCAGGCGGGCGATAGCCGATGCGAAACAGGCCCCAGTGCTGCCCGTGCACGAAGATCGGCGAGGAGATGTCGTACATGGTCTCGCCGGTATCGCGCTTGTAGGTGTGCAGAAGATACGGCTTGCGATTCGCTGTCGCACGCTGCGCAGTACGGTCATTGAAGAATCGCTTCGATCGGCTGCAGCGAATGTCCGTGTCGTAATCGCCGGTCAACGGCTGCGCGAATTTACGGTTGTGCGTGCCGATGTAGCAGTGATCATCCATTGCACAGGCAAAGGCGGTTTCCGGGTAGGACTCCAGAATGGCCTCCTGGATCGCCGGAAGTACCTCGTCGGTGTAGTCGTCGTAGGCGGTATGGAACTTTTCCGGCTTGCTGCCAGGTATCGGCTGATATTGGCGGTCTAGCAACGCTTCGAGCGTAATACGCTTGCTGTCGACATCGTTCTCGAATTGCCGGCCAATTTGATGCGCAGCATCCTGGACCACCGTGCGCAGCCTCAGGTGCAACGGATTGGCCTGGTCGAACGTTACCTCAAACAGCTCTTCAGCCACGTCCGCTTGTCCCAGACTGGCGTTGGCGGCTTTCGGCAATTCGCGTTCCGTGTAGGCCAGTCCATCAAGCATCACCTGCACTGAAGCAGAAATTTGACGGGTCGTCTCTACATGGCCGCCGGCCATGGCAGCGATATGCCGAATTTCCTGCTCAGACTCTGCAGCGAGCCGTCCGATGCCGGCCAGAAGGTTCACCGCAGATTCCGCTTGCGCAGCGCCTTGGTTTACATCTTCACTCAGTGACTGCATGCTGGCGACGGTCTGGTCGGCCTGCTGGTTTACTGCCTCCAACGATTTGACGATGTCGATCGATGCGTCGCGTGCCTTGTGTGCGAGGTCGCGGACCTCATGCGCAAGTATGGCAAACCCCTTGCCATGCTCGCCTGCCTGGGCCGAGATGATCGAGGCATTGAGTGATATCAGGTGCGTTTGCATGGCAATTTCGCCGATGACATCCGCCACCCGCTGAATATGCCTGGACTGCTCCTGCAAGGTGCGCATGTCCATGGCCGTGGCCGTCGCGCGGTCTCGCGCACTCTGGAAGCTTTCCAGTCCCCGGCTGATCTCCGCTCGACCGCGCTCGCTTTCGTGCCGGGAGCGGCTGGCGACTTTGCAGGCCCGATCAGAGCCCTCCGCGATGCTCTGTGTGGTTTCGGCCATCGCCTCGGCATGGCGCGCTATGTCGCGAGCATGAATCAGGTCCTGGCTGGTCTTGCCCTTGAGGCGATCAAGGAAGAAGGAGTTCTCAGCACCGCCTAACATGATTCGCTCGACCCTCGTTGCGATGTAATGCGCCAGTTTGTTTCTTGACGACGGGCGCCACCGCGGTAGTCGCCATGTAAGCCCCGAAGTTGCCGCGGCCACCCCCACGCATGAGGTCAGATTGCGGGCTACCCCAGACTTGACGCCGATCCAGGCGGCCGCACCCGCAGCGTGGCAACCTGTATTCATCAGAACGTGGTGTAGCAGGCACATGGCGCATCCTCGCAAAGCGATTCGGTACGGCTGATCCTGTGAGCAATCGTGTCAGTCGGCTCACAGTCCATTGGCTATCGACCACCCTGCAGAATTCTTGATGCTGAGCGGGTCCGCGTGTCCGCGCGAACCGGGTGTTTTGGCGCGCTCGGCAGGCTGGCTATGGCGGCGGAATCGGGCACATCGGTTCGCTACGCGACTCGCAGCATCACCAGTCGCGTAAACCTCAGAAACCTCAGGGTCAGGTCTTGTTTTGCCACATATCCATCCGCGCAATTCGGCTAATCGTGGCGTAGTGCAATCCGAAATGCTCACCGATGGCCTTGAGGGTATAGGTGCCGCTGGCGTAGGCCGCGCGGATGGCGCTGTCACGATCCGCCGCAGTCCGTTCGTATTGTGCCAGCGACTTCTTGGCTCGCTGCTTTCGCGGTACCTCCGGCGAGGTTGCTCGGGCACGTGACGCCATCCGCTCCGCAAACTTGTCATCGCCGAGGAACAGCTGCTGTTTGTTCTCTGGCAACGAGACCTCGGCACCGTCTGCCACAAAGCGCGCGAGCGCTCGCCGCGCGACGCCGCGATCGGCCGAAAACAGGGCCAATGTCTCGGCGACCGCCAGTGCATCCGGCGCCGCCACCCTCCCCATCACCGCCCGATAGCTGCTCCATGGCCAGTCGCCGGCCGTCTCGCACAACCGCGCCCGCACCGGATTGAGCACGATGTAGCGCGCCAGCTCCAGCAGGTAGCTATCCTTGTCGACCAGGATCGCCTTGTAGCGACCCTGCAGCACATGGCCAACCCGGTCATGACGCCGGTTGAACGCCTGCGTGTAGACACCATTCACTTCGCGCATCCCGC
>SCRO01000001.1 GCA_004298505.1 Rhodanobacter sp.
GGCCGTTCAGCAGGTGAATGACCAGGTTGGTCAGCTTCATCCAGTACGGGTCGAGGCCGCTGGCCAGGTAATTGACGGCGAAACTGAGCGAGGCCAGCGGCCGCTTGAACTCGCTGGAGGATGAGGAGAGTGCGGTGCCCACCAGCGAGGCGAGGCTGGCGTCATGCGGTTGCACGCCGTGGTTGTCGACGATATTGGGGTAGTCGTCGAACAGGAAGCCGCCGGAGAGGCCGGGCCAGTACACGGCAAGGGTCACAGCGAACGCGGCAAACAGGATCCACCATGGCAAGGTCGAGCGTTGGGATGGTAGATGCATTAGCGGGTACTGCTCGGGTCGGCGGCTGGCTGTGCAGTATTGGTGCCGGCGGCCTTGGCGTCGAGGTTTAGTTGATGGCGCAGGTGGGCCAGTTCGTGTGGCCAGTAGTTTTGGCGCAGAAGTACCCAGTGATGCAGCATCGGCATGCCGAAACTTGGTGCCGTGACGTCAGCCTGGATCGCCCGATAATGGTCGAGCATGCGCAACCCCTGCACCGGGTAGCCATCGGCGCCCAGTGAGGCGGCAGCCGTCAGCGCCAGGCCAGGGTGCACTTGCAGGTCGAGCGCCTGGATGAAATCGGCAAGGGCCAGATCCGGCTGATGCCGAGCCAGCGCGATGGTTCCGCGCAGATAGGTCAGATCTTGTTGGGGTCCGGCGGCCGACAGCTTTGGATTGCGCAGCCCCGCGTTGACCAGATCGAGCAGATCCGCTGCGTTCAGGCCGTGGCATTTACCAGCTACCGCCATCGGCAGCGTCTCATCAAACCAGTGCACAAAAAGTGCACCGGAGTTCGGGCTGCCGAGCATGGCGGTGCGCGCCGCGGCGAGATCATCCGTGCTCACGCCACCGGTCATGCAGCGTGCGCCGATTAGGTTGAGCGCAAGCTGGGGCTGGTCAGGTTGCAAGGCGAGCAAGGCCCGCAAACGGCGGACGGCATCGGCGGGATGTCCGGTTTGCATCTGGATCAGTGCGGCATTGGCCTGGGCGCGCGGTGACTCCGGGTTGATTTGGGCCCACACCAGCGCCTGCGTTTGCACGTTGCCCCAGACCTCGCTGCGCGCCCGGGTCATCCCGGCCAGAGTGAGCGGCAACGCCAGCATGAGGGCGTATTTGAGTAGCGACAGGCTGCGCGTGTCGGCCAGCCACAGGCCAAGCGGCCAGAACATCAGCAGTGCGGGCACATAGTTGCGGTGTTCGAAGTACAGCTCCAGCGGAAGCGAGCTGGATTCCAGCAGCTGACCGGCGAAGTAGAACAACACGGCCAGCGCCAACGCAGGGTGGCGTTTGCGCCAATGCCAAGCCCCCGCGATCAAGGCAAACACGCCCAGCAATGCCGGCAACGTAGTCGCCGGATGTATCCAGGAGGTAGACGCGGCGTACTGGTCGTTGAACAGCCCGCTCGAAAACGGTCGCGGCAGCCACAGTAGCTTGAGGTAATCCAGCAACACGCGTGGTTCGGTCAGCAACCGCTGGCCGATACTCCACGGGCGGGCGCCGACGAGGCTGCCCACGAGCAGGCCGTGCACGCCGACATACAGCAGATAGATACCGATGGCCGCCGCGGGAATGATGCCGAATACCAGCATCACGCTGCGATGGGTGCGGCGCGCGCTGTCGCTTGCCAGCGGCTGGTGCGGAGTCAGCAAGATGACCTCAATCAGTAAGGCATACAGCGGCAGCAATGCGCCGTTGGCTTTGGCCAGTACGCCCAGCACGGTAAATCCGCCCAGGCCGAGTACGCTCCATCCCAGGCCGGTTTTGATCTTGCCGGCCATCAGCAGTTTGCGCCCATGCAGCCAGAGCATCAGCCCGGCCATCACGCAGGTGGCTGGCAACATCGCTTCGCGTTGCACGATATACAGCGTGGTGGACACCAGCAGCGGATGTAGCAGCCACAACGAAGCGCCAACCAGCGCCGCCCGCTTGCAGCGTCGTTCATCGAGGGCCAGCAGACGCCCCAGTTGGGTCAACAGCGCGTAAAGCAGCACGCCGTTGAACAAATGCAGGATCAGACTGGTGCGCTTGAACGGATAGGGGGCAGCCGGCCAGTTGCGCGCATCCAGCAGAAACGACAGCAGAGTGAGCGGGCGACCGGTGGGGTCGGCGGTGCCCGAGGTGAGGTAGCGCCAAAAGGTGGGCCAGTGATCGGTTGGGCCGGTCGCGCCCAGCGCGGGCAGGTTGGCGAAATCGTCGAACACGAAGCCGCCATGCAGGCCGGGCGCATACGCCCAACCGGCCAACAATAATATGCCGGTTACGAGGAGTGAAAAAAGGAGGTGTTTCCGCAAGATCACGTCACGCTTTTCAGAGAGAACAGGTGCAACAAACGAAAGGCCGCACAGGGCGGCCTTTCGAGATACATCAACAGCGGTTGACAGCTATCAACGGCAGGTTGACGGCAGATACTTGGGAGAAACCGCCGTAGTACCGGCTTTACAAGACCACTTGAGGTTACCGCCAACAATCTCGATTGGCGAGAGCGAAACCATATCGCCATTGATCGCCGTATTGGCCTTGTGGCCACCGGTGTCGCTAAACGTAGCGGTAATAACACCCGTACTCGGAGTGATCGCTACGCCGCTGACGTAGCTGCCACTGATTGAGGCGGCGACCGGGAGGCCTGCGGAGACTTGGGTCGACGGGAATGTCCCGTGATTGCTGTAAAACTCGGTGACGGCGACCTTCGCACCGTCCATCAGGGTTACGCCTTCCGTCACCTGTGAGCGGATCAGATAGTCCTGATACGCCGGAATCGCGATCGCGGCCAGGATCGCGATGATCGCGACTACGATCATCAGTTCGATCAAGGTAAAGCCTTTCTGCATCTTCTTCATGGTGGTTCCTCTTCGATGGTTAGCTAACCGTTGATGCCCCCAAGTCCGACAGGCTGCTAGGCAGGATCGGACCCCATACTCGTGGTCAGGAACGACCAGGAAGCTCGTGGCAGGGTAATGCAGGTTGTGTGCCATTGCTGCTGCCGGTGTATTCCTGCGTACCGCAGGTCCAGCGATTGTGCCGTTCGTGACGAAAGGCCGCAAGTGTTGGTGTAGCAGGTGTCGCACTGTCTCGGTTGTGGCCACAACGCCGGTCCGAGAGCTGGCGTAGCTGGTCAATTAGTGACGTATTTGGTCAGTTTATGAACGTGGCAGCCGTGTGTGGATCACGAACGGCATGAGGTGGGCAGGTACTTGGGATTGACCGTGCTTGGCGTGCACGTCCAGAGGATGCTGCCACTTTGGGTGATTGGTGACAACACAACATATTGGCTGCTGGAACGGATGGCCGTATTCGCTCCGGGGCCATCGAACAAGACCATGATCCGGCCGTTGGTGACGGCGACGCTGGATACGTAGTTGCCCGTGATGGAGGCACTTTTAGGGAGTCCGGCAGATCCGTTGTTGGGTGGCAAGCGCCCGGTGTTGGAAACAAAGTCCCACTCGGCAGTCTTCGCGCCGCTGGCCAGCATGAACCCCTCGGACACCTGCGCCCGAACCAGGTAGTCCTGATACGCGGGGATGGCGATGGCGGCGAGGATGGCGATGATCGCCACGACGATCATCAGTTCGATCAAGGTAAAACCGGCGGATTGGCGCTGGCGTGCCATGGTGGATTTCCCCTGGAGTACGCCAGTGGCAAGCACGTTGTGTACCAGCGCGGGCGAGGTAACGCGCGCCAGTTCGGGTTTTTGCAAGTGGGCTCACTCATCCGGTGTGCCGATGCCGGAGCCCTCGATACTCACTTTCGCCGCGCGCTGCGACCGCCACCACAACGCGCTGCCGCACAGCGTCGTCATGGCCAGCAGTATTTCGAACGGACGAAACGGGATGGAATAGCGTGGCTCGGCCTGCAGCGTCGAGTAGACCAGGGTCACGAAGGCCGCAAGGCATATCACGGTGACCAATGCTGCATGGCTTCCCGGCCATTTCCGAGGCAGCGCGTGCTGCCAGCGCGGCCAGATGAAGAGCAGGCTGGCCAGTGCAAGCAGCATCAGTACGGTGTTGAGTGCATGGCAGATCGCGGCGAGCGCCATCCACGCCGGCTGGGTTTGGAAGGGTGAATTCCCGGTCAGATAGACGAAGATGTCGCCTTGTCCGATTTCTATGCTCCAGCCCCAAAAGAGCGCGGGTTTGTCGATCAGATACCAGCGTGCAAACTGCAGCGGGTGTTCCGAGAAACGTGCGAGGATGGATTCCACGCCTTGCAATGGCGACGTTCGCAGTAGGGCGTAGTCGTTGTCTACGGCTTGAAGGATGATCCTGGCCCTGGCTTTCGCGGCGGCGTCGCCGAGTACCGAGTTACGCCAGGCGGATTGAAATTGCGGTCTGCTGCCTTGCGCGAGATTCTGCAGCGCGCGAGCCGTCGACGAGTTGTCGGCAGCGGGGGCAACGACGGCCGCATTGCGCACGGCCCACGCGCTCGGTAGTACCAACGCCCCTGCGGCGAGCGCGACACATAGCTTGCGCGGGGCCAGCCTGCGCCACGCCAGTAAGGCTGCCAGCAAGACACCAACTGGCAGGAGTACGGCGTTGGTCAGCGCTGCCGCCCCAAGCGTCAGCCCTGCAGCCAACGCACGCCATGAACTGCGCCTTTGCAAGGCGCTGGCAACGGCCAGCACGCCCAGGGCCACCAGGAAGCCGAACAAGGTTTCGCTGAGCAGATAGTCGTTGATCGTGATGCTGTGCGGCCACAGCGCCATCGTCACGCCAGCGGCGGCAGCCCAGCGCAGCGGCAGCCAGTGTCGTCCCAACTGGGTGGCCAGGGTGACAGTCAGCGCGCCAAGCAAGGCCTGGCTGAGCAACACCGCTGCATACCATGCGGCACCGGTGCCCAGCATCTTCATCCACAGCGCCAGAAAGACCGGATAGCCGGGGTCACGGTAATTGTCGGGGTGGATCACGGCGGCACCGGGGAGGTCTTTTGCAAAGACGCCATGGTTGGCCAGGTTCAACGCGTAGGCGTAATACTGACCGGCGTCACCGCGCACCGGAATGGGCACCACAGCCTGCGTGACATAGTACCAGCGCAATCCGGCCGCGAGCAGGAAGACCGCGAACAGTACCAGCCATCCATGCCAGCGCTTGAAGTGTTCGCTTTCGCTCGTGATCATCGGTCGCTTGCAGTCTTGTTGGGGTGCCTAGTATGCATGGCCTGCAGCACAGCGGGCTCGCGCGGTTATGGTTCAAGCATGAGCGATAGCTGCGATACTGCCTGGAACGAATGGAGGCGATGGCGATGGCGAAGCGCAGTAGCACCAGAAGGCTTCTGCTGCTTGGTTGGGCCTCTCGTTTTGTCAGGTGAAATCAGAGAAACCAATTGCAGTGATGACAAACGTATGAACCCCGCAGCCTATCTGGAGATGGCCAACACCGAGTCCGCGCACTGGTGGTTCGCCGCCCGGCGCGACATCCTCAACCACCTCATCGGGAAATTCGGGTTGCCGGCTTCGGCGCGGATACTGGAGGCCGGGTCGGGTACCGGCGGCAACCTGGCGATGCTGGCGGCACACGGCGAGGTGAGCGCGATCGAGATGGACGAGGTCGCCTGCCGGATCGCCAGCGAGAATACCGGCGGCCGTTTCGATCTGCGGCGTGGCTGCTTTCCAGACGACATTCCGTTCAAGGGCGAGACGTTCGACCTGATCGGCATGTTCGATGTGCTGGAGCATGTGGAACAGGACGTCGAAACGTTGCGGGCGCTGCGGGGTTTGCTGGCGCCCGGCGGGCGCATGTTGATCACGGTGCCGGCGTATCAGTGGATGTGGAGTGCGCACGATGTGTTCCTACACCACAAGCGGCGCTATACCGCGAAGAGTCTGCGCAAGGCGCTGGCGGATGCGGGCCTGCGGGTGGAGCGGGTGTCGTACTTCAATATGTGGCTGTTACCGCTGGCGATGCTGGCGCGGTTGAAGGATCGGATGACGCCCGGTGCCCGCTCGCCCGGCTCGGCGGTGCCCTCGGCCTTCGTCAATCGCGTGCTGTTTTCGATCTTCCGCAGCGAGCGACATCTGCTGGATGGGTTCGCTCTGCCGGCCGGGGTTTCGTTGCTGGCGGTGGCGCGCTGCGACCACGCGTGAGTGGTGATTTTGAGGCGTGGTTTCTTGATCGGCCTTCATTCAATACCGGGCCAAAGTCGGCGGGCAGTGCCCGCCCTACGCGGTGGTTGTGGGGCGGACACAGGCCGTCGGGCCTTTTGCGAAGTTGACGGTGGGTGACAAGGTCACTCCTTCTCGCGCAAGACGTTGCCTCTTGATCAGCCTGCGATTGAATACCGCGGCGGACTTCGGTAGAGCTTGCACACCATTCCAGTAATGACTGATCGGTTTGCTGGTCTTGATCGGCCCCGCATCGCTGCAGCTTCCATCACGTCAATAGCGGGGGAGCGCGGACTTGACCATGTACCAATTTTGATACATCATGCGCCCATGGCCTTGCCACTGAACTTGATCCTCGATGTTCGTTTCTACGCGACCAAGACAGGCGTTGAGCCGGTACGAGACTGGCTGCGCTCTCTGCCTCACGATATCCGCAAGATCATCGGAGACGACATCAAGACGGTGCAGCTGGGCTGGCCGATTGGCATGCCGCTGGTGCGCAACCTGGAGCCAGGATTGTGGGAAGTCCGCATCAGCCTTCCCGATGGCATCGCCCGCGTGCTGTTCACCACGAATGGTCCGATCATGGTGCTTGTTCACGGCTTCATCAAGAAAACGCAGCAGACCCCAAAGCAAGACCTTGAGCTTGCCCGCAAACGTATGAAAGAGGTGCGTCATGGCTAAGAAAAACATTCACGTTGGCAGCGGCTTCGATGACTTCCTTGCTGAAGACGGTCAACTTGAAAACGCGACCGCCGTTGCCATCAAGCGCGTGATCACTTGGCAGTTCGAGCAGGCCATGAAGTTGTCGGGCATCAGCAAGACGACGATGGCCGAGCGCATGCATACCAGTCGCGCCGCACTGGGTCGTTTGCTGGACGAAAACGATACCGGTCTCACCCTGGACACGCTTAGCCGTGGCGCGCAAGCACTTGGCTACCGCGTCAAAGTGGAGCTGGTCGCGGCCTGAGTTGGCCCACCAGCACCTCGACCGCTGCTATATATCCCGGCGCCGGGGAAAAGGTGCCAGGGACAGTTTCCTAGACAGGTCCGAGGTCGGAACCCTAGGTCCATTTTTGGGTGTTCCAGAGCAACTACGCGAACAGCATAGCGCCGGCCGCATGACAAGCTGCACGCAAATCCTTGTCCAACGTAGCCAAGGGCAATTGCTCGCGCAAGGCCAGCTCGAGATAGGCGGCGTCGTAGGCGCTCAGGTTGTGGCTGCGTGCGAGATCCAGAGTGTCGGCAAGTGCGTGATTTGCCGTGCTCGGGTCAACTTCTATGCGCATGTTTTTCAACAGCGCCAGAAACTCATTGCTTTTGTCCGAAGTCACTTCGTTTCTGGACTCGGCCCTTGCCAGTACATTGGCGACCTCCAAGCCCCAAATGCCGGGAACCAGGGCCGACTCCGAGCGCAGCTTTCTTGCCACCTTGGCCGCATAGTCAAGTGCCTCTGGCTTGCCGTCACCGAAGCACCAGCGCATGACGACGGAATTGTCGAGCACCAAGCTCAACGGCGACCCTCTTCGATGAGCGCCTTGATGTCGACACCACGCCCCCGATGGGAGCGCATGAACGCTTCCATCTGCTTTGCGGCGTGGGTGGCCTGTTCGTCGGAGACATCACGTATGGGCACAAGTTCGGCCACTGCTTTGCCGCGATTGGTGATGGTGAATGACTTGCCGGCGCGAACCTGGCGCAGAAGTTCGGGCAGACGGGTCTTGGCCTCATAAGAGCCGATTTGGGTGGACATGGCATGGCCTCTTCGTAACTACGGACCAGTCTATAGACCAGTCGTATATTTGGCAAGTTGGGGAAGGACGAACAGTGAGGTTTTTCGCTTAAGTAAGTGTAAATTGTCCCAGGCACCATTTTGGGCACAGGGCAAATGCGCCCGCTTCCGATTACTTGTACTTGGTAGCTTGCTCGGCCACCGCAATCAATGAGCGCAGGGCGTCGTTGACGGATTGGGGTGTGGTGAAGGAAAAGGTGCCAGGGACAGTTTCCTGGACAGGTCCCAAGTCCATTTTCGGGTGTTCCATGGTGAATGACTTGCCGGCGCGAACCTGGCGCACAAGGTCAATCCGGTCGCTTGCTGTGAGCAAGCGAATCCTGATCGAGTCGAGTCCGATAGGCTCCTGCAGCTTCATCAGTGATCCGCTTCGTTCGGGTGCTCGACTGCCAAAGCCGCCTCGTAATCCTGTCCGCCGTGGGAAATACCGAGGATGCCGATTTGTTTGGCGTCTGAATTGGCGGCGAACGCGATCACAGTGCGCTTGCGATAGTTCGTGATGCGCAGCCCGGGGCGAATGTCATCGCGACGTACACCGCGCTGCGGAAAGGTCGCCAGCGAAAAACAGAAGTCCGCCACCGCATCCGTGTAGCAAGCAGCAATCTCCGGCGACGCGGCCGCCTCAATGTATGTATCCAGCTCGACGAGCTGGACGCGAGCCTTGGGCGAAAAGGCGACGGTGTAGGTCATTCGTGAGTGGTCGCACGGCGACGGCGTGCGGCCACCAGCGCGGCGCGCACCTGGTCAATCGTCAGCGCCTTCGACGGGTCGGCTTTCAGTTCATCGTAGGCTGCTGTTACTTCCGTGCGTAGCCAGTGTTCAATCGCTCGATCCTTGGCGATCAGCGCGCGTAGACCTTCGCGGATAACCTCGCTCTCGGTTGCGTACTCGCCGCCGGCCACCTTGGCCTTCACCGCGTCGGCCATTTCGTTCGGAAGGGTGATGCTGAATTGCTGGGTGGAGCGCATGTCAGATACTCCGTTTGAGTATGATTGAATACTGCTATTCATCCCATCGCCCGGCAACGCCGAACACGGTTCTGCCGTGCCATAGGAGCCGGGAAAAGGTGCCAGGGACGAAGGGGCACTTGCGTAAGCGGCACGTCCCCGCGCAACTAGCGCCAAGTGGCTGATTTGAAAGAGTGGCTGATGGCCGGGAAACTGTTGGTCTGACCCAAACAGATAGCCTGTGAGGCCGCCAGCTAGCATGAACACTAATTGCCGTCTTTTGATCAGGCTGCGATTGAATACCGCGGCGGACTCCGGTAGAGCTTGCACACCATGCTTGTCATCGCCAAGGAACAGCTGCTGTTTGCTCTCTGGCAACGAGACCTCGGCACCGTCTGCCACAAAGCGCGCGAATGATCGCCGCGCCACCCCTCGATCCGCCGAAAACAGGGCCAACGTCTCGGCGACCGCCAGTGCATCCGGCGCCACCACCCCCCATCACCGCCCGATGGCTGCTCCATGGCCAGTCGCCGGCCGTCTCGCACAACCGCGCCCGCACCGGATTGAGCACGATGTAGCGCGCCAGCTCCGGCAGGTAGCTATCCTTGTCGACCAGGATCGCCTTGTAGCGACCCTGCAGCACATGGCCAACCCGGTCATGACGCCGGTTGAACGCCTGCGTGTAGACACCATTCACTTCGCGCATCCCGC
>SCRO01000022.1 GCA_004298505.1 Rhodanobacter sp.
CATCATCACCCAGCGTGAGGTCGGCATCGATACCGACAGCTGGGAAAATGCGCTGAAGAACACCCTGCGCCAGGCGCCGGACGTGATCATGATCGGCGAAGTGCGCACCCGCGAGGGCATGGACCACGCCATCACGTTCGCCGAAACCGGCCATCTGGTGCTGTGTACCCTGCACGCCAACAACGCGAACCAGGCGATGGATCGCATCTTGCACTTCTTCCCGGAAGACCGCCGCCAGCAGTTGCTGATGGAGTTGTCGCTGAACCTGAAGGGCATCGTGGCGCAGATGCTGATTCCGACCCCGGACGGCAAGGCGCGCCGGGTGGCGGTGGAAGTGCTGCTAGGCACGCCGCTGGCGCAGGACTACATCCGCCAGGGCGAGATCCACAAGCTGAAGGAGCTGATGAAGGAATCCACCCTGCTCGGCATGAAGACTTTTGACCAGGCGCTGGTCGAGCTCTATCACGCCGGCGAGATCAACTATGAGGATGCCTTGCGCTACGCCGACAGCTCCAACGAGGTACGCCTGCGCATCAAGCTGGCCCAGGGTGGCGATGCGCACACCTTGTCACAGGGTCTGGACGGGGTGGAACTGGAGGAATCCTCCGACGACCAGAACTTCGGCGGCAGCAACCTGCTCAATCGTTGAGCTTGATTGCCTCCACATAAAAAATCCGGGGTGCCGGGGCGCCCCGGATCGTTGGTGGCTTTCCGGTTGCCCGGTTACTTCAGCACGGTTTGACTGGTGATTACCATGCCGTGGCTATCGACGTGCATTTCTGCATCGATGCTGTCGATGCGCTCGGCCTGCAGCTTCATGGCAGCGAATTGGGCCTTCGAGCGTGCGGCAGCGTCGTTGGTCTCGTCATTTGCCGAATCCTCGCTCTTGCCCATGGCGCTCGCCGCGGCGGTGAAGGTGTCGACCTTGTCCTGCATCAGCTGCACCCAGGACAGGTACATCGCCCCGTTCAGGTGCATCCGGGTCATCTGCCCAGCACTGCCGCCGGGCTCCTTCAACATGTCGGCAAGCTTGGCCTCTTCGCCGTTGCCCACGCCCAGCGCAAGCGCCTTGTCACCCATCGCCACCCATGCGGGCTGACCCAGCATGGCGGCCATCTGGGGTGGCAATGCCACCGGTTTGCCGTTACTGGACGGTTTCAGCTGGGCCAGCGCAGGCACCATCATCTGGCCCATGGCAAGTAGACCGGCTGGGTTGCTGGTGGCCAGCACCAGTCGGCCACTGAAGGTCGGCAGGCTGGAATTGGCGTTTGGCGCCAGCGAATCCAGCGCGATGCGCACACCGAGCAGGTCGCCGAACGGCGGGATTGCGGCTTTCTGCATGGCCGGGCCGAGCTTGGTGAAGCTGTCGTTGAGGTCGCTCAGCGCGGGGCAGCTGAACGGCTTGGCCGTCACCGCATCGGCCTGCGCCAGCCAGAACGTGCGCAGATTGGAAACCGGCAGGGCCACGCTCAGGTCGAACGGCGCCTTGCCGGTGTTGCCCAGACCGGGGAGATCGACCTTAAGCCCGGCGAAGGCCTTGCTGATGTCGTCCGCCAGGGCGATGTCCATCCGGCCGTCCTGGTGCCTGGCATCAAGCCGGGTGTAACCGAAGCTGATCGTCGGAACTCGCGCCGCGATGCGCGCGGCATCGGTGCTGCAGGCCGGCGAGGTCTGCAGCTGGTTGGCCACCGGCTCGCCGGTCTTGGCCGATTCCGCCTCGGCGTGCGCCTGCATGATCGCGCCGATCAGCGCATCCTTGCCGCTGAACACCAACGGCAAGGCACGGGTCAGGTTCAGCTCGCCGACCAGCCACTTCTTGTAGCCCTTGGTCTTGGCCAGAACGGCCAGACGGCCATCGTCCTGCATGCTTTTCTGCGGCCGGTCCAGGCCGAGCGCTTCACGCAGCACGGCCGGCGACGGGTTGGCCGGAAGCAGCGCCACGACAGCCTGCTTGGCGACCGTGGCCAGGATCAGCTCGGCGCCCGATTCGGCGGATACGTATTTGCGATAGCTCTGTTTGCCCGCGCTGGCAACGTCGAGCTTCTTGCCATAAGCGGTTTCGAGCCGGCCGATGAAAGCCTCGAAGGCAGCCGGATCGCTCAGCTGGAAGCGCAGCACCGGCGCCATGCCCAGGCCGTAGAACGCGGAGTAGCCCTTCAGATCCAGTCCGGCGGACTGGGCGAAGCCTTCCACCGTCTTGCCGTTGAATTCGGCGCGCAGCGCGCGGAGCAGGCGTGCCGCATCGGGATCCTTGGTCGCCAGGCGGTCGGCGGCGGCGTCTATCTGCGCCAGCTGCGACGGCAACTGGGCGTCGGCCTGGGCCAGCAGGGCCTTGCGCGTACTGTCGTCCAGCACATCCAGGTTGGCTACGACATAAGGCGTGTCGGCCGGCACGAACGCCAGCGGTGCATCCTTGTCCTTGTGCGAGCAGGCGGCCAGCATGACGCTGGCCAGGCCCATCGCGAGATAGCGCGTAGTCGATCGCATGATGATCCCCAGCGTGGTGAATGTTTCAGGACGCATTATGCCCGCTTGGTCGGGGCGCTGCCGAGGCCGATGGGCTGGTGTTCGGTGCTGACGCGGCTGGCGTGCAGCGCGCCTCAGCGTGCAAGCACCTCGTCCAGTACGGCCATGCGCACGAAGACACCGTTGCCGACTTGTTCGAGGATGCGCGACTGGGCACCATCGGCGACGTCCGAGGCGATCTCGATACCGCGGTTGATCGGTCCGGGGTGCATCACCAGGCAACCCCGGGCGGCTCGGGCCAGGCGCCGCCGGTCCAATCCGTAATGGGCAAAATAGGCGGCTTCGTCCGGCAGCTCGATCGCGGCCATGCGTTCCTTCTGCAGGCGCAACATCAGCACCGCGTCGGCTCCTTCGATGGCTTCGTCGAAGTCGTGATAGCGCTGGCCCTGCGGGACCTCGCCCATGCCCGGCATCAGTTCGGCCGGTGCGCACAGGCGGATTTCCTTGATACCCAGCGCCGCAAACGCATTGATGTCCGAGCGGGCCACCCGCGAGTGACTGATATCGCCGCAGATCACCACCTTCAGGTTTTCGAAATCGGGCCGATGCTGGCGGATCGTCAGCGCGTCGAGCAGGCCCTGGGTGGGGTGCGCGCGGTTGCCGTCGCCGGCGTTGATCACCGACACGCCGCTCATCGCGTGGCGCACCAGTTCATCCGGCGTGCCCGACTGTTTGTGGCGCACGATGATCGCGTCCAGGTGCATCGCTTCGAGCGTGTGCAAAGTGTCGAAGAGCTCCTCGCCCTTGCTGGTGGAGGACAGCCCGATGTCGAAGTTCACCACGTCGGCGCCGAGTCGCCGTGCTGCCAGCTCGAATGAGGTGCGCGTGCGCGTGGACGGTTCGAAGAACAGGTTCAACACCGTGCGCCCGGCCAGGATGTCGAGCTTGCGCGTGCCGTGGGCGCAGGCATCGCGCAGCGCCTCGGCGCGGTCGAGCAGGCGCTCGATGGTCTCGCGCGGCAGGTTTTCCAGGGTGGTGAGGTGGCGCAGGCGAGGGCTCATGGCGGGAATTCGCTGGAGAAGATGGGGTTGTGTGTTCAGTGCGGGCTTGCGGTGTCCGCGTGCGTTGCTGGCTCGACCAGCCAGCGTTCGAGGATGACGGCAGCGGCCTCCGCGTCGATGCCAGCCGCATCGCGGCGACGCTTGAGTCCGGCGGCACGCCCGGTGGCAAACCGCTGCGCAGCTTCCTGCGAGCTGTGCCGCTCGTCGACGAAGACCACGGGCAGGTCATAGCGTTGCTGCAAGCGCGCGCCGAAGTCGCGCGCACGTCGGCTGGCGGCTTGTTCAGCGCCTTCGAGCGTCAGCGGCAGGCCAACCACGAGAGTGTCGGGTTGCCACTCCTGACGCAGCGCATCGAGCCGGCCCCAGTCGGGCCCATCGGCATGCACCGGCACGGTCGTCAGTGCGCGGGCGGTGGCGGTGAAACGGTTGCCGATGGCCACACCGGTCAGGCGGCTGCCGACATCGAAGCCGAGCACACAGCTCATGCGTGGCCTGCATAGCCGGACAGTTGACGCGGATCGATCCCGACCAGGCCGGCGGCGGCACTCCAGCGATCTTCCAGCGGGGTGTCGAACACCACCCGACTGCAAGCCTCGGCGGTCAACCAGGCATTGGCCATCAGTTCCTGCTCCAGCTGGCCGGCATCCCAGCCGGCATAGCCGAGCACCATGATCGCCTGGCGCGGACCTTCGCCCGCGGCCATCGCCGTCAGGATGTCGCGTGAGGTGGTCACCGACCAATCCCCGTTGATGCGATAGCTCGATTCCCAATCGCCGGCCTCGCGGTGCAGCACGAAGCCGCGATCCTGCTGCACCGGGCCGCCGATCAGCACCGGCGCGTCGATCAGTTCACTGTCCGCACAGTCCAGCTTCATCTGCGCCAGCACGTCGCCGAAGCGGTATTCCGACAACTGGTTGACCAGCAGACCCACGGCACCATCCTCATCATGCTGGCACAGCAAGGCGACGCCGTGGGAGAACGGCGGATCGGCCAGGCTTGGCATGGCGATCAGGAAATGCCCGGTGAGGGTCGTGGGTTGCATGGCAGCCATGCGGCCATTGTAGTCGCAGCGGCCGGCGCGCGCCGAGCCTCAGCGCGTCTGCAGCACGTTGTCGGGCTGGAACTGCCAGGTACGCGTGATGTTGAGCTCATCGATATGGTCGCCGACGTGGGGAGCCGACGGAAACGGCGCGGCCAGACGCACGATGCGTTCGGCGGCGGCGTCCAGGAGCTTGTACCCCGAGCTCCGGATCACATCGATGCTCTTAATGCTGCCGTCGAGGTTGAGCACCACGGTGAGCAGCACGTCGCCGTGCAGGCCGTGCTGGCGCGCTTGCTCCGGGTAGTTCAGGTTGCCGACGCGTTCGACCCGGTCGGACCAACCGCGCATGTAGGCGGCATAGGCATATTCGCGCGTGTTTGCGGTGAGGTACTTGACCTTCGGTCGTTTGGCGTAGTTCACCCTCTTGCGGCGCAATTCGGCAGCCAGCTGGGCGATCGCTTCGTGGCGCTGCAGCTCGGCGGCGGTCGGCGTGGCCCGGTGCGGATCGACCTCCGTTTGCGTGGTATCGCTGCTGACGCTGAAATCGCTGTGGCTGGTGGTGGTGACCCACCGCGTCGGCGTGGCGGTGCGCGGCGGCGTGGCGTCCGCCATCGGCTGTGCGGCAATGCCCGGATCGGGGCGCGGCAATGCGCCGGAAAACACTTGCGAGGGACGTGCGGCATGATCGCGCTGGCCACCACCGCGGTTGTTGGCCTGGGCCAGGAAGTCCGCCTTGTCTGGCGCCTCCTCGTTGGCGACGTTGACCAGGGCCACATCCAGCGTCGGCAGGTCCGGCGTCGGTTTGGCGAAATGGAAGGTGATGCCCAGCAGCAACACGCCGTGCAGCAGCAGCGAAAACAACAAGGTGGCGCCGATCGGGTCGGGGCGGGTGTCGACGGTGACAGTTGCACTCACGCAGCACGGGTTCCACTGGCGTGTTGTTCGATGACGTCGAACATCTGGCCTGCAATATTGAGCCCGAACTGGCTGTCCAGCTCGCGCACGCAGGTCGCAGAGGTGACGTTGATCTCGGTCAGATAGTCGCCGATCACGTCCAGACCGACGAAGAGCAGCCCGCGTCGACGCAGCTCCGGGGCCACTTGCGCCACGATCCAGCGATCACGCTCGGACAGCGGCACGCCCTCGCCGCGGCCGCCAGCGGCCAGATTGCCGCGGAACTCGTCGCCTTGCGGGATGCGCGCGAGCGCGTAGGGTACCGGTTCGCCCTCGACCACCAGGATGCGTTTGTCGCCGGCGCTGATCTCGGGGATATATTTTTGTGCAATCGCCATTTGCCGGCCGGCACCATGACTGTCGCCGCCGAGCAGGGTTTCCAGCATCGAGTTGAGATTGCTGTCGCCATGGCGCACACGGAAGATGCCGCGCCCGCCCATGCCATCCAGCGGTTTCAGCACGATTTCGCCATGCTCGGCGGCGAAGCGGCGCAATTCGGCCGGATCGCGTGCGACCAGGGTTGGCGCGATGCACTGCGGGAACGCCAGCGCGAACAGCTTCTCGTTGCAGTCGCGCAGCGCCTGCGGGTCGTTCACCACCGTCACCCCGGCGCGCTGCGCCACTTCCAGCACCATCGTGTCGTAGATGAACTGCGCATCGACCGGCGGGTCCTTGCGCAGCAGCACCAGGTCAATCTCGCGCAGGTCGCGCCACTGCGGCTGGCCCAGCGTGTGCCAGTGATGCGGATCGTCGCGCACGCTCAGCGGGGTGATCCGCGCCCACGGCACGCCATCGCGCAGCGCCAGGTCGCCTTGTTCAAAATAGTGCAGCACGTGGCCACGTCGCCCGGCTTCGAGCAACATGGCCAGGCTGGTGTCCTTTGCCACTTTTATCGCACCGATAGGGTCCATCAGTACGGCGACCGAGAGGGTCATTGCGGGTTCTCCGTGGCTTGCCGGGTTGGTGCGCTGGCGCCGGCAGGTTCAAGACGACAGACCGCTATACTAACGGCGGATCGACAGTTCGGTGGTTTGCCCGTGCGTTGGCGGCGTCCGATTGTGCTGCTATCGACACGATGGTGCCAATATGCGTCAACTTGTGCGACCGCGGGGCACCGCGAGCATTATCGCTTGACAGTTTCGCCGGGCAGGCAGTAAACAGCAAAGCTTCGCAGATGCCGCCACCAAGCGGGTTTCGGCCGGTTCGGCAACGGAATTTCCACATGTGCACCATCCGGCACGACAGTTGCTTGCCATGGTACTTGTCCTGAGCTCGCGGCGGGCCGCAGGGGGGAGTTGAGTGAATTTGAACGTGAGTGCTAGTGGTTTGGCGGGCCTGAAGGTCTTGGTGATCGACGACTCCAAGACCATTCGTCGTACCGCAGAGACCCTGCTGAAGAAAGAGGGCTGCGAGGTATTGACCGCGATCGATGGCTTCGAGGCCCTGGCCATGATCTCCGACCAGAAGCCGGCGATCATCTTCGTCGACATCATGATGCCGCGACTTGACGGCTACCAGACCTGCGCGTTGATCAAGAACAACCCGGAGTTCCGTGCCACGCCGGTGATCATGCTCAGCTCGAAGGACGGCTTGTTCGACAAGGCGCGCGGTCGCCTCGTGGGCGCCGAGCAATACCTCACCAAACCATTCACGCGCGACGAGCTGCTCGGCGCGATCCATCGCCATGTCAGCATGGCCGCGAGCCACTGACTGCAGATTCTTGGGGGGACTGTGGCAAACATACTCATCATCGACGATTCACCGACCGACGTGCGCGTGTTCAGCACGCTGCTGGAGCGGGCCGGGCATCAGGTCTCTGCCGCGAGCTCTGCCGAGGAAGGCATCGAGCGGGTACGCGCCGATCGTCCCGACCTGGTCATCATGGACGTGATCATGCCGGGGATGAATGGTTTTCAGGCCACCCGCACGCTCACGCGCGACCCTGAAACGAAGGATGTGCCGGTGGTGATGATCACCAGCAAGTCGATGGAAACCGATCGGGTATGGGGCATGCGTCAAGGCGCTCGCGCGTTCATCACCAAGCCGGTGAACGCGAAGGAACTGCTCGCCTGCATCAACGATTTGCTGTCGAGTGGAACATGAACCAGCCGGTCAACCGTACCCCGTTCGAGATCCTTGCCCGCTACGAGCGGCTGTCACTGGCACACGCCTCCGCCACGCAGGAGAGGTTCGAGGCACCCGGGTTGTGGCGCGGCATCGGTTTCCGGGTCGGTTCGCGGGCGCTGGTAAGCGGTATCGACGAGATCAACGAGCTGCTGGCCGTGCCGGTGCTCACGCCGGTGCCCAGAACTCAGGCGTGGCTGCTTGGCGTGGCCAATGTACGCGGCAATCTGGTGCCGGTCGTCGATCTTGCGCGCTTCCTGTTTGGTGAGCGCACGCAGCAATCCGATCGCAGCCGTTTGTTGGTGGTGCGCCAGGGCAGCGGCAACGTGGCGCTGCTGGTGGCTGAGGTGTTTGGCCAGCGCACGGTGGATGAGGAACAGCGACAGTACGCACACGAAGAGGACGACCCGCGACTGACCCGTTTCGCGGACAGTCGCGTAGGTGATCAGCAATTGGCAATTTTCAGCATGAGCCGGCTGGTGCGTGCCCCGGATTTTCGTCAGGCCGCGGCCTGATGGCAGGGTGACTCCAGTCAGCAGGGAGGCCGGCGCCGGTGGCGGGTCGGAGGGTAGAAGGCAGTTCTGCTCAGTCCCCGTCCAGGGCGATGCGGCACCGGCGCTACATTGGCGACATATATCCGTTAGACCGATGAGGTGAACATGAGCACTACAGCGGGCGTCAGCCGGGAACGCGGATATACCGCACTTATTGTTCTGCTGCTGATCGCGATTGGCTTTGCGGCACTCGATTTCTTCATGCTCAACCAGAAGAACGGCGAGGATCGCCAGGCGATCACGCTGACCACGCAAATCCAGGTGCTGTCGCAGCAGACGGCGAAATTCGCGCTGGAGTCCGCTGACGGCAACGTCGACGCCTTCAAGGAGCTCGAAGGCACCCGCAATGCCATCGATTCGGCCGTACAGCGACTGAACAAGGGCGACCCTGCCAGCGGCATGAAGTCCTACGCGGACAACAATGCCACGCCGGCGGGGCGCGCCGTGAGCGCACTTGATGCTGCATGGACCCAACTGGATGCGGATATCGGCAAGATCCTGTCGAACAAGGCCGTGGTGCTCGATTCCGGGCAGCGCGCCGCGACGCTGTCGCAGCAGATGCCCTTGCTCAACTCGAGTATGGAACAGGTGGTCAACATCCTGCAGCAGCGCAATGGCAGTTCCGAGCAGATGCTCGGCACCTCGCGCCAGATGCTCTCGGCTGACCGAATCATCCGCCGCGTGCAGGAGGTGCTGCAGGGTGGCGACAACGCGCAGTCGGCCGCCGACGGCCTGTCGCGCGATGCGCAGCTCTATGGCAGCGTGCTGAAGGGACTTGTCGAAAGCAATCCCGATAGTGGCGTCAAGCCGATCGGCGATGCGAATGCACGCAAGATCCTCACCGACATGGGCGGGAACTGGGCGAAGCTGGCGGCCCCCCTCGCCAAGCTGGTCGCTGCGGCCGGCAATATTGCCGATGTAAAACAGGCAGGCAACAAGGCTTCACTGGATTCGCAGACGGTGCTGCTGCGCGCGAACGACCTGTCCGACCAGATCGGCAGGCTGCCACTGCGCCGGTTGTTCCCGAATGTCTGGTGGGGCCTGTTCGGCGCCATTGCTGCGGTGGCCTTCGCGCTGCTGCTGGTCATCGCCCTGGTCGGCGATCAGCGCCGCCGCTTCGCCAGCAGTGCCGAGCTGAACCAGCGCAACCAGGAGGCGATCATGCGTCTGCTGGACGAGATGGGCTCGCTCGCCGAGGGCGACCTCACCGTGAAGACCACGGTTTCAGAGGACATCACCGGCGCCATTGCCGACTCGGTGAACTACGCCATCGACGAGTTGCGCTCGCTGGTAACCACCATCAACGAGACCTCCGAACAGGTCTCTTCCTCGGCGCAGGAGACCCAGACCACGGCACGACATCTGGCTGACGCCGCCGAGCAGCAGGCGCAGCAGATCAGTTCGGCGACCTCCGCGATCAACCAGATCGTGAGCTCGATGGACGTGGTGTCGAAGGATTCCGCCGAGTCGGCCGACGTGGCCGAGCGCTCGGTGAAGATCGCCTCGCGTGGCGCCGAAGTGGTGCGCGAAACGATCTCCGGCATGGACTCGATCCGCGACCAGATCCAGGAGACCTCCAAGCGCATCAAGCGACTGGGCGAATCCTCGCAGGAGATCGGCTCGATCGTGGAACTGATCAACGACATCGCCGAGCAGACCAACATCCTCGCCTTGAACGCAGCGATCCAGGCCGCGTCGGCGGGTGAGGCGGGCCGCGGCTTCGCGGTGGTGGCGGACGAAGTGCAGCGACTGGCGGAACGTTCCACCAGCGCCACCAAGCGTATCGAGACGCTGGTACAGACGATTCAGTCTGATACCAACGAAGCGGTGAACTCGATGGAGCAGACCACCGCCGAGGTGGTTGCCGGTGCGCGCCTGGCCGAGGATGCCGGCAGTGCCCTGGGCGACATTGAGCGGGTTTCGCACGATCTGTCGGCACTGATTCAGAACATCTCCACTGCCGCACGCGAGCAGTCTGCGGCAGCGACGGATGTTTCGCATTCGATGAACGCCATTCAGGAAATCACCTCGCAGACCTCGCAGGGCGCCAGCCAGACCGCCGACTCGATCGGTACGCTGGCGCAACTGGCGAGCGATCTGCGGCGCTCGGTAGCGCATTTCAAGCTGCCGGGATGACATCGGTCGGGGTGGATGCCAGCCGGATGAACACAAGCACAAGACAGGGGGGCAGTCTCGCTGGTTTTGCCATGCCTGCATGGCGCGACCGCTGAGAGAGGCGCATGAGACTTCAAGACCACATCGATTTCACCACGCTGCAGTGGGTCAAGCCGGAGCTCGACGACACGTTGTCGATCGCCCGCGAGGCACTGGAGTCCTACGTCGACAATCCGGCCAGGCACGATTTCATGCGCACCTGCGCGGATCATCTGCATCAGGTGCACGGCACGCTGAAGATGGTCGAGCTGTATGGCGCGGCGATGGTCACCGCGGAAATGGAAACCCTGATTGACGCCTTGCTGGACGACACGGTCGTCCAGCGCGAGGAAGCCTACGCCGTCCTGATGCGCGGACTGATGCAATTGCCGGATTACCTCGAACGGTTGTCCAGCGGCCATCGCGATGTGCCCGTGGTGCTGCTGCCGCTGTTGAACGACCTGCGCGCCACGCGCGGGGAAGAGCCGCTACCCGATTCGGCGATGTTCCATCCCAACCTGGACGCGTTCCTGCCCGAACAGGCACCTGCCGCGATGAGCGAGGCGTACGCCGCTTCCCATCGGGCCGAGCTGCCGGACTTGCGCCTGCGCTTCCAGCAGCAGTTGCTGGCCTGGTTCCGCGGGCAGGACACCGCCCAGCAGCTCGCCGGCATGCGCAAGACCTTGCTGGCGATCACCGCGCGCTGCTACCACGTGCACGGTCGCCGTCTATGGTGGATTGCCGCCGGTGTGCTGGAAGGTCTCGAGCACGGCATGCTCAAGGGCCATGCTACCGAAGTGCGTCAGTTGATCGGCAAGGTCGACCGCAACATCCGCCTGCTGATCGAACATGGCGAAAACAGTCTGCGTGCGGGCGATGCCGACGAGGTTGCCTGCAAGCTGCTCTACATCGTGGCGCAGGCCAGGCAGCGCAGCCCGCAGATGGAGCAATTGTGCATCACATACGGGCTCGACGACCTGGTACCTGATGCCGGCGAGCTGGAGCACGCGCGCGGCTCGATGGCCGGGCACAACCGCGCCTTGCTCGACTCGGTGTCGCGGGCGCTGAAAGACGACTTGTTGCGCGTCAAGGAGGCGCTGGATCTGTTCCTGCGCCAGCAAGACGGTGATCCGGCCCAGCTGGCCGCACAGGGCGACGTACTCGAGCGGGTGGGCGACACCCTGGGCATGCTGGCGCTGGCCGTGCCGCGCCGGGTAGTTACCGAACAGCGTCGTGTGCTCGACGAGATCGCCAACCGCCTGCGCCCTGCCGACGAGGAAGCGCTGCTTGACGTGGCAGGTGCGTTGCTCTATGTCGAGGCCTCGCTGGACGACCACATCGAAAGCCTGGGTTCGCAAGACGAGGCGCCAGACAGCGAGGCCGTGCAAGGCCTGCCGCGCAGCGAAGCGTTGGGCGTCGTGTCCGCCTTGATGCAGGAGGCGATCGCCAATACCGGCGGCGTGAAGGACGCCATCGTGGCCTTCGTGGAATCCGGCTGGGAGCGCGAGCGTCTCGCCGGCGCCCCCCTGCTGATGGACGAAGTGGCCGGCGCCATGCGCATGCTGTCGTTGCCGTGCCCGGCCGAACTCGCCCACGGCGTGGGCCGTTTCATCGACAATGAATTGTTGCAGGATCGTCGTGTGCCCAGCGGTGCGCAGATGGATCACCTGGCCGATGCGCTGGCTGCGTTGGAGTACTACCTCGAGGCGGCGCGCGAGCACCGTGGTGGCCTGGAGCACATCTTGGACGTGGCCGAGCACAGCCTTGGCCAACTGGGCTACTGGCCGCTGCCAGCTGTGCGCGTCGCCGCGGAAACCTTGGCGCCACCGGCGCCCAGTCCGAAGCAAGCCGACGCCGGCATGGAGCACGACCAGCATCCCGGGCTGACCGAGTCGGTCAGCCCGGTGCCCGGCGCGGATCTGGGCAAGCAGTTCATCGGCGAGTCGCAGCCCTCCAACGAACATCCGCATGCTCTGGGCGGGCTACGCCTTGCCGAGACCGAATCGACCGGCCCGGCCGCTGCCGAGGAAACTACGGCCTCGCATCCGGACGAGGACTGGATCGAGGTCGAGGAAGAGGTTGCCGAGCAGGTACCCGTTCGCGATGCGCTCGCCGCGAATACCCGCTTCAATGCGGATGCCGAGGGCATCGACGATGATATTCGCGAGATCTTCCTGGAAGAAATGCAGGAGGAAATCGACAACCTCGTGAATGCAGAAAAGGCCTGGCTGGCCGATCCGACGCAGACCTCCGCGTTGGCTGGCATCCGCCGCTCGTTCCACACGTTGAAGGGGTCCGGTCGTCTGGTGGGCGCCGACGTGCTTGGCGAGTTCGCATGGAAAGTCGAGGACATGCTGAATCGCGTGCTCGACAACACGATCGAGCCGGATCAGAACGTGCAGGACCTGATGCGCCATGCCATTGATGCGCTGCCGCAGCTGCTGGCTGCGCTCGAGCACCAGGCTGTTCCTGACGCACCGCTCGGCGCGATCATGCACACCGCCGGGCAACTCGCGGCGGGTCATCCGGCGCGTCTGGAAGACCAGGTACCTCGTACCACGCAGACGGTCACACGCACCGTCATCCGGCGTGTGCCGCGCGCCAGTGTCGAAGCAGAGGCGGCGCCGCAGGCTGGTCTCACCGAGGCGATGGCCGTAGCCGCGACGCCCGCGCCGGAGATGCATGAAGCAGGGAGCGCCATGCCGGTGCTGCCACCGGTGGATGCGGTACTGCTTGAGATCCTGCGCAGCGAAGTGGCGCAGTACCTGCAGACGATTCGTGCCGCGATCCAGCGCTGCGACAGCGAACTGCCGATCAGCGAGGAATTGTTGCGCGCGGTGCATACCTTGCATGGCGCGATCGCGATGGTCGATATCCCGCTGCTGACCCAGTTGCTGTCTCCTCTTGAGGGCTTGTTCAAGCGTCTGCGTGCTTGCGCCCAGTCACTCTCGGCGTCAGGTGTGCATCTGCTTGGTCAGTCGGTCGACATGGTCGATCAGGTCATGCGCCAGTTCGATGCGGCGCTGCCGCGGCTGCCCGACGCCGACGCCCTGACCGCACAAGTCGTCGCGATGCGGGATGAGTATCCGCAATCGCAGGTGGCGCGTGGGGTGTTCGAGTCGCCCGGGTATGACGACGCGCACGATGAGCCAATTCGGGACGAGGAGCACAGCGACGACATCGAGGCGATGGCCGCTTCAGCCGCGCCGGGCGAGTCCGTACAGGCAGAGGGCGGCGATATCGACGCGGATCTACTGGAAGTCTTCGTCGACGAGGCGCGCGAGATCCTCGACCACGCCGATGGCGTACTTGCGCAATGGCACGCCGAGCCTGGCGAACTGTCATGCGTGGCTGAATTGCAGCGCGACTTGCATACGCTCAAGGGCGGCGCGAGGATCGCCGGCCTGATGCCGCTGGGTGATCTGGCCCATGCGATCGAAACCGTGCTTGAAAAACCGATTCGCGATGCCGGCAGAACCGGCGCGTTGATCGAGATGATGGAGGCAAGCTTCGACCAGCTGCTCGCGTTGGTGCAGCGGGTGGCGCAAGGCCAGATGCCGGAATATCCGCAGGCGATGATCGACCGGCTGCTGGGCGTGGCCGGCGAAACGGCTCTGGGCGAGGACAGCGAGCCGGTCACCAGCGCGACTCCGGCTGCTCTCGAGGAGGTCCCGCGTCCAGTGCCGCCAGTCACCACCGTTACGCATGATCTGCCCGCACTGCTGCCGGAAGTGGAGCAGGAAGTCCATGCACCGCAGGAGCAGGTCCGCGTTCGCGCCGACCTGCTCGACAGCCTGGTCAACCACGCCGGCGAAGTGGCCATCTACCGTTCGCGACTGGAGCAGCAGGTAGCCGGTTATCGCTTCAACCTGGTCGAGCTGGAACAGACCGTGGCGCGCCTGCGCAGCCAGTTGCGCATGCTTGAAATCGAGACCGAGGCGCAGATCATCGCGCGCTTCCAGCGTGAGCACCGCGAGGCGGGGCTGACGGTATTCGATCCGCTCGAGCTCGATCGCTATTCGCAATTGCAGCAGTACTCGCGTGCGCTGGCCGAGTCGGTATCCGATCTGGTGTCGATCCAGAACATGCTGGACGAGCTGACCCGTCAGGCCGAGACGTTGCTGATCCAGCAATCGCGCGTCAGTACCGAGCTGCAGGACGGCTTGCTGCGCACGCGCATGCTGCCGTTCGACACGATGGTGCCGAATCTGCGTCGTACCCTGCGCCAGGCCGCCCAGGAGCAGGGCAAGCACGCGCAGCTCTATGTCGACGGTGCACACGGTGAAATGGACCGCAACCTGCTCGATCGCATCAAGGCGCCGTTCGAGCACATGCTGCGCAATGCGATCGTGCATGGCATCGAGAGTGCGGCAGAACGCCGCAAGGCCGGCAAACCGGCCGAGGGTGCGGTGCACATCAAGGTCGCGCGCGAAGCGACCGAGGTGGTCATCCGGGTCAGCGACGACGGTCGCGGCCTCAACCGCGAGGCAATCCGCAAGCGCGGCGTCGAGCGTGGTCTGCTGCGCGCCGAGACCAAGCCGACCGCCAATCAGTTGCTGTCGCTAATCACGCAACCGGGCTTCTCCACGGCCGGCAAGGTGACCCAACTGGCCGGTCGCGGAGTCGGTATGGATGTGGTGGCGAACGAGATCAAGCAGCTCGGCGGTACGCTGTCGATCGAGTCGGAAGAAGGCCAGGGCACCACCTTTGTGCTGCGTCTGCCGTTCACTCTTGCGGTAACCCAGGCGATCCTGGTGCGCATCGGCGAAGCGACCTTCGCGATCCCGATGACCTCGGTGCAGGGCGTGGCGCGAGTCGATCCGGGCGAGCTGGCGGCGTTGCTGGTCGAGGACGAGCCCTCATTCCTTTACGGCAACGAGGATTTCGGCATCCACGACCTGGCCGAATTGCTCGGCTTGCCGCCTGGTCTGCCCACCGAGGATGAGCAACAGCCGTTGCTGCTGACCCGCGCCGGCGACCTGCGTGCAGCCATTCGCATCGACGCGGTGCTCGGCTCGCGCGAGATCGTGGTCAAGTCGGTGGGCCCGCAGATCAGTTCAGTGCCTGGCCTGCTCGGCGCCACGATCATGGGCGACGGCTCGGTGCTGATCATTCTGGATCTCGCGCCGCTGGTTCGCCATGGCATGATCCGTCGCGAGCAGCGCCTGGCGGAGGGCCTCAGCGCGGTACAGGCACCCGTCATCGAGAAGGTGTCGGTGCGGCCGATGGTGATGGTGGTGGACGACTCGATCACCATGCGCAAAGTCACCAGCCGCGTGCTGGAGCGTAACGAATACGAAGTTAGCACCGCCAAGGACGGTGTCGATGCGCTGGAGAAGCTGCATGAACGCGTGCCGGACTTGATGCTGCTCGACATTGAGATGCCGCGCATGGACGGCTACGAATTGGCTACCCACATGAAGGCCGACCCACGCCTGCGCGATGTGCCGATCATCATGATCACCTCGCGCACCGGAGACAAGCATCGCCAGCGCGCGCTCGACATCGGCGTGGATCGCTATCTCGGCAAACCCTACCAGGAGACCGAGTTGCTGGTGCAGATCGGCGAAGTGCTTGAGCAGCATGCCATGGAGCCGATGCATGACTGACACACTCCCAGCGGTCGCGTTGCTGTTCGACGACACCGAACTTGGCGGGCATTTGCGCGACGCATTGCGTGAGCGTGGTGCGCGGATTGTCCACGAAGGCGAAGTGTCCGGGGCAAGTCGCGAACTGCTGCAGCGGGTGGGTGCCGATGTGGTGGTAGTCAACCTGGACGAAGGTATGGACGATGCGCTCGACCGGTGGTATGAACTACTCGACAGTGATCGGCCGCGGGTAGTGTTCAACGATGCCCAGGCCAGTCGTGCCCTGGTCGGCTGGGATCGCGCACGCTGGGCACGTCACCTGGCGGTAAAAGTGCTGGCGACCGGGGACATCGATCCACCGCGACCGGAGCATGCGCGCGAAGTCCCCATGCCGGCGCTGGTGACGTCGCCCGTATCCGCCCCGACATCGACCGGCACGAGCGAAAGTCGGGCGATGGGCGAGCGGGAGATGCAGGCCTCGGCGCCGGCAGAGACTGCGGCGCCGGGCGAACAATTGCCCGCGCCGGAGATGGAAGCCGTGCCGGAGCCGGAAGCTGAAGCGCAGATCGAAGCTTCGCCGGCAATCGAACCGCCGGCCGAGTCGACGACCGAAGCGGCCAGCGGCTTCGCCATGCACGATGCCAGCGCTGATGCGGAGCATGCCGGAGCGCACGTCGAATCGGAAGATCTGGCCGCGGAACTGGAGGCGTTGCTGGCTGGCGGTGATCTGCCGGACGAAGAGGAGGTGGAAAGCTCCGGCTCGGGGCTGCGTTTCACGGGCGAGGAAGAGCCGCCGCCGCTGCACGACGGCAATTTCGGTGAGTTGACAGCCGAACAGTCCCCTCCGGCCGACGCCACCACGAATCAGGATGATCCCGTCGCTACCGGCGCGACTGTGCCGACGTTTGACCCCGACCAGCTCCAGCTTGCGGCCTTGAAGGAATCCGGGCTTGCCACCGCGCCGTCGGATGCGGCCGAACCGATTCCCGCGTTGCCGCCGACCCCGCTGCGTGCGCCCGAGGGTTGGGCGCTTGTCGACGAGGACGCACCGGTGGAACCTGTCGACAAACCGGACCCGGCCGCGTTCGGCAGCAGCAAGCTCAGCGCGGCGGAATTCCTCGCGCCGGATGTCGAGGCCGTATCGCCCGACCTCGAGCCCACCATGAGTCTGGAACTGGTCTCGCTCGAAGAAGCAGTTGCGCCGCAGGCCTGTGTGCAGGATCACGAGATGATTCTCGATGATCGTGGCTCGGCCCTGAGCCGGATCGTGCTGCTGGGTGCCGCCGTCGACGGTGTCGATTCAGTCTGCGACTTTCTGGCGGCATTGCCGGCGACCACGCGGCTGACCTTCCTGCTCGCCCAGCACCTGGGTGGTCATTCCGACGCGGCGCTGTGCGAAAGATTTGCCGGGCACTGCGCGCTGCCGGTGCGACTGGCCGATGGCGCGCGTCATGCAGCCTTTGGCGAGGTGCTGATGGTGCCGGCTGGCCAGCAGGTGCGCCTGCGTCGTGACGGCAACATCGAACTGCACGGCGATGGTGCGGATGGCGCGTCGGAGCGGTCGATCGACGCCAACCTGAGCATGGCCGCGAAGGCGTTTGGCCGCGATGCGCTGGCGATCGTGTTTGCCGGGCGCGGCAACGATGCAGTCGCTGGCGCGCAGGCGATCCATGATCGCGGTGGCCAGGTCTGGGTAGAGTTGTCGTCCGGGGAACATTTCGCTGACATGGTCAGCGGAATATTTGCCGAACGGCTGGTCAGTTATTCCGGTACGTCGTCCGAGCTGGCGGCGCACCTGATCGAGGTGTTTCCATGAGTGATCCGTTGCCGCGTGAAATTCGCTGCGTGCTGGTGCCGGTCGGCGACCTGCGTCTGTTGCTGCCCAATGCCACGATCGCCGAGGTGATCACGCTAAGCACGCCCGCGCCGGTTGCGGGCGCGCCGCCATGGCTGCTCGGTCGTATCGCCTGGCGTGGCTGGCGTGTGCCACTGGTGTCGTTTACGCGATTGGCCGGGAGCATCGAGGCCGATATCGAGCTGACCGTGCGCGTGGCCGTACTCAAGGCGCTGGGCGGCGACCCGAGGTTGCCATTCATCGCGGTGCTGACCCAGGGTTTTCCGCGCCTCACCACGCTGAATGCGGAATTGATCATCCCCACCCACGACGGCAAGGAGTTGCCCGCGGGCGTGCGCGCCCATGTGCTGGTGCGCGATGACATCGCGATGATTCCCGATCTGGAATGGATCGAGGCGACTTTGCTCGACCTGCTCGAGAGCACTGAGGCACGCCCCCAGGCGTGATCGGCGTTGGCCGGGCTTTTGCAACATCCCTAAACGTCGCCATGCAACGCTTGCAACGAAGCGAGGGCCGCCATGCCGGCGGTTTCTGTGCGCAGCACGCGTGGGCCCAGTCGCAGCCCTGCGAAACCGGAAGCCTGCAAGGCCGCGATGTCGCGCTCGCCAAGGCCGCCCTCGGGTCCCACGACCAACACCCCACCCGCCTTGGCAAACTGCAACTCGCGACACACCAGGGTGGCTTCAGGCAGCAGCGCCAGGCGCAGGGCTCCAGCGTCGGGCAGCATATCCAGCCATGCCGGCAGGGCCGTCGCCGGCTGGATCTCGGGCACGCGAGCCCGGCCACATTGCTCACACGCGCTGGCCGCCACGGCGCGCCAGTGCGACAAGCGCTTTTGCGCACGTCCGGGGTCGAGCTTCACT